>CAWAMP010000005.1:0-127826 GCA_963783255.1 uncultured Acidobacteriota bacterium | reverse complement strand
ACGGACACGAGCCCGTGGTTGAACGAACCGGGGTTCGCGTCCGTGGCGTACCGTCCCCCGCCAAGCGCCCCGGCATCGCCGGGGCGCCGTCGAAGCCCGATCCGGTCCGCACGCCGTGACGAAGGCGTTCCTCTGTGTCCTTTGTGAGCTCCGTGGTTGAGATCCGGAGTCGTGACCCGGCCGGCGCGAGATGCACGCAGAGGAGAGACGCGCGATGGCGACCCGATTCGACTTCAACTGCGACATGGGCGAGAGCTTCGGCCCGTGGAAGATGGGCCTGGACGAGGAGGTGATCCGGCTGGTCACCTCCGCCAACATCGCGTGCGGGTTCCACGCGGGCGACCCGGCTGCCATGCGGCGCACCGTGCGCCTCGCCGAGGCGAACGGCGTCGGCATCGGCGCCCACCCCGGTTTCCCGGACCTCCAGGGATTCGGACGGCGGAACCTCGCGGCCACTCCGGACGAGGTGCGCGACGACGTGCTGTATCAAATCGGCGCGTTGACCGGTTTCACGCGCGCCAAGCGGCTCCAGCACGTGAAGCCCCACGGCGCCCTCTACAACATGGCGGTGCCTGGCGGTGAGCTGGCCCGGGCCATCGGAGAGGCGGTGCTCGACGCCGACCCGTCGCTCATCCTCGTCGTGCTGGCCGGCTCGAAATGGGCCGAACGGGCCGAGAAGATGGGCCTCCGCATCGCCCGCGAGGCGTTCGCCGATCGCGCGCTGATGCCGGACGGCACGCTGGTGCCGCGGTCGACGCCGGGCGCGGTCATCCACGACACCTCGCAGGTCGTCGAGCGCAGTCTCCGCCTCGCCACCGAGAAGACCGTCGTGGCCATCTCGGGCGAAGTGGTGCACGTCGATGCCGACACGTTGTGCCTCCACGGCGACACGCCCGACGCCGTATCGCTCGCCGCCGCCCTGAGGGCGGCACTCACCCGCGCCGGCGTCGTTCTCGCCCCTCTCGGCACGTGGAGCCGAATCTGATGGCCGGCGAGCCGCGATTCCTCGTGGCCGGCGACGCCGCGCTCGTCGTCGAATTCGGCGACGCCATCGACCCCGCGATCAACCGCCGCGTGCGCGGCCTGTTGCTCGCAGTCGACGGCGCGCGCCTCGACGGCATCCGCGACCTGGTGCCCACCTATCGGTCGCTGCTGGTGTCGTACGACCCGCTTCGCACGACGTTCGCCGCCCTGCGCGAGCAGTTGTCGAACCTCGAGGCTCGACTCGACGACACCCCGGTTCCGCCGCCACGGGTGGTCGAGATCCCGACGGCCTACGGGGGAGCGTTCGGACCGGACCTCCCGTTCGTCGCGGGGCACAACGGCCTGACCGACGACGAGGTGATCGCCATCCACTCGGGCACCGACTACCTGGTCTACATGATGGGATTCAGCCCGGGCTTCACCTATCTCGGCGGCATGTCGGAGCGGATCGCCGCGCCACGCCTGGAAACGCCGCGCACGGCCATCCCCGCCGGTTCCGTGGGCATCGCACAGCGGCAGACTGGCATCTACCCGATCGAGAGCCCGGGCGGATGGCGGCTGATCGGCCGCACGCCGGTCTCGCTGTTCGATCCGTTGCGGAATCCGCCCGTGGTGGTCGACGCCGGAGATTACATCCGATTCGTTCCGGTCGCTCCCGATGAATACGCGTCGATTCACGACGCCGTCAGGCGGGGCGCCTGGACTCCACGAGCACGGGGTATCACGACGTGAGGATCATCGAGGTCGTCGACGGTGGAATGCTGACCACCGTCCAGGACATCGGACGGTACGGCTATCAGCGGTACGGCGTGCCCGCATCGGGCGCGATGGACCTCTTCTCGCTCCGCGCCGCCAACCGCCTGGTGGGGAACCCCGACGATGCGGCGGGCCTGGAGATGACGCTCGTCGGTCCGCGCCTGCGGTTCCTGTCGCCCGCGACGATCGCCCTGACGGGCGCCGACCTCGACGCGCGATGGAGCGGCGGCGCGCTCCCGCAATGGGAGTCGATCAGCGTCGAGCCGCAGACGGAACTCTGGTTCGCCGGGCCCCGGAGCGGCATCCGCGCCTATCTCGCGGTGGCCGGGTCGCTGGAGGTTCCGCTGGTCCTGGGCAGCCGCTCCACGTACACGAGGTCCAGGCTGGGCGGCCTCGACGGACGGAAGCTCCAGGCGGGTGACACCCTCGACATCGTCGGCGACCGTCCGGTGCTGCTCGGCGGAACGCTGCGGCTGCCGGCCGCTCAGCGTCCTGCCTGCGGCCGTGCGCGGGTTCTCCGAGTCGTCCTCGGCCCGCAGGACGACCGGTTCACCGCCAGGGGCATCGAAACGTTCCTGTCCTCGGTCTACACGGTTGGGCCGCAGTCGGATCGGATGGGCTGCCGTCTGACCGGCCCACGCATCGAGCACCTTCGAGGCCCGGACATCGTTTCGGACGGCACGCCGTTCGGGGCGGTCCAGGTCGCCGGCGACGGCGCGCCCATCGTCCTCATGGCCGACCGCGGCACGGCAGGCGGCTACACGAAGATCGCCACCGTCATCGGCCCCGACATCCCGATACTCGCGCAGGCCGCGCCGGGCGAGACCGTCACCTTCGAGGCGGTCACGCTCGATGCCGCCTACCGCGCCGTCAGGGAGCAGGAGGACCGCCTGGCGGCCATCGCGCCCGTGGCGACGGCGTCGGACGACGCTCGCCGCCGGAGGACCGCGGCCGCCGTCGCCGCCGCCATCGTCTCGCTGGAGCGCTAGGGAGCCGCGGGTGTGGCGCGGAGGCGGGCAGCCTCGCGTTCCCGCCGTTGACGTCCACCTCGTTCGGTTCTACGATCGGGCCTTCCGGCCAGCTGAAAGGAACCCCGGTGCGCCTTCACGAATCGTTCATCCGCTCGGCGAAGCAGTACCAGAAGAAGATCGCCGTCGTCGATCGCGCGACGAACCAGCGCGTCACCTATCGCGCCGTCCTGCTGAGGGCCCTCATCCTCGCCGGGAAGCTGAAAGCGCGCGAGCCGGGGTTCATCGGGATCATGGTCCCGACGAGCGCGGGCTGCCTGTACGCGATGCTGGCCGTCCTCATCAGCGGACGCATCCCGGTGATGATCAACTACTCGACCGGGGCGGCGGAGAACTGCCGGGACGCACAGCGCCGCCTCGCGTTCCGCACCATCCTCACGTCGCGGGCGCTGCTCGATCGAATCAAGTGCCCGATGGTCGACGGGATGATCTGCCTCGAGGACCTGGCGAAGACGGTCAGTGCGCTCGACAAGGTCAAGGGCGCGATCCGCGTCACCTCGTCGGCCGAGCGCATCATCGGCCGCCTGCCCCCGGGCGACGACGACCAGACGGCCGTCGTCCTGTTCACGAGCGGAAGCGAGAAGGAACCGAAGGCCGTCCCGCTCTCCCACGGGAACATCTGGGCCAACCTGCAGGCGGTCGGCCAGGTGCTCGATTTCGGTCCCGACGACATCCTCCTCGCCAATCTCCCCTTCTTCCACGTGTTCGGCCTGACCGTCAACCTGTGGCTTCCGCTCGAGCGCGGCATGACGATGGTCACGTATCCGAACCCGCTCGAGTTCCGCTCGATTTGCAGCGCCGTGCGGGAAGAGAAGGTGACGGTGATGGTGGGCACGCCGGCGTTTCTGACCGGCTACGTGCAGAAGTCGGAGCCTGGCGATTTCGCCACGGTGCGGCTGCTGATCACCGGCGCCGACAAGTGCCCGGAGGCGCTGAGGCGCGCCTGGTGGGACAAGCACGGCATCATCCTGTTCGAAGGCTACGGCACGACCGAGACCAGCCCCGTCATCTCGGTCAACACGCCGTCGCACAACCGGTCGGGCTCCGTCGGGAAGGCGCTGCCGAACGTGGAGGTCCGGCTCGAGCACTACGACACCGGCGAGCAGTGCGGCGTCAACCAGATCGGGAAGGTGCTGGTCAAGGGCCCGAGCGTGATGAAGGGCTACTTCGACGACTTCGAGGCGACCTCCCTCCACATCCGCCACGGCTGGTACGACACGGGCGACATGGGCTACATGGACGACGACGGCTACCTGTGGCACGTCGGCCGGCTGCGACGGTTCCTGAAGATCGCGGGCGAAATGGTCTCGCTGGTGAAGGTCGAGGACGTGCTCGAGCGGCTGCTCCCGGCCGACTGCCAGTGCTGCGTGGTGGAGGTGCCGGACGCGCTGCGCGGGGCGCGGATTGTCGCGGCGGTCACCGGGCAGGTGGAAGAACGCGCGATCCTCGCGCAGATGGCCGAGTCACTGCCTCGCATCGCGCTGCCGAAGCAGTTCGTCGTACTGCCCGATCTGCCCAAGATGAGCAGCGGCAAGCTCGATTTCCGCCGGATCACCGAAATCGTGCGCGACCTGATCCAGGAGCGGGGCCGCGCCGGCGCCTGACGCCCCTCACAAACGATCAACCACTGAGGACACAGAGAGCACGGACATGCGTGACACTATCCCGCCTCCGTGTTCTCTGTGGTGCAGGTCCGGGGGTCACTCGATCGCCCGGCCTCTGGTCTCCGGGATCCAGATCCACGCGACCGCGGCCAGCAGGAACGCCACGGCCGCGGTGGCGAAGGCCGTCGGGAAGCCGCGCGAGTCGGCGAGCGTCCCCACCGTCCACGGCGCGGCCGCGCTCGCGATTCTCCCCAGATTGTAGGTGAATCCCTGCGCCGTGGCGCGGATGCTGGTGGGATAGATCTCCGCGGTGACGGCACCGAAGCCGCTGAAGTAGCCCGCGCCGAAGAACCCGACGAACGGCCCGAGCGCGAGCAGCGCCATCGGCGTCCGGAATGACGCGTACGCCATCACGAAGAAGGCCGCGGCAAGCACGTAGGTCACATACGTCCGCTTGCGGCCAAGCCGGTCGCTCACCAGGCCGAACGTCACGTAGCCGAACCACATGCCGACGTTCATCGCGACGACCAGCAGCGTCTTGTACGAACCGAGACCGAGGCCGCCTCGCGCGGGCGAGAGCTCCAGGTACGCCGGCACCCACTGGGTGAACGCCCAGTAGGCGTACAGCGTGCAGGCGTTCATGAGCGTGACGAAGACCGTCAGCCGCAGCATCGGGCCGCGGAACATCTCGGCCAGGCGTCCAGCCGCCGACCCGCCGTCGGCGGCGGCGTGCGCCCTCTGCCACACCTCCGGCTCCTTGACGCTCCGCCGCACCCAGGCGGCCGCCAGAGCCGGCAGGATGCCGACGAAGAACGCCGCCCGCCAACCCCAGATCGGCATCACCAGCTGCGTGACGAGTGCCGCCGCCGCAAACCCGACCGCCCACGAACTCTGCACGATGCCGAGGGCCTTGCCGCGGTGTTCAGCCGGCCAGGTCTCCGACACGAGCGCGGCCCCGCTCGCCCACTCGCCGCCCATGCCGATTCCGAGCAGCGCGCGGAACGCCATCAGCTGCCACGCCGTCTGCGCCAGGCCGCAGGCCCCGGTGAAGATCGAGTAGACCAGGATGCTGCCGATCAGGGCCCGGGTGCGGCCGTAGCGGTCGGCGATCATGCCGAACAGCACGCCGCCCAGCGCGGATGCCACGAGCGTGGACGAGCCGATCAGCCCCGCCATCGACTTGCCGAACCCGAGGTCCGCCATCACGGCCGCGAGCACGAGCCCGTAGAGGTTGACGTCGAACGAGTCGAGCATCCATCCCAGGCACGCGGCACCGAGGGCGCGCCGCGACTCCGGCGCGGATTCGCGGTACCAGGCGAACGGTCCGGCGGTCGTCATGCCGATGGATGATATCCGATTCGCGATGGTATTCTCGTTGCCATGCGCCTGCTGATCACCGACCTGACGTTCCGCGACGGCCACCAGTCGCTGCTCGCCACCCGCGTCCGCACCGACGATCTCGCCGCCATCGCTCCCGAGATGAACGCGGTCGGCTTCTGGTCGATGGAGGTGTGGGGCGGGGCGACGTTCGACGTGATGACGCGGTTCCTCAACGAAGACCCGTGGGAGCGCATCCGCACCCTCAAGCGGCTGATGCCGGACGTCCGGCTCCAGATGCTGCTGCGGGGCCAGAACCTGGTCGGCTACCGGAACTACGCCGACGACGTGGTGCGGGCGTTCGTGGCGCACGCGGCCGACTGCGGCATCGACGTGTTCCGCGTCTTCGACGCGCTCAACGACGAGCGCAACTTCGCCACGGCGTTCCAGGCGATCCACGACGCAGGCAGGCACATCCAGGGCGCGATCAGCTACTCGCTGACCGAGCGAACGCTCGGCGGGCCGGTGTTCACCCTCGACTACTTCGTCGACAAGGCGCGCACGCTCGAGCGGATGGGCGCCGACAGCCTCTGCATCAAGGACATGGCGGGCCTGATGTCGCCCGACGATGCGGCGGCGCTCGTGGGGCGGCTGAAACGGGAACTGTCGATCCCGGTGGGCGTGCACACGCACTTCACCAGCGGCATGGCGTACATGACGCTGCTGCGCGCCGTCGACGCCGGCGTGGACGTCATCGACACGTGCCTCGCGCCGTTCGCGCTGCGCACCTCGCACGCCGCGCTGGAGCCGATTGTCGCCGCGCTCGCCGGCCGCCCGCGCGACACCGGGCTGGACCTCGCGCGACTGCTGAAGCTCGGTGAGCACTTCGAGGCGATCGCGCCGAAGTACCGGGAGTTCCTGGACGACACGAAGATGTCGACCATCGACACCGGCGTGCTGTCGCACCAGATCCCCGGCGGGATGTTCAGCAACATGGTGGCCCAGTTGCGCCAGGCCGATGCGCTCGGCCGCCTGCCCGAGGTGTACGAGGAGCTTCCGCGGACGCGGCGCGAGCTGGGCTATCCGCCGCTCGTCACACCGACCAGCCAGATCGTCGGCACGCAGGCCGTGCTGAACGTGCTGTTCGGCCGCTACAAGATGATCTCCAACGAAGTGAAGGACTACGCCTACGGCCTCTACGGAAAGCCGCCGGCCGCCGTCGATCCCGACGTCCGGGCGCTGGCGCTCACCGGCTATCCGCGCGGCGCCGAACCGTTCACCGGGCGCGCCGCCGATCTGCTGGCTCCGGAGCTGGCCAAGGCGGAGGAGGACACGAAGGGGCTCGCCCGCGACATCGGCGACGTCCTCTGCTACGCCCTCTATCCCACCACCGGGCTTCGCTTCCTCAAGTGGAAGTACGGCGTCGAGGCGCCTCCGCCCGAAACGACGCCGAAGACGCTGGAGGACGTGCGCCGGGAGGACGAGCGTGTCGCGAAGGCGCGCAAGGCGCTGCCGTCGGACGTGCTGCCGGCCGCGGCCGCCCGGCCCGCCTCGACGGCGCCACGGCAGTTCACGGTGAGGGTGGCGGGTGAAACGTTCCAGGTGGAGGTGACCGCAGACGCAGTTGGCGCAGGGTCGCCAGCCGCCCGCGTGCCCGAGCCGTCGGCCGCGGCGTCACTCGACTCGGCGGTCACAGCCGCCATGCCCGGCCTCGTGCTCCGCTACCTGGTCGCCGCCGGCGACCTCGTCCGGGCCGGCGACCCGGTCGTGCTCGTCGAGGCGATGAAGATGCAGAACAACCTGCCGGCGCCGCGCGACGGACGTGTCGCGAAGCTGCTGTTCCATGCGGGCGACACGATCAACCGCGGCGACGTTCTGCTGACGCTGGAATAGACGGCTCTGGTCCTTGGGCTCTGGGCTTTGGGCTCTCGGCGCCGTCCTACGTGAGCAGCCGCCGCGCGATGACGCTCCAGATCGCGTAGGACAGCCGCCGTCGCGAGTGGCGTGCGAACTCGCCCGTCCAGAAGTCGCCCTCGATGACCTCGCAGGTCGACGGCACGTCCCCGACATCGAGCGGGTGCTTGGACTCGGCCTCGTACCGCTTCAGCATCTCGTCCGAGGGCATCCTGGTATTCACGACGACGACGTCGACCGGCCGGCCGATGGCCTCGCTGATCCGGCGCACTTCGTCGGCAGCCGTGAAGCCGTTCATGCCGCGGCCCTCGGTCAGCAGGTTGGCGATGAGGATGATCGGCCCGCCGATTGCCCGGATCGCTTCGGCCATGCCCCCGACCAGCAGCGGCGGCATGAGACTCGTGTAGAAACTCCCGGGACCGATGATCCCCACCTGGAAGCTGCGAATCGCCTCGGCCACCTGCCCGTAGAGACGCGTGGGCGGGTCGAGCCACAGGCGCCGGACCGCCTTTCCCTCGCGCTGAAAGGCGTCCACTTCCACCTCGCCAGACGTCCGCGTCCCGTCGGAGAACTCGGCGCAGATGGAGGAGTGCTCGACGCTTGCAGGCCACACGCGGCCTTCGCAGCCGAGCAGGGCGCGCAACCCGTCGATCGCCGCGAGGAAGTCGCCGGTGTACTGTTCCATCATCGACAGCAGGAGATTCCCGCCCGTGTGGCCGGCCAGACGGTCGTGCTCGAGCATCGGCAGGCGGGACAGGAGGACGCGCCGCGCCTCGGCTTCGTTCCGGGCCAGCGCCAGGGCGCACTTGAGGATATCGCCCGGCGGCAGCACGCCCAGCTGGTCTCGGAGCATGCCGGAGCTGCCGCCGCTGTCGAACATCGTGACGACGGCGTGGACCTCGAGCCAGGGGTTTGTCTTCAGCCCGCCCAGCAGGCTGGGAAGCCCCGTCCCTCCGCCGATGCATCCGACCTTGATCTCTCGAAGGCGCATACCGCAGATGCTGTATCGGCCGATCTCGGGCCGTCGACCAGCGGGCGCGGTCGAGTGGAGCACTCGTGCTTCCCTGGGGCCGGCCGAAGGCGAATGGGCGCCGCAGGTCGGTGTCTGGAGGCGAGGCGGGTAGGGAGCGGGGGACCTACGGCCTGCGGTCCGCGTCCTGCGGCGGCCGCCAGCCGTCGTCGATCAGCCCGCGCATGAAGTCCACCGAGCGCGCGATGAGTTCTGACGGGTCCTCGAACCGCTCGGTCTGCTCCGAGCCGTCGGGGTCCGTCGTCACGAACTCGTAGTACTCGCCGTCGATGTCGTGGCGGATCTCGCACCGCCGACTGACGCCCTCGCGTTCGAATGACCAGATCATCTCGCCGCCAATTCTAGCCCGGATTACCGGTGGAGGCCACGGGGAATCCGCCCTCCGCGGCTCGACTTCGCTCACCGCGCCCTGAGCCACGTCGAAGGGCGGGCTTCGACCCGGGCCCGGTTCTCGAGCCTTCGCTCGGGGCTAGCAGATCCGCGGCAGTTGCTCGCCGCTCAGCATGTCGAGGACCCGCATGGCGCCGAGCGCCGTGCGGACCGCGACCAGACCGGCCGGCCCCTCGGTCACCCGTCCGATCACGCCGGCGCCGGCGCTGACCGGGTGGCGGCGCAGCACGCCGACCGCGCGCGCCGCGTCCGCCTCGGGCAGGAACGCGACGAACCGGCCCTCGTTGGCGACGTACATCGGATCGAAGCCGAGGATCTCGCAGGCGCCGCGCACGTCCTCCCGAACGGCCACCTTCCGTTCGTCGACCGTGACGCCGACGCCGGCGCCACCGGCAATTTCGTTGAGCGCGCTCGCCAGCCCGCCGCGAGTCAGGTCGCGCAGGCAGTGGACGTCCACACCCGACGACACCAGGTCGAGGACCGTCGCCGCGACCGGCGCGCAGTCGCTCTCGATGGCGCTCTCGAACGCCAGGTTCTCCCGCACCGCCATGATGGCCATGCCGTGCCGGCCGATGTCGCCGCTCAGGATCACCGCGTCGCCGGGCCGGACGCTCGCCGGCGCGATGGCGAAGCCGTGCTCGACCAGGCCGAGTCCGGCGGTGTTGATGAACAGCCCGTCGCCCTTCCCGCGGTCGACGACCTTCGTGTCGCCCGTCACGATCGGCACGCCGGCCTCGCCGGCCGCGTCCCGCATCGATGCCACCACCCGCTCGAGCGTCTCCACGGCAAGCCCTTCCTCGATGATGAACCCCGCGCTCAGCGCCAGCGGGCGGGCACCAGCCATCGCGAGATCGTTGACGGTCCCGTTCACCGCCAGCGTCCCGATCGAACCGCCGGGGAAGAACAGCGGGTGGACGACGTAGGAGTCCGTGGTGAACGCCACGCGTGCGCCGCCGGCCTCGACCACCGCCGCGTCGTGCCGCGCATCGAGCGACGGATTGCCGAACGCCGGGAGGAACACGCGCTCGAGCAGTTCGTGCATCAGCCGGCCGCCGCCTCCGTGCGCCAGCAGCACCTGCTCGTACTGCGCGATCGGCATCGGGCACGACGGACGGAAATCGTCCCGCCGGCTCATCGGGCACTCCCCTGCCCGGCCGCAATCCTGCGATGCCGGTAGTAGGCCGAGCACGCCCCCTCGGGCGACACCATCGTGGCGCCGAGCGGGTGCTCCGGCGTGCAGCGGCCCCCGAAGGCATCGCATTCGGGCGGCTTCTTCATCCCCTGGAGCACGAGCCCGGCCATGCACTCGGCCGGTTCCGGGCGCGGCCCGACCTCGCTCAGGTCGAACCGTCGTTCGGCGTCGAACTCCGCGTAGGCCTCCGTCAGGCCGAGCCCGCTCTCCGGGATTTCGCCGATGCCGCGCCAGGCGCGGCTCACCACCCGGAACACCTCGGCGACCAGCTGCTGCGCCGGGCGGTTCCCCTGCCTGCCGACCACCCGCGAGTACCTGGTTCTCGACCTCGGCGCGGCCCTCTTCGAGCTGCCTGAGACAGAGATGAACGCCCTGCAGGATGTCGAGCGGCTCGAAGCCGGTGACGACGATCGGCACCCTGTAGCGGGCGGCGATCGGCACGTACTCCGTGTAACCCATGACCGCGCAGACGTGCCCGGCGGCCAGGAATCCCTGGACGCGACAATTGGGAGAGCGGAGCACCGCCTCGAGCGCGGGCGGCACCAGCACGTGCGAGACGAGCACCGTGAAGTTGCCGACGCCGGCCCGCTTCGCCTGGAACACCGCCATGGCGTTGCCCGGCGCCGTCGTCTCGAAGCCGACCGCGAAGAACACCACCTCCTTGGCGGGGTTCTCGGATGCAATCCTGAGCGCGTCGAGCGGCGAGTAGACGATGCGGACGTCGCCGCCGGCGGCCTTGACCGACAGCAGGTCGCGGTCCGTGCCCGGCACGCGCAGCATGTCGCCGAACGAGCAGAAGATGACGTCGGGGCGCGAGGCGAGCGCGATGGCGCGATCGATCTTCTCAAGCGGCGTCACGCACACCGGGCAGCCGGGGCCGTGCAGCAGCGTCACGTCGGGCGGCAGCAGTTCGTCGATGCCGTACTTCAGGATGGCGTGGGTCTGCCCGCCGCACACCTCCATCAGCGTCCACGGCTTCGTGACCAGTCCCCGGATGGCGCCGAGCAGCTGCCCGGCCGCCGCCGGGTCGCGGTACTCGTCGACGAACTTCATGCCGCCGGCTCCCCGTCCTCGCCGAGGCCGGGCGCCAGGCGGCTGAGCTCCTCGAAGATCCGCACCGCCTCGGCCTCGTCGATCTGGCTCAGCGCGAACCCGGCATGCACGATGACGTAGTCGTCCACCTTCGCGTCGGGCACGTAGGCGAGGTTCACGTCCACCAGGACGCCCCCGAAGCTCACCTTGGCCGTCCGCGTCCACGGATCGTCACCCGAGATGCTGGTGACCTTGCCGGGCACAGCCAGACACATACCGCCTCCCCGCTCCGTCAGCCCGCCTCTACTTCTTCTTCCGCGCGTACTTGAAGATCGCGGCCGCGGCGCCGCCGGAGCTCGTCCAGGCCTCCTCGTGGTGGTCGGCGTCGACAAACGTGAAGACGACACCCATCATGTGGCCCTCGCCCGGGCCGATGTTCGTCCCGTCCACGAACTGGAACGCCACCTGGTTGGGCGCCTTCGCGGGCACCATGGCCATGCGCGGCTGATTGTGGGCCGCGCAGTAGTGCGTCGCCAGCAGCCGCTTCCCGTCCGGGTGGATCATCGTCACCATCTCGTAGGGCGAGTCCTTGCCCATGATGTGCATGATGGCGGAACCGTCGCCCGTCATGCGCACGTCGACCGTCGCCGGCATCTGCTTGCCGCCCTCGTCCATGACGCCCTCCCACTGGCCGACCAATGACGTCAGCTTCTGCCACGCGGGCGTCTGCGGAACGACCGAGTTCTTCCCTTCGCCCTTGTCCTGCGCGATGGCGGTGACGGCGACGAGGCCGACGACCGCCAGGACCATGCACACTCGAATCACCCGTGTCATCTCTCGCTCCTCTTCACCAGCTGAATCTCGAACAGCTTCGGCCACCATTTCCCGGTGACGAACAGCCGGTCGCGCTCCCGGTCCCACGCGATACCGTTCAGCACGTCGGTGCCGGAACGTTCGTCGGGGGCCAGCAGACCCGCCAGCTCGATGCGCCCCACGACGCGGCCGTCGGATGGCGCGATGATGACGACATCCTCGCTCTGCCAGACGTTGGCGAAGATCTGGCCCTTGACGACCTCGAGCTCGTTCAGGTTCGGAACCGGGCGGCCCTGCTCGGTCACCATCAGGTGCCCTGTCTCGCCAAGCGACTCCGGATCGAGGAAACGCAGCGTCGCCGTCCCGTCGCTCATGACCAGACGTGTGGCGTCGCTGGCCAGGCCCCAGCCTTCGCCCCGGTAACTGAACGTGCGCTGCGGCCCGAGATCCCGGAGCCCGTAGACGAAGCCGACCTCGGATCGCCACGTCAGCTGGAACAGCCGTTCGCCGAAGTCAGCCAGTCCCTCGGCGAAATACCGGGCATCCACCGCGCGCCGTTCGAGCACCTCGCCCGTCTCCAGGCGCACCTTCCTCAACTCGGACTTGCCTTCGAGCCCGGTGCTCTCGTAGAGGAGGCCGTCCCTGAAGATCAGGCCCTGTGTGAACGCACTCGGGTCGTGCGGGAAGGCCTGCACGACGCGGTAGCCGTAGCGCGCAGGCTGCTCCGTGTTCGCGGAGGCCGTCTGGTTCTTCCGACTGGCTGCGAACAGGGCCGTCACGACCGCGACCGCGACCACGCCAAGCGCGAGCAGGACCGTGCGGCGCGGCGGCCGGTACGGCGAGCGGGCGCCGGCGCGCGCCGGCCGTCTGCCGCGTGGTCTGCTGGCTCGCCTGGACACTGCGTTCTCCTCCGCCCCGCGCCACGCCCTCACCGCCCGCCGCCCGCCGCCAGCCGGGGTACGCTACATCCCGACGGCCTTCACGCAGTTGTCGACAAACGCGCGCTTGGCCCTCGACGGGTTGGCCGCAATCGCGAAGAACTCGCTCAGGTAGTCCCGGGCATCCTCGCGCCGGTCCTTCCTCATGTCGGGAATCTGCTCGATGAGCGCCAGCACCTCGTCCTTCTTCGCCGTGATCGTCTCGAGGAACGGCGCGAGTTGCTGCATGGGCTTGCAGGGCCCTCGGTAGACCCGCTCCCGCACCGAGGATATGTTGAGCCGCTTGTCGGCGACGCCGTAGCCGGTGTTGACCAGGCCGGAGTAGTCCCAGTCGTACGGGACCGGGTAGATGGTCAGGTTCTTGACCTGCACCAGCTTGATGTTGTGCAGGGCCATGATCGAGTAGTCGGTGTTGCCGATCATGTGCTGGAGCAGCGCCATCAACACCAGCGACTCCGGCTCGATGAAGTTGAAGAGCCGGTTGGGGACCGTGTACAGCCGACCCTCGAGCCGCCGGGCCACGTCCTCGTCGTTCTCGAGGAGGATCCCGTACCGCGGCACCGGCGCCCGGTCCTTCTTCGGGTCGACGTAGGTGGCCTTGACCAGGCGGGCCCGGAACGACCTCGGCGTGAACAGGTTGAAGATCCTGTAGGTCAGGTACTCGGTGAGCACGTGCTGCTCGGCGTCGCTGTTGTTCTCGCAGTGGGTCACCAGCTTCAAGTCGCGCTGGCCTTCGAACACCGTGCCGGCCAGGTCCTTCTTCGCGAAGTCGAGCAGGATCGGTACAACCGAACACAACCGCGGGTCGCGCCGGGCGTGGCCGCGCGCTCCCATCTGGAGAGGGATCGGCTGGACGCCGCCGTCCCCGGGGACCTGGAGCGTGCCGGGAAATCGTTTCGTGCTGTTCTGGTTCCGATCCCTGTTGATCGCCCCGAAGTCGGACGTCAGGGTGAACGCCAGCGGCTCCTGGCTCTTGAACAGAGGCAGACCCTCGGCGGCCAGGCGGCGATCCGCCACCTGCTGGTCGTCGGGCCATGGCTGGGCGGCCTTGGCCACCGGGTCCTTCTTGGCCGGTTTCTGCTGGGCCTGGGTCTGCGGCCCGCCGTCCGCGCCCGCCATCGCGAGGGAGAAGAAAGCGGCCATGACGGCCGCGCCGCCGATCCGCCGGGCCAGTTCGTGTCGTCCCGTCATCGTGGCACCTCCCCGAGTTCCGTGCGTGAACACCACCGTATGCCCCTCCGGCAGGCAAAGTCAATCGCCACGGGCGTGCGGCGGTGCGCTACAATACACCGACCCTCGGGGAGCCTGCAGGAGTCGAGATGACCGCCACGCCGGCCCGAACACCCAAGACACGCGTCGGGAAGAAGAAGCTGCACGCCCTGCTCGAAGAGCGCGAGGCCAAGCGGGGCCTGCTCATCGCGTTCGAGGGGCCCGACGGGTCTGGCAAGACGACCCAGCGGAAGCTGTTCACGCGGTGGCTCGAAAGCCAGGGCCACCGGGTCGTCACCACCAAGTGGGCGTCGTCACCGCTCGTCCAGCCGCTGCTCAAGGCGCGGAAGAAGGTGCACGCGCTCAGCCCGGAGGAGTTCTGCCTGCTGCAGGCGGCCGACTACCGGCACCGACTCGAGCAGGAGATCCTGCCGGCGCTCTGGAGCGGCACGACGGTCGTGGCGGATTGGTATCTGTTCACGAGCCTGGCGCGCGACGCCGCCCGAGGGCTCGATTTCGACTGGATGCTGCACGTCTACGCCCCGTTGTTCTGGCCCGACATCGTGTTCAACTTCACCGTCTCGCTCGACACCTCCACCAGCCGCGTGGCGTCGAAGCACACCCCGAAGTTCTACGACGCCGGGCAGGACGTGACCGACCTGGACGACCCGATCAGCAGCTACCGCACCTTCGAGTCCAGGGTCATGCAGGAGTACGAGAACCTCTCGCTGATCTTCCGATTCGTCACCGTCGACGGCGAGCGGCCCATCTACGAGCAGCACAAGCGGGTCCGCCAGCTCTTCCAGGAGGGCCGTCGGACGGCCTGGGGCGAATGGAACGTCGACGCGCTGGCCGAGTGGCTCGAGTGGGCCGGCGTCCCGGAGGTGGACCATGGCGCGTAGGGCACCGGCCCCGGCCGCACTCATCGCCCTCGACGGCACGCGCGACGCCGACCTGCGACGGTCGGCCCGGGCGCTCCGCCAGCGCCTGGCATCGCGCAAGGTCAAGTCCGGCGTCAGCTGGTGGGACGCGTCCGGCGTATTCTTCGAAGTGGGGCTGGGCAAGCGGAAGCACCGCAACGCATCGCCGCGCACGCTGCTGCTGCTGTACGCGGCCGACCTGGCGTTCCGCCTCCGGTGGGAGATACGCCCGGCGCTCGCCGAAGGCCACACGGTCATTGCCGCGCCGTATCTCGACACCGCGTTCGCGTTCGGCCGCACCTGCGGGCTCTCGCAGGACTGGCTGACCGCGCTGTTCGCGTTCGCGCCGGCGCCCGACGCGCACCATGTCGCCCGGGAGCGTGGAAAGGGGACGGGGTGGAAGGCGAGCGCGCGGGACGGGTTTGCCGAGTTCTCGAGCGCGGTGGTCGCCGCCCAATCGTCCTCGTTCGTCCCGGGCAGCGCCCGGCGCGAAATGATCGCCTACCTCGAAGCGGCCGCCCGAAGCCGCAGGGGCCGACGCGTCAACTGACCGACTCGGTACGGCCGGCTGCCCCCACCCGTCCGGCCAGGCGCCGGAAGACGCGCGCCATCTCGGCCACGCCCGCCCGGTCGCGCACGATCACCGCCACTTCCCGCCTGAAGTCGAGGCTCAGCGCCGACAGCGACATGCTGCCGATGACGCCGACCGCCTCGTCGACGACCATCATCTTTCCATGCGGCTCGAGGCCGCCCGTGCGCTCTCGGCCGATCACCGTCACGGCGACCCCGTCCCGACGCTTGGCCCTCAGCATGTCGAGAATCGCCGGGTCGGTCAGTTTCGGGTCCACGATCGCGATGCTGCGCCGCGCCCGCTCCAGGAGCGCCGTGAACTCGTGCCGCGCCCGCTCGGGTCCGACGATCAGCCGGCGGCCGAACTGGATCGGGCGCGTCGGCGCCGGCCGGCTGGAATCGGCGACGAACAGCCGCCTGAGACCAGTCACGACGACCGGGTCGTCGGTCGTCACGAGGAAGTCGTACGTGTTCTCGAAGCAGTTGCGGGTGAAGTTCAGCGACGCGACGAGCGCCGGCCCGTTGTCGGCCACGATGTACTTCGCGTGGTACTTGACGACCGGGTCGGCATAGCGGTGGAGCTTCGCGCCCATCCCCTCGAGGACGGCCCACAGCTCGCGAAGGCGCTTGGTCCACCCCTTCGCGCGCGGCGTCACGAGGACCTCCACGTCCACGCCCCGTTGAAGCGCCGCGGCGAGCGCGTCGAGGATGTCGAAGTCGTCGCACCGGAAGAGCGACAGGAACAGGCGCCTGCGCGCCGAGCCGATCACGCCAAGGACGGCGGATTTTCTCTGGTCCGGATCGAAGATGAATCGTTCGGAGCGGCGCCGTGCCGGTTTACGGAGCCTCTTCGTCGTGCTCGCCATCGGCTCACGCCTTCCTTTTGGCCACTTCCCACACCACCGATTGGATGCCCGTTGTCCCGTCGCCCATCAGCGCCTGGCTCACCTCGTCGAGGGCGATTGTCGCGTCGAGCGTCGTGTAGTACTGCACGACCGACTCGCCGCCCTGCGAGATCTCGCGCGGCTCGAAGATGATGCCGCTTCGCGCGAACACGCTCTCGACGTGCGGCGTCGGGAAGTCCCGGCCGGTCGCCCTGAGTTCCACGGTCATCAGCCGCGGCTTCCGCGAGCCGAACCGCTCGAGGACGGCGAGCGCGACGCACAGGAACGCCGCGCCGACGCCGGCCAGCGCGAACGCGCCCAGGCCGGCCGACATCCCGAGCCCCATCAGCAGGAAGAGGACGGTGATGTCCTTGGGATCCTCCACCGGCGTCCGGAAGCGGATGATGCTGGCCGCGCCTGCGATGCCGAAGGCGCGCGCGAGCGAACTTCCGATGATGACCATCATCATCGCGCCCGACACGCACAGCAGCACCTGCGCCTGCTCCATCGACTGCGTCTGGGGTTTGTCCTTGCGGTAGCGCCGGCCCACGGCGGTGACGAGCATGCCGATCGCGGCAGCGGCCACCAGCTTGGCCAGGTCGACGAGCGGCTGCGCGCGGAACGGCGCCGTCGCACGAACCCCGTCCCCCACCATCGGAAACTCCGCGCCGTCCGGCGCCGGCTGCAGGAGCGACGAGCTGACTCCGCCCCAGATCAGCGCCGCCACCAGCAGGCTCCCCCCGGCCACCAGCCGGATGGTCTGCCACGGCCACGGCCTGGCCCGCGCCTCCTCGAGCGAGTCGCACACCTCGAGTACCGAATCGAGCCGTGCGAGGTGGAGGGTCGACCGCACCTTCGCGTCGGCGCCGACCAGCCGGAACGTCCCGCCCACGCGCTGGGCTGTCGTGTGCCCTCGTACCAGCGAGCGGACCCCCGCGCTGTCCACGGCCGGCACGTTGCGCAGGTCGGTCACCAGGTGGCGGTGGCCCTGGCGGAACAGCGCCTGGACGCGCCGTTCGAACTCCTCGGCGGGCCCTCCGGCGACCAGCGGCTCGTTGGGCGACAGCGTCAGGCTTCCCCTGTGCGCCTTGGTTGGCTTGGCCATCCTGGGTCCCTCCCCGGACCCCGAGAAACTACCACAACCAGCCCATCGGTGCCCTCTATTTTTCCGGTTTCTCCTTCGGCAGGTCCGGCTTCGTGAAGTCAGGCAGGGGATCGCGGAAGATGCCGTGATGGAACCACGCGAGATGGCGCAGCGTGCGTCTCAACATGACCACTCCGGGAGTGATCGTCGCAGTCAGTTGCCGATGATCACTGCCGGAATGGCTGTCGGCGCAGTCACCCGCCGACAATCACCCGAGGAGCGTTCGTGCGCGCGACTACTCCCAGAGGGCGCGCCACAGGGGCATCAGCCCCGTGAACGTGCGGTCGACGAGGCGAACCAGCGCCAGCGGGTCCGCCAGCGTGGCCGCGTCGTCGGGCCGGTCCGGCGACAGCCACTTGCCGAAGAGCACCCACCGCGTCCGGTCGGCGTCGCATCCCGCAATCAGGTCGACGGCCTCGGACGGCTGTTCGAGGTCGAGCCTGGGGCCGGTCTCGTCGAACTCGATCAGGCCGTTCTCCTTGATCATCCATCCCACGAGCAGGCTCCGCCGGGGCGACGCGAGGATGGCCTGGAGGCGCCGGAAGTGATTGCGCACCTCGCGGACGCCGTCCGGGTGTTCGGCGTCGGCGCCGTCGTTGGCCAGGTCGAACCCGATGCCGACGCGCAGCCAGTCGCCGACCTGCCCGGTCCCCGCATACATCCCGATCGAGACCTGGGGCTCGAAGCGGCCGCCGATGTTCACGACCGACCAGCGGCCTGCTTCCACGTGGACGTCGGCTCGGCTCGCTCGAAACAGCTGCCGGTGTTCCGGCTGGCGGATGGCCGCGATCTCCTTGCTCGACGGGAGCGCGTTGATCCGTTTTACGAGGTCGTTGACCCGCGGCGCGAAGCGCGCGCGGACGTCCCGCGGCGGGCTGGACCGCAGCTCCGCGAACGCGCGCGGTTCGAAGCCGGTGAAGACGAGTGGGACCGGGGCCGCGTCGGAGCCCTGCGGAACCTCGACGCGCGGCGGCTTGGGAATCCGGCGAACCCTGGTCGCACGAGAGGCGTGCCGTGCCGCAGCATCCTCTTCGGCCGCCGCTTTGCCGTTTCCGCGCGCGGCATCGATCGAGATGAGGCCGCCCGCAGCGATCCGGTTTCGCGGGTCGAGGCGGAGAACCTCGCGGTACTGGACCTCGCTGTCATCGAAGCGACCCGCCTCGCGGTAGCAGCGCGCCAGGCGCGTGCGGGACGCGAGGTCCGACCCGTCGGAGGCGACCAGCTGCTCGTTCAGTTTGAGCGCCTCGCCGCCGAAGTCCTGGGAAATGGCCAGCGCCCTCGCGCGGTCGTGTGAAGACGACATGGGTGGAACGACCTTCCGTGAATGCAGGCACAACGAGGCTGTCAGGTGGTCACTCAGGGAGTGGTTCTCTGATTATCGCACTTCCTCACGCGGCTGGCGACCTGTGACTGGCGGCCAGCACATCCGCGGGCGGGCCGACCGCCCCATGCTATCCTCGGGCGAGCGTGGGGCCGGAGGCGCCGGACTGGTCTCGGTGGGGGCCGCGTGACGACCCGCCGAGGAGGCACATCATGAGAACGCTGTTGGCGGCAGCCATGATCGCGGGCGCTGCCGCACTCGCCGGAGCGCAGGATTGGCCGGCCGACCAGTTGAGGAAGGGCATCGCCCTGGAAGACGCCGGCCGGAACCCGGAACAGGCCATTCAGACCTACAAGGCCATCGTCGCGCAGTTCGACGAGGACCGGAAGGTGGCGGCGACGGCGCTTTACAGGTTGGCCGAGTGCTACCGCAAGGCCGGCATGCGCTCGGAGGCGCAGGCGGCCTACCAGCGGGTCGTGCGCGAGTTCTCGGACCAGTCGACCCTCGCCGACTCGAGCCGCCGGCAGTTGATGGACACCGACGGCCTGTCGGATCTGCGCACGACGCGGGAGAGCGAGGCCCTCCTGAAGGCGCAGCGCGATCTCACCGCCGCCAGGGAGGAGCTCGAACGGTCCCGGGCGAGCGACCTGCGCTCTTCACGGGACCTCGCCACGGCCTCGGAACTCGCGAGCCGGCCGGCGTCGATCGAAGAGGCGCGCCTCGAACTGGCGACCCTCGAAAGGCGGATGGCGGACATCAAAGCGAAGGTCGACGTCGGCGCAGCGCCGAGGTCCTCGCTCGACGAACTCAGGGTGCAATACGAGAAGGACGCGGCGCGCTACCGGCAGCTTCTCGTGGAACGCGGGAGCGTGCAGCGCGACGGGCAGGCGTCGCTGACCATCAACCAGCAGACACTCAAGAGCGTCCAGGCTGAGATGCAGCTGGTCGAGCAGCAAATCCAGTCGATGCAGAAGAGGGTCGAGGCCGGCCTCGTGTCGCCGGCCGACCCCGCGCTCCTGCAGCTTCAACGCGACCTGCTGGCGCTCCAGCGAAAGGCCGACGAGCTCAGCGCGGCCATCAGGAAGTAGGACGCCGGATCAGGGCTCGAACCGGACAATCCGCTCCACACCGGAAGGCCCGGCACCACACCGACGGCGTCACGCCGCGCGCGCGAGTTCCCCGATCGCCTTCACCAGCGCGTCCAGGTCCGCCGTCGTCGTATAGAGGTGCGGCGTCACGCGCGTGCCCTTCACCGGAATCGTGTCGATGGCCACCGTGTAGATCCTGTACTTGTCGAACAGCGCGTCGGCCAGCGCGCCCGGCGTCATGCCGGTGATCCCGACGTTCGCGATGCCGCACGCACGATTGCCCGCCGGCGTGTTGAGGTAGACCTTCGGGATGTCGCGCACCCTGTCGGTCCAGTATTGCTGGAGAAACCGCAGGCGCGCCTCCTTGCGGCCCGTGCCAATCATCGTGTGGAAGCGGATCGCGTCGGCGATCGCCAGCATGGTCCAGACCGGGTGGGTCCCAATCCGCTCCAGCTTCCGGATGTCGTCGTCGGGCACGCTCGTCTCGCCGAACAGCGGCCACACCTTCCGGATCTTGTCCTTCCGGACGTGCAGCAGGCCGGCCCCGAGCGGCGTGCACAGCCACTTGTGGAGGCTGGCGCCGAGGTAGTCGCCGTCGAGGCTCGGCACGGTGAACGCCACGTGCGCGAACGAGTGCGCGGCGTCGACGATGACGCTGACGCCGCGGGCGTGCGCCATGTCGGCGATCTTGCGCACCGGCAGGATCTGCCCGGTGATGTTCACCATGTGCGAGAGGAGCAGCAGCCTGGTGCGCGGCGTGATCGCACGCGCGTAGGTCTCCACCATCTCCTCGTCGGACTTCGGGTGGAGCGGAATGCCGATCTCGACGCACCTGAGGCCGCGGCGGCGCGACTGCTGACGGAACTGTTCCAGCATCGAGCCGTAGTCCTGGTCGCACATCACGGCTTCGTCGCCATCCGAGACGTCAATGCCGTGGATCACCGTCGCCATCGATTCCGTCGTGTTCCGCGTGATGACGATCTCGTCGGCCGGGCAGCCGGCCAGGTCGGCCAGCTTCGCTTTCACCGACGAGTGGTCGGCGGCCCTCTTCCGCCGCATGTAGAAGGAGACCCCGCCGTTGACGGCCGCCTCGTGCCTCTGAAACGCTTCGTAAGTCGAGGCCGGCTGCGGGCTCGCGTAGCCGTTTTCGAGGTTGATGTAGTCCGCCGGAACCGGGAACATGCGCCGAACCTCGCTCCAGAAGTCCTCCGCCGTCGCGGCCGACCCCGGTGAGAGTCCGCCGTACGCCTCGAGGCGACGTTCGAGCGAGTCGAGAGCGCGGGGGCCGAGTACGGGGACCACGGCGCCGCCGGCCGCGGCCCTCAGAAAGGAGCGCCTGGAAGTGGCCATATCCCGCGCATGATACGCGAACTTGGCGACCGCGAGGCAGGCCATGTAGAATCGGCCGCACATGCGTGCGCGACGTCTGCTTCATACCCCAACGATCGTCCTCCTCGTTTCCTGTGCCGCCGTCGCCCCCCTGGCCCTGCCGCCCGGCGCGGCTGCGCAACCGCAGTCTCCCCAGCTCGAACGCCCGTCGGCACGCGCCGCCCGCACGTCGGCAGCCATCAAGGTGAACGGGCAGCTCGACGAGCCGGCGTGGGCGGACGCCGTCCCCATCGGCGGCCTGATGCAGCGCGTGCCCGAGGAGAACGCCCCGGCCACCGAGGAGACCGAGATCCGAGTCCTCTACACTACGACGACCCTCTACTTCGGCATCCTCTGCCGCGACCGCACGCCGGAGGACATCGTCTCGACCCGCCTCACCCGCGACGCCGACATCGAGAGCGACGACGGGATCCTGGTCGCGCTCGACCCGTTCTTCGACCACCGCAACGGGTTCTTCTTCGCGGTGAACCCGGCGGGCGCGCGCGTCGACGGCCAGATCGAGAACAACGCCGAGCACCTCTCGACCGACTGGGACGGCATCTGGGAGGCGTCGGCGCGCATCACCCCGGAGGGCTGGGTGGCCGAGATCGCGATCCCGTTCAAGACCCTCCGCTTCAAGCCAGGGCAGACCGTGTGGGGCCTCAACGTCGAGCGGCTGATCAAGCGGCGCAACGAGACCGACCTCTGGTCGACTCCCCTGCGGGACAACTGGGTCACCAACATGTCCCAGGCCGGGCGTCTCGAAGGGATCGAGGGGATCAATCAGGGCCGCGGTCTCGACATCCGCCCGTACGTCTCCGGCGGCGAGGAGAACAGCGACGGCAAGCTCCAGGCGGGCATCGACGTGTTCAAGAACCTGACGTCGAACCTGAACGCCTCGGTGACGGTGAACACCGATTTCGCGGAGACCGAGGCGGACACGCGGCAGGTGAACCTGACCCGGTTTCCGCTGTTCTTCCCCGAGAAGCGCGCGTTCTTCCTCGAGGGCGCGGGCGTGTTCGAGGTGGCAGCGACCGACGAGGAGAGCGTCCTTCCGTTCTTCAGCCGGCGGATTGGGCTGCTCGAGGGGCGCGAAGTCCCGATCATGGTGGGGACGAAGATCGTCGGCCGCCAGTCCGACTACAACATCGGTGTGCTGGACGTGCAGACGCGCGGCGTGGACGACTTCGGCGGGGAGGAGGGCCGCCGGCTGGACAGCCAGAACCTGTTCGTCGCGCGCGTGAGCCGGAACATCTTCCGCCAGTCCTGGATCGGCGGCATCGTCACGCACGGCAACCCGGAGGGCACCGGCCAGAACACGCTCCTTGGCGCGGACATCCGGCTCGCAACGTCGGAGTTCAAGGGGAACAAGAACCTGAGCACGAGCCTGTTCTTCCTCGGGACCGACGACGAGGCGAGCGGCAAGACCGACTACGCGTTCGGTGGCAACGTCGACTACCCGAACGACCTGTGGGACGTCTCGCTCGGCTGGCGGCAGGTCGGCGACCATTTCAATCCGGCGCTCGGGTTCGTGCCGCGGCAGGGGATCCGCCGCATCTCGCCCGGCGCGGCGTTCAAGCCGCGGCCCGGCCGGTGGGGAATCCGGCAGCTCGAGTTCGAGGCGCATCCGGTCTGGGTCAGCGACCTGCACAACGTCGTGCAGACATGGGAGCTGTTCAGCGCCCCGTTCAACGCCGAGTTCGAGTCGGGCGACCGGGTCGAATTCAACGCCATGCCGCAGTACGAGCGGCTCACCGAGCCGTTCGAAATCGTCGACGGCGTGGAGATTCCGCCCGGCGAATACCGGATGAACCGCTGGGGCTTCCAGGTGGAGACGGCCGACAAACGGCCGATCGTGGCGGAGGCCAGCTACTTCTGGGGCGACTTCTTCACCGGCACGCGGCGCGACGTGGAGCTTGGCGTGACGGTCAAGCCGAGTACGCACGTCTACGTCTCGCTGCAATACGAGCGCAACGACGTGTCGCTCGGCGAGGGCGACTTCAGCGTGCACGTGGTCACGCTCAAGGCCGACTACAACTTCTCGCCGAACGTGTCGTGGGCGAACCTGCTGCAGTACGACTCGGAATCCAGGGTCCTCGGAGTGCAGAGCCGGTTCCGGTGGATCATCAAGCCCGGCAGCGATCTCTTTCTCGTGCTCAACAGCGGGTGGTACCGGTCCGAGTGGGACAACCGCTACGAGCGGCGATACGACAAGGCTTCGGCGAAACTCCAGGACACGTTCCGGCTGTGACGGCCCGACGTGCCTCGTGGTAGGCTACACGGCGCCATGACCGACCTGTTCCGTCACCTCCTCGTCCTCGGCCGCCCCGCCTGCGGCAAGTCCGAGTTCATCGACTTCCTGAAGCACGCGGATCCGGACGTGCGGCGGCGCCGGCTGCACATCGGGCGCTTCGAAGAGGTGGACGACTTCCCGTGGCTCTGGGAGAAGTTCCAGGAGGACGCCATCTGGGAACGAGCCGGCTACGAGCGGCTCTATACCCAGGAGTACATGCCCGGCAATCCGGGCATGGCCCCCAAGGGCGCGCGGCTCTTCGACTGGTGCATGCACAAGTTCAACGACGTCATCGCGGGCCAGTACCTGAGCCGACCGGCGTTCTATGACGACGCCACGCTGCTCATCGAATTCTCGCGGGGCGGCCCGAACGGGTTCGGCCGGGCGCTCGGCATGCTGGCGCCCGGGGTACTGGTGCCCGCGGCGATCTTCTACATCAAGGTGTCGCGCGAGGAATCGTGGCGGCGCAACCTCGCCCGCTACCAGGAGAAGCTGAAGCACTCGATTCTCGCCCACATGGTGCCGCGCGAAACGTACGACCATTTCTACGACACCAACGACTGGGACGCCCTGACGGGCGGCCGCCCGTCCGGCTGGCTGCAGGTCGGGGGCGTCCAGGTGCCCTTCGTCGCGATGAACAACGAGCCCGAGTCGACCGACCCCGCGGTCCTCGAGGAGCGCTACGCGGCGGCGCTCGGCGAGCTGTGGACGCTCAGGAGCTCGCGGTGACGACCGGCCCCAGGCCCGTCATCTTCGAGCATCTGTTCGTCCTCGGCCGACCGGCAGGCGGCAAGAGCGAGTTCATCGATTTCATGAAGAAGCTGCCGCCGGACGAACGCGCGGCCGCCTTCGGCATCGGCCGGTTCGAGGAAGTCGACGACTTCCCGTGGCTCTGGCAGGCGTGCCTCGACGACGACGCGCGAGAGGCTCGGTCTCTGCCGAGGCTGGTGTCCGCGAGGACGCCCGAGGGGTACAACATCACGCGGCCGAAGTTCCGCGGTTCGCTCGTCGACCGGTTCAACCAGAAGATCGCCGCCGACTACCTGTCCCGTCCAGGGTTCTACGATGAAGGCACGCTGCTCATCGAGTTCGCGCGGGGCGTCGGCGACGGATTCCGCGAGAGCCTGGAGCGGTTCCGCCCCGACATCCTGTCGCGCGGGGCCATCCTCTACATCGACGTCTCCTTCGAGGAGTCCTGCCGCCGCAACTCGGCGCGCTACAAGCCAGGGCAGGAGGAGAGCATCCTCTTCCACAAGGTGCCCGACCGCGACATGCTGGGCTTCTTCCGCGACAACGACTGGGCCGACATCACGGCCGGCGCGCCCGACGGCTGGCTCACGCTCGCCGGCGTCCGCGTCCCCTTCGTCTCGATGAACAACGAGCCGGAATCCACCGACCCCCGCGTCCTCCGCGACCGTTACGCCGGCGCGCTCGGACGACTCAGGCAGCTCTCTCGCACGAGGTGACCGATGGCCAACCCGCTGAACCACTCCCCGGCCTACCGCCGGCGCCGCTTCATGAACTGGTTTCCGCTCGGCCTTACGTACGCGACCTACTACATGGGCCGCTACAACCTGAACGTGTCGTCGAAGACGATGATGGACCAGTTCCACCTGTCGAAAGCGGAGTTCGGCATGATCGCCACCGCAGGGTTCTGGACGTACGCCCTGGCGGTCGCCTTCAACGGGCCGCTCGCCGACCGGATCGGCGGGAAGAAGTCGATCCTGATCGGCGCGGCAGGCGCCTGCCTGCTGAACCTGGTCATCGGCCTCCTGTTCCTGAACGGGTGGCAGACCAAGATCGTCGTCGGCATGTCGCTGCTCTACGCGGTGAACCAGTACTTCCAGTCGTTCGGCGCGCTGTCGGTCGTCAAGGTGAACGCGCCGTGGTTCCACGTCCGCGAGCGGGGGGTGTTCGGCGGCATCTTCGGCATCATGATCTCGTCGGGCTACTTCCTGGCCCTGACCGTTGGCGGCTGGATCCTGGCGTCGATGGCGTGGTACTGGGTGTTCCTGATTCCGTCGGTGCTTCTCGCGATCATGTTCGTCGTCGACGCCGTGATGGTGAGGGACAAGCCGTCGAACGCCGGGTTCCCGGACATCGACACCGACGACGCCACGTCGAAGGACGCCGACCGCGACACGCCGATCGACTTCGCCTATCTCGTGCGGCGCGTGTTCAGCAACCGGATCATCCTGACGATCATCGCGGCCGAGTTCTGCACCGGGTTCGTGCGCCAGGGCGTCGTCCTGTGGTTCACACCGTTTCTCGAGGAAGTCCACGGGGTGAAACCAGGGTCGACGCTGTACACGGTCGCCTCGATGGGCATCACGGTCGGCGGCATCCTCGGCGGGCTGCTCTGCGGCTACATGTCCGATCGCATGTTCGGTTCGCGCCGCCCGCCGGTGGCGTTCATCTTCTACGTCGCGCAGATCGGGGCGCTGCTGTGGCTCGGCTACAGCACGTCGGCGACGATGGCCGCGTTCCTGATCCCGTTCGTGTGCATGTGGATCTTCGGCGTCCACGGGATGCTGTCGGCCACGTCCGCGATGGATTTCGGCGGCACGAAGGCGGCTGCGACGGTGACCGGGATCTGCGACGGCGTCCAGTACATCGCGTCGGGCCTGACCGGCTTCTTCCTCGGCGGCGCGCTGGACAAGTTCGGCTGGGGCATGTGGACGTGGATGATCGTCCCGTTCTCCGTCGTCGGCGCCCTGCTGATGACGCGGCTCTGGAACGAGACCCCGCTCAGGCGACACGCGTAACGCGGGGCGCGTGAGGGTGTGGCGCGGGGCGCATGAGGGTGTGGCGCGGGGCTTCAGCCCCGCGATCAGCAATGTTCACCGTCGAACTCCACCGCCATTTCGAGGCGGGCATCCGGCCCGAGGCGATCGCGCGCCTGGCCGCCCGACACGGCCTGACGGAGGTTCGCACGCGATCGGGCCGTGTGGTTGCGGGCGTCGATCCGCAGGAACCGACGTCCATCAGGCGCTACTATGCGTCGGTCGCCGCCGGTTTCGGGGCGGACGACGGGTTCGCGCGCTTCACGGATTCATTCGGGCTGCCCTTGTCGGTGCTCCGCTCCTTGGACGATCTCGAGGAGGCGGTCTTCGACCAGCTGATCGATTGCGCCGGGCGCGGCAGCCTCCACACCGAACTTCGCGGCTCACCGTTCACCTACCAGGAGCACATCCGCGCGCCCGTGGAGGACATTGCCGTTGCGCTGGTGCGGGGCGTGGACCGCGCGTGGGCGGAACGGGCGGTGAGCGGCACGTTCATCCTGGCGTTCAGCCGCCAGAAGGGCGTGGCCGGGCCGGACGCGCCGCCCGTCGAACGGCAGGCTGAGGTGGTGGTACGGCTCGCCGTGGCGCTCCACAGGGCCGACCGCCCGGTCGGCCTCGACATCGCGGGGTATCCGGAGACGACGTACCCACCGCGGGTATTCGCGGAAGTGCTGGCGCCGGCGCGCGAGGCCGGCGTGCCGCTGACCGTTCACGCGGGCGAGCAGGGCAAGCCGCCGTCCTTCGCGGACGCACCGCCCGAGTTGATCGTGGAGGCCGTGGCACGGCTGGGCGCGAGGCGCATCGGCCACGGCACGTCGCTGGCGGCGTCCGACCGCGCGCGGCGCGTGCTCCGCGAACGCGGCGTGGCCGTCGAGTGCTGCCCGGTCTCGAACGCGAAGCTCGGATTCGTCACGGCGGTGGCCGACCACCCGCTGCCGCTGTTCCTCGACGAAGGGCTGCTGGCGTCGCTCGCGACCGACGACCCGCTGATGTTCGGCCCCTTCACCGTCGCGGACACGTTCGAGGAAATCGCCGGACCGCTGGGCCTCGGTGAGGCCGACCTCCTCACACTCACGCGCAACGGGGTGGAATCGGCGTTCGTCACCGATGCCCGCAGGATCTGGCTCCGAGACCGGCTGGCGGCCGGCGACCCGCGGCTGGCGGCACCGTCACGCGGTCGCGCGTGAGTCCGCCGCGCGCCGCACATCGCGAGCCGCACGCTGCAAGCCGTCAGAAGGAGTGGTGCATGCGCCGTCGAAGTCGAATGCTCGCGATTGGACTGGTCCTCGTCGCCCTCCAGCTCTGCCTGCTGCACGCGGCACAGCGGGGTGGACGGAGCCAGGCGCCGCCGCCCGGTCAGACGCCGCCGCAGGCTCCCCCGGCCCAGGGTCAGGCGCAGGCACCGCAGGGGCAGAGGCAGGCACAATCTCGCGGCGGGCGCAGCATCGCGCTCGGTGACGTGACGAACTTCGAGGTGAAGGACAACGTCTTCCTCATCACCGCCGGGCAGGACCAGATCCGCGTCATCTTCTACCGCGACGACATCTTCCGCATCTGGCTCGGTCCTGACGGGACGTTCACCGATGCGCAGCCGAACGCGACCGATGCGCAGATGGTCGTCTACAAGGGCCCGGCCGTCGCGGTGCCGTGGAGGGACGCCGGCGAGTACTACAAGATCACCAGCGCGTCGTGCGTGCTCCGCGTCTACAAGCGGCCGCCGACGGGCAGCGGCGTGCGATTCGCCCTCTTCGATCACGACAACGTCGTCCCGGTCTGGCGGGAGACCCGGTCGCTCAGCTACGGCCCCTCGTCCGTGCAGACGCTGGCCCGGGGCGAGGCCGAGCACTTCTACGGCGGCGGGATGCAGAACGGCTACTTCTCGCACCGCGACACATCGGTCAACATCCGCCTCAACACGCGCGGCTGGGGCGACGGCACCACGCCGAACCCCGCGCCGTTCTACATGAGCACCGCCGGGTACGGCGCGTTCCGGAACACGATGGCGCCAGGCCGGTACGACTTCGTGTCGCCGCTGGCGCTCTCGCACGAGGAGTCGCGCTTCGACTGCTACTACTTCTACGGGCCGTCGCTCAAGAAGATCCTCGACGGCTACACCCTGGTCACCGGCCGGCCGTTCTTCCCGCCGCGCTGGGGCCTCGAGTTCGGCGACGCCGACTGCTACAACAAGACCGGCACCACCTCGGACGTCATCGCCAAGGTCGCCGATCAGTACCGGAAGAACGACATGCCGGGCGGCTGGATCCTGCCGAACGACGGGTACGGCTGCGGCTACCGCGATCTCGATTCGACCATCCAGGAGCTGCACAAGCGCGGGTTCTACACGGGCCTGTGGACCGAGAAGGGGCTGGACCGGATCGCGCAGGAGGTGAGCGTGTCCGGCATGCGCGTCATGAAGCTCGACGTGGCGTGGGTGGGCCCTGGCTACCAGTTCGCCCTGAACGGCATGCGCGACGCCTACGAAGGGATCGAGAAGAACAGCAACGCGCGCGGCTACGTCTGGACCACCGGTGCGTGGGCCGGCGGGCAGCGCTACTCGACCATCTGGTCGGGCGACCAGTCGGGCAACTGGGAGTACATCCGCTTCCACATCCCGTCGGTCATCGGCGCGGGCCTCTCGGGCTACAACGCGGCGACCGGCGACGTCGACGGGATCTTCGGCGGCGGCGCGCAGACGCAGGTGCGCGACCTGCAGTGGAAGGCGCTGACGCCCGTCTGGATGATCATCAGCGGCTGGTCGAAGCAGACCAACCTGATGAAACAGCCGTGGATCTTCGGCGAGCCGTACACGACCATCAACCGGAAGTACATGAAACTCAAGATGCGGCTCACGCCGTATCTCTACACCTACTCGCGCGAGGCGTACGACACCGGCGTGCCGACCGTGCGGGCGATGGTGCTCGAATTCCCCTCGGATCCGGTCACCTGGTCGAAGCGGACGCAGTACCAGTTCATGAGCGGCGAGTGGCTGCTCGTGGCGCCGGTGTACGAGGACACCATCGTCCGCAACGACATCTACCTGCCGGCCGGCAGATGGATCGACTACTGGGACGGCCGCGAGTACAACGGGCCGACGACACTCAACGCCTACGACGCGCCGCTCGACAAGCTGCCGATGTTCGTCAAGGCAGGCGCCATCATTCCGATGTACCCGGAAATGCTGCACGACCGCGAGAAGCCCAAGGATCCGGTGACGCTCGACGTCTACCCGTTCGGGAAGTCGAGCTTCTCGATGTACGAAGACGACGGCCTGACGCGCGAGTACCAGGCGGCCGGGTTCGCGCGGACCCTGATCGAGGTGGACGCGCCGAAGTCGCTCGACGAGCCCGGCACCCAGGTGACGGTCACAGTGAACGCCGCGAAGGGCGCCTACAAGGACCTGCCCGCCAGCCGGTCGTGGGTCGTGGACATCCACATGCCGGCGAGGCCGGCAAGCGTGAAGATCGGCGAACGCACGGTGCAGGCCTTCGAGGTGCCGCCGGCGGGCCGCGGGGCCGATCGGGCCGCTCGAGACAAGGCGCGCGCCGCGTTCGACTCGGCGCCCGAAGGCTGGCTCTACGACGCGCCGACGCGAGCGGGCCTCGGCGGCGTGCTGCACGTGCGCGTCGGGCCCCGGGCGCTCAACGCCGGGTTCGCGCTGAAGGTGGGACTCTAGCCGACGCCACTCGTCAGCCGGCGATTCCCGTCAGCCCCGACCGATTGCGTCGGTACAACTCTCAGAACTTGAAGACCACGCCGACGATCAGCGAGACGTCGTTCTTCTGCAGCGTGGTGTCCTGCAGCTTGTTCTTGTAGGTGTCCAGCAGCTCGACCTTGAGCTGCAACTGTTTGCTGATGGCAACCGCGAAGTTGGCGCCGAACGTGTAGAGCGCGTCTTCGAAGTCGTTCGTCTTCCAGAGCGCCAGGAACGACTGCCCGACCGTCGCCGTCGCCGTCAGCTTGTGGGTGACCTTCTCGTCGAGCGTCAGCGCCCCGCTCGAGTTGGTGTCGAAGCCGTAGTCCTTCTCCCAGACGCCGCCTCCACCAAGACCTACGCCGATCTTCGTCGCCTGCAGGTCGAGGATCTTGTAGCCGATGCCGCCTGTCGGCGCCACCATGTAGCTGATGCCCTTGAACCTGTCGTGGAGGTAGCGGAAGTCCCCGAAGACGAACACCCGCGAGTTGAGCGCGTACTCGTCACGGAAGGTCAGCACGTACTGCTCGGCCGTCGTCTCGCCCTCGGTCTCGCCGTACAGGAACAGGCCGGCCGTCTTGAACACGTTCTTCGTCTTCGGGTCGTACTTCGCTTCGAAGCCGCCGTTGGCGTTGAGGGTGTCGTTGTTTCCCGCCGTGACCGCCAGGCCGAAGTTGACGCTGCCCGTCCAGGGGGGCGGTGGCGGTGGCGGGGCCGCGGCCGCGGGAGGGTTCTGTGCCATGAGCGGCGCGGCCAGCGCGACCAGCAGCGCCGCGGCGACTCCGGCTCGGAGGAACAGTTTCGTGGTCATGGTGTCTCCTTGAGTGCGGGACGTCGGACCGGGACATCGGGCACAGGTTTACCGTCCCGCGCCCTGGGCGCGGAACTGCCTCGTCATGCGCGCGAACCGCTCGCCGAACTTGCGGCCTTCATCCCGTTCCTTGTCGCTGACGCCGGGGTCGGCCGGGCCCGTCGTGGCCTGGGCGCCGAGCGTACCGAAGCCGTCGGCATCCACGCCGCCGATCACGACGAACCGCATCTCCATCAACGACGAGATCATGGACAGGCGCGCCATCTCCTTGCCGCTGGACACCGCCCCGCCGGTGCAGAACACGCCCGCCGTCCGTCCCTCGCCCCACACCTTCGTGCCGGAGAGCCCGTTGCCCAGCCGATCCAGGAAGCGCCGGCTCTCGGCCGACTCGTTGGCCCAGTGGACCGGCGTACCCACGATGTACCCGTCGAACGTCGCCAGGGCATCGTCTTTGACGTCCGTCATCTTCTGCAGTGCGACCTCGACGCCCGGCACGGTCTTCGCCCCGTCGGCAATCGCCTGCGCCAGTTTCTCGGTGTTGCCGGATTGCGAGTAGGTACGCCACCAGAATCCGAACCGGCGGGGACTGCCGCGCGACGACCGCGGCCTGCCACAACGCGGCCCCCGCGAGCAGGACGATGACCGTTCGTTTCATGCAGCCGTCTCCCTTCTCCAGGACCCGCCCTCAAGAGGGATGGTCACCCCGGGGCGGCACCCGGACAGCCGGTGGGCCGGCTACGCCCAGGGCGCCTTCAGGCCGAGGGCCGCGAGCTTCTCCTCGAACTCGGCGCGCTCGAGGTTCGACCTGAGCTGACCGTTGTCGTTGTGCGGCAGCCAGCCCTCGTCGTCGGCCAAACGCACTGCGGCCGGCGCATTCCCCGCGGCGATGGCCGCGATGATGGCCGCCTCGGCGTGTGAAAGCCGGGTGGCCCGGCGGCGGTAGTCGACAAACGCCTCCCAGGCCATCGGCACCCACTTCGCGACGATCTGCTCGCCGATCGGTACTGGCGTAGGCGCGAATCTCCTGCTGCGCGTGGATGTCCATGCGCAGGTGGAGGAAATGCAGCAGGTTGTGCAGGTCGATCTTCCAGTACGCTTCGGTGAACGTCGCGAGCGGCAGGTCCTTCCGGGCCTGCTCGCGGGCCACGCCCGCGGCGAGGCGCGACTGGTAGAGCCCGCGCGCCCGGTCCTGGAACTCGAGTTCCTCCGCGGAGAGCCGCGCGCCGACGTCCTCGGGCAACAGACCGCCGCTGCCCTGCCGGTTGACGGACGACTGCGTCCGCCAGGCGCCAGGTTCGGTGCGCTGCGCGGCGCCGATCGCTTCCGAGTACCGCGTCGAGTACCTCGTTGACGCTCGCCGTGCGGTGGCGGATCCACTGGCGCCAGATGTCCATCGGCACGCGGACGTGGAGCTTGATCTCGCACATCTCGAACGGCGTCGTGTGGTCGTGGCGAATCAGGTACCGGAGCAGCGCCCGGTCCTCGTGGACGCGCCGCGTGCCCTTCCCGTAGGACACGCGCGCCGCCTGCACGATGGCCGCGTCGTCGCCCATGTAGTCCACGACCCGCACGAACCCCTCGTCCAGCACACGTATCGGCTCGCCGAGGATCGCATCGAGCGCCGGCACGACCGGGCGGACGATCGGTTCGAACGTGCGCGTCTCCGCCATCACCGCTTCCTCCGTGGAAGCCTCATTCTACTCTGGCTTGGGACTCTCGGCTTTGGGCATCCCGCGAGACGAAGGTGGCCGGCCCGTCACCCGAGACAGCCCGGCCACCTGTTCTGAATTCTGAATTCTCAATTCCCAATTCTCAATTCTCAATTCTCAGTTCTTCTTCCCGACCATCCCCTTGAACGTCTCGTCATCCGTCTTGAAGTCGCGGGCGGCCTGGCCGACACGCGTGATCCGGATGCTGCGAATCGCATCGCCCTTCCTGATGTCCTGCAGCTCGCCAAGCCCCGCGATGGCCTTGCCGAGCGCCGTGAACCTCTTGTCGAGGCCCGCGTTCTTCTGGAGCGTGATGTAGAACTGGTTCGGGCCGGACACGCCGAGGACGCCGGCGACGTCGTGCCTGACCGCCACGTTCTTCGTCATCGGGAGCTTCGGAATGGCCACCGACTTCTGAGTGTCGGACACGACGAGCCCGCTGATCAGCCCGCCCCTGACGTCCGCGATGCTGCCAATCGGGGGGCCGGCTGGAGCGCCGCCGCGACCGCCGGGGCCGCCGCCCCGCCCGCCGCCGCCGCCGCGTGCCCCGCCTCCGCCAGCCGCCGGCTTGCCTTCGACGATCCGGATGAAGTTGGCGGTCTGGATCGGCGCGTTCACGAAGTCGAGGCTGAACATGAGCTGTTTGGGCGCCTCCGCCGAGCCGACCGTAATCGCCGCGTACATCCCGTCGGCCAGATAGACGCCTTCGCGCGTCAGCGGCTTGTCGAGGTTCGCCACCCCGTAGGCCATCACCGCGTGAACCACGGCCGACTCCTGCTGCTGCTCGGTGTACGGCACGAGCTCGCTATACAGGTCGTTCAGCGTGTGCCACGCGTAGTTGTAGACGTAGTCGGTCTCAGCAGCGAAGGAGAGCGTCGGGACCGCCTGCATCTCGAACGACGAGTGGTCGGAGCCGCCCGGGCTGGTGGCGTGCGCGCGCGGCAGCGCCTTCTCGACGGTGAAGGGCCACCTCGGGAACGCCTTCGCAAGCGGGGCCGCGATGGCCCGGACGTCCTGGTACCACGTCTCGGGCACGCGCACGCCGGTCAGCGCCTTGGGCGCGTCGTCGCGGTTGATCATCATCACGACCTTCGGCGCGATCTCGGGGTGTTTCTTCAGCCACGCCTGCGAGCCCACGAGCCCCTGCTCCTCGGCGGCGAACAGAATGACGACGATGGATCGCTTCGGCCGTCCGCCCGCGGCCTTGATGAGCCGGAGCGCCTCCATGCTCGGCGAGAAACCGTTGCCGTCGTCGACGCCGCCGGTCGCGCCGCTGAAGCAGTCGAAGTGGCCGCCCATCACGACGTACTCGTCGGGATACTGCGACCCGCGAATCGTAGCGACGACGTTGTGGTACTTGATGGGCCCCATCTTGAACCAGTTGCGGATGTCGAACTCGAGTTCGACCGGCTGGTTCTTTTCGGCCAGGGCCTTGATTTCGTCGTACTGCGTGTTGAGCAGCTTGATGTCGGGCAGCACCGGCAGCTTGTCCCAGGACGCCGCGTAGCCGTCGAGGATGCTGATCGGCAGCCCGCTCTGGCCGGCCATCGTCGCCGACGGGGTCGTGGTGGTCGGCGCGGCCGACTGGATGGTGCCGAGCGCCCCGGCGTCCACGAGGGCCTTGGTCAGCGGGGGCATCAGCTGCGCCTCGGCGTACTCGGGAGTCCCGCGGCGGCCGTCGCGCGCGAAGCCGGAGCTGGCGCCGGCGATCAGGACCCACTTGCCCTTGAACGCCGCCTTGTTCGCGTTGACCTCGGCGATGGCGGCCTCGACGGCCGCGCGTTTCTTCGCGAGGTTCTCCGGCGTCGCGTTGCGGCCCGGAATCGAGAACGGGTCGGCCTTGAGGACGGCCACGCCGCCCTTCTGCACCCCCTTGGTGCCGGCCGTAAACGACGGCGTGCCGAACCGGAGGGCCTTCTCGGTCGGCTTCAGCATCTTCCCGAACCAGGGCCCGCGATTGAACCCGACCGGCACCTCGCCGGCCTCGTCCAGTTCGGCGTCGATCCCCCACTGCTTGAACTGCCAGACCGCCCACTGCGTGGCGTCGGTGTAGGCGTTGGTGCCGGTCTCGCGCCCGCCGAAGCGGTTGCTGGCGTAGTCGTTCCAGGTCATCACCTGGTTGTCGGTGGTGCCGAGCTGGATGATTTTCGCCACAACCGGGTCGTTCTGCGCGTGCACGAAGACCTGGAAGCCCACGACCAGGGCCGCCAGCGCGATTGCAGCCGTCCTGACACACGAAGCAACCGACCGATTCCTCATCGTCATTCCTCCCGCACGGCGCGGTCTGCCGCGTGCGACGACGATCAGTCGCGGTCGCACCGTGCGGGGGTGATTCTACATGGAAATGAATGCCGGTCCCGCATCCACGTCGCCCGATCGCAAGCTCGCAAGCTCGCAAGCTCGCAAGCTCGCAAGCTCGCAAGCTCGCAAGATCGCAAGATCGCAAGATCACAAGATCGCAGGCTCACCCGCTCGCACCAGGCTAGAACCCCCACGCAACGTTCACGTAGGCGTTCCGGCCTGGTTCGTACACCTTTGCGCCCGTGCGGAACGGGTCGCGCTGGTAGGACAGGCTCTCCAGGTAGGTCTCGTCGAGCAGGTTCGACAGGCCCACCGAGAACCGCACACGGCGGTACGTGCCGCCGAAGCGGGCGTTCAGCAGTGCGTAGGAGGGCGTCGGGCTCTCGCGAAGATCCGTATCCACGTGTGTCTGTTCGGCCGAGTAGATCCCCTCGACCTCCACGAACGCCGAACTGCGGGCGCCGCGCCGCTCGTACCGCAGGGCCAGGCGCGAACGGGCCGGCGGCATCTCCGCGAGCCATTCGCTGTTGACGCCTGCCGCCGGGTCCACCACCTGGCGCCCCCGCAGCACGGACACGTCGCCCGCGGCGAACAGCCGGTCCGTAATCGGCACCACCGCCTCCAATTCCACGCCCGTAATGGTTCCATCCACGTTTCGGTAGGAGCGGGCGTAGGGGTTTGTCACCCCGGGCACGTTGTTGACCCGCGCCTGCTGGTACACGCCAATCGTGTCTCGGAGCGTGTCGTGGTGCGCCACGGCGTTCAGGAAGACGCGGCCGGCCCGCCACGAGGCTCCAAGCTCGACGCCCGTGTTCGTGGTCGGCACCAGGAACGGGTTGCCCACCCAGTCGCTGCCCATCCGCCTCAGGGCGAAGTAGCGTTCCTGCGGGTCCGGCACACGGACGGTGTGCCCGAGCCCGGCGGTGATGGTCATATTCTCGGCCGGCCGGTAGGCCACGCGGACCTTCCCGGACGGATAGGTGTCGGCGGCAGACGTCTGCGACCGGCCCTGGTACGCCATGTAGAGGGAAGTGTTCGCCTTGGCGGCATCTGCCTCACTGCGCGTGCTGTCCACGCGGCCGCCCAGATCGAGCGTCACGGAGCTGCCGAGGCGGCGCGAGTACTCCGCGAACGCGCCGACCGACGTCACCGCCACGTCGGGGATCGAGGTACTGCGGCGCGTATTTCACCATCGCCAGCAGGGTCTCGGCGTTCCACTCGCGCCGGTATACCTCCAGGCCCGCCGTCGCGCCCGAGAACGTCGCCTCCGCCTTCATCCCCAGCGTGGCCGTGTTCGCGGTCGTGGCCATGCTGTATGCGCGGGTCATTCCGACCGATGTCTGCCGCAACTGGTCGGTCATCGCGTGGTCGACGCGAGTGGCGTAGGCCTGGACGTGCATGGCCTGCACCGGACCGATCGCACGCCGGAAGTCGTACCCGAGATTCAGCCTGTCCGCGTCGTCGTAGGTCGCATCCATCTGCAGGTAGGGGTACATCATCGAGCCCGCGCGCTGCAGGGCGACGCTCGCCTGGAGGCCGTGAGTCCCCTTCGCCGCCAGGTCCGCCCGCATCCACGCCGAATCGACGTCGAACGCCCGGAGGTCGAATGCGCTCGCCAGGTAGTTGGCGGTGGCGAGCATCGAGCGTCCCGAGCCGTCCTCGTAGGGATTCCCGCGGCGCGTCGAGTAGCCGCCCAGCACCGCCGCGCGACCGCCGCCGTACGACGCGGTCACCGTCGGGTTGACGTAGGCGAACGACCCGGCCGAGAACTGCGCGCTGGCGTGCGCACGGTCGGGCGGCCGCTTGGTGACGATGTTGATCGCCGCCCCCAGACCACCCTGGTTCTTGACGTCGAACGGTCCCTTGCCAATCTCGATCCGATTGACCTCGGCGAAGTCCACGTGGAACGCCGCCGGGTCCATGTTGTTCGGGCAGGCGCCGTAGAGGCGGGCGCCGTCGATCAGCACGGTGATGTTCTCGCCCTGGTACCCGCGGACGACCACGTCGTTCCCAATCGCGCCGCGTCGCACCTTCCAGACACCGGCCAGGCCGGCCAGCGCCTCGCCGACGTCGTGCGCCCCGCTCTCGCGAATCCTCGGCGCCTCCAGCGACTCGCGGTCGGCGGTGCCCACCACCGTGACGGTGTCCACGAGCGCGGCAATCTCGAGGGTGATGTCGAGCGACACCGCTCCGCCGTCGGTCGCGTCGACGTCGACAACCGCCGTGCGGAAGCCATCGAGCGCTGCGTCGATCCGGTAGCGACCGGCGTCCAGGCCGGACACCGAGTAGACCCCCTGGTCCCCGGCAACCACCTGGGAGACGAGGCGGCCCTCGGACGAGACCCTCACCAGAACGCCGGGCAGTCGGGCCCCATCAGGGCCCTTGATGGTCCCGGCGATCGAAACGGCAGCTCCCGGGCCACCGGCACGTCCCGTGGGCGTCCAGCCCAGGGCGGCTGGCGTGTCGACCGAAGAAAGCAGCAGGACGCATGCCGTGATGAACGGGAATCGATGACGCATGCCCGCAGTGTAGACCGCCGATTCGGCGGATGAAATGCGGCATGTTGTCGCAGGACCGGGGTACTACTCGCGTCTGGTACGAAAGTACCCGATCGACCCGTCCTGCGTCGTCGCGGGAGGCCCGGCGTGCCCCTTCAGCGCGAGGTCGGGAAGCGTTCGAGCTTGCGCTGCAACGACCGGCGGTGGATGCCGAGCATGCGGGCGGCCCGCGAGATGTTGCCGTCGCAGTCGGCCAGCACGCGGTTGATGTGCTCCCACTCGACGCGCGCGAGCGAGGGCACGTGCCCCTGCGGAGCTGCGGCAGCGCCGGCGCCCGCCGGCGTCCGCGTCAGCGCCGCCACGATCTGATCCACGTCCGCCGGCTTCGTCAGGTACTCGGCCGCGCCGAGGCGCACGGCTTCCACGGCCGTCGCAATCGAGCCGTAGCCGGTGAGAACGACGACGGTGGTTCCCGGGTCGATCGTCTTCACCTCGCGCAGGACGTCGAGGCCGGAGCCGCCCGGCACCCGCAGGTCCACGAGAACGTACTCGGGGCTGTCCGCCCGCGCGGCCGCCACCGCGCTCTGCACGTCGGCCGCCTCGCGCGTCTCGAATCCCCGCTCGGCGAGCGCGCGGGCCAGCCGACCGCGCAACCGGTCGTCATCCTCCACGATCAGCACCGAACGCGGGGGCGCGCTCTCACCGGACATCGGAGGGGACCTCGCACGGCAGGATCATCCGCGCCGTCGTGCCGCGCGACGGCAACGATTCGATCGAGAATCGACCACCCAGCTGCTCGGCGAGCTGGCGCACCAGGAACAGACCGAGGCCGAGTCCCTGTCCGGGCGGCTTGGTGGTGTAGAACGGTTCGCCCACGCGGGCCAGAACGTCGGGCGTCATCCCGCAGCCGCCGTCGCGGACGGTGACGATCAGCGTCGAATCGGAGCCCACGCCGGCTTCCACCTCCAGCCGAACGCCTGCGCCCTCCGGCGATGCGTCCAGGGCGTTTCGCAGCAGGCTCAGGAGCGCTCGAACGAGCGCCTGCCGCGGGAGAAACAGGACGGGCGCGTCGAGGAGCCCGACCGACGTCACCCGCGCCGCCTCCCGTGGCTGAAGGCGGCTCTGCACGTCGGCCGAGAGTTCCGACACCGTAAACCGCTCCGGCATCTCGCCGACCGCGCTCCCCAATCCCGCGCGGATGCTGTCCAGGATTTCACGGCAGCGCACCACCTCGCTCCGGATCAGGTGAATGTCCTCGGCAAGCCGTCCGCGAGTCTCCGCGGGCAGCGCTGCAACCGACCGCTCGAGTTCTCCCGCAACGACGGCCACCGTCGTGAGCGGCGTCGCGAGTTCGTGAGCCGCGCCCGCTGCCAGGGTGCTCACCGCCGCCAGCCGGTCGCGCCGCGCGGCGCTCTCTCGCATCGCCGCGATCTCGCGGTCGCGCTCGGAGCGCCCCGCCGTGAGGCGCGTGACGAAGTAGGCGGTGAGGGCGGCGGCCAGCGTGAGGGCCGCCCACATCGCCCGCAGGTGTCCCGACATCATCTGTGCCATGTGCTCCGCCTCGGGGTCTTCCGGGGCGGCCGGCAGAAAGAAGAGCGCCGCGTAGCACGACACCGCCAGCGCGGACAGGCTCCACGTCCACGCGGATCCGAGGAGCGAGGCTGCCGCCGTGATCTGCACGAGGTAGAACACACTGAAGGGGTTCGAGGCCCCGCCGGTGACGTACAGGAGCCCCGTCAGCTGCACCGTGTCGAAGGCCAGGATGGCGCCGATCCAGGCGGTCGTGACCGGGCGGCCGGACCGCAGCCACCCCCAGAGCGCCGCGTTCGTCAGGGCTCCGAGCAACGCCAGTTCGATGAGGGTCGCGACGGGCAGCCCAGGGTTGACCGCGCGCCACACGAGGACGATCGTCAGGAACTGGCCCGCCGCCGATCCCCATCGCAGGCGCACCAGCGACCACGCCCGCACGTCGACGGTGCCCGCCGGGTCACCCGGCCGGCCGACGGTCGGTGTCTGTGTCACGGGGATCTCCTGGAAACTCGGGCCGCATCCCGCCTCCCCCACGCTATTATGCGCCAGGCCGTACATCTCGTCCCTGATCTATGATTGGGGTGATTTGCCACGTTCACCATCCCGGCTGATCGTCGCGGGCGCCCTGCTGACCCTTGCCGTGACGACGGCGATCGCGCGCCAGAGCGCGCCGCCCCGCGCCGCGCTGCCCTTCACCGTGATCTCGACCGACGCGCGCCGCCCGCTGGCGGCGTCGCTCGTGGGCGAAGCGGTGATGGTGTCGCTCGACGATCTGGCCGTAATGTTCCAGCTGACCGTCCGTGAAGACGCCCTGGCCGGCGGCGTGACGATCGGCTACAAGGGAAGGAGCGTCATCCTCACCGCGGGCCAGGCGCTGGCGTCGGCCGCCGGCCGCCTCATTTCGCTGCCGGCACCGCCCGCCAGGGACGGCCGTCGCTGGCTGGTGCCCGTTGAGTTCCTGAGCCGGGCGCTCAACACGATCTACGACGCCAGGCTGGATGTGAGGAAGAACTCGCGGCTGGTGCTGGTCGGGGACGTCCGCGTGCCCCGCGTGACGGTCCACCAGGACGCCGTCGGCCCGCAGACCCGCGTCACGCTCGCGGTAAGCCCGCGGACGCCCTGCACGGTCTCGCAGGAACCGAGCCGCGTGCTGGTGCACTTCGAGGCCGACGCCCTCGACGTCGCGCTGCCGACGTTTTCGCCGCAGGGGCTCCTGCAATCGATCCGCCTGTCGGAATCCGGCCAGACGATCACGATCGACGTCGGCCCGCGCTTCGGCTCGCTCCGCGCGTCGCAGACACCGCAGGATGACGGCGGGATGCAGGTCGTCGTGGAATTGACGCCTGCGGCCGAACCCGCTCCGCAGGCCCCGCCGGCGCGAGGCGGCATGCCAGGGCTGCCCGTGCCGCCCCCGCCCGAGATCCCGGCGCCACCTGCCCAGCCCGCGGCCGGCGGCCTCCGCACCGTCGTCATCGACCCGGGCCACGGCGGCGAGGAGGCGGGCGCGAAGGGCGCCTCAGGCGTCCTCGAGAAGGACGTCGCCCTGTCGCTCGCGAGGCGCCTGAAGGCCCTGCTCGAGGGGCAGCTCGGGCTGAGGGTGCTCCTCACCCGCGACGCCGATCAGGCCGTCGCGCTCGACGACCGCGCCGCCCTGGCGAACAACAGCAAGGCCGATCTGTTCGTCAGCCTGCATGCCGGCGCATCCATCCGGCAGTCGGTCGGCGGCGCCACAATCTACTACTTCGCCGCCGAAGGCGCCGGCGACGACGGGCGGAGGATGGCCGTTGGCCGCCACACGCTGGCCACCGTCGGGGGCGGCTCGAGGGACATCGAGATGATCCCCTGGGAGATGGCGCAGATCGGCCACCTGAGCGAGTCGGGCTCGCTCGCCGGCGCCATCGAGGAGCAGTGCCGCGACAAGCTCCGGCTGAGTCCGCGCCCGGTCCTGCAGGCGCCGCTTCGAGTCCTGGCCGGCGCCAACATGCCGGCCGTCCTGATCGAAGTCGGCTTCCTCACCGACCCGAACGAGGAACAGCAGGTCGTCTCCGATGCCTACCAGAGCACGGTGGCCCAGGCTCTCGTCGACGGCCTCCTCCGCTACCGCGACGTGGCCGAGCAGGCGCAGCTGCTGCGGAACTCACGCCCTGCGGCGCCGCCGCCGGTCAGGAGACGCCCGTGAGCCGCGGCCGGGCGATCGCGCTCGTCGTGGTCGCGCTGCTGCTCGGCGGCCTGTTCGCAGTGGCCTTCGTGATGCTGCCGGGCTGGCTGCTGGAATCGGACGACGCCGCGGCCGCGCCGGAGCCGGCGGCCACCGCCGCAACCCCGAGAATCAGGGCGCGGCTCTTCTACGTCTCCGAGGACGGCCTGCGCCTGATCGCCCTGGAGCGCGAAGTCCCGTTCGGCGACGGCACGTTGGCGCAGGCGCGCCGGATCGTCGAGGCGCAGCTCGAACGCCCGGCCGCGCCGCTCGTCACCGCCATCCCGGAGGGCACGAAGCTGCGCGCCATCTACCTCGGGAGTGCGGGCGACGCATTCGTGGACCTGAGCCGCGACGTCACCTCCGCGCACCCGGGTGGCGCGCTCGACGAGCTACTCACGGTATACTCCATCGTCAACGCCCTGACGACAAACCTGTCCGCCGTGCGGACGGTCCAGATTCTCGTGGACGGCCACGAGGTCGACACGCTGGCGGGGCACGTCGATTTGCGGCAGCCTCTGCCGCGGGGCGCGTCGTGGGTCCTCGAGCCGCCGCCGCGTGAACCCGCCTTGCAGAGATGAGAGAAGCCACCATGCCTCGCTTCGACGACCGCGCCGCCAACGTCCTGCGCCCGACGCGGCTCACGCCGCACTACGTGAAGCACGCCGAGGGCTCGGTCCTCATCGAGGCCGGCGACACGCGGGTGATATGCACGGCGAGCGTCGAGGATCGGGTGCCGCCGTTCCGGCGCAATTCGGGCAAAGGGTGGGTGACGGCGGAGTACGGCATGCTGCCCCGCTCCACCACCACCCGCAACCAGCGCGAGGCGTCGGCCGGCAAGGTGGGCGGACGGACCCAGGAGATTCAGCGGCTGATCGGGCGATCGCTGCGTGCCGTCACCCGCCTCGAGGACATGGGCGAACGGACGATCTGGGTGGACTGCGACGTCATCCAGGCGGACGGCGGCACGCGCACCGCCGCGATCACCGGCGGCTTCGTCGCGCTGGTGCTGGCGCTGCAGAAGATGCGGGCCCAGAACCAGATTTCGACGATGCCGGTCCGCGACTTCGTCGCCGCCACGAGCGTCGGCATCGTCGACGGGCAGCCGCTGCTCGACCTCGCCTACGAGGAGGATTCCCGAGCCGACGTGGACATGAACATCGTCCAGACCGGTGACGGGCGGTTCATCGAAGTGCAGGGCACGGCCGAAGCGGCGCCGTTCGGCCGCGACGCCCTGCTGTCGCTCCTCGACCTCGCCCAGGACGGGATCCGCCAGCTGAACGTGTTGCAGCGGGAGGTCGTCGGAGCGCTGCTGTGACGACGCTGGTGCTGGCGACGACCAATGCCGGCAAGCTGCGGGAGATCCGCGAGGTGCTGGCCGGCCTGGCCGTCGACGTGCGGGCGCTGGCCGACTACCCAGGCGTCGGCGAGCCGGAGGAGACGGGGCTGACGTTCGAGGAGAACGCCCGCCGGAAGGCCCTCTACTACGCGGCGGCCACCGGCATGCTGGCCGTGGCCGAGGACTCGGGCCTCGAGATCGACGCGCTCGACCGCGCGCCCGGCGTGTACTCGGCTCGCTTCGGCGCGGACGAGGCGCCCACCTACCCCGAGAAGTTCGCGCTCATCTACCGGATGCTCGCGGAGCGGGACGCGCCACAGAGCACGGCGCGGTTCGTGTGCGCGCTGGCGCTGGCGCGCCCCGGCGAAGTCCTCTTCGAAGCCCGCGGCAGCATCGAAGGCCGCATCGCGTCGCCGCCGCGCGGCTCGGGCGGATTCGGATACGACCCGATCTTCTTCTACCCGCCGTTCAACTGCACGCTCGCCGAAGTGCCGGCCGAGCGCAAGTCGTCGGTCAGCCACCGGGGACAGGCGTTCCGGGCGCTGAGGGAGTACCTGGAGGGACGAGGGGTGTAGGGCGGGGCTTCAGCCCCGCCGTGCGAGATGGCCATGGCTCCCGATACCGCGAATCGCGACGCCGCGCCGCCCGTCGATGTGCGGCTGGATGTCTGGCTCGACGTGGCGTGTCTCTACAAGACGCGATCGGAAGCCCTGAAGGCGTGCAACGGCGGGAAGGTGGAACTCAACGGCCGCTCGGCCAAGGCGCACCGCCTAGTGCGCGTCGGCGACGAACTCCGGATCACGAGGACACAGGGACGCAGGCAGGTCGTGGCCGTGCGTGCGCTCGCCGATCGTCACCTGCCGAAGGCCGAAGCGCGGGAACTCTACGAGGATCGGACCCCTCCGCCGACGCCGGAGGAGTTGGAGCAGCGCGAACTCCTGCGCGCGTTCAGGCAATCGTTCGGCGCGCAGCAGCCCGCGCGCGCGCCCGACAAGCGCGGGCGGCGGGCGCTGCGCAAGCTCAAAGAGTTCTGATTTTCGACCGCGCTCCGTTATGATGGATTGCTTCACCGATGTCGGGGCGTAGCGCAGCCTGGTAGCGCGCCTGCCTTGGGCGCAGGAGGTCCCGGGTCCGAATCCCGGCGCCCCGACCACACTTACTAACAGATACTCAGGAAATCGGTGATTTCCTGGTTCATTTTGGCGCGGCTCTCTCAACAAGCGGCCTGTTGCCAATCGGTCGTCAATCCCCTCAATTCCCCGGTTTTGCCCCCGCTTCCCCGCCAAAGCCGTACCAAAAGCCGTCCCACTCCATTCGGCACCGGCGGCGAGTACGATCCGGACGGCCATCCGAAGCCCTTGCTCATTCCTCCCGCTCGCTTGAGAACGATGCGCTCCGGATGCGAGCTTTCCCGTAGTGCGGCGTCGTTGTCGACAGCCAGACGAAGCGAAGGTGCCCGGTCACCGCCATGGACCAGAGACGGTCAAAGTCCGCGTGCGGTAATCCAAGAACGGCGGTCACCTGCGGACGGAGTTGGATGATCGTCCCGACCGCCGCTGGACGTATCGGGCCCGGTCGCTGGTCGTCGTCCACCTGCACATTGACTGCGAAGCCGAGGTTGTCGCCCAACGGTTCGTTGGCCGTTCCACGAGCCTCTATCCAGGGACGGCTCTCTATCATCGGCTCGGAGCCTCTTGGCTGGTCGATGCCGAGATGGACCCTCACCGCGCATGAAGATACCTCTACCGTCCGCGTGAGGAACTCGCCTCGATAGCCTGTGCGCTCTCTTCTGACCATAAGACCTCCGCGTTGCGAAGGGCTCCCGACCTAAGAGGTGAAGTCACGCGCACTCAATGGCTTGCAGCCACGTTCAGCGGTCGAGCCCTCCGGTCGTGTCCATGCGGATTCCCGCGTGTTGCTGCATAGTCGTGCAAGGCGGTTGGACACAGAAACGGCCACAATGAGACTGCACGGAGTCCGGGGCTTCACGGTGTCGATCGAGCCCGGGGCCAGCCAGCCTCCTGCGGCGGGAGCGTCGCCTCCGTCGAGCCTGCCGGCCACTGCTACGCGCTGTCGGCGATTTGCCGCGGGCATGTGTACACGGCGACTTGTGAACCAGTGTTTTCGGGATGATCGGGGTCACAGAACTGAAGGCCGCCGTAAATCCAGATCCGCCAAACGCTCACAGCCTCATCGTCGGGGTGACGGATTCCCTCGTAGCGGAAGGTTCCGTTTCCTAAGTCCGCACTAACCCTCGGTGCCATCTTTGAGAAGATCCCGTCCTCAAACACGTCCTCCCCAGCCTTGTTCAGAAGTTGCACGACAACGGAGTGCTCAGCGTCTTTCAAGTAGACGCGCCAGTGGAACCACAGAAGGCCCTTGCCAATGAACCGGAATAGTCGTTCCAACTGATTCGCATCGACCTGTACGGATGCAACGGGGATCTCAAGGCCGCTGGCTCCTAGTGAGGCCCAAACCCTGCGCCGCCCTCTAGCTAGTGCTCGCGTCAGTCGTAGGTTCTTTTCAAGCCGCGGACGCACCATTGTCTGCAAGGTAACCATGGAAGCATCATGCCGACCGCCAAAGGGCAGAACGGTTGTGAGGTAATGCTCCAAGTCTCCCTTTTCCTTGTTGCACCGTATGCAGGCGGGTACTTGCGGAAGGTTGGTCCTCGCGTCCGCAAGGAAGAACTCCTGAGCGAAGACGTGGTCAGCTGACTCCGAGAACCGGTCAACGCAGTAGGCGCACGGCTTTCCCTTGTACTTCTTGCTCACGTAGCGGCCCAAGTGTAGACGCCCTCTGGATGTCGCGCAAGACGCGTCCCTCGGGCGCGCTGCCTGTCGGCAGAGCCTACGCCGAAACGGCGAAGCGCTTCAAAATGTCCCCGTGCCGGGTTGTTAACGCCCGCAATACGTCACGCGAGTCCCTCTTGACCCGGTCGCGGCCGGCCGATAGATCGATTGGCGAAAGGAGTGACGTGCGACTCCCGCTCGATTTGTCCACTGGCATCCGCGTGGCGCGTGCTCGACGGTCGCCCCAGTTGGCGTTCGCGGCCACTGACGTGCGAACGCTGCTGGAGGAGACTCGGAACGAGCTGTTTCCTCGCGTGAATCAGACGCTCGAGACTTGGTTCGTGGAAGATGGTCCCCTCGCCTGTGTCCACTACGGCCCAGACAGAGCCGTCGTGTTTGTTCACGCGTTACTGAATCACCACAAGACGCCGGTGGGCGTCTTTCGCCTGATTGCGGTCCACGAACTGCTGCACCTTGTTATCGAGCCACGTGTCGTCGACGGCGTCCTGAAACAGCACCCACCCGAGTTCTTTCGGGAAGAGGAATCCCTGGTTCCTGAACGCAGTGACGCGTACTTCTGGATCTACCAGTACCTCTACGACGCGCTGACCATTGACCGGAAGAGAGAGGGGATATTCGTGAAGCGAAGCTGGCGGTCGGTCTGGCAGCGCCTCAATCGTACGGATGACGCCTTAGTGCCGAAGCGTTTTCGGCGGCCATCCGTCGACTTCATGTAGCGAGCCTCCAGCGTTCCCGTGTTGGGCGGGACCAACATTCACAGACGTCGGTAACCAAGTCGACGCCCTTGCCGCAGGACGACCAGCGGCGGGACACCGGTCGGTTCGTAGACGCTCGATCTTGAAGGTAGACACGGACACGATACCCAGCGTCACGGCACCGGGTTGATTGTAGCCGAGGCGGAGGAGAACTAATGGACACGCTGCGAGTGAATGACCCCACCGACAAGAGCTATCCATTCGACCGTCTCCTCTATGAAGACTCGCTTGTCCTTTACCACGGCACATGGAGCAGTTGGACTGACCTAATCGAGGCAAACGGCCTTGTTCGCGGCAGGCTACCTTTTGCATTGCAGGATATCGCGCTGATTGCTCATCACAGGGACCTCATCGGCCTGGGATCCCGCTGCAAAGGCCTGTCGCCAGGCACACAGGTTGAGGCCGGCGCTCAGCGGGATATCTACCTCTCAGCCGGGTTCTGGCATGCTCGGGCGTATGCGACCGACCCGGGCGGAGAGACGGTCCGCCTTGCGATTGAGGAGGCAATGGAGTTCGAGTCCTTCGCCGCCGATGATCGGAAACGTGTCTCCCTATGTGAATGGTGGGAGAGCGGGCTTCGCACGGATCCAACCCACGAGAGGACCCGGCAGGCCGCTGAGATTCTGCGTGACTCGAGGCGGATTCGCGAACTTGGCAACGACGTTCAAACGGTGCGTGAACGCTTGTCAGCGCTCGTAGTAGGTGGGTTTCCTGTCGTATACGCGATTCGTGTTCAGCCGGGCTGGCTGAAGAAGGGTTACTACCAGCGTCTGTTGGGTGCGATGAGAATTCGTCTGTACGAAATCAACCTGGCTTGCGATGTGGAGTGCATTCCAGCCCATTGCTTTCTTGCCAAGGTGGAATACCCCAACGGGATCGACGGGGAATACCTGCAGGTGTTCAGAACGAGTTGGACCGAAGCAACCGCGAAGCACTGAAGAAGCTACCTGTTCGAATCCGCGGAGGTTCCCGGCTCCCGTGGGCGTGCCCTCCCTGGTATCATGGCCACGCTGGTCGGAGGGATACAGCAGGCCCGCGGCCGGACCTCGTCGTCTCAGCGCCATCTCGGGCGCCCTTTTCACCAGATGCCGGTCGTTGGGATTCTATCAACTCCTGTAAGCCCTTAAGTGATCCAAGCAGGGTGGCACCAGGCTTGCTCCCTGGGAGGGTTGCAGCCGCCGCCTGTCACCCTGAGAGGACACGCCGAGCGCCAGTATGACGACCCTTGGCTTCGGCTCCGCAGTCTGCGCTGTTTGTGGAACTCGCAGTGGACACGAGTGCGTGTGTAGCACGTGCAGTTTCGGATGGTCTGATCTGGACCGACGTCCGCCGCCGCTCGTGCGATTCAATCTGCGCTACGAGGTCCAGCATTGCCCCCACTGCGGTTACTGCGCTTCCGAGATCGAACATGCCCCCGACGTCGCCGCCGGTATCGTGGGCGCCAGCCGATATCAAGAGCAGTTGAACGACACCCGGCACACGTCACTCGCCAACTACTTCCTGTGTGCAGCGCTGGTGAACGAGGAAGCTGGTAGCAGCCTCGATAGCGCGTGGATGACCACCCGCGCTGCGTGGGTTGCCGACGACGAAAACGACTGGAAGGGTTCTCAACGGGCTCGCATGTCAGCCGTCCCGCGGTTCATTCGCGCGTTCACTGAGCGCCCGCCTATGGTCAAGTGGCTGCGGCCGGATGCCGTATTGCTGACCGACCTCTGGCGGCGGGCTGCTCAATTCGACTTCGCGTACGTGACCTGTAAGGACGGGCTCGCCGACGGACCGAGGGTGTTTGGCGGCGTCCTCCGATACGAGGAATCGCTGGTCCTCGCGCGAGACGCTGGAGTCTACACCTTGGGCGAGGCACCTGAAGGAGCAGGGGAATACGTGGCCCACTATGCCGAGCCGCCTCCCCCTGAGCCAAGTCCCCTGGAGAAGGAGGCCGCCTGCAGAGAGGCGGCGAAACTCGCTGCCGACCGCGCGGAGTGGGAGAGACTGGTCTTCGGAGACACGAAGAAGCCGTGACAGCCGCAGTGAGGCGGGAGATATCCGGCCGTCTTGAGGGAATCCTGCAAGCACTCTCTGGACGTTGAATACGATGCGATCTGTCGCTACCGAGAGGACGGAACACCGGAGCCAGCGGTTCTGTCCAGGTTGCGAGCCGGCAATTGCCGCGTCCCACCACTAGGATGCCAGGCGGGCAGCCGAGCCCGAACGAGGCCGCCGCCGGGCTGGCTACGACTCGTCGTCGATAGACCAGGTACGTGCGATGGATTCAAGGAGGCGAATCGTGCTCCAGAAGGTCCACTGTATTAATCAGGAGGTACTGGGTTCTGAGTCGGACGCACTGCCGGTGCGGCGCGACCTATAGCCGAGCGTGCCTCCGCCGACAGGAACTGCACCATCGGCCCACCGGGCCAGTCGATCGCCTCATCCTTCAGTGCGGCAACTGCGACGAGGAGGGGGCACTCGAATTCGACATCTCGTCCTTCTTCGGGAAACCGTCCTCGCTCCCAGAACTGCTCAATGACTCAAACCAGATGCGGGATCTGTTCATCCGGGATCAGGTCGGAATAGAGGGGTTAACCAAGTTCCTCTCAGAACTCGCCGACGAGCGCGATACGCTGGCGCTCTCATACATTGCGGATATCGTCACCCACTTCCTGGCGAAGTCCGAGAATGGCCCAAGGATGGTCGGCTGGTGAGAACGAGCAGCCTGACAGCGCGCGAAATCCGGCCGGCGCGACCACCATCCTCGGCACTTGCAGTTGAGCGGAATCGCCGGGCAGAGAATGGGACCCGGAGGACCACGGATGGCACCGTACGGATTCGCGCCGGCTCGGGTCGGTGAGGTGATCGTTTACGGGGCGCAGCGTCCAGGATACAGGTCGACATCGGTGTGCCAGCCGGTGGTGAGCGAGTGGATTGCCTTCATGGAGGCCACGGGGATCCAGCGGGTGTGTTGCCTGCTGGCCGATGGTCAACTCGCCTACTACGGGTCGGGCGGGGGACTTCTTGACCTCTACCGACGAGCATTCGGAGATGCAAACGTCCTGTCCGCGCCGATCATCGATTATCACCTGTCCGATCGCGTGACCCTTGAGACGGCGATCCTGCCTTTCCTGTTCGAGTCCGATCGAACCAACGCACCAACGGTTGTTCATTGTTCGGGAGGGAGCGGCCGCACCGGCCACGTATTGGCTACGTGGTTGGTACGCCGGTACGGAATGTCAGTGGTCGATGCCGTCGCCGCGGTCGCCGCGACTGGTCGGAATCCCCAAGAAGCTGTGGGATTTGGCAACGCGACCGAACTCGAGCTTCGCGACCTGCTGAACGGTAACTGCACGGTTGCTTGTCGGGAGGAACGCAAGAAGTGACATTTGCGGTTCAGCATGACGAAAGGCTGGAACGGATATCCGGCTCTGACTCTGTGCCCAACCGGCTGCGCGCCGTGCAGCCCGAGGGCAGCGAGCCGACTCATCTTCCCTCTGGTGCATCTGGTACCCCTCACCGTAGAAATCCAAGGCAGGTCTTTCTCGATCCTGGCGGGTACAGATGAAACTCCGACAGAAGGCACTCATCTCGTCACGGACGTCCCTTCAGGCAAAGCGGCTGTTCGCAACGGAACATCTTGCCTCGCCCTTGACCGTTCTGGACGCCTTGATCGCCGACGTAGAGGGGCACCCCACGGAGTTTGGAGAGGAGCTGTCTGGTATCCGAAGGAGTGAATTCGGCCGGGTTGTCGTCAGACTACTGGCGCGCCGGGGCCCCAGCGAAGCAGAGTCGAACGCGCGTCCGGGCGGACCGGCCTACCTGGGCCCGTTGACCGAACTGGCAATCGGTCCTGGGGCCTGGCCGAAACCTGACGCCCGGATACTATCGTGCAAGCGTGCAGGGAGGCCACAGATCACGCTCACCGTGCCTCCTCTCAAACCGCCGGTTCGCCAACTCGCCGGCGAGCTGGGCGCCTTTCACAACTGGCTGAGAGAGCAGCGCGAGTGGCTGGGCGAGACGTTGCGTTCCACATACGAGTTCGTGGCGGCGGAACAACAAGCATTCATCGAGACCCTGAACCCGTTTCTGCTCGTGCCAATGCCCCTAGAGTCCGTCTCAAGGTTCTCCCAACTGGGCTACTCGCCGTCGACCTACTCACGAGTCTTGGGCCGCAGAACGGTTGAGATCATCAGCAGCGGATCATCAATCGTTTTGCCTGCCCGGTTCTTGGTCTCGACCGCAGCTACTCTCCGCCAGTATGCAGGTGCCTACTGGGTCAATGGCGCCCTAAAGCATGAGGTGGGCCTGCGTAGCGCTCTGAGCGACGAGGGCATTGCACAGTGGATTCGCCAGAGAAATGGACCGTTGCTTGCCCGCCGGACCATCGCCAGGTACCGAGGCGAGGCTGAGATCCCTCCCCAGAGCGAACGGGACGAGGCCTTCCGGACGGGCCGCAACGAGGCTTTTGCCATTCACTTTGACTGGGAGCCGTGGTTGCCAGAGCAGGTGGCAGCGACGCCGCTGGACAGCGCCCCTCGGGCGCGCCGGCGGTTAGACGCTCTTTTGTGACGAGGCGTTTGCCTGGCCTGCGCTGTCGCCGACTGCCGATCCGCACGGATGACTCCCGCCGACCAGGCGTCGGTGGCGTTAACCCAAATGCCGAGGAGAAGGAGGCCGCTTGCATGGAGGTAGCGACACTCGCGGCTGACCAGACGGAGTCGGAAAGACCGGCCTTCCGAGACACGAAGAAACGGTGACGGCCGAACTGAGACGCGAGCGGTCCCATGGCCCGGTCGAGGTCTCTCGGGACGCTGGCGTCTGGGTGCACGCATGTGCGAGGATGACGTCGAACAATTGGACTGTCCTGCAAAGGGGGACGCGTTGCTCACGATCGCGTCATGGAACACCAACCAGAACGGCGACGTCTGGACGCATCTGCCGACGCTCGCCGGGGATGGACGAAGCGTTGACGTCGCGCTCCTGCAGGAAGCGATGCCCCCACCGGAGTCGGCGCGCGTCGGCCTGTGCTCGACGTCACCTGCGTACGACGACCCGCGTTCATGGCGGATAAGAGGAACCCACCGTCGTCCGTGGTGCTCGGCGATCGCCTGTTATGACCCATCAATCAAGTTCGAACCGCGGGTGCCGGTGCCTCTGTGGCTCAGCGAGGAGGGTGACCCTCTCGTCGCGAGTCACCCGGGAACCTTCAGCGTCGCTGTGGTGACGCTTTCGAGCGGCGTGCGGGTAGTACTCGTGAGCCTGTATGCGCTCTGGGACCGGCACGACACGGTCGGCATCTTCGCCGAGGCGACATTACATCGAGCCCTGTCCGACCTCGCGCCGGTCTTCTACGGTGAGGACCACGTGTTGCTCGCGGGCGACCTCAACATCTGGCCTTACGACGCAGGCTATGGGTGGGTCAGCAAGTACGAAGCGGTCTTCCAGCGGTTGAAGGCAGACGGGATGGAACGCGTCGGACCGAATCCGCCGGCTGGGCGGGGCGCATTGCCTCGCTGTCCTTGCGGAGCTGAGGCCGGCTGCACCCATGTGCAGACCTATCGGCACCAGCGTCGACCCGACGCAGCCCCCTATCAGCTTGACTACGTGTTTGCATCCAAGAAGCTCGCGCCGTTGGTGCGGTCATCGACCGTTCGCGACGACGAGGCCATATGGGCGCTGAGCGACCACTGCCCAACGATTACCGTGCTGGACGTCTGACCCGACTTCGCCGGAACTCCGCCGGGCGTCTTGTTCGAAGGTCGGAGTGGCCCGCCCAAAAGGCGGACAATACTGGCTACGCCTGCGCGTGTCGCTGCGGTGCGACCAGTCTCCGCTGTTAGGCAGACAGGAGCCCAGTGAGTGACAGAATCATCTCCTACATCGAGATGTGCCGTCGCGAAGGGACCAGCCTTCAGGCAGGGATGAACTTCGGCCTCGGTGGAAATCACTCGGTCATTCTCATGTCGGTACGGCCGAGCGCACCCTACCGAGATCGGCTTGAGGATGGAGGGACGACGCTCATCTACGAAGGCCATGACGAGCCTCGGGCAGCGGGCGTGCCGAATCCAAAGGTCGTCGATCAGCCAGAAGCCTACCCGTCTGGGGTGCTCAGACAGAACGGGCGCTTCCATCGAGCGGCCCAGGACGCCAAGGCGGGGCGGCGGCTACCGGAGCGCGTCAGAGTCTACGAGAAGATCCGCACGGGCATCTGGTCTGACAACGGCATCTTTCACCTGGTGGATTCGTGGCAGGAGCGAGACGACTACCGAACTGTGTTCAAGTTCAAGCTCGTGGCTGTCGAAGGCGAGGACGACCTTTCGATCCCTCCGGGTGCGAACCCGATGGGTCGGCGCATTATTCCGACCTCGGTCAAACTCGAAGTCTGGAAACGTGACAACGGACGCTGCGTGGTCTGCGGTGCATCTGATGAACTGCACTTTGACCATGATCTCCCATGGTCGAAGGGCGGAACCTCGCTAACAGAAGCCAACGTTCAGCTCCTGTGTGCAAGACACAACTTGGCGAAGCACGACCGGATCCAATAGTGGCGCTGCTTGATACGCCGGCGACTGCGCGAGCCGGCTGCGAATTGATGGGCAGTTGCGGGTGAGCGTGAAGCGTCCACCGCGGACACCACGCCGGTTGCAGTTGTGGTTCGATTCGCACGACCCGGGCTCTGGGCACTGGCTCGAGCCCGCGACCGCGACGATCAAGAAGGTGGCCTCAAACCCAGTTCGAAACTCAGATCCTCAGAGACCGCGGCCGGCAGCGGAACGGCCGTCCCGGAATCGGGCGTGATCAGGCGCGCCACCTCGTCCTGCCCCATCACAACCCGGAACCACTGTTCACGCTCTGACATCACTTGGAACTGGCGCTCGTCTGCGGTGCCAGCGAGATACGGTAGATAGACGACGATCGGCTGAAGGCCTTCGGCCTTGCATCCGATGCGGTCGATGCGCCCAGTGCGTTGCTCGATGGTGCTTGGATTCCACGCAAGGTCGTGGTGGATCACGTGACGGCAGAAGCGCTGGAGGTCCACGCCCTCGCCCATTACCTCGCTGCACACCAGGATGTCCGGGAAGAACGGCGTGTTGAAGGCGCGCATCAGCCGGCTGCGCGCGTCGCGCCTGGTAGCGCCAGTCGCCACCTGCACGTTGGCGAGGAGAGTGCCCTTGCGCTCATCTTCCTTCTGCTCGTCGTCCTCGTCATCTTCTTGCTCGACGCGAATGCCGCCGGTTTGGGTGTGCTGAGCAGCGCCCAAGTAGAGTTCACGGTCGGTCGTAGAGCACTGCTCCGTTAGGAACACGATGAAGTTGTCGAACTTGGTGCGCCACGACATGCCCGACCCGTCCTCGTGGTCGAGCATCTCGGCGACGGATACAGTCGGCTCGAGGCTGTCCACCTCACCAAGCGGAAAGCACCTGACGAGCGTCGTTGGGACTCGCAGGAATCGGCGCATGACCGCGAACAGCGCGCCACGCTCGTTCTGCTTCACGCCGGCTTTCTTGAGTGCTTTGTTGTGAGTTGCGATGATCCGAACGAGGGCTCGGTCGGTCGCTTGCCGGCCGGGCGATTTCTTGTCGTCGAAGAACCGCTTCTGAACCCGCTCGACCAGCCGCTCGATGTCCTTGTCGCTCGGCCGACGTCCCTCAGTGCCCAGACGTTCGCGGGCCGTCTCGTTGATTCGGCGCTCGACCTCCTGGCTGATGTGGATGCGAAGCGCGCGGCATGTGTGCCGGTAGAAGGCAAATACTAGGACCTTTTCGCCCGACTCCCAGAGGTCCACCACCTTATTGACCGTTGCATTGACCTTCGGGTGCGCCGAACCTGAGCACTCCTCCAGTGCCCGGTCGAACTCACCGAGGTACCACTTGGCCTGCGACAGATCGACTGCCAACTCGGGTGGCGCTTCTTGGTCGTCGCGAATGACCTTGTTGTCCTGCCGGGTCTTGCGAAAGGCCTCGTAGGACGAGGACAACGCCTCCCCTAGAAGGTCCTGGCCGGGCCTGACAGCGCTTCTGGCGGCTAGGAAGAACGGCAGCATTTGCTGGGGAGGGACGAGGAGCCCGGTGGTCCCGGCAACTCCGGCGACAGATGCTCCGTTGAGGCGCTCGCGGCGAACGATGGCCGTCCCCGGCCAGTACGTGCCCTTGTTGTGCCGCACGATCCACGGCCGCAACGCCTCCTCGGCCGCGTCCCTGGACCGCTTGGCCGCGTTGAACGCGTCAATGACCGACCGCTGGTGATAGTTCAGCGACTCACGGTCGGCCTGGCAAATCCGGATCCACCATGCTTCAACGTCAGCGTCGCAGTCTTCAGGCCGAAGCAGTTTCCAGGCGCGTTGGAGCGCAATCGCGGTGCGCTGGCTGTCGTCCAGGCGATTCCCCAGCGTCTCGAGTTGCTTGTCGAGGCGGTCGCGCTCCCCCAATACCGCGGCGTCCCACCGGACGTCCCCAAACCTCACGAGCACGTTCACGAGCTCGCGATGTCCAAGCTGGAACGGCGTCGCAGTGAGGAACAGCATCCGGTCGAAGGCCTTCGCCATGGCGCCGTCGCCCGTTCGCAGATCCTGCTCAGAATCCGGGTGTTGAAGCTGCCGCGCGAGCAGAGTGCCAGGGTTTTTCAGGTGATGCGCCTCGTCCATGACGAGGAGCGGCGAACGCCAACGGGCCTCGACCAGAAGCGGCTTCCAAAGCCCTTCTTCGACCTTCCGCAGCGCACTTCGCGTGACGTTCAGTCGTTTGGAAACCCGCTCCTCGCCTCCGCGCGCCCGAACAGGCATCTGTTCCAGTGCCTCGGCCAGAGGCTTGAGATCAAGGCGGCCAAGCGCTCGGCTCACCGACTTCGGCACCGGATCGTCGTTCAACCGGCGGTCGTCGCGAACCGCCGCATTGTAGATGTCCTTCCAGGATGCGGGATCGGTGCGAAGCAGCTTCTGCCAGAGCGCCTCGCCTCCGTCGTGAGCACGTTCTTCCCCCAGCGCCCAGAGCAGCTCCCCGAGGTAGTTGTGAATCTTCTCCTTCACCTGAATCAACCGAGTCGCTCTTCCACGGCCGTGGCGCCGAAGCGCTTCGGCGATCAGCGCCAGACGCACCCATTTGTCCGATTGCCGACGGGCCATCGCTCCTTGGGCAAGGAAGATCAGGTGGCATCGCTCGCGCGGCTGGTCATCGAGCAGCTTCAGCAGCTCGACGCTGCTTCTGGCAACGCCGTACCGTAGGCAGCCGCGGTCGAGGAGTGCCTTCCGCGAGACAAGATCGCGGTTCACCGGATTGCGGTCCGTCACATACAGCTCGCAGAACGTCTTGAGATCCTGCTCCCATTTGTCCACGAGGTTGGCGGGCACCATGATGATGACCGGGCCGGTAGGACTGCGCATGGCAACGCTGTAGGCGACACCAAGGGCGACGTAGGTCTTGCCCATGCCGACTTCGTCGGCAAGGACGACGCCAGGCTGCTGGCGGAGCCGTTCGAGGATCGCGGCAACCTCGTCGCCTTGCCGCTTCTGATCAACGACCGGGGGAAAGCGCCTCTTGAACCGCCTCCCGAGCACCAGGTCGGCTGGCGGAGTGTAGATGTCGGCTAGTTTGCGCATCGTTCCAGCACCCGCTTCCAGAAGTCCCGCACGTCGGCGGAGCCCTGCGCCGGTAGTTGTGCGACCTGCGCGTCCAAGTTGCCCACGAGCTCCCTAAGGAAGGCGCGAAACACCTTTTCGAACTCCGCCTTGGGCAAAGAAGCCTCAGTCGGCGCGTAATCCACCTCGCGGAGGACAATGAGAAAGTCGGCGAGGGTCAGCAGCGCTTCGTCCACCCGTCCGTCCGCCGTCCTGTATTCCCCAACGAGCCGGTCGGCCAGCGCCTCGACGCCGATCAGGCCGCGTAGTCGCCAGTCGAGGCCTTGCCGACCCCAAACGGGCCGCTGGAGATTCTCGCGGAGTTGCGCAAGGACCCGCGCGCGCCGGCGGATTCGATGTAGGAAGGTCGTCTGCAGATCGTACCGGCGAAGTGGATCCAAATCGATGGGAGTGGCGGAGTCGAGTTCATCGTCCGACGCGTCGCCGTCGCCCTGGCGCTTACCCCATGTTCGGAACGCCGCGCTGGGATCGCTCGCCGCCAGGATCAGCAGCATGTCGTCGGCGGTCATGTTCTGCAACTTCACCGGTGGCGGCAGGCGGCGGCTGTCCTCGACGTTGAGTGGCAGGAAGGCCTCGCATCCGCCCCATCGGACCAGTAGCCGGTCCGGTGGCTCGACGTGGTCCCACTGGAGCGTCTCGGCGCGCGGGCGGCCAGAAGCTACCCAAGCCTCGGCGGTCAGCAACTCTCGCTCGTGGCGCCCGCAGGCGTGAATTCCCCAATCGTCTGGTAGACCGTTGGGGTCGAGGCGCAGCAGGATGTGGGAGTTGTCGCCGGCGTGGTACGTGGCCGACAAGAACCCGGCGGGCACAACCGGCGACTTGTCCCGTTCGTCCTCCTCCGGGTCTAGCCTCGCCTCCAGCCACTCCGCAGATTCGGGGTCATCGACCTCCCGCACGTCTGGCCACACGGCCTCGAGCTGACCGGTGTCACGTCCGTAGTCGGCACTGTCCGCGACTGTCAGCAAGTTGGCTTCCGCGTTGCGGTGCCGGCCGACGCCCATGCCGGCGCAGGTGAAGTTGGACGAACCAATCATCAGAGCGGAGTAGGCGTCTGTGTGCAACGCCAACATCTTCGCGTGCCAGGGACGCCGGTTCTTGTCCGGGTCCTTCTCCGGCAGAATTTCGATCGTGACTTCGGCGCCGTACCGCGCCGGAACGGTGAGCAGCGTCTTGGGCGCAGCAAGACGTGGCCGATCGGGCGCTTCCTCCTGCCGAACGGACGGCACCGAGAAGAAGACGTGGCGGCCGACGCCGCGTGCCATAGCCTTGCACAGCTCCGCGGTGACCGCGCCGCTCTCATCGTCCGCATCGAAGAACGGGGATGCTACCCAGGCTTCCGTCGGCGATCCTGTCCGCCGGCGGCAGGCTTCGATAGCTTCGACGAGGCTGCTGCGCCTCTCTTGGCCGCCAACCTGCGGCAGCGTGCAGATGAGTTGCCGGCGAACGGGGGTCCTCCGCGACGCCCGCTGCCATCTCGCCGCTCGCTTCTCGACCCCATCCAGGAAGGCCCGGGCACGGGACACTTCCGGCGGGTTCTCGGATGCGCCCTGAACCAACGACACTAGGCTGCGGAGGAACTGCAGGGTCTGCGCGAGCATGTCGAGGTCAGCGTCCGCCGGAGTCAGGTCAACCGCGCCAGCGACCTCCTGATTGGTCCTATAGCCGGGATCCGTCACGTTCGCCGAGGCCACGACGATCCTGAGGCGCTCGCTCCACGCCAGCAGGCTCAGTTTCGCATGCTGCTTGCCGGACTGGATTCGAACGGGCAGCACATCCCAGCGCAGCGAGTGTTCGACACCCGCCTGCGTGTGGTCCACCAGGACGCCCGCATAGCGATGATCGAGCTGGCGCTCGCGTTCGAGAAGGAACGCGAGGTCCTCACGGTTCGGCTCCGAGTCGATGTCCAGAAACCGGGCGAGGCACTGCTCGTCGAACAGCGCGGGCGTGAAGGTGTAGGTGCTTGCCAGGCACCCGACTGGCTCACCAGCGTCGCGCGGCGGGCGCCAGAGGTCGAGCATCGCGCCGCTGCTGGTGGAGGTCCTTCTCCGCTTGCTCATGAGAGATCCCCATAGAACTGCCGGATCGGCCGACCGCGATAGGTGTGCAGGTAGCGGTCGAGAGCCGGTTCTCTAGGCGGCTCGCGGTAGGCGTGGCGAATGTAGATGCGGTCGTGACCGATGCGGTCGAACCACGGCCGCTTGCCGTCTGCCGACTTCGCCTTCTGAACTGCTTCGTGATGCGAGCAAAGCAGGAGCGCGCAGCGGTTCGGTTCCATGGGCTCGCCGAAGGCTAGAAACCGCCGGTGGAATAGGTTCTGGAGCGACGCGTTGTCGAGGACGAGGTCGCCGAGTGCCCCATGGGCGGCTTCGAAGCGCTTGTCTAATCCCTTGACGCACTCCTTGAAGTCGGCGTCCCCGGCTATGTCCGTAACTACAAATCCGCGCGCGTCCTGCGAGGACGCCTCCGCTCTCAGAACGTCGAAGGCTTCCTGGAGCCGGCGCGCGAACGCCTCGTACGCGCGGATAGCCGCCAGCAGCGGCCCGTACGCCGGCTGCCGTTCCTCCAGGCGGTCATGCAGCGTTTCCTCCCGAAACTCCTCATCGTCGAACTCGGCCTGCAGGTCCCAGAGGATCGGCAACGCGCCCAGGCGACGTTCGTCGGCCGCGTTCAGTGCGTCGCGCAGCCACCGCCTCTCGCGCGCCCGGCACCCTGACGGCGCGAATGCCGTCGCCAACTCCTCCCATTCCCCGTTGTTCCAGCCCGGCTTCGTGCGCGGCGGATTCTCGCCAAGGCTGCGGGTGACCGCCTTGGACCACGCCTTCAGAGTGGTCCGCCTGGCCTCCTCGATCCCGCCCAGACCACGGTCGCGCGCCCAGGTGTTCACTAGGGATTCAGCGTTCGGTCCGGGTCGCAAATGAACGTCTAGAAGGCCCAGATGCGCAGCCAAGCGCTTGTAGACACCGTGGAAGCCGAAGATGCGCGGCGTCTTCAGGTAGCTCCGCGCATCAAGGTAGCCGTGTCGCTCCAAGGCGCGTTTGGCCACGAGCGTTCCCGGGACGCCCCAGATGCCGCCGTTCTCGGTCGCCCGCCGAATGAGCGCCTCGACGACGAGCCACTCCCAGACCAAGTAGGGCGAGGCGTCGCGCTCGTCTCGGTCGTCCTCAAGCCCCTCGCAGACCAAGGCGCCGACGGTCATGGCGGTCAGAAAGCGAACGCGTTGCATGCGTTCGCGGACCGCCGGCACCAACAGCGACGCGAGCTGGTCGGCAATCTGGTAGAGGCCCAGGGGGTCCAGCGACCCCTCGCTCGTGCCAGGGGGGTCGTAGGAGGTAAGAAACGGCAACGTCGCCGACATAGCGGGAGCACCTCGTTTAGGGGGGCGGTTGGCGCCACCAGATCCCAACACGGTCCCCCGTGAGCCTTCCTATCCGATGCCCTTCTCGACCGGCGTAACGAATGGACTCGCGGTACCGAAGGCAGAAACTGTTGCTGACTTCTTGGCCCGCGTCAGCGCCACATAAAGGAGCGCCCGCTCTCCCGTCTCAGCATCCCGTGCCGAGATCGGATCGTCCTCGGCGTGAACCGCCTTCGCCAGGGGGATCACATCGGCATTCGCGGAGACGACGAAGATGTGTTCGAATTCCAGCCCCTTGACGCGATGCATGGTCGCGAGGCGAACCGCGTGGTGCTTGGCCTGGTCAGCAGCTTCTCGCTTGATGCGATAGACGGGGAGGCCCGCGTGCTTCAGAGCGGCCTCGAAGCTCTCCATGATCCCATTCGTCCGGGCCACCAGACAGATGGACTCGGGCGCCGCCCCCGCATCCAGAAGTCGGCGGACTTCCTTTTCGACGTAGCGGCACTCCTCAGCCGCCGTTGGAAAAACCGAAACACTGGGACGCCCGCCGTGCGTGAGGGACATGTAGCCCTTCTGCTCGTCGATGCCACCATCCAGATCGTCGATCGATCGGCCTTCGAGGAGCGCCACGGCGAAACGGCGAATCTCGTCGGTGGTCCGGTAATTGATGCGGAGTTTCTGGCTTCGGCCTCGAACGTTGATGCCGCACTGGCTGAGCGTGACTCTGTAACGGTAGATCCGCTGGTGGGCGTCCCCCACGATGAACAGGTCGTTTGCGCCGTCCCGAACGATGGCCCGGAGCAATCGAAACGCCTCACTGCTCATGTCCTGGGCTTCGTCGACGACTACCGCACGATAGGGCAGCGTCAGTTTGCGCGTCTCGATCAGCTGCCTCGCGTCACGGATCAGGTCAACGTATTCCTTTGCGTCGTGCTCGTTGAGCTGGGCGCGATACTCCTGGAAGACGGGCCAGATAGCCTTCTTTGCCTTCCGGCTCAGTGTCGTCCCTCGTCCGACCCGACTTGCCTGCAGATACTCGTCGGCGCTCGTCACGTTCTGCGCCTGCACCACCCGCTCCCACTCACTCCGATAGAAGGCCGCCGACAGGGCCGGCTCGCTTGGTGCGAGGTTCAGGGCGTTTTGCCAGCACTCGTTCTCGTCCTCTCCAAAGAGCACTTTGTGCCGATACCCCTGTCCCCGGAGGAAGTTCGACACCCAGGAGTCGAGATTGATTACCTCTATGCGCGAGAACTCCTCTGGAGAGCACAACTTCCGCAGATTCTCGCCGATGTCCGTGGCCAGGTTCCTCGTAAACGTTGTGAACAGGACTCGATCGCCAGGGCCCGCGAACAGTTGGCCGGCCAGGTACCTGGCGCGATGCATGGCCACCACGGTCTTGCCGGTCCCAGCCCCGCCCAGGACGCGGACGGCTCCGTTCGCGTGCCGACTGACCAGTTTCCGTTGTTTCGGGTGGAGGAACACGCGCCATTGCTCCAGCGGAGCGTTGAGCAGTTCCGCCAGGTCCTTGGCCTCGTCGACAACGAAGAACCGCCGCTTCGAGTCCTCGTTCTCGAGCGCCACCTTGAAGTCGTCCGGGTCATGTTTCGGGCCGTCGGGCACCTTGTCAGTCTCACGATAGACTTCGTCGACGGTATAGCCGGCAGCCAGAAGAAACAGGGCCTCATAGGCTTCCTGCGGCAGTTGAGGCCTGGCGTCCTCGAGGTTATCCTCGTCCTCGAGGGCCTTGACCATCGGCAGAAGTGCCTCCGGAATCCCAAACCGAAGAAGGTGCTTGTCTTTCACGGAGCCAAACAGCACGGACGGAGCCGGGGTGGCCGGAGCGCTTGGGCGGTCTCCTGAAGCCTGAACGGGTTCCGCACTGAGAACCTGAAGGGCACCAGTCAGCGGATTGACCGTGAACACCTTCGTCCGCGCCCACTCGTAGGCATCGTCGTGATGATCAACCCAGGTCAGCACGAACACCTGGGCGCCCGGGTGAAACACGATGGCACGATACGCCTGGTCGATTCGTACGGAATACAGGCTCTTGCCTCGGGCAGATTGCACGGGCTCGTAGTGGATACCAGGGGCATCCGGCCGCTCGCGAAACAACTCGATGAACTCCCGCACCTTCTTCTGGGAAGCGCGGGACACCTGGGAAAACGCCAAGAGGAAATCATTTGAAACTGCGACCGTCATCCTGGTACCCCTTCTTCGACCCCGTCCTGAGTTTCAGTTGGCCGGCCGACATGAAGCGCCGCGACTAGAGCGGTGCAACACTCAACGCTGCAAACAGCGGCGCCGGATCACCGCGCAGGCTCTCGACGGTCCATACGCGCCAGCCCGCCGTAACAAAGTACCCGATGCCCGCCTCCTGGTTCGCGGTCATGACCGCCACGCGACGCTCGGGCCATGCCAGTTCGGCCTCCGCCACTATCGCTCCATCGGGGCCGGTCAGCTCGTAGCCCACGTCCGGGAAGGCCAATCCTCTGGCAGCAATTGCCTCTAGCAACGTGTGCACTTCGGCCGCGGCTAGCTCCAGGCGATCTGTCAATTGGTCGTCGTGCACGGTCGTCGGCCGCCCCAAGTTCAGCGTTTCGTCGAGCAGGCGCCCGTACACCCCGTCCCTAAGACCGTATGACGTCACAACATCGACACGGTCCGCGAATTGAATCTGATTGACGAGCCTCCAGTAAGCTCTCCAGGCTTTCCTGAACGGGACCGCACCGCTGTCGCCGAGCTCTTCACACAACCGGAAGGTACCAACAAGACTCGAAAGGTCGCGACCTCTGATTCCCGCAGCGTCGCCGAAGGCAAAGGCAGCTATGCCGGGAGACGCCGAATCGGCCGGAAACCGGAGCGCACCATTCAGAGCAGCATCGCCCGCCAGAGCTGTATCCGGCCAGTCGACGAGCGAGACGGACTCCAACAGGCGCATTCTGGCCGCCCTCGCCCAGGCGTGACTGGAGATTGCTCTCGGCTCCAGAATGCTAGCGATGGTCGCCAGACTGAACACACGCCAGTCTTGCGTTGGCTCGCTGAGCAGCAGCAGAAGGAGCTCGAAGCTCGACATTTTCTGTGCCTTGCTCCACGTCGGCGCGCCGGCCGGATCCAGCATCATGAGGACGGTCTGCTGCGAGGCGGCTCTATGACTGAGCAGCTGGTCGCACGGCTCGACACCGATCCGGAGGCGCTCGTCCACGTCCTCCCAGGTCAGTGACCAGACCCGATAGCGTCCCGACCGAATAATGGCCAGACGTTGCGCACTGTCGACGCCCAGTCGCTGGTTCCCTGACGCCGGGTCAGCGTGGAACTCGAATCCATCAGTGAAGACGGCAATCGGCAACGTGTTTGCGACTGCGCGCTCGGGCCTGATAACGAAGTCCGCACGCGACGGGACCCGGACGCCCGCATCCACCCCGAGCGTGACTTGGGGCTCAATCAGGTACCCCAGTCTCCCGATGCCGAGGTACCACCCTGGCTTGCCGTTCACCACTTGTTGCGACATCCGGGCGTCGCCGTGGCCATCGGCCCAGCGGCGGACCGCCTCGATGAACCGGCCTTCGAGTTCGCTCTCGAGCAGCGAGTTGAGCCGGATGTGGTCGATCCGGTCGGTGACCTTCAGGTGCTGCGCGTTGTCGAGCAGCGCCTTGAGCAGGTCCATCGCGGCACGCCGGGACGTGTTTTCCGCGTGGTGCCGGCCGCGGTAGGCCAGCAGGCAGCGGTAACAACCGTCCTTCTCTGGGGCACGTTGGCATTCGCAGGCTGCCAGCACGTCGTAGGCAAGCCTGAACACCTTCATCAACACGCCAGCGTCCTGCATCAACTCCTTCAGGTATCCGGTGCCACCCGGAACGCCGTCGTAGAGAATGAGGAAGCGCTTGCGGACGCCGGAGGCTGGGACCGGTTCGTCGTACACGGTTGTCCGAAGGTGACCCGGGTCGCCTTTGAAATACAATCGAAGCCCAAGGTCCAACGCGGCGACGAAGGAGCTGATCAGCCGATCAGTGTCGAAGGCGGCCACGGGAAGCAGCATCCGGATCGCTTCTGAGCTGAACTCCCGATACAGGTAGCAGGCTTCGAGGAACTTCTCCTTCCCGGGATTGTCGCGGTACGAACAGTAGACCGCGTGATTCTCACCCTCCCTGATTCCCTGGACCTTGCCGCACGACTTGCAGACGACGAATGGGCTATCGGGTATTTCTTCGCCGCCAATCCGGACCGCACCACGCTCCCCATGCTCCTTCCCGAAGTTGACCTCTCGAAGCGTCACCTTGCGGAAGAACTCGAACCCAAACGGCACATCCTCCTTGTCGATGAACCAGGCGGCCGTGATGTCCTGGTCGTTCTTCCCGATAAAGAGGTTCTTGTGAAAGAACTCCGGCGTGCGGTCATCCGACTCGTCGTACGAGCGGCTGTCTCGCTCCGAGCACGTGGCAATTACCTGGCGCAGGCGCAGCATGCTCTTCAGCTGCCCTTCGTCGGCCCAGAGAGGGCTGCCACAGCCCGGGCAGGTCTTCGCTGGCTCGGCGAGGCCCTCTCGAGCCATGTAGTGGCACGAGTCGCAGAAGCGCCACGACTCCATCTGAGAGAGATCGAGATTCACCTGATCGATAAGGAGCTTTCGTCCCTCGGCGTAGAAACTGTTGGCCGGCGCCAGTTCCGCGATTGCCACAGCGGCGGGGCGCTCGTAGGTGTACGCCTGGGTGTCATAGCGGCGTTCTGGGTCCGTGGCATCGGCATGCTTCCGGTAGATCACCGACCGCAGGACGACGCCGGACTCTGGAAACGCGTAGTTCGGCAGCAGCCCTTCGTCTGTGAAGAAGTTCAGGAGGTGCCTGTCGTTGATGCCTCGCACGACGGCGTTGATCGCGCTCTTCTCCTGGCGCAGCCCGTCCATCCGTTGCTCTTCGGCCTCGCCCGCTCCCGGCTCCCTGTCCAGTTCACTGATGCGTGCGGTGAGCTTGCGAAGGCGGTTCAGAAGACTCTTGCGCTCTTTCGCTTGCTCCTGGAGTCCGTTGACGAGTCGGACCTGCAAACTGGGAACAGCGAGGTTGTCGCCACGTGAAAACGCCAGCAGCCGCCTCTTTGAGAAGTCCTCGAGCCGATTCCCGAACATCCCGAGGAATCCCTGCTCGAGGGCGGTTCGATTCGTCTCGAAGAACCTCAGGAGAGTCTGCGGAAACACGTCCGGCCTCGGCTCCCCTCTCTCTACTTGGTCGAGAATCGGCTTCATCTGGGTAGGCAGGGCCGTCCGGTCAAGCCCGGTCTCCACCCAGCGATCAAAGAGGTACCCGGTGAACTGCCGTTCGAGAACCGCCGAAGCATTGAGGAAGCAACCGGGCGGCTCAACGTGGCCCTGGATCATCTCCTCAGGTTCGAGGAAGAAGAACAGGTCGTGGGGCCTTGCGTTGGCGACCGCGAGAACGAACGCATTCCCGTCTCGTCGCCCGGCCCTACCTACTCGCTGAAGGTAGTTGCTGGGCTTCGGCGGAATCGAACACAGGGCGAGCGACGAGAGGTCGCCAATGTTAATCCCCATCTCGAGCGTCGGCGTGCATGACAGGAGGTTCGGGTCACCCGGACGCGCATCGTCGATGAATCCCGTCTCAACACGCTCCCGAGTAGCCCTGTCCAGGAGCCCGGTGTGCTCCTGCGCGAAGACGCGCGCGACGTTCCCGTCTCGATACAGCCGCCGATAGTAGTCGTCTGTCGGCTTCGACTCCTGAAGGCGGCCCTGGCACCGGTAGCGGAGGCACGGCGCGTCGACAAGGTGCGGGACGTCGGCCGCGGCCACAGAGACCGCGAAGTTGCACTCGTCACAGCGGAGCTGCGCAACATGCCTGGTGACCGAGAAGACCTCCGCCGTCACCCCCCAAACGGTGCCCTTCGGCGTTGCAGCTTCGAAAAGCACGCCAGCAGCTACCAGCCGGGGGACAACGATTTCGAATACCTCTCGAGCGAAGCTCCCGACCTGGGGACTCACGTTCCCAAGGCACTTCAACAGCCAGTCTTCGTACCACGTGATGGTTGCGTTGCTGCTCGCCCCGACCCACGTGTTGAACCGCGTGCCAGGGCGGCTGGCGACAAACACGGGGGCGCGGGAACCCTTGGCGAAGCCCGGCATATGCACGGCGTGCCGCTTGCCGAGCAGGTAGGAGTTGCCGCCGCTCTCAATGTACTTTCCGAGTTCCGCGTGCGCGATGCCGCCCCTGTTCTTGAGGGCGACCAACAGCCCGACGATGAAGCGAGTGAGTTGCTGACTCTCCAATCCTCGGAGTTCGCCGATCTCGTTCTTGAGCGGTTCGAGGCACTCCTCCAGCCCCTTCGAGAGGAGGAGTGCAGAAATCGCCAGTGTGGAGGACCCGGTCTTCTCGAGCGTTCGTCCGATACGGGCGTCGAAGCCGGTACTCGCTCCAGACTTCCCAATCTAACCGGCGATGAAGCAGGTCGAGGAGCGACGACCCAGCGGGCAGACTTCCGGTCTCGCGAAGCGCCTCGTAGTCGTCCAGCCACGCCATGTCGGTCGGCAGGAACGTCGCTATGAAGCGCTCTTCTGGCAACCGCTCGTGCCAGTGGTCGATGAACCGATCGTGCACTTCAACGAACGGAATATCAGCACCAGCGGCTTCTACCACCTGCTGGAGCGCCGCGCGGAAGTTGAACTGGAACGTACGGGCGGCGAAGAACCCAGCGCGGTGCGACGCGTCCTGCACCGAATCGGAAAAGGCGAGGAGCTTCTTGTCGTCGTTGTACGGCGACGAGAACAGCTGCGCGATGATGACCGCCGTAAGGCTCGCCGCCCGTGAGCCGAGGATCGTCAGGCTGTTCCGGCCGCCACAGGACGGGCAATCGTGAATCCCTTCTCTCCGCGCGGGTCGGCCGTCTCTGGCCTCCCGGTGACGCCAGGCCGTCGGAATCCCAACCTCGATCAGCTGCTCCGCCGCGGAGCCGCAATGTGGGCAGCTGGTGCGGGTGGCGTCCTCGAAGACGCGCATGCAACCGGTGCAGAGCACACGCTGAAATTCGCGCTGGCCGCCGCGGGCCGTGAAGTCGAGGCCGGGATAGACGAAACAGACGTTTGGTGAGAATCGGAAGTAGGCGTTGTAGAAGGCCTGCAAGTCCGTGGCGATTCTCGGCTCGCCTTCCCGCATCAGAGCACCCCAGCCGACAATGCCGCACTCGCGGCAATGGATGAGGGGCAGCGATCGTGTGAGTTCCTCAGGCTTCAGGTCATCCGCAAATGCCAGGCCACCGCCTGGCGCAACTGCGCCGACCATCCGCCGCAGTTCCCGCAACCAGAGCTGGCACCGAACGTTCACCAGAGGGACAACGCCACTGCTGTTGCGGACCCTGGCCATCGACACGAGCGCCAGGAAGCTATCGAGCAGCTGCTGCAGAAACGTCAGGTCCGGACGCTCGAATGCCGGAATGCCCTTCTGCAACTGCTCGACCAGCTCGGAGGAAGCGACCGCTCGATTCGCGAGGACGAGCAGCAGGTTGCGGAAGAACGCGTGTCCCTTCAGCAGTTCCGACAGCTGAGCCTGCCAGTCGACGTCTCCAAAGCTCCCGATGTCGCTTCCGAACCACAATCGGTGCTGCGCCCGCAGGTAGTCCTCGACGGATTGATACCGAAGTGGGTCGAGCTGAGGAGCGGCTTCAGGCCCGGGCGGCGCGAACCGCGTGACCAATTGCCCCGCGAGGAACTGATCGGGTGTTTGAAGCGACTCGCCAATCAGAGCGTCCGGCTCAAATCGCTCGCCGAACACCTCTTCTGCGTAGTCCAGGAGCTCACGTTTGCTGGGATCACTTCGGTCACCGAGAGTTGCAGACGTCCCGACACAGCACAGCCCGCCCTCCGGCGTCTTCACGCGCTCTTTGATGCGGCGAATCAGGCACGCCAGGTCCGCGCCCTGCGCCCCGTCGAACGTATGTAGTTCGTCGACAACAAAGTAGCTGAGCGTTTCGGGCTCGTTGTACCGCCACAGTGGAAAGTCGGCAGGCCGGATTAGCAGGTAATCCAGCATCTTGTAGTTGGTGAGCAGAATGTCCGGAGGTGCCAGCCGAAGGGTGTCCCTGTCCGTGATGACCTGATCTTCGGTCATCACCTTGCTTTCACCCTGCCCATCGTCCGCACGACCGCCGATATACAACCCGGCTGTGACCTGACCGCGCAGTTCGGGCTTGTCGTGGATCGCCCGGGCAAACCTCTTGGCCTGGTCGGTCGCCAGCGCGTTCATTGGGTAGACGATGATCGCCTTGATTCCGGCCTGTCCGCGCCGCTGGTGGCAGTGGTCGAGGATCGGAAACAGGAAGCACTCCGTCTTTCCCGAGCCTGTCCCGGTGGCAACGAGCGTTGACTGGGCCCCGGGCGAAGACAGCCTATGCCAGGCCTGCTGCTGATGTCGGTGCGGAACGAAGCCATCTGGGAGGACCGTCGGGAAATCACGACGTGAGGCGTCCCCTCCGAGGAACGGCAGCTTGATCGATACGTAGGGGCCCCTGAAGATGGCTCCAGGGGTCTGCAGGAACTCCTCGAGGCGACCCGAGAAGAAAGGGGTCGTCACGGGGAACGTCGTCAGCAGGAACTCCTCGACACCTCGACGGACCTGCGCGGCGATAACGGAGGGAATCATATGGTTCAGGCGCCGTCGGACGATCCAAGGACAGAGGGGACGTCAGCTGCGCCGCTATTACAGCACCGAACACTGGCTTTTCATAACAGCCGCTACCGTGTATCTCGTCCTGTCAGGACTCGCTCGACACCGTCACCCTCTGAGTTGGCTGCGCAGAAGTAGGTTCGAAACACCCCGCGCTCCATCCCGCTCGGCAGATCCCAGGCTACGACGCCTCGCGTCTCCGCTCGAACTCGACCCACGCCGTCGCGTAGTCCTGCTCGCGGTCGCACTTGTCGAACGGGGCGACATACTCGATGACGCGCCTGCGGGGGCCGCCGGGGAGCGTTTCGTCCTCCACCTCGCGAGTCACGGTGCCGTTCTTCATCGTTCGGATTTCGTTCCAGCCTGAACGGTCGAAGCCGACGCCCGGCAACCCTTTGCTGCACGTGAAGACGATGCGGCCGCGCTGGTCATACCAAGTGTCCTGCTCGTTCTGGCGCAGCACCGGGAATTGGATGCGGTAGATCGTGCACAGCTCGTCCAGGGTCAGGCCGAGCGCCATCGCCACGAGAACGTCGATTTCCACCAGCGCCTGTCGCCGTTCGTAGTCCGTTCGGAGAGCGCAATCGTGAGTCCATTCCCGCGTCAAGCGCGCGAAGCGGCCATCCTCAAGGCGTGGATCGGCCTTCGCCCAGCGGTCGTCGCAGAACGCGTCGGACCACGCGGAGGACCAGAGCAAGGCATAGTGGGTGGTCAGACAGCTGAGGACGAGGAGGCGAAGTGCAGCGGTCCGACCTGCCTCCGGCTGCGGAAAGTGGCGGAAGATTGACTCGTAGAGGTCGCCCTTTCCCGTGGTCTTCAGGTAGAAGTCGAGTGGAATCGATGCCCATGCTATGACTGCGGCCAGAAGGTCGCCATCAGCTGCGAACGTCGTCGAAATCACCGGATGGATGTGAGCCGCGGCGGGCGGTGCCACCATTGCGACCAGCGTTCTCTCGCCCGCCTGGCTCAACTGCCGCCGCGCAAACAGGCGATAGCTGCCAGTAATCGGAGACTTGTCTCCCCACGCTAGGCTCGGCGTCCGCCGCCGGTATTCGTCCGAATCACAGGCCGGCACGTAGTTGGTCCGCGGCAAGTAATCATCGGGCAACGTCGTCAGGTCGAGTGGGTCGTAGTGGCCCTTCTCAGTGCAGATGGCGCGGGGCGACTTGTTGAACGGGTTTCCGACCTGGAAGTGAGGCCCGGAGAGAATCCACTCGCCGGCGTGCGACGGGAACCGGGTTTCGCGACGAATCGTGCCGTCTTTCTGCGAGTTCGTTTCGTGCCACATCTCGGTGGCGAAATATCGCCCCCCCAGATCGCCCAGGCGTTTCGGGTGGGCGGCGAACTTGCGAAGCACCTCGACCAGTCCCCGGGCATGAAGCGCAGGTAGCCGCGCCTGAAGCGCCGGCGTCCCCGGCTCGTCGTAGAGCCTAGCGAACAGCGCCAGCGTGTCCTCGTCCACTTCAATCACGCGATGCGCATGGCCGGCCAGGTTCCACTCATCGTTGTTGTCCTTTATCCCGCCGCAAGCGCCCCCCCCGTGGTGAGCGAGCGAGGCGTCAGCAGTGGCTGGGTGAAACAGGTTTGACACGCTGATGAATCGAGGTGGGCCGCTTGGTCCGTATACATTGACGCTGTACTTCTCACGGTGGGCGACATCTGCAAACAAGTTGAGGGCGTTCTGGTATTGGAAATGGAATCGGAGACGCGAGTACGCGGCCTGCCGGCTGATGCCCCCTTTCGGGTCGTCGTAGATACCCTCAGGATGCAGGAATCCGCTCACTCCGTTCTCCGACCCCGCGTCCCACGCCTGCGGCAGGAAGCACTTGTACAAGTTCGATTGCGAACGCTTCAGAAGAGGATAGTTCTGTGTGGCATTCAGGAACGCCTGCGTGCCGGCGAACTCCGCATATTCCAGGAGGTACGCGTCGCGTAGGCCCGCGCGAGCCCCAAACGCCTCGTCGCGTAATGCGGCAAGCTGCGGTGCGGTGAGCTTCCGCAGGACGAACCGCGGATTGGCCTCACCCATCAGGCCGCCCTCGTTCCACTCCACCTTGATCCACGGCGGGTTGCCGACGATGAGATCGAACCCACCCCGATCGGCAAATACCTCGGCGAACTCGAGTTCCCAATGGAGGAAATGGAAGCGGGCAGCCAGTTCGCGCACGAGACGCAGACGCGGTACCTTGTCGCACAAGTCGCCTACGTTCACCGCACCCAGCGCGTCGAGCGCGTCGCGGCCGCCCCGCGACATCCCATCGACGAAGATGCGCATCTGCTTCTCGACGCCACCAGGGAATAGGTCTGCCTGCCCCTCTGCAAGTGCGGCCGTCTCGAGTACCGAGCCCTCCAACAGCATCGTGAGATCGAGCAACAACTCGTCACGGGTCGGGAGAAGCGAGGCATCCGCAATCGGCCAGAACCAGAGGGCGCACCAGTAGTCCATCGCCAGTCTCAGGCGCTGGTAGGGACTCGACACTTCGCTGCCCTCGGCGAGGATCTCGCGCCGGTAGATCGTCTCGCGGTCGCGGACGGTGAGACGCGGGCCGGTTTCGGCAAAGGCCGGGTCGTCCTCGTGCCCGAAGACTGGAAACTGGTGGCTCGCCTGTTCCGCCACCCGGCGTCGAGCGTCGATGTGCCGGTCCCACAGCCTATCGATCGCGTCCGACAACCGCTCGAGCGTCCGGGCCTCGCCCGACGTCAGTGGCGCACAGAAGTCCCTGCGCCAGCGCTTGATCGCGTCGATGTCGGTTGGGGCCAGCCCCTTCACCACCCTGTCGTTGTAGTCAGCCATCCCCTGGTCGGGAACCAGGAAGTGATAGACCGTTCCGAACTCGCGACGAGCAGGCAACTTCACCCTGGAAGGAACCGCATCGAGCCACGGACGCTTCTTGTCGAGCAAGAGCGACGACGGGAACACCTGCCGGCGGGCGCCGATGAGCGAGTTGCCAACCGCCAGCTGATTCCCGAACCACGGGATGGTGTGTCCCTCGTAAATCGTGTTCAACCAAACCGAGATCTCCGCCAGCTCGATCGCGGTCGGATTCAGGTCGATCCCGTAGACACCGTTGTCTGCGATGTACGCTTTGACCTTCTGCCGCTCGACGAGCATCTGGTCGTGAGCGATGGTGCGGCCAGTCTCGTGCTGTTTCCGTTCGAGGTAGGCGTCGGCTAGCTGATTGACCGCTTCGTTGATGAACGCGCCGCTGCCGAGCGCAGGCTCGAGGACGGTGAGCGAGAGGATGTCGTCGGCAGGCAATCCGCCCAGCAGCTCCTTCAGTGCGTACTTGACGACGCAGCGGGTCAGGACTTCTGGGGTGTAGTAGGATGCCGACTTCTCGCGGTTGCGACCAGCGAGGCGATAGATGAACGTCCCCCGCGGGTACCTCTTCTTGTTCCCTTGGGCGTCGCGAACGACCTCATCCGCGTCGTATTGGCCTAGGTCACATTCGGGAACGAAGTAAGCGTTCTCGAGCTCGTTATAGGGCTCGTCCTTCCGTTTCACCTCGAAGAGGTCCGTCTCGGCGAAGAAGCCCGTGTAGGAGAGAAGCCCCTCGTAGACCGCCCCCAATTGGTTGATACCGAGCTGCGCGTAGCTGATCCTGCCGCGACGGCCGTTCTGACCCCTACGCGACAATGAGAGCAGCTCGATCACGCGCTGCAGCACCCGATTGCGAAGGCGCACCTGGTTCAGGATTGGCGTCCGGACCGGGTCGAACAGGTGACTCCTGAGCGGAGCCATGCGGAACGTGTGCGAGTCGGGCGGCATCTCCACATCCAGCAGCACCTGCTGCTGCTCCTCGAACCCCTCGAAGATCAGCCGGAACAGCGTCGCGACCGACTCGTCAAGGAAGAATCCTTCGCGGTCCTCCTCGGTCGTCAGGTCGAGCACCTCCGTGTCGCGAAGTGACTCGAGGCTGTAACCAGTGCGGTATTCCTCACTCTTGATCGGCGCGTAGCCCAGCTCCGGCCGCGCCTCCACATAGAAAAGGAACAGAAGTCGATACAGGTAGCGCAGGCACTCGCGGGTCAGGTCGTCTGCCAGGCCGGTGCCGTAGACCTTGTCCTTGGATACCGTCCGGAGATACCAAACCGCCTCGTTCCCGAGCAGCTCGACCGCCTCGCGCACGCTGTACTTCAGGTCTTCCGACACCGCGAAGGCGTGCTTGTGGGAACTATCGTCCAACGAGTCGAGCACGCAGGCGCCGTCCGCTGGCGCCACCGATTCCCGTGACAGCAGGGCCGCGACCGCCCGGAGGGTTGGCGTGGAACGGCGGGCGTAGATTTCTGCGAGATCGAAACGAAGCAAGCGTTTCTGGCTCCATTTCGTCCGGTCCACCAGGACCACCTGGCCGGCATTGAACACGATCACCCAGCGGGGTGGTTCGTCGGCGGCAAAGACATGTCGCGTGACGATGTCGTCGAGCGTGAGGTCGGCGAGGTCAGCGTCCCGGAGTGGAACGGCCGCGAACTGCTCCTCGAGAACTGGAAGCGAGAGTGGGTCCGCCGGCTCGTCAGCCGGCGCGAGGGATTCGACAATCCACGCCTCGGGCTGACCGGTCGCTCGCTTCACCTCGGCGAGGAGCGGCAGCGCCACGCCCCGCTCCAGTGGGCGCTCAGTGCGAGCGGTTTCGTACCCCAGATCCTCGAAGAACCGCGCGAACCACTCCCGCTGACGGTCGGCCCGCTCGCGACGGTCTCGCAGCTTGGCGAGTTCGGCCCGCATCCGGTGGTAAGAGGTTGCGAGCGAGAGCAGGCGGTCGTGTGGCTGTTTGCCTGCGCCAGCCTGGTCGCGCGCCGCCCAGCCGGCGAAGACGTCCTTGAGGTCCTCCTCGAGGATGGCGGCCAGGTAGTGCTGGGTATAGAACTCGTTCTCGTTGGAGATGCCTGTCAGGTCCAAGGCGCTACTCCTCGCCGACGAACACCGCCGCGATGCGGATGTAGGGGCTGTCTTCCGTGGTCATGGTGTCCTCGACCCAGCGCAGGTAGTCGTCGAAGAGCTTGTCGATGGCGCGGTGACGTTGCTGCTTCTTCTCGATCCGGGCGCCCTTCATCGTCTCGCCCTCAGGGAACTCCAGCTCCAACTGGCCCACCTGGCGCTTCCGAAGCCTCTCCAGGTTCGTAAGCTGCTCATTGAGCCTCGGGTTGACGGCAGCCTCGAATTCCCTGCGACAATGCGACATCCATCCTCGCGATTCCTCCACCACTCTCGGTAGGAGGCTCCGAAGGGCCTGGGCGTCGACATCCGATCCGCTGTTCGGGAACGACTGCGTCGCGAACGCCGTGCGGGCGAGGAAGTCGTCGAGCAACATGAAGCCAGCCATTCGGCGATTCTGGAATCGGAGGGCAAACCAGCTGTGCACCGCTGGGTGGGCCTTCAGATTGGGGATTTGGCCCTGGATCAGAAACACCGCCTCCCCTGGAGTGAGCCGACCGCGAAGGGTGATGACCGGCGCCTGGTGGCGTCCAAACGCCACCAGCAGCTTGAGATTCAGCCACTCCACGACCGGGTGCAGCTCCCAGAGGAGGTGGATGTCGGGCCACTTCCGATCCTCGGCCCTGGTGTTCCGGATAGCCGCCTTCACCCGTCCCCGATCGGTCGTGAGATGAAGATGGCGATCGTCCGGAATCACCTCGGGCGGCAGGACCTTGAACATGCGCTCCATGTCCGGTGAAAGAGTGATTCCGATTTCCCGCCGCTCTGGGTCGTAGTCCGTGTCGAGGGGGTGCCGCTCGCGAATGTAGTCGACCGCCTGCCTGACAAAGGCAAGATCATCCGGGTACAGGCTGGTCATCCGTCGCTTCCGATCCGCGGCCGCTCCGTTGGGCACCGGAGCTGTCCCCCAAAGGGCGGCCATGAAATCGACCTCCATCCTCGCCTTCCGCTCCATTTCCGCGTCGAACGACTCGGGACTGTCTCCGTCCTCTATGGCCCGGCCAGTCTTCAGCTCCTCCTCACGCTCGTCGTAGACGCCCATGAACGCGGACGGGTCGCCGATATTAATAGCCGCCTGGTGGTCCTTCTCGATCAGCAGCTCGAGGATGCGATTGTCCCCCCGGATCTTGGTGTGCTCCGGAACCGTGTAGAAATAGGCGATGTGCGGCTCCTGCTCCTGGCCATAGCGGTCAATGCGCCCGTTGCGCTGCTGGAAGACCATCAGCGACCACGGGATGTCGAAGTGCACCATCCGGTGGCAGAGGAAGTGCAGGTTGAGGCCCTCTGAGGCGACATCGGATGCGATCAGCAGGCGGACCGGTTCCCGGTCGCGGCCGAATGCCTCCACGGCGTTCTGAAGATCCTTGTCCGACCCATCGCCGTGGAGCGTCTCGACCTGCGCGTCCGCGAGGCCCAGGTCCACCTTGAGGTGCTCGGCGAGGAACTTCAGCGTTTCGATCCGCTCCGTGAAGATCACCAGGCGGTCGCGCGGGTCGGCAGCGCTCCAGGCCAGATCCCCTCCAGGACGAAGGGCGGCCAGCAGCTTCTGGTACTTCGAGAATCCGCCAATGCCAATCGCGCCGACGGTCTCGGCCAGCCCTTCGAGTTCTTCAACGTCGTGGCGGGCGTTCTCCGACGAATCGGCTGACAGCTTCCGCACGCGCTCGCGAATTGTCTGCAGGCAGGCTGGCGGGCTCGAAAAGAGTGACTTCTCCAATACTGTACGAAAGAGGTGCTGCCCCGATCGTCGGGTGCGGTCGAGCGTCCGGAACTTCAGTGTTGTCAACTTCTCGAAGGTTGTCTCCTCGGCGAGCGTGGCGGTCGCCGCGTGCTTCGTCATCCGCCGATCCTTGAACGACGCTCCCACCTGCTCCCGGATGTCCTTCTTGAACCGCCGAACGAACAGCCCCTTGATATCGTCCGGCCCGTAGTTGTCAGGGTCGGCGATGGCGGTTGGGTTCAGCATGTTCATCAGGCTGGCGAACGACCTCGCCTTTCCATCGTGGGGCGTAGCGGAGGTCATGATGAGCGTGTCGGACCGGCTGGCCAGCAGCTTCGCCACCTTCGCCCGCATCGACAGATCCCCGCGCTCCGCAACGTTCTGGGCTTCGTCGATGACGATGATGTCCCATGAGGAATTCTCAAGGTAGACGCGGTATTCCGAGTCCTGCTTGAGCGTGTCGACGGAGATGATCGACTTGTCGTAATAGTCGAACGGGTTGGCGTTGGTCGGGATCAGGCCGCGGATCCGCTGAATCCCCTCGGAGTCGAGCCGCACCAGCGGGATGGTGAACCTCGCCCACAGCTCCTTCTGGAACTGCGCCATCATCGCCTTCGTCGTCACAGCCAGGATCCGTCGGCCGCGACCGCGGCGGATCAACTCGGCCAGAAGGACACCGACCTCGATGGTCTTTCCGAGCCCAGTGCCGTCGGCCATCAGGATCCGTTGCCGGGGCTGGTCCAGGGCCTGGGCGGCCGGGTCGAGCTGGTAAGGCAGGTCGTCGATGGCGGCCAGGTGTCCGATGTAGAGGTCGTTGTCGGTGGGCGGTGACTGCCGGAACAGGCTCTCGAGATAGAGCTTGGTGTCCCGGAATTGGGGCGATTCGTCCGGAACCAGTTCTGTGTCGGCCGGGTCGAGAACCTTGATGTCCTTGTCGATGGCCGTCAGGAACCGGGCAGTCCTGTCACGGACAATCCCAGATACTCCAACGACCTGCACCGATTCACCGCCGCTCGACGACCGGTCGACGCGTTTGACGATCCATTCCGCGTCCCGGATCACAACGCGGGCACCGGGGGCGAGTTTGAATGCCATAGCCATCAGGAGTTGTCCTTCGGGTTCGTCTTTTGCACTTCGGCTTTGCGCTGCTTGTCCTGCTCTTTGCGCTTCTGGGTCTTGATGAACTGATCCAATGGTCCAGTGTCGCCAGGCCAAAACAGGTTCAGGTACGTCTCGTTCGGGGCGGTGACGAGCCGCTCACGAGGCTCGAGCACGTCCATATCGAGATTGACTCAGCCTGAACACGTTGGCCGGTTCCCAGGTCGTTGAAGCGGAGGTCGGGTGGGATCGTAGCGTCACACCACGTCCTTGTCGATGTAGGCACGCTGCCAGTCTCGCTGTTCAGACACTGCCGGCTTCATGTCCGGAATCGCACTGGGCCGCTCGATTGTGCCGATGTTTATCTCTGGAAAGCTCAGGCCAAATGCGACCGCCATTCGCTGGAAGTCCGGAGCTGTTGGCCCGGTGCCGGGTACGACGGAGTCTGGCGTAGGCAGGGGCCGCGAAGTGAGACCCGCGTACGGGTACCAGCTGCTCCGCGCGATCCCATCTGCACACCTCACAATATCGGATGCGATGCCTGACCGGGCTGCCCCACCGGTGACAAACAGGGGCAGCCCGTCACGCCAAACCGGCGAGTTGGGGTCCCGACGGCGTCGAAGGTCGGTTAGTGTCCGCAGCACGACGCGGCGGGCGGCCTCATCGATAAACTGGCGGTCGCACCTATTTAGGTGACGGCGGCCGGCCCCGTCCGTCAAGTCATCTGGCTGCGGAAGCGGCGCGACAATGTCCTCTGGCAAGCGATCGAACGGAGGTTGGCACCCACACGCGTCCATCCGCCTGGAGTGCAACTCCAGGAGCCCGAGACGCTGCACATCCGCGGTGAGCAACTCGTAGACGTCATCGCCGCCGCGCTCGTGGAGGATGAACGCGCAGAGGTCGACCGTAGACGCCCCGATGTCCATGATCAGGTGCAGGCCTTCGCGGCGGTGCCGCGACTTGGCGTAGCCGACCACCTCCGCCGCAACTTCCGGCACAACAGCAATCGAAATGTCGTCGGCCCGTCCGCTCTCGGCCGTGCGGACAGCCTCCGCCGCGTCCTCCAACCGGAAGTCCGGGTGTTGAGAAAGGCACCACGCTGCTCGAGCCACGCGGAGGAATCGCGAAGACACCTCCTTGTCGTCATATCCTGCAGATGGAATCCCGAAGTTCAGCGCCCAGCGAAGGGAGTTCGCACCATATGCGCGGTATTGGGTCGTGAGGAAGAACCGACGAGCCTCGCGCAACGCCAGCCCGCAGAACGCAGCTGCCCAGGCCATTCCGTCGCTCTCGGTCGAGCCGCCGTCTAGAAGCGACAGTTTGAGATGCGCGCGCTGTTTTGCTCGTCCGCTGGGCCTGGCCAGGCTGAGCTTCCCATGAAGATCGCGATAGAGCGCTGCGGGTAGGAGGTACGGGGACGAAGCGTGCCCGGCACCGCAAAAGTCCACGAAGACCGTTCGGCCGCCGAGCTTGTAGGGTGACTGGATCGCCACCTTCGCGGATGACGTGCCGAAGTCGAAGCCGACGACGATGTCAGTCGGTGTGCCGGGTAGACCATCGCGAAACTGGAGGAGCGACGGCAGCAGGTCCGACGATGGCCCGGCCGGCTCCTGGAGTCCAGTGTCAGGATGCGGCCGAGTACCGCGAGGGGTCGGCGTCTTGGTGCGCCTCGCAGGCGTCGGCTTCCGCTCAGCATTGGTCCTCGGTGCGATCGGAGGAGGATGCGCACCGCCCGCCTCGTCCGGAGGGGCCGCCGAGCCAAACAGGCGTTTCAACCAGGTCAACAGGCTCATGGGTCTCCCCGGGGATCCGCGCTAGCTGACAGTGACCACGCCGACGCAGACCTCTTCAGCCCGACTGTGGAGTTGTCGTTTCCTCTCGACGGCTTCTCGCTCACGTTCGATGCGCGCTTTCAGCCGCTCGAGGTACGTTTCCTGAATGAGCGCGAGCCCGCGGTTTCCGCTCTGGAGATGACGGTCCCTCAGCCCCTCATACTTCATGCGTTGCTGTCGCAAGTGCGTGTCAAGGCTGCGCAGCTGCGCGGTCGCCCGGTCCTCGTTCTGTGCCTCGACGGTCGCCTTGTGCCGCTCAAAGTCCTTCAAGGCGCGGACGAGCAGCCCCTGCTCGATTTCGGACGCGATCGCCTCCAAATCAAGTTCAGCCCCTGCAGGTGCCCAGTCGTCTCCCGCCTCGGCAACAGCCATGACAAACCGCTCGGCGTCTTGGTCCGACAACGCCTCGCTGGAACCATCGGCGACTACCCCAAACCATAACTGCTCCGAGATACGAAGCGCCTCGAACGTCCAACGCGTGACCGCGAACCGATACCGACCGGGCTGACACCCCGCCGGGACCTGGCTCAGTGGAACTCGCGCGGCCACGGCCGGGAAATTGACGGCGCCTCGTTCCTCGGTGCCATGGGCGACAAACCGAATGACTGGGTGGAACTGGTTGATGATCTCCTCTCCACTTCGGGCGGCGACCTTGACTCGATTGTCGAATCTGCACCGGACCGGAGTCGGGTCGCTACGCGTCAGCGCTGTCACAGCGTTCGATCGCCGGTCCCGCAGGAATCTGGCAAGATCGCTCTTGGCAGCCGGCGACAGATCGATCATCACCACGGCCGGGTCGTTGTCGTCCTGGACAAAGCGGCAGCCGGGGTAGTATCCAGCCAGATAGTCGAGCATGTACTTCTTCGCATCTTCCGCCTTGACGCGTCGGGACAAACTCCGCGCCGCTTCGACCTGCTGCAAGATGTAGTCGCCGTAGGCAACGAGGCTGGCGGCCTCCTGCTCCAGAACCTCCTCGTTGCGCCGTACGTTCTCCAGCGCGACGGCAGTCTGATCGATACGGGCCTTTTCCTGGGCAGCGGAGAGATGCTGCTGCATCAGGTCCCGGGTCAGGTCCGCGATCTGAGGGCCAAGCACAACTTCGAGCCCACCCAGAGTCCTCTCGAAGATCCCCAGCCGCATCAGAAGTCGGTCGTAGATTCTCTCGTCAATCGTCTCCGCATGAACGAGATTCCAAACCGAGACGGTTGGCGATTCCTGGCCGAGACGGTCGAGCCGGCCAATCCGCTGCTCCACCTTCATCGGGTTCCAGGGCAGGTCGTAGTTGACCAGCACCCATGCGAACTGAAGGTCGATTCCCTCGCTACCAACTTCGGAGGACAAGAGCACCGCAGGGCCGGATGGGGCGGCGAAGTCCTGCAAGACCAACTGCTGGTTCGGATCGCCGCCGAGCAACAGCGCACAGGAGATGCCGTCTTGCTGCAGCCGCTGCGAGAGATACCGCAGTGTCGAGCGGAATGACGAGAACAGGACCAGCTTCTGTCTCGGGTGCGCTGCGAGGAATTCGGACAGGGTTGTGCGGAGCCGAGCGTACTTGGTGTCATTCCGGGCGAGTTCCGACAGGTCGCCAAGTTCGGCGGCCCGGGCGCGGATTTGGGACGTCAGCGGCCCCAATGATCTCGGCTCGGCCTCGGGCAGGTCCAAGCCCAGGTCCTCGTAGAGAGCCTCCGCGATGGATGGGTCGTCCTGCGACCATGCCCAAAGCGATGCCGCCATGCAAGACGCCGCCTGGCGCTGTGGCATCACTGCCAGGAAGCCTTCGTTCTGCCCGCTCTTCGAGCAGTACTCCCGAACCGTCTCTGTCACCATACGGTAGAATTCGCTCTCCACTTCGTTCATCTGAACGCGCAGCGTCTCCGCCTTGCGGACGGCCCGCCATTCCTTCACCTCCCGACGCCGAGTTCGGCTGACGGCGAAACCCAGGAGATTCGCCGACTCCAGCCTGGACGCAATCTCAACCCGCACGTTCGGCTGACGGAGGTCGCCAAGAGAGTCCACCTCCTCGAGTAGTTGCTCGAGTTGGCGGTTCCCGTGCAGGAGCGGATGCCTCAGGGCATCGGCGATCCGTTGACGCAGGCCCGCGGCGTCGAGCGCTCCGGCTAGAACGGTCTCTTTCGCCGATACCAAGACTTCGTTTGCCTGCCGAATGAACTCGAAGACGTCCCTCTGGTTGAAGACACCCTCGTCCACGATTCTCAACAAGTGGAAAAGGTCGTCGCTCCTAAGGTGAACCGGAGTGGCAGACAGGAGAACGGCGAACTGCGAAGTCCGCCGCAACAGGCTACCGAGTTCGAACGAGCGTGTCTCGGGGTTGCGGAGGTAGTGTGCTTCGTCGACGATGAGGAGGTCGACGAGCGGTTCTTCTTGTGCGTGACTACTGAGGAGTCGGGCAAGTTCCGCCCGGGGTCCAATGGCGCCCGGACTATCCCAGTCGGCCGGCGGGCGCAGCCCCTGAAGGCTCGTCACGACAGCAAAGTTGTTGGTCTGCCTCGCGTCGACGGCTCTCAGAATCTCTACGAGCTCTGAAGCGTCGCAAATCTGCGCTTTCACACCAAACCGACGCTGAAGCTCATTGACCCACTTCCGGCGAAGCATGGCCGGACACACGACGAGCAGACGCTGCAAGTCGAAGCGGCTGCGCAGTTCAGTCCATATGAGTCCAGCTTCAATCGTCTTACCCAGTCCGACCTCGTCCGCGATGAGGATAGCGGTGCTCGCAGACTGCAGAAGTTTCAGGACCGGCTTGAATTGATATGCATAGAAGTCGGTGTCGGTCGTCTCAAGACTGTAGATGAAGTTCGCGAGGCGGCCGGATAGTCGAATATGAGTGAGGCTGCGATAGAGGTCGGACGGCCGCGCGAGTCGGCCTCGGCGGAAGAGGTCGATTGGGGATTCCCCTCGCTCCCTCACTTCTTCGATCTGATCGAGGGGCACCCAGTCGTTTCGGTCAGGGAAGGCCACCTGAGCGAACGTCCTGCCGCTGCGCTCGGTCGTTCGCCCGGTGAATACACCTAGCCTGCCCGGGTCGTCGACAAGCCGCACGCGCTGTCCCGCGTCCATGCGCCCCTCCCTGCTTCGTCGAGCCCAGCGCCGGCTAGGAACCACCGTAATCGACCACTTAGTTGCGGACGCCGTTCACCCCACGTCCCAGCGACTTCCAGCTGTCAGGGCGTGCCCTGGAAACACCCGTGTCGAACCGAAGTACGACCCTTTCTTGCTCTGCTCGTTGTCGCTCGTCGGCACCGCAGATCGCCGGATCGCCGCCTGGTTCGCACCCTCGAAGTGGGAGCGAAGCCCTTCCTCCATCTCGGGGCGACGCCCCAGATGCTGGCGGTTGTCGCAACCGTCCGCGGCTCCGGCCGCCATTGGCCCAGGTTCCACCGAAGCTATGACAGGGTAGGTCATAGCTAAAGACGCTCCCGGGAGCAAGCGCTAAATGACTCCAGGCGTGATATTTCACGGGACTTGAACCTCCGACGCGAGTAGCCCGCCGATATGAACGTGCTGGCGCCTTGGCTGTACCAGTTCTCGGGGTTTGGGTTCAGGCGCCCTTGACACCGTCCCTCCGCCAGTCCAACATCCAGCGCGTATGGCCGTAGACGGAGATGCTGGGGCCGGCGGCGCGTCTGCCTCACAACCTATCGGAGGGGAGCGATTTGAGCGATTCTCCCGGTGGTCCGAACTACCGATGGGGCTACTGGCGCTGGCCGTCATTCCCCTCCTCATTCTCGAGGCTCGTGCCACGGATCCGGCCGTTAGGAGCAACGCCATCGCGTCCAACTGGGCCATTTGGCTGACGTTTTGCGCCGAGTTCCTGGTGAAGCTCGCCCTGGCCCATCACCGCCTTCGGTTCATTCGGAGCGCTTGGTTCGACATCGCCCTCATCGTCCTGTCTCCGCCGTTCTTGGTTCCGCAGGAGCTCGATGCGGTTCGGGCATTCCGGGCTGTAAGACTGGTCCGAGCGCTGAGAGTGCTGCGGGTCGTGCGGGTGCTGGCCCTAGCCACCATCGGCTTGCGTCTAACGCGAGGCGTGCTTCGCCATCGCGGCTTTCACTACGTGATAGTCGTCGCCATCGTCATAGTCGGCGTTGGCGCGCTCGCCGTCTATCACCTGGAGCAGGGCGTGAACCCCGCAATCGGCGCGGTGGGTGACGCAGTCTGGTGGGCCGTTGTCACTGCTACAACGGTAGGCTACGGCGATGTCTCCCCAGTGACAGGCGAGGGCAGAGTAGTCGCCGTCCTCTTGATGCTCGTCGGGATTGCCGTGATTGGCGTCTTCACGGCCACTGTGTCCAGCTTCTTCTTTGAACAGCAACGGGAGAATGAACACGCTCGGATCGACGGGCGGCTGAAGGCAATCGAGGAGAAGCTCGACCAATTACTCGGTCAGCCAACGCGAAGGATGTGAGCCAGACCACGTTGCCTTCTCTGGTTCAGGACTGACTCCTCAACAGACCAATCTGCGGTGACGTTGACCAACTCCCGCCAGATGTCTTCGGGAGTAGAAAGAGGCCAGGTGAGCGCAGGACGCTAGACCGACGGGACGCAAGGTAGCGAGCAGATGGACCATACCAACGGATTGGCGGCGTTCAACCGCTTCTGCGGACCCAACCTGACTGCTACACTGGCTCGCGCTGAGACTGCTGTTCGCGGTGCGTCCGTCGATGTGGCGCGGACCATTGCGGCCTTGGAGGCGACGCACGAGGCGATCGCCGCGGCTGGTGAACTGAAGCGGCTAGCCGGCCAAGTGAACGTCGTCATTCATGCATTGGGAATCCTGTTGTGCCTGCCCCACATACTCGAAGGTGGGGAGAAGGTCGAGTATGTTTCGCTCGGCGCTGGCAACACCGGCAGAGCCTTCGATCTCGAGACTGATAGGCGCGTGGCGGAATTCAAGTTCATCACGTGGCAAGGTGGATCTGAGTCGATTCGCCAGAACTCGCTGTTTAAGGACTTCTTCCTTCTTGCAGAACACGAGACCGGCAAGCAGAAGTACATCTACCTTCTCGAAACCGATCGTCCACTCAGGTTCCTGAATGGTGGCCGTGCGCTCTCCAGTGTCCTGAAAGACGCGCGCCTTGCAGGCGCGTTCCGGCTCAAGTTCGGCGACCGATACCGCACTGTCCGCGACTACTTCGGCCCGAGGCGCGAAGTTGTGGCGCTGCAGGATATCTCACGTTGGCTACCGAGCTTGGTGGGTATTGATGCCTGCGAAGCCGAAGACGCCGTCTAACACGGAAACACAGCCGACGGCAGTCGGTGCGATCGCCAAGTGCCGCAGCTGAAGCTCGCCGACAAGACTATGGCTGGATCATCGAAGAACGACCTGGACCCGTTCCGCGTCATCGTGGGCGTGCTCGTGAACCGTGGTGACAGCGACCTCATGGTCGGCGTGTCCACGGCCACCGGTCTGCGCTTTGATCTCACGTTGTCAGACGAACAGGCAGCGACGCACAAGACTCGCGTACGGGCCCTTCTCCCGCGAATATGTGCCGCGTACGACGCCTTGGACGATCAGGCGAGACTAGCCGCCGCGAGAGTGGCGCTGGCGAACTTCGCGCCCGCCTATTGGGAAACCAAGGAACGGGTCGTCGCGGCGCTCGCGGCAGCCGGTTGGGTGATGCAGGGCGACGAGCTCGTGGTGGGGTCGCAAGATGTCCGAGAGATGTTCTTCCCGAGCGGTTCACCTTGGGATGCCCACGTCGTCCTTCGAGGGGTATTTGCTGAGGCAAAGGAGAGCCTTACGATCGTGGATGCGTACGATGATGGGACGGTGTTCCAGATGCTGGCGGCACGGCCGCTGACCGGTCTGACAGTCCGAATCTTGTGCGCAAGATACGCGCCGGCGGTCGCAGCTGCGGCGCGGGCGTTCATGGGACAGCATGCTGGGGTCACGGTTGAGGTCCGACAAGCGAAGGACTTTCACGACAGGTTCATCATCATCGACGAACAAGCGTGCGTCCATGTAGGCGCGTCCATCAAGGATGCCGGCAAGACTGCGTTCATGGTCAGCCGAGTTGAAGACCCGGCCAACGTGCACGCGATTCTGGAGGCTCTGCGATCTTCATGGGCAGGCGCCACGCAGCTCGTGTAGGCTGCCTAACACGACGCTTCACTCGGCAGCCGACACCGACTCACAACCTTCGCGGGCGAACCGCAGCCGCTAGCCGCATTTGACCATGCTAAGACTCACGATCCCCCACGCACTCACGGCCGAGTTCGCAACGGTACTGGCGCTGTGGAAGTCCTCTGCCGAGACCCGTCGGACAGACGCACTACTCTTGGCGTGGGTGAAGTACGAGAAGCAACTTCGTCGTCTCTTCTGTTTTCTGGTGTTTCAGCACCCAGCGATCTCCGAGGACTCCATCGAAGACGTGATTTCGGCGATGGCGAAGAACAGGAACCTGAATCCGGAGACTTTTCTGAAAGGAATCAAGGCCCTCGGCGTTCCGCCCGTGCCGGTCATCATGGGCGCAGACTACGATCGCTTGGAGCGGAAGATCCAGGAAATCAAGGACATCCGGAACAAACTCATGCACGGCCAGATCACAGGCCAAGACATAAAGTCGTCTCAACTCGAACGCCACGTTCTGACCGTAGTGGACTGGGTCGCCTGCCTCGCGAAGGCAGCTGATTCTGCCTACGGCTACGACGGGCTGAAAAGGAACACATTCAGGGCCGCGAAATCTGCGGCTCAGACTGACGTGATGGCCTACCCCTTTGGGGACGTGGAAGCATTCACGTCCTGGCTACGGACAGTGGCGAAGTGACTGAGGACTAGCGATCCAGCCGACGGCTCTGCATTGAGCGAGCCACCGCAGCTGAAGCCGAGCGTCCGCCGGACCAGTTGCGGAACAAACGGAAGGTGGGAGATGACAAGACGAAGCATCCAACGGCTCTGCGCACGGCCGGCAGAGCCTTCTCGTCCTGGCTCACGACCTCGACTCTCCGCCGCCGATCGCGCAGCCGTATCCAAGAAGACCAGCGGTACATGTCATGTGTGTGGAGGACTTGTCGGCAGGCAATGGCAGGCTGACCATGTCGTGCCACACAGACTCGGCGGGCAGGCCACATTGGAGAACTACCTGCCGATTTGCAGGGAGTGCAACCGCCTGCGTTGGTTTCATGCCCCGGAAGTGATTCGGTTGATCATGCGGCTGGGAGTCTACGCAAAGAACGAAATCCGAAACGAAACCGAACTCGGCGACGAGCTTCTGTCTCTCGTGTTGAAACGCCTGCACGGCAACCGAAAGAGACGAGTCTCGGCGTAATAGCAGGCGAGCGGGCCGCTGAACCCGACGGCAGCGAGACTGTCGGATCGCGGCCGCGAGTGAGCGCCGTGGTCGGGGCGCATGTGAGCACCAACATGGCCGATCTGAACCTCCGCTCACTGAAACTGGCGATCTTGAAGAGCCTGGCGTCGGTACGACGCCAGCAGAAGTACAACCTACTTGGCAGGAGCGACACACAGGGAGCATTGGAGCATCAGCTCGGGATTGCATTCGAACCTGCGCAGCGTCACATGGCGGACGTTGCGTTTCAGGAACTTGAAGCTGCTGATCTTATTCGCCCCACCTACGACGATCTCATTTCTCCAGGACTGTGGGTTGCTATTACCGAGGCAGGTCGGCTGGCACTTAGTCGAGGCGTACTCGACTCGCTCGACGACGCGCTCCAGAAGATCAGCGCAGCGCTTGTAGAGCTCCGAGCCGGAGCCTGGGCAGCGGTTGTCTCCGGGCGTCCCGATTCGCTGAGGCAGGCCTCTCACTCGGCGCGCGAACTCATCGATCAAACGCTCAAGACTGGAGCACCTGACGCGCTTGTCATGGCGATGCCCGGCTTCTCGACTGACACGAGCAGTCAGACTGGAGTCACGCGCCGACACCGTCTTCGATATCTTATGGCTGTCTATCATGGCAGCGTGTCGGAATCCGAGTTGCGAGTCGTCGAAGTGGCCTGCGACTTGGTTCTCGCAGTGGACAACAGATTGAAGGCGTTTGCACACTCACGTGAGGTGCTACTCGTGTCGGAGGTCAAGGACTCGCTCAACGCCGCGGAGATCGCCCTGCGAGGGCTGCTGGTTCCCGGCGAAGCGAGTTAGCCAGACTCTGGAGCCATCGCGCCAACCGCCTGTGCAGCCCTGTCATGGTGCCGCGCGGCCCAACGCCGATCGTTGTTCGGCTGCGCTGAAGGGGTCGTCGTCGACGTGGAACCGATTTGCGAGCCCGGCAATCCACTCCGTCAGGCGCCGGCACGTCGCTGCCCTCCAGCACCTCTGCACGGCCCACCGGTGAGACCCCCCCAACGAGAGCCGCCGCAAGCCATCACGACCGCTGAGGCAGTCTTCTAACGCTTTCTGGGGCCGCTGTCAGCCACGTCCGCCGGCACGCTCGACTCGTTTGCGCCGTACGCGTGCAAACCTCCGGCGACGCATCAGAACGCGGGACGTTCCTGAATCAGAAATGGCTCGCGCGCCGCCGGGCGCACCCATGGGCCCTTCACAAGAAACTTCGCAGGGGCTTGTCTTCGACTTGCACAAGAACGGACCTCCTATTGGTTTAGGACAAACCGGAGGACGAGGCAGGAGAAGACCGTTAGGAATCGAGCGTCGTGCCTCCTCGTTGACTTGTACAAGAAACCGCTGTCTCTCGCGCTGCCGGGAACCGACCGGCTGCGATCGCCGCCAGGCCGGCTGCTGGCTCGAGGCCACGCGCGACGCGCGGCGCGGGAGGCGATCGGGCGATGTCTAACCGTTACACTCCTGTGATCCGCGTGTCGCAGATAAGGGATCTTATGTTAACGTGCCTGAATTCTTTAGCAATTCTCGGACGTTTCGCCTCGTTGCGCGATGAAATGGAAGACTACGGGGGGCGAAAGTCGCTACGCGGCCGTACAGGGGACGGTACTTGGCAGTCGAAGAGGAGGCGTTAGACACTTGTGTGAACGACGACCGACCTCGCCTTCCGGATCGCGTCTGCGGCCTGGCGGCTTCGCAATGCCTCGGGTCCCAGCGCCGACCCCGGCCTCCCCATAGTCGGCCCACCCCAGTGCCCGCGGGCGTATCGTTGCGCGGATCGACGGACCCGCCCGACCAACTTGTACAAGTTCGTGCGAGAATCGGCGGAGCGGCGGAGGTCGCCATGAGGAAGCTCACCGTCGAGGAGTGCATCACGATTCCAGCGACCGTACTCAAGGGCACGTCGCTGCGTGCGACCTTGCCCGCCGGAACGGAACGTCTCGCAGTGTCCGGCATCGACGTACTGAAAGGCGCGGACGCTCTCGAAGAACCGGTCCTGACCTTGTCGTGGACTGGTCCGAAGGGAACCACTGAGCGCCGTCAGTTCAGCCTGGTTCGCACCCGACCTCATTTTGGTGGCGTTCGTTGGTGGTTTCGTTGTCAGTGTGGACTGCGAGTTGGTCGACTCTACCTGCCGCCTTCAGGCATTCCGGTGTTCGCGTGTCGCATGTGCCACGACCTGACGTATCGAAGCAGCCAGACTCATAACTCGCGCTTCGACGAGCTCCGGCGCCGGCCTGACGTAGCGTTGGAGCAACTCCGCAGCCCGAGGCCTGCCGCCAAGGAACTAGTCCGCATCATACGAGCCTTTGCGCCTATGGCGCGCTAGCCTATCCCGGGGCTGGGCGTGCTAACGCACGTCCTGACCTCGGAGTCGGCCGCCGCAACTCGCAGCGCTCCTGGCGTGGCGTGCTGGCGTGGGGGGCGTGACGAGCCGAGACCGGGCGCGTAGAATTGCGGCGATGCCGCAGCACACCCAGACCGATGACAAGCCCGCATTCTCCAAGAGCCAACTCGCCGACCTGCGAAAGCTTCTGGGTAAGTCGTTTGAGACAGTCTTGCCCATACTCGAGCAGGCGGTTCGCGACTACCCCGAGTGGGTCACATTCTGCAAAACGCGTCGGAGGATAGTGGCTGGCAAGATGGACCAACGGGTCCTGCGCCAAGCTAGACGGCTACTTACCACCCTGGACAGGCTAGGCGACGAGGATCTCGAGGACATCGCGATAGCGGGAGTCGCCACACGCTACCACGGTGGTCCAGTCGATGCGCAGGTACTGGCTTCGGTTCAAAGCCCATGCCCGGTCGGAGCTTCGCAAGTGGCGGGAGGCGGTGAAGGAACTGGCCGACGCCGCGGAGAACTCAACCGTCGAACGCAAGGCCGAACCGGGACGACCTCTTGACGAGCCTCGGTTCCATCTCATCAACGGTGTGGTAGACGCGCTCGAAACCGGCAGCGTACCGGTCACCAAGACCCACGTTGGTCTGCTGCCGCACCTTCTGACGATCGTCTTTGACGCAGCCGGAGCCCTGTTACCAGCAGATATTTTCCCGATCGTCCGGACAATCATCGATGAGCACGGTCACAGCCTGAACTGGCGCCGCCGCCGTCCCAAGGTGCAGAAACCCGTGAAAAAAAACAGAATTGGCCCTCCTGACTAGACCCTTCATCTCGAAGAAACTGTCTGCATGGAACGCCAAACCATGCGGACACGCACCGACTCGTCCCGATTCGCTTCTCAGTTCCTGACTGAACGCCAGGCTGCCCAGTACATCCTCATGTCGGTCTTCTACCTGCGCCAGGCGCGGGTAGACGGCCAAGGACCGGCCTACTTGCGGCACGGGCGTGCCATCCGGTATCGACTCTCCGATCTTGAGTCCTGGCTCCATAAAAGGCGCGTTGTGAACGGCCGACGCTAGGCCGCGCCCTCCCAGCGTCGAACATAGAGATGGGGTTCGCTATGACCAGCAGTACTCCTCCTTCACCCACCGCAGCCAGGCGCGTTCGTGAAGCCACCCAGAAGCCGACGGTGGGTCTTGATCTTGAACAGGACTGCCGGGACCTAAAGTCATTGCTTCGGATGGCCCACAGGATCTCCGGGCGGATGCAGTGGCGGTGCATGGAGCGACGGATTGAGCGACTGTACGGCGAAGCAGTCAACCGATTCCACGAGGGCGACGTATGACTGACGCCCCGTCGCCGCTTGCGGTCCTGCTTGTCGAGTCGATCAAGCGAACCAGGCAACTTGAAATCGAGCTTGCCGACCTGACCGAACAATTGGTCGCTTCACGTACTCAGCTTCGATGGTGGCGGGAGTTCGCAAGTGCGACCCAAGACTTCAATTCGTGGTTGATGCGTCGGTCGCGGGAGCGAACAGTTGATCAGGTTTCCGACTGGCGACAAGAACTGGACCGCCGTAACGCGGCGCGCCGAGGGGTCGCAGCATGAGCAGCAACCAGTTCTTGAAGCTCGGGGTCGGCCGTTACTCCCTTATCTGCCTGGACGGTGAGGTCATTCTGGGTGTCGAGCGACTCCATCGAGATAGACACGAACTCGTCGGGGAACTGACAGTCGTGTGTAGCCTCGCCGGCGCGAGAACCGTCGATGGCGTGCTGTCTGTCGCCGGGTTCAACCTCACGTCGGCGCGGGCTCGGGTCGAGCGGGCCAGCCTGCTCGCAAAGCAGGCGAACACCGGCTCAGGTTTTGACTGGGTGGCCACGCTCGAGGAACTCGTGCAGCGTGTGACGCAGGCGGAGCGTCAGGGCGAGCCGGCCGTGCGGTTGCGCGACATCGCACCCGCCGGCCCGGACGAACAGTTCGACGTCGACGGTCTTCGGCTATTGCGGCGGCATCCGGTTGTGCTGTTCGGCGATGGCGGATGCGGCAAGAGTCTGGTCGGTCTGTACTGTGCCGGCACGTTGGCCGGCCGCGGTCTACGCGTGGGCTACTTCGACTGGGAATTCTCTGGGGAAGACCACCGCGTCCGATTCGAACGTCTCTTCCCCGAAATGCCTGACGACGTCTACTACCTCCGGTGCGACCGGCCCCTGGCCGACGACGAGGACCACCTGAATCGAATCGTGCAGGACAACCGGCTCGACTTCGTGGTGCTCGATTCAATCGCGTTCGCCAGTGACGGCCCACCTGAAGCCGCCGAGGTCGCAGGTCGGTTGTTTCGCGGCCTCCGATCGCTCAGCGTGGGCACCCTGAACCTCGCACACGTTGCCAAGAGCGAGGGAGCCGACCAGAAACCGTTCGGCTCTGCGTTCTGGCACAACGGCGCAAGGATGACGTGGCACGCTCGGCGGGCAACTGAGTCCCCAGACGGTCGGACGCTGACTGTCGGCCTCACCAATCGAAAGACCAACGTCGGTCCGATTCTGCCTGCCGTCACCCTCGAGTTCACGTTCGAGGTGGACCGAATAGTCGTCAGCCCGGTCAATCCCGCTGAAGTGGAGGGATTCGCGTCGACCCTTCCCCTCTGGCAGCGCATGAAATACGCGCTCAAGCGGAAACCGCTGACGGCTGCGGCGCTCGCAAGTGAGTTGGGTGCGAAGGTCGAGACAATCGAGCGCACCGCTCGTCGCTTCAAAGGGGTCTTTGCCCGAGTGGACGACGCGGACGACGGCATCTCGCGTCTCGCGCTTCTTGACCGGAGGGTCTCGTGACGAATGCCGTGTTGCCAGACAGTCTCGACGACCTTGTCCGGCAGAACGGCCCCCTCCGGGGCGGACAGCCTGTGACGCTCCGAGATCGCGATCGCCCCATCTCTCGGGCTGAGAGCCGCTTAACCAAGCGGACAACTCGTCCGGCCCTGAGCGGACACGTCCGGCTGGGAACCGGACGAACAACTCCCCCCTTTAGGGGGGATGTCCGCGGTCCGCTTGGGGCCGACCGTCACGGGAGGAGCCCCTAGACGACGGCGTTCAATTCCGGCTGGACGGAGCGGCCGGGAGGTACAGATGCCCCTATCGAGAGCTTGTTGCAGCATTCAGGCGTTCCGCTAGACGAGGAACGAGAGACTCATCAGCTGTCCCAGGAAAGAGGATGCGATTATGACGACCGAGACCGACACCGATGTTCGGGCGGCACAGATTCAGGAAGGTGAACAGCTTCTGCGTCGTATCCAGGTGCCCGAAGCACACGCCGACTTGATTGCGAAGGCCCTCGATGGCGTCGACGCAGGCCGATTGCTCCCTGTCGGACTGACGCAGCACGATGCGGCCTGTCTGGTCAGCTATTGGGCTTCGTGCGACCACAACGGACCATACCGAACTGACACAGAACCCGAGCGCGGTCTTGTCGAGACAGCGCTTGGGAAGGAGCTGAGCGATCTCCTGTGGTTCGCCGTGTCGGCTGCCTGTTGCGGGGGAGGACTTGAACCCCTCATCGCCAAAGGAAGAAGTTACCTGGTCGAGTCTGAAAAGTACCTTAGTGAGGCGCATGCGGCGCTGCGCGCGGTCCTCGAAGAAGCCAAGGACGGGCAGCCCGCTACCGCCGGCGTGCCACTACGTTACGCGGCGGCGCTTCTGGCCTACTGGCATCGGAAACACCTCGACTGGTGTTGGTTCATTTACGGATACGGTGTGGGCGTCAGCGGTTCGCTCCACTGGGAACGCATGAGTAACCTGTCGGTCATCGATCACCTCGCGGGGATGGTCGGTGAGTCACTGGCAGCCGCTGTCGCAGAGACCGTCCTCCCGACAAACGAAGAGTTTGAGATCGAGTGCCTGGAATACCGTCTTTCCAGTATCCGCGAATCAGCGAAGTGCCGCGAGTCGAAGGAGTCGGCGACCGCAGAGACTCCACGGGATTGAGCAGCGAAGCTCGGGAGATGGAGCACCGCAGGCATTTGCAGATACACGGCCAGCCGGTGGGCGGACCAGTTGAGAGGGCAATCGGGCATCGGCGCAGGAGATGGTCGCGGTCCGAAACATCTCGCGGGCGGCGCGAGGCGTTTGAGACCGACTTGCGGCGCCGCCCAGGTCATACGGCCTACCTATTCAACACTGATGTGCCGCTGGTGCAGGGCTCCTGCTTCTCCTGTGGCCACAAGCTGTCGACCCCGAGTTTCAGCCGCTGCTGGCGGCGCAGACTGGCTTGGCGACTCGCCTGTAAGGCTCCCGAGGTGGCCGATGGGCCTGATACCGCGCGGTTCACCGGAAAGGACCGATCAAACGCCATCGCAGCCACCTGTAGGCACTTCCAGGAGCCGTGTTCGACCGCGGGGTGAGGACGGACGGCGGGTCACAGGGCCCGCGACGTGTGAGTTCAGATGAGTATCGGGGACAGTAAGAAGTCGATGGATAGCGACCGACGAGCGTTCGCCCAGGATTCCTACGACACGCCGCGGTACTTCGGCGTAGGCGGCGCCGCCCGGTACGTTTCTCGCTCAGAGAAGGCGGTGTACCACCTCGTGGCTCGGCGTGAAATCCCGTTCATCAAGCAGGGCCGGAGGCTATCGTTCGACCGCGTGGCTCTGGACAGATGGATGGGGAGCGGCGTGGTTGACGCCGCAGTCCGCCCCGTGGTTCACTCCTCCTCGTTGAGAGAGTCCGCACCGGAAGAGAGAGGCTGAGATGGTGCGGAATCTGTACCTCCGCAACGGTATCTATGTTTTCCGAAAGGAGATCAACGGGAGGCACTACAAACGATCGACAGGTTTTCGGGACCGCCGGGCGGCGGAGCGACGTGCGGCCGAGATCGAGGTCGAGGTTCGCAACGGCCACGCGGGGTGGACAGCAGCCCCGCCCGTCACCTTCCAGCAGTGGGTCCAGACGTACGAGCGTTCATATGGCCGCCGCAAGCGAAGCGAACGCCGGGACGCGCAAATCCTCGCGCACGTGTTGCCAGGGTGGGGGCGACGCCCAGTGAACGCGATCACCCGCAGCGACTGCGTGGCGTACGTGAACCGGCGGGAAGACGAGGGCGCCAAGCCGGGCACGATCACGCGGGAGGCCGGCTTGTTGAAGGCGATCTTCAACGCGGCGGTTCAGGACGGCTTGCTCAAGTTGAACCCGTGGGCAGGCATCAAGAGGCCGCGGCTGGAGGCTCGGGCGCGTGTGCTGACGCATCACGAGCAGGCGGCCCTGCTGGCGGTGCTCAATCTCGAGTACCGGCGTCTGGTCGTCGTGGCCTTGGGAACGGGACTTCGAGAGGCTGAACTGCTGGGACTCCGTCCGCAGGACGTGGACACGGTCGCCGCGTTCATTCGGGTTCGGGCGGAGACGGCGAAGGGCGGCAAAGGCAGGACGGTGCCGCTGGTCCGGGCCGTCGAGGACGCCATCAGTCAGCAGGCGGCCTTCAACGCCTGCGGGTCTGGGGATCGCCTCTGGCGGCAGTCGCCGTCGGCGGTCTGGAAGTGCATCAGCAGTGCGGCGCGACGCGCGAAGATCCCGCCGCTGTGCGTGCACGACTTCCGGCGAACCTTCGCAACCCGGTGCGCGGTAGCCGGGATGGCGCCAGCCCAACTCCAGAAGGTGCTCGGGCACCAGTCGCCGCAGATGACCATGCGGTACTACGTGCACCTCCAGGAGGCCGACCTGCAGCGGGCCTTGGATCGCGTGGACCTGGGACTGACGACGCCGGCCGACCCAAAAGTCGTCCCATTCGAACGGCGCAGCGCGTAGTGCTTGGCTATCAAGCGGTTAGCGGGTGTTGATCTTCTGCCTTGGGCGCAGGAGGTCCCGGGTCCGAATCCCGGCGCCCCGACCAATCCCCACAACCGGCTCTCGGCTTTCGGCTCCGGGCCTTCGACCGCAGCCCCGGGTGATGGCTCCCGCCGCGCCTCAGCCAGGGCCCGCCACCACACGCAAGGAATGCATCATCCGTTCCCTGGATAATGGCCTATCCTGTTGACGCAGGAAGCGCACGAGCACGAGCGCAACTCGACGGCCAGACATGAAACAGACCGCCGCCGCACTCACCATCCTGTGCTGCCTGGGGCTGGCGCAGGCCCAGGACACCGAAACCTACGTCCTGCACCAGGCCGTCTCGAATCGGGAGACCGTCGTCTACACGCGCGTCATCCGGTTCGACGGCCGGACGCGTCTGTTTCACGTCCGGGACTACTACGAAGACGGACGACTCCAGATGGACGCCTTCTACTCCTCCTTCGACAGACGGGTGAAGGAGGACTACCAGTGCAACTACCGCTCCAACACCAAGGAGGGCCCGTACACGGAGTGGTACCGGAACGGAAGAAAGAGGTTCACGGGACACTTCAGCCGCGGCCTGTGGAACGGCGCGAGCACCGCCTGGTACGAGAGCGGGCAGAAGGAGGCGGAGGAGAACAGGCTCGACGGGCAACTGCACGGCCGGGTCAGGTACTGGTCCGAGAAAGGGGACCTGCAGTTCGATTCGACGTTCGAGCGCGGCATGAACCAGCATCGCAGGAACGTGAGCTATCGATACCTGTCATACCTCCCGAAGGACTACGAGGCGGACGCGCCCAGGAACTGGCCGCTCGTCATCTACCTGCACGGAGGTTCGGACCGGGGCACCGACCTGAAGAAGCTGTACTCGTCCGGGATTCCCGACCAGGTGTACAGGGGACGGGAGTTCCCGTTCGTCATGCTCGCCCCGCAATGTCCCGAGCATCTCAGGTGGTCGACCGACGACTGGTTCGAGAACTTCTACAAGGAGGCGACCGCCAGGTACCGGATCGACACCGACAGGATCTACCTGACCGGCCCGAGCCTGGGCGGTTCGGGTACCTGGTATCTCGCGGCCCGGTATCCAGGGACGTTCGCGGCGATCGCCCCGATCAGCGGGTTCACGAGCCATCTCGAGTACATCGACAAGCACATCGACAGCCTGCTCGGCGTGCCTGTCTGGGCCTTCCACGGGAAGCTGGACACGGTCGTCTCGTTCGAGGAAACGGAGCGGCTCGTCAGGCGGCTCGAGGGAAGGAACCCGGACGTGAGGTTCTCGGCCGAACCGGATCTCGGCCATTCGATCCACTGGCAGGTCTACCCGGGCCGGGAGATCTACGACTGGCTCTTGCAGCACGAGAGGCGATCGAGGCAGTGAGTGGTCCGGCGCCCTCTGGACGTCTCGTGGCGGACCGGTAGCTTGGTGGCGATGCTCTGGCGGATATGGGGGCCAACATGCGAATGGACTTCTCGTTCGGACGCTCGACATCTCCCCGGCGGCGAGACAGCGGCATTCCCCGCCGAATACTGATCCTCGCCGACCTGCATCCGGCAGGCGACCCGGGCCGCCTGCTCGATCGTCCCGCGGTCCGCGTCGATGCCGACAACATCGACGAGGTGCTGGCGAGGTACGCGCCGTCGGTCGTGCTCGGCGCGGAGCGTGGCAGCGCGCGTCTGGAGTTCGGCACGTTCGACGACTTCCACCCCGACACGCTGGTGAGGAACGCACAGTTGTTCGGGCGCCTGCTCGACCTTCGCAGCCGGCTGCAGCAGCCGGGCACCTTCGCCGGCGCGGTCGCTGATCTTGACGCCGAGCTTGGCGTCGAGCCCCGCGCGGGAGAACCGCACGGACCGCAGCCGGCAATCTCCCCGGGAGCCCCAGACGACGCTGCAGCGACGCTCGAGAGGCTGCTCGGCCCGAGTCCGGCCGGCACGCCCTCGTCTGCCGGGCGGCCGCATGTCCTCGGCATCGTGGACAACCTGGTTCGTCAGGCCGTGGCGCCGCACGTCGTCGCCGCCGGCGATTCGCGGCTGCCGCAGCTGCTCTCGGCCGTGGACGCCGCGACGAGCGGCATCATGCGCGGCATCCTCCACGATCCGCGCTTCCAGGACGTGGAAGCCACATGGCGGGGCATCCACTGGCTCGTCTCGTCGCTCGAGCTCGGCGAGACACTCGAACTCTACGTCCTGCACGTCACACGGGATGAGCTGCCGGGGGGAGTCGGGGCCGAGTCGAACCTGCTCCGGCGACTCGCCGACAGCGAGGCACAGACTCCCGGCGGCCTCGAGCTGTCGGCGGTCGTCGCCGCCTATCGGTTTGGAGCGACGATGGAAGACCTCGCCGCGCTGGAGTCGATGGGCGTGTTGGCGCGCGACATCGGAGCGCCGCTCGTCGCGGAGTGCGGGCCGAGCCTTCTCGGCTCGCGCAGCATGGCCGAACAGCCGGACCCGCGCGACTGGACGATGCTCGAGGCAGCGATCGAATATCGATGGCGTCTGCTCCGCGCAGGCTCCACGGCCTCCCGCCTGGGGCTGCTGCTCCCGCGAATGCTCCTGCGCCAGCCGTACGGCCGAAAGTCCGATCCCATCGAGGCCTTCAACTTCGAGGAACTCCCGGCCGGGACCGATCATGAGGCGTTTCTGTGGGGCAATGCCGCGTTCGCGGGCGCCCTGGTGATGGCGCGCCTGCTGGATCCTGACGGGCCGCCACCCGACGCAGGAACGATTGCCGGCCTGCCTGCCTTCGTCGTCGCCGCCGACGGCCCCCGGCTCCAGCCGTGCGCTGAGGCGTGCCTCACCGAGCGGGCGGTCCAGGCGGTGCTCGCGCGCGGGGTCATGCCGCTCGTCAGCGTCAAGAACGCCGACGTGGTCCGCCTCGTCCGGCTCCAGTCCATCGCCGATCCGCCAACGCCGCTCCTGGGCTGACCGCGGGAAGGACGGTGTTCCGCCCAGGCTGCGCCAGCATACTCCACAGGAGGCTTGGGGCTCGCGTGATACCGGTCTAGAATCTCCAGACCGACGTGAGCCGGACGAGGAGGCACAGGCCGTGCGAATCGCCGACCCTTCGACCGTCGTCATCTTCGGGGCCACCGGCGACCTCGCCAGGCGCAAGCTGCTCCCCGCACTCTGCAACCTGGCGGAACGCCGGGCGCTGCCCGACCGTTTCACAGTCATCGGCGTCGGCCGGAAGCCGATGACCGACGAGGCCTACCGCCGGAAGGTGAGGCAGGACCTCCGCGACTTCGGACCCGCGGGCCCCGACCAGGCGGTGGCAGACTGGTTCGCCGGACGGGTCTTCTACGCGTTCGAAACCCTCGACGATCTGGAGAGCTTCCAATCGCTCTCGACTCGCCTGGACGCGCTCGAGACACCCGCCGGCCCGCCGGCCGGCCGCCTGTTCTACCTGGCTACTCCGCCCGACGCGATGGCCGACATCGTCCTCCGCCTTGGCGCCGTCGGGTTGCTGAGGGAAGACCAGGGCTCGTGGCGGCGCGTGATCGTCGAGAAGCCGTTCGGCCGGGACCTGGCCTCGGCGATCGCGTTGAACCGCAGCCTCCGCGCCGATCTGGCCGAAGGGCAACTCTACCGGATCGATCACTACCTCGGGAAGGAGACCGTTCAGAACCTGATGGCGTTCCGGTTCGGCAACGGCATCTTCGAGCCGATCTGGAACCGGCGCTACGTCGACCACGTGCAGATCACCGTGGCCGAAACGGTCGGCGTCGAGGGCCGCGGTCGCTACTACGAGACCTCTGGCGCGCTGCGGGACATGGTCCAGAACCACATGCTCCAGCTGCTCGCGCTCACCGCCATGGAGCCGCCCATCTCGTTCCGCGCCGACGATGTGCGCGACGAGCGCGTGAAGGTGCTGCACGCGATCCGTCGGCTGCTGCCGGAAGAGGTCGAGGCCAGCGTCGTGCGCGGGCAGTACGGTCCCGGCGAGACGGACGGGACACCGGTGCCGGGCTACCGCTCGGAACCCAGCGTCGCGGCCGGCTCGGCGACCGAGACCTACGTGGCGCTGAAGCTGACCGTGGACAACTGGCGCTGGGCCGATGTGCCCTTCTACCTTCGCACCGGCAAACGGCTGGCGACGAGGGCATCGGAGATCGTCCTGCAATTCCGGCGGCCGCCGCTGCACCTCTTCCACGGCGTGCCGGCGGAGTCCCTGGAGCCGAACCGGCTCGTCGTCCGCATCCAGCCGGACGAGGGCATCTCGCTGGCGTTCCAGGCGAAGGTGCCGGGGCCGGAAATGAGGCTCGGGCGCGTGGACATGGCGTTCGCCTACGAGGACTATTTCGCGACCGCGCCGGCGACGGGCTACGAGACGCTGCTCTACGACTGCATGGTCGGCGACCAGACGCTGTTCCACCGCGCGGACATGGTGGAGGCGGGCTGGTCGGTGGTGGCGCCCGTGCTCGAGGCCGTCGAGGCGTCACCGGCGGCACGGCTCCACGACTATGCGGCGTTCAGCCAGGGCCCGGCCAAGGCGGACACGCTCCTGGCGAAGGACGGCCGCCAGTGGCGGCCGCTGGCATGAGGATCCCCCGCCCGCGTGCTTGCCGGGCCTGGCCCGCTGGACTACGATTAGGGGTTGAGGGCGTCCGCGCTGGGCGCCCGGTATCCGGGAAGAACCATCAGAGGTGCTCTATGAGAAGACTGCTGTATCTTGCCGGCACGTTCGTGCTGCTTGCCTCGTTCGCCTCGGCGCAGGACGTGTCCTACAACTTCGACCAGAAGGCCGACTTCACCAAGTTCAAGACCTACAAGTGGGTGACCGTCAAGGACGCGCAACAGCCCGACGAGTTGACGGTGAAGATGATCGTCCAGGCCATCGAGACCCAGCTCACCGCGAAAGGGCTGACGAAGACCGACGCCGCCAACGCCGACCTGCTGGTAGCCTATCAGGTAGCCGTCAACAAGGAACACGAGGTGACGTCCTTCAGTACCGGGTACGCCATGGGACCGGGCTGGGGCGGGCGGTATTACGGCCGGTACGGCGCCTGGGGCGGCGGCACGACCACGGCCACTACCGCGACGATCTTTATCGGGACGCTGGCCCTCGACATGTATGACGCCGCCGCGAAGACGCTCGTCTGGCGCGGCATGGCCTCGAAGCAGATCGACACCAAGGCGAAGCCCGAGAAGCGCCAGAAGAACCTCGACAAGGGGATGGCGAAGCTCCTGAAGAACTACCCGCCCAAGGTGAAGAAGTAGCGCGCCAGGAGGGCCTCGTGCACGTTCGCCCGCTCGTCGCCGCGACCGGATTCCTGCTGGCGTCGGTCGGTTTGGTGCAGGCCTGTGCTGCCCAGCCGCCGGCCGCCGGCACCGCCGACCTCCAGAAACAGGTCGACACCCTGCGCTCGCAGGTGAGCGCCATGCAGAAGGACCTCGACGAGATCAAGGCCCTGCTGGCCCCCCTGCGAGCGCGGCAGGCACCCTCGCCGGGCAGCGTCGTCCTCGACCTCGGCGTCCGGCCGACGAAGGGAGCGCAGACGGCCAGGCTGACCCTCGTCGAGTTGACCGACTACCAGTGAAGCTTCTGCATCAGATACGTCCGTGAGACGTACCCGCAGATCGACAAGGCCTACATCCAGACGGGCCTGCTGAAGTACGCGGTCATCGATCTTCCACTCGAGTCGCTGCACAGCGCCGCCTTCCGCGCCGCCCAGATGGTGCGCTGCGCCGGGGAGCAGGGCAAGTACTGGGAGATGCGGGACCGGTTGTTCTCCAACCCGCAGGCGATCGCGCAGACGGCCGCGCACACGGCCGCGGTGGGCCTGGACCCGGCGCGGTTCGACGCGTGCCTGGCATCGGGGAGGTTCACCGACGACATCCGTCGGGACATGGCCCAGGCGGCGGCCGCGGGCGTCGAGGGCACGCCGAGCTTTTTCCTGGCCGTGACCGACACCGCGACCGGCAGGCTCAAGCCGGTGCGTTTCATCACGGGCGCCCAGCCGTTCGCGAACTTCAAATCCCAGATCGATGCCGCGCTCGCGGAGGTTGGCGCGGCCTCCGCCGGTGTCGGGAGAGACTGACCCAGGTGCATACTGCCCCCATGAGCGCCTCCAGCACGCACGACAAGGCCCTGCGCATCAACCTCGACACCCGCCTCTACGGCACGTTCGCGGAGATCGGGGCCGGCCAGGAAGTCGCACGCTGGTTCTTCATCGTCGGCGGCGCCGCCGGAACCATCGCCAAGACGATGTCCGCGTACGACATGGAGGTGTCCGACGCGGTCTACGGCGCGGCGCAGCGCTACGTGGGCCGCCAGCGGCTGCAGGCCATGCTCAGCTACGAGTGGGACCTGCTGCTCAAGCGCCTGGGCGCGTCACGAGGCGCGACCACGCAGTTCTTCGTCTTCGCCGACACGGTCGCCGCCAAGAGCTTCTCGCGCCAGGAGGAGGGCCACGGCTGGCTGGGCGTGCGCTTCCAGACGGCGCCGCACGCCGAACCCTCCGAGATCCTCGTCCACGCCCGGATGTGGGACCTCGAGAACGTCAGGCAGCAGGAGGCGCTCGGCGTGCTCGGCGTGAACCTGCTCCACGGCGCCTTCTACGGGCAGGCCGACCCCGGGGCACTCGTCGGCGCGCTGATGGACAACCTCACGCGCGACCGGATGGAAGTCGACATGATCAAGTTCTCCGGGCCGGCCTTCGCCGGCGTGGACAACCGGATCATGAGCCTCGACCTCGTCCGGCAGCGCCTCACCAACGCCGTGCTGTTCTCGCCCGACGGGGACGTGCTCGAGCCCGCCGAACTGCTCTACCGCTCGCCCGTCCTGATCGAGCGCGGCAGCTTCCGTCCGATCACGACGGTCACCCAGGAGATGCTCAACCGGTCGCTGGAGCACATGTCCCGGGAGCCGGACATGCGCGGCCGCGAGCCGGTCGTGCTGATGGAGATGACCCTGCGCAATCTCCAGTCGCTTGGCGAGCAGATCGTGCACGAGGACTTCCTGGCCCGGGTGGACGTCCTGCGCGCGCTCGGCCGGACGGTGATGGTCACCAACTACTCGCGCTTCCACAACGTCACCACCTACCTGCGCCGCTACACGCCCGAGCGCATCGGCATGGCGATGGGCGTGCCGACGCTCGCGCAGATCTTCGACGAGAAACACTACGCGGATCTCGCGGGCGGCCTGCTCGAGGCGCTCGGCCGGCTGCTGGCCGGGCCGGTCAAGCTCTACGTCTACCCGTGGCGCAACACCACCTCGGGAGAGGTCGTCAGCGCGGGCAGCTTCGCCGTGCCCGATCGGCTCCGCCACCTCTACGCCTACCTGCGCGAGAACGGTTTCATCGACGCGCTCGAGGCGCCGGCGGGCATCGACCTCTCGGTGATGCCGCGCCGCGTGCTGGCGCTCATCCAGGCGGGCGACCCCGCCTGGGAGCGGTTCGTCCCGCCCGAGGTCGTCGGCGTCATCAAGGAGAAGCGGCTCTTCGGGTTGCCGACGTGATATTGTGATGGGTTGATTCGGTCGGATTCCCAGTCGAGGATTCGGATGAACAAAGGTCTCGTGATTGGCATGGCTGGCTCGGGCGGCGACGGCATCGTCTCGGCCGGCGACTCCCTGATGACGGCGCTCGCGCTGGCTGGCTACCACGCGATGCTCACCAAGAGCTTCGGGCCGCAGATCCGCGGCGGCGAGTCGTCGTTCCGCCTGCGGGTGTCGACCGGCCCGGTGCTCGGCCCGGGCGGCGCGCTGGACGTGGCGGTGGCGCTCAACTGGGACGACTTCCTGAAATTCGGCGCCGAACTGCCAATCGACGGCCACTCGGTCGTCATCTACGACTCCAACACCCGCGTCGCGCCCGACCAGATCCCGGTCGCAGGCGTGAAGCCCGCCGAAGTGGTGCCGGTGGGCATCGAGGCGATGGCGAAGGAGACGGCCGGGTCGGAGAAGGCGAAGAACACCGTCGTGCTCGGCCTGATGGCCGGCTGGTTCGAGCTCGCGCCGCAGCACATCCGCGCCGGTTTGCGGAAGCGGTTCGCGAAGAAGGGCGAGGACATCATGGCGCGCAACGAGCGCGCCTTCGAAGCCGGCCTCGCCTGGGCGCTGGCGAACCCGCTTCGCATCAGCCGCGCGCTCGCGCCCGTGGCGGAGGGGACGGCGGCCAAGATGGTGGCCGACGGCAACGACCTCTGCGCCGCCGCGTCGATCTTCGCCGGCTGCCAGTTCTTCGGCGGCTACCCCATCACGCCCTCCTCGGAGGTCATGCAGTTCCTGAACCGCGAGATTTGGAAGTACGGCGGGACGATGCTGCAGTGCGAGGACGAGATTGCCGGCATCGGCGCGTGCGTCGGCGCCAGCTTCGCGGGCAAGAAGGCGCTGACCGCCACGAGCGGCCCCGGCATGTCGCTCAAGACCGAGATGATCGGCCTGGCGACCATCAGCGAACTGCCGCTGGTCATCGTGAACGTGCAGCGCGGCGGCCCGTCCACGGGCATCCCGACCAAGAGCGAACAGTCGGACCTCTTCCAGGCGGCGTTCTCGGCGCACGGCGATGCGCCGCGGCCGGTCCTGGCGCCGATGGACGTGGCCGACACCTTCCCCGTGACGGTGGAAGCCTTCAACATCGCCGAGCGCTACCAGACGCCGGTCATCATTCTCTCGGAGCAGGAGATCGCCCAGCGCAAGGAGGCCATCGACCGGCCCGTCACCGACGGCGTCGTCGTCGAGGAGCGCCGGAAGCCGACCGAGCAGGAACTGGAGCACTACGTCCGGTTCCGCCTCACCGACTCGGGCGTGAGCCCGATCAGCCACCCCGGGATGCCGGGCGGGAACTACCTGGCGTCGGGCATCGAGCACACCGAATCGGGCGCCCCGACCGCCACCGGCTCGATCCACGCGAAGATGAACGAGAAGCGGCTGCGCAAGCTGACGCCGCTCAAATCGCGCGCCGACCTGTTCGTCAAGGCCGGGCCCGCCGGAGCGCCCCTCGGGATCATCGCCTGGGGATCGCTGTCGGGGCTCGCGCTCGAAGCACTCGAACTGGCCGCGGCAGCGGGTCTCCAGGTGAAGGTCCTGGTGCCACGCCTGCTGTTCCCGATCGCCGAGGAGGTCTACCGCGATTTCTTCGCGTCGGTGAAGCGCGGGCTCGTCATCGAGCAGTCCCACCAGGGACAGCTCCACCGCATCATCCGGATGTACGTGGACGTCCCCAAGGGCCTCGAGTCGTTCGCCCGGAGCGGGTCGAACCCGATCAGCCCGGCCGAGATCGTGGAGCGGCTACGCAAGCAGGCGCGCGCCATCCTCGAAGAGCCCCAGATGGTGAGCCAGGCCGAGTAGGATCTGACGGCGGCAATTGAGAATTGAGAATTGAGAATTCGGACGTGAGAGGCTCCGCGCCACAAGAGGCATGACGATGTCGACAGCGACACTGACACCGAACGCCGCGGTCTACCAGGCCAAGGACTACAAGAGCGACCTCAAGCCGATCTGGTGCCCCGGATGCGGCGATTTCGGCGTGGTGCAGGCCATCTACCGCGCGCTCGCCGCCGTCGGACGCCCGCCGCACGAGATCGCGTTCGTGTCGGGCATCGGCTGCTCGAGCCGCATTCCCGGATACACCACCGCGTACGGCTTCAACTCCGTGCACGGCCGGGCGCTGCCGATCGCGCAGGGCATCAAGCTCGCCAACCCCGGCCTGCTGGTGCTCGCGGCCGGCGGGGACGGCGACGGGTTCTCGATTGGAGGGGGCCACGTCGCCCACGCCATCCGCCGCAACATCGACCTCACCTACATCATCATGGACAACCAGATCTACGGCCTGACGAAGGGGCAGCTGTCGCCCACGTCGCCGCGCGGTCTGCGCACCGTGTCCAGCAGCTTCGGCTCGATGGAGGAACCCGTCAACCCGCTGCTCTACGTCCTCGGATACGGCTGCCGGTTCGTCGCGCAGGGCACGCCGGCCGACATGGGGCAGCTCGCCGCCCTGATCGAGGAGGGCATTCGCTTCCCGGGATTCGCCTTCATCAACGTGCAGTCGCCGTGCATCACGTACGGCGAGGAAGACACCCAGCTGAAGGCGCTCAAGCTGAAGATGAAGACGCTGGAGTCGATGGGGCACGACCGGTCGGACCGGATCAAGGCGATGGACCTCGCCCAGCACTACGGGACCGACGTCTACACCGGCGTCCTCTACCGCGACCCCGCGCCGCCGCCGACCTACGGCGACCACGTGGCCGAGCGGCACGCCGCGTCGGGCCCCGTGCCCGCGCGCGCGAGCATCCTGAACGTCTTCAAGCCCGCCGAGTGACGGAGGGGGCCCCGCGCCCCCTCCTCCACCATCGTCGCATGCCGGTCGATCGCGTAGAGCGTCCGCGGTGCGGCCCGCTACGTCTTCTGCCGCCGCTTGTGGCTGGCCGGCGATAGAATCAATCGACAGCGCCACGACGATGCCGACGATGGGCCAGAACGTCCACTGGCCGCCGAACCAGTGCTGGACGGCCGTGTACCACAGCAGCGTCGTCGGCAGGAAGAGGAAGCCGAGGACCGGCCAGAGCCCCGTCGAGAAGATGCCCTGGAACCAGCGAGAGAACAGCCACAGCACGATCACCACGAACCGCGGCGTGGCCAGCGCGAGCACCACGAACAGGCACGGCATGACGGCACCTCCAGGCCCCTCATCCTACAGCCGACTGGGTGCTCGGGCGACACCGAATCAGACCGCCGAATCAGACCGCCCCATCCTGGCACGCATTCTGCAGGATGTCTGGTGCCGCCACGCACGAGAGCGCGGCGGGCCAGGGGATTCGAAGGCGATTGGGGCGCGTTTTCCCGCACACATCGACCCGGCGCGCCATCGATGCCGATGACGAATCTGAAATGCCGGCTACCTATCCGCGGCATGGGAGGAGAGTGAGATGGCAGCGCGCGTGTCGGTCGGACTCACGCAATTCTCTGGACCGATGATGGTAGGCAGTGCCCTTTTCGAAACCGCGCAGCGTGCAATCTTCGCGATCGATCGCGGCGACACGCTCCAGGGCCTGATCGCCCTCGAGTGCTCCCCCCAGCTTCGCACCCTGCCCGCCGTGGAGTCCTATCTCGGCTACTGCATCGCCAAGGAACGCGGGGAGTACCGGGAAGGCGTTCGCCTGTGCCAGGCCGCACTCACCGCCGAGCCCGACAACCCGGCCCATTACCTCAACCTCGGCCGCGTGCTCCTGATGACCCAGGACAAGGCGCGGGCCATCGCGGCGTTCTGGAAAGGCATCTCGAAGGCGCCGAACGCGGAACCTGGCGAGTTGGTCCGGCGGGCCCAGCGCGGCCAATCGAGGGAGCACAACCTGATCCTCGATGAGCTGCGGCGCCTGGGCATCCGGAAGAAGGCGCCGTTCGCGTCGCTGCACCGCACGCATCCGCTGAACCGTGTGGCGGGCCGACTGCTGGCCACGCTCGGCATGCGCTGACGGCGGGGCGCCGCCCCCCTCCCCGCCCGTCCGAATCTACCGCTCCACCTGACGGATCTCCGTCCTCCCGACAAACGCCTTCGCCACGGCGTCGGCGTCGCCGCGCGACCCGACGATGTCGCCCCAGTGCATGGGAATGAGAATCGAGGGCTTGAACGCGTTGGCGGCCGCCGCCACTTCGGCGGCAGTCATCGTGTAGGTCCCGCCGCACGGCATGAGCGCGACGTCGGTCTCGACCGCCTTCATCTCCGGCGTGATGTCGCTGTCGCCCGTGTGGTAGACCCGCTGGCCGTTCGACAGCGTCACCACGTAGCCCACCCACCCGGCCGACTTCGGATGAAAGTCCTTGTTGGTGTTGTAGGCCGCCACCGCCGCCACTTTCACCGGGCCGACGTGATACGACCCGCCAGGTGCTGCCGCGATTGCGCGCCGGCCGGCCAGCTTCGACGCCACATCCGCCGGCGCGACGAACACGGTCGCCGGCGTTTCGATCGCGGCGATGTCCTCCTCGGAATAGTGGTCGAAATGGGCGTGGGTGATGAGAATCACGTCTGCCTTCGGCGCGCCCGCCGGGAGCTTCCAGGGATCGATGTAGATGGACGCCCCTCCGTCGTCGATTCGGAACGACGCGTGCCCGAGCCAGTGGATGTGGTCAACGCTCATGGGTGCCTCCGACACCTATTATCTTGCGACCCTTCGGCTCGCGACAAGGGTCGGCGCTCGCTCAGGGTCGCCCCGAGCGACGTCGAGGGGCGATCGTGCGATCTTGCGATCTTGCGATCTTGCGATCTTGCGAAGTGAAAGCCGTGCGATCGTGCGAAGTGAAGACCGTGCGATCTGCGGGACACCCAGTTCGCAAGATCCCTACTTCGCACGATCGCAAGATTCTCCGGCCCGAGTCCCTGTATGATCACCAGCGTTCGGAGGTTTGTCCATGCCGTTCCTCGCCTGCCGAGTGTTTCGCGAAACCGACGGCGTCGCCGCCCGTATGACGACGATCGAGATGGACGCCCTCACGCCGGGCGCGGTCGTGATCCGCGCCGAATGGTCGGGGATCAACTTCAAGGACGCCCTCGGCGTCACCGGCCGGGCGCCGATCTACAAGCGCTTTCCGCTGAATGCCGGCATCGACGTCGCGGGACGCGTCGAATCCTCGTCCGACCAGCGCTTCAAGGCTGGCGACGCGGTCCTCGTCAACGGCATGGGCCTGGGGGAGACGAACGACGGCGGGTTCGCGCAGGTGGTGCGCGTGCCGGCGGACTGGGTGGTGGCGCTGCCGGCCGGACTCGATCTCCGGGAGTCGATGGTGCTCGGCACGGCAGGCTTCACGGCGGCGCTCGCGCTGCACCGGATGGAAGTGAACGGCCAGGCGCCCGCGCAAGGGCCGATCGTCGTCACGGGCGCGACCGGCGGAGTGGGGTCGGCCGCCGTCTCGATGTTGAAAGCGCGGGGCTACGTCGTGGTGGCCGTGTCCGGCAGGCCCGAGCACGAGGCCTACCTGCGGGAACTGGGGGCCGACGAGGTCACCACCCCCGACGCCCTTGGAGTCGGGGTGCGCCCGCTCGAGGCCGCGCGGTTCGGCGGGGTCATCGACAACTTGGGCGGCCCGCTGCTCGCCGGGCTCATCCGGCACGTCGGGTTGTGGGGGAACGTGGCCGCCATCGGCAACGCGGCCGCGCCCGCGTTCGACGCGACCGTCTTCCCGTTCATCCTCCGCGGGGTCAGCCTGCTCGGAGCGAGTTCCGCGAACTGCCCGATGGCGCTCCGGGCGGCTATCTGGAACCTCCTGGGCGCCGACCTCAAGCCGCCCGCCCTGGGCCGCATCGCGTCGCGGACCGTCCCGCTCGCCGAGGTGATCCCGGCCTGCGCCACGCTGATGAGCCGGACGGCGCTCGGGCGCGTGATGGTGGACTGCCGCTGACGCTACTTCTTCACCGGGCCGGGCTTGCCGATGGCGATGACGATCGTCGGCGACACGTCCTTGTCGGTTCGGCGCATCCCGATCCTCATCTCGAAGCGGTGCTGCCCGCTGCTCGACTCGACGAGCCGCTTGAGCCCGTCCTGGAGTGACATCTGACTGAAGTCGACCGTGACGGTCTGAAGGGCCGGGTCTTTGGTCGAGAGGACGATCTGGATCCCGAGCGCCTCGCTGAGGCGCTCGCTCACTTGCGCCAACGGGGCGTTCTCGAACTTCATGTCCGGCGGCAACGGCTTCTTGAGCAGTTCCAGGAGGCGGTTCACCTCGGCCGACGACGTTGACCTTGGGACCGCGGCGTAGACCGGCTTGCCCGCGTCGCGCGGCCTCGCCGGCCGGATGAAGACAGTGCCCGCTTCCAGGGTCCACTCGCAGCCGATGCTCTCGCACATCGTCGTCAGCGCGGTGCGCGCCGTGACGTTGCGGACGAGGATGTCGACGGGCGAGGTGACGGCCGGGTCCAACGCGACCTTCAATCCCGTCGACGTGGCGAGCGCCGCGAACGCGTCGGCCGGCGCCATCGCCTTGAGGTCGAGCGACACGCGCTTGGAGAGCGCGTCCTGCGCCGCGATCGACGCCGCCAGGGCGATGACGAACGCGCCGCACGCCAGGAACCGGCTTCTGCCCTTCATCTGTCGCCTCCTTCCACCAGCACGATGCCAAAACCGTCCGGCGGCCGCTCCGCCGCGCGGTCGGGGCCCAGGATCGACGTGGATCCATCCGGCCACGCCACGACCAGGAGGTCGCCCGCGAGAGACCAGGCCAGGGGTGCGTCGGAGGGCGCCGGCGCGGCTGGCTGCCGCGGCCACCACGTCACGGCCGCCACCAGCGCCAGCACGGCCACTGCGGCCAGCACCATCCGGCCGGCCCGGGCGCGCCGCGGCCGACCCGCCGCAGCGGTCTGCGCTCCGTCGACGATCCGCCTGACCGCTGCAGGTTCGAGCCCGAAGCTCTCGCGGACCCGCCGATCGACGTCATCCGGTTGCTGAGGTGCCATGCCTTTCCTCGAGAAGCGCCGTCAGGCGGGCGCGGGCCCGACTGACGCGCATCTTGACCGCCGACTCCGAAACACCCAGGACAGCCGAGGCCTCCGCCATGCTCATCTCGCCAACCGCCACGAGGAGAATCGCCTCGCGGTCCCGGCGGGCGAGCTTCGCCAGGGCCGAACGCACGCGCCCCTCCTCGACGCGGGCGATCGCGCGCGCCTCGGGAGATGGGCTGGCGTCCCGCGAACCGAGCGCCAGCTCGATCGGGACGAACAGGCGCCGCCGCCAGACCGCCCGCCCGAGCCGCCGCCTGGCGACGGCGAAGACGAACGCGTCCGCCGATTCGGGCGGCGCCCCGTTCCGCCAGCAGCGAACCAGGGCGGCGAGACTCTCCTGGGCGATCTCCTCGGCCAGGCTGACGTCGCCCAGACGCGCCGTCAGGTACCGGAGCACCCTCGGCGCCACGTCGTCGAGCGTCGCGTCCAGGTCCACGATTACAGGAGAACCCTGGCCGGTCATCTGGTCACAGGGTACAGCCGGAAGACCGCTCCGGGAATGACTCCAGTGCTGCGGGGGCTTGCGTTCGGTGTGCGGGGGGGAGGAGCGATTGGGAGGGAGAGGCGCGGCCACGGCCGCGCCTCCCGAGCAGCACGTCTCAGGCTAGACCAGCTTCACGCCCTCTGCCCGCGGCCCCTTGGGCCCCTGACCCTTCGTAAACGTCACCGCCTGGCCCTCGCGCAGGGTCGAGAACGACCCCTGTGCGAATGCCGACTGGTGGAAGAAGTACTCCTGGCCATCATCGGCGAGGATGAACCCGAAGCCCTTGTCGCCTACGAGCCGCTTGATCGTGCCGTTCAGTGTCGATGCCATCTCGTGTCCTTGTTGCAGAGCGCGTGGTCGAGTCGCCGGGGGGTCGTCAACGGCCACCCGACGGAGTGAGTGCGAACAGCCACCAGCGACCGCGCCTCGACATCGAATGGCGGCTGCCTCGCAATTGGGTAATCGTTCACCCGCTTATAGTGTATCACGGCTGCGCCGATCTGGCCGCCCCCGCTGGCGTCCGGCGGCGTCTCCCCGGGGCACCGGCAAGCCGAGAGACCGGTCGCCGAGGCAATCCGCGGTGCGGTGGCTCGCGCTCCCGGTTCCTCAGAGCGCACAGGCGATTCTCCTACCGACATTCGGCCAATCAGCGCAACATGGAAGGACGGGGGGCAAAACCCAAAACCTGTCCACCATCGAGGATCAAAGGAGATTCCATGCCTCTGATTTCGCGGTTGTTCCAGGGCGACAGAGCCCTTGACGCATGTCTCGTCAACGACAGCGCCCATCTGGTCATCGGAACGCGAGGGCCGCACGTCGAGAAGATCCAGCGCGCGGTCTCCGTGCTCGACGGCGCGAGTATCGCCGGAGGTGAGGTGTCCGAGACGGTCTACGGCCAGTCGACCGCCCATGCGGTCCTTGCGTACAAGCAGCGGCGGCAAATCATCAACCGAAGCTACCAGAGCTCCGCGGACAATATCGTGGGACGAATGACAATGGCTGCGCTCGACGGCGAAATGGCTCGGGCCGAACAAAGACCTCCCCTGCGCGGGTGCACGACTGACCTCGGCGGCGGCGGATTGGCCCGGGCGCTCGGAAGCAGGTCGAGCGTTGGCGATACATTGCAGTTGGAGTTCCCTCCGGCGCGGCTCAACGTCGCCATCCAGGAGGCCCTCTTCGTGGGAGAGACCGTTCCTGCCAATTCTCTCCGAACGGCCCTGCTCGTCGAGAAGGCGACGACGCTGCTCAGGCCTTTCGGCCTTCGGGTGGGGACCACGTTTCTTCCGAGCTTCTCCTACCCGTTCACGGTCGGCGAGCGGGACGACATCGATGTTCGGGGCGTGCGCCGGGCCGCAGAAAGAGCAAGCCCCGACGCCGGCGGGTTTCTTCGCGTGATCTTCTGTCACCTCAGGAATACGACGTCCACCGCGACTTCCCAGGGCGAGCGGACGGGGATTGAAGGTTTCAGGAACTTCGTGTTGATCAACAAGGATCTGAGCCACCCGGACAACGGGACTCTGTTACACGAGATGATCCACTGTTCGAATGACCGCTTCATGAACGATGTTCATGACTCCGATCAGAACAGTGTGTATTCGAGGGGCAACGCCCGTTCGCTGCTGAGGGACGAACACGCGCGATCCCTGAACGACAACAGGTTCTTCAAATCATAGTCCGCTCGACCGGCGGCTTGCGACGGTGTCGCGCTGCGGCGGCCGGCACGAGAGAGACAGGCGCGGACCGGGTCGGCGCAAAGGGCGACTGTGAGGTCTGCCGAACCGGAGCCCGGAGCGACGAACCGGGCCACGACTGGCGTCTCACGGCCGGCTCAGTGTCGAGTCCTCTTGCTGAACGCATCAGCAAAGGCGTTGGAGAATGGGGTGGGCTGATTCTTCGCGGGGCTTCCGCCTTCGCCCTTGCGGGCTTCGGCGGGACTCCGAAAGCCCCGCGCCACACCGTCGGGCCGCCGCGCCACACCGTCGGGCCGCCGCGCCACACCGTCGGACTTGGCGCCGGTCTTCATCGACAGCGCGATGCGTCGGCGCGGGATATCGACCTCCAGCACCGTGACCGTCACCGCCTGCTGGACCTTCACGACCTCCGCCGGGTTCTTCACGAAGCGGTCCGCGAGCTGGCTGACGTGCACCAGTCCGTCCTGGTGGACGCCGATGTCCACGAACGCGCCGAATGCCGTCACGTTCGTGACGATGCCCGGCAGCTTCATCCCCGGCTGAAGGTCCTCGATCTTCCCGACGCCGTCCTTGAAGCTGAACGCCTCGAACGCCTGGCGCGGGTCCCGTCCTGGCTTCGCGAGTTCGGCCAGGATGTCGGTAAGCGTGGGCAGCCCCACGGTGTCTCCCACGTATTTCTCCGGCACGATCCGCGCCCGCAACGACGCATCCCCGAGCAGATCGCCGACCTGGCAGCCCAGATCGCGCGCCATGCGGTCGACGATTGGGTAGCTCTCCGGGTGCACCGCGCTCGCGTCGAGCGGATGGTCGCCGCCACGGATGCGCAGGAACCCCGCGCACTGCTCGAACGCCTTGGGGCCGAGCCGCGGCACGCGCAGCAGGTCCTGCCGCGATCGGTACGGCCCCTGCGCGTTCCGGTGTGCGACGATTCGCCCCGCGAGCGTCGGCCCGAGTCCCGACACGTAGCCGAGCAGCTGCTTGCTGGCCGTGTTCAACTCCACGCCGACCCCGTTCACGCACGACACCACGACATCGTCCAGGCCCTGCTTGAGCGCCGCCTGGTCAACGTCGTGCTGGTACTGGCCGACGCCGATCGACTTCGGGTCGAGCTTGACGAGCTCGGACAGCGGGTCCGCCAGCCTCCGGCCGATGCTGACCGCGCCGCGCACGGTGACGTCGTGGTCCGGGAACTCCTCGCGCGCGACGTCGCTCGCCGAGTAGATGGATGCCCCGCTCTCGTTGACCGACGCGATGATGATGGAGTGCGGGAGGCCGAGGCTGCGCACGAACTGCTCGGTCTCACGGCCCGCGGTTCCGTTGCCAATCGCGATGGCTTCCACCTTGAAGCGGTGCGCGAGCGCGAGGATCGTGTCGCCCGCGGCCTTGACCTGCGCGGGAGAGGCAGCCGTCGGGTAGATCACGTCGTGGTGCTGGAGCTGCCCCTGCGGATCGAGGCACGCGACCTTGCAGCCCGTTCGGAACCCCGGGTCGATGGCCAGGACGCTCCGCTGCCCGAGCGGCGGCGCGAGGAGCAGCTGGCGCAGGTTGTCGGCGAAGACGCGAATCGCCTCGGTGTCGGCCGTCTTCTTCGACTCGACACGGATCTCGCTCTCGATGGCTGGCCCGAGGAGGCGCTTGTAGCTGTCGTGGGCCGCGAGGCGCACCTGCTCGCCGCCTGGCGTACCGGGCGCTGCCAGGAACAGGCGCTCGAGGATCCGAAGGGCGCCTTCCTCGGGCGGCGCCACGCGCACGCGCAGGAACCCCTCGGCCTCGCCCCGGCGGATCGCGAGCAGGCGGTGGCTCGGGATGCTCGAGATCGGCTCGGTCCAGTCGAAGTAGTCCTTGAACTTCGCGCCTTCGCCTTCCTTGCCTGGAACGACGGTGGACATCACCGCGCCCTGCGCCCGGAAGAGCTGCCGGAGCGAAGCCCGCGCCGCGGCGTCGTCACTGAAGCGCTCGGCGAGGATGTCGCGAGCGCCGGCGAGCGCGGTCTCGGCGTCCGGCACGTTCCGCTCGGCGCTGACGAACCCCGCCGCTTCGTTCAGCGGTCTGACGGTCGCCTGGTTGGCGAAGATCAGATCAGACAGCGGCTCGAGACCCGCTTCCCTCGCGATCGTGGCGCGCGTGCGCCGCTTCGGGCGGTACGGCGCGTACAAGTCCTCGAGTGCCGTCATCGTCTCGGCACCGGCCACGGCGGCCGACAAATCGTCGGTGAGGAGACCCCGTTCCTCGAGCGAACGGACGATCGCGGCACGCCGGTCGTCGAGGTCGGCGAGCAGCGCCAGCCTGTCGCGGATTCCGGCGACCGCCACCTCGTCCAGGCTCCCGGTGGCTTCCTTGCGGTACCGGGCGATGAAGGGCACCGTGGCGCCCTCGGAGAGCAGGGTCGCGGCGGAGGCCACCTGCCGCGGCGACACTCTCAGCTCGGCGGCGATCTTCCCGACGTGGGTCTCGTTCACGATGGCTCCATCCCGCACGCGTCATTGTCGCACCGAACGATTGGTGCCGCCCCTTCAGCGTCAGCGCCGACCCTTCGGCGTCAGTTCCCGTGCGCAACCGCTGCGGCCCGTAGCCGGGCCAAGGCCGAGGTCGGGCAGTCGGCTGGCGCCGATGACGAATCGATTGAACTCGTCGTCCACCAGGCGGTCGTAGACGCTCGAGAACAGCGTCGTCAGCTCCTGGGTGGTCAGCCCTTCGCGCGGGCTGGTGACGACGCGGCGCACGGCGTCCTCGAGGAAACGCCCCGAGGCGCGGAGGCGCCTGTCGACGAGCAGCCAGAACAGCGCGCCCTTGGCGTAGACCAGGCGGCTGTCACGCGGGTCGAGAGACGCGTCCCTCAGGCTCCGCGGCCCGCGCTCCTCGAGCAGCTGCACCTCGCCGGCGAGGTCGGCCAGACAGGCGCTCTCGGCGTCGGGCGTCCACGCCCCCGCCTCGCGCGCCACGCGGATGCCGTAGTACTCGGTCAGCCCTTCCCGAAACCACATGGCGTCGGCGGAGGTCAGCGCCGCGTCGTTCCACCAGTGGAACACCTCGTGCGCGAGCACCTGGGGCGCCGACGACTGCACGATGGTGTGATCGCCGGCGGCGCCGCCGTGCATGAACGCGTCCGGGACGACCGTGGCCACGAAGGGCCCGCTGCGCTTGAGCGGCGCGGCGACCAGCTCGAGTTCGCGGTTGACGATGGCCTCGACCGGGAACGCGCCCGTCCGAACGAGCGCCGGCGTGACGATGTGGATGACGGCCGACCCGATTGCGATATCCCGCGTTTCGAACGGGCCGATCGGCAGGTATTCGACCGGCGCCTCGATGTCGGCCGGCACGATCACCCGGCCGTCGACCGACGGCCACGGCGTCACCGCAATCCACCCTCGCGGCAGGTCGAACTCGAGGCCGAGACGGGCGCCCGCCAGGTCGAACCGCGGGAGAAGGCTCGACGAGCGCACGATGGCGAGTTCGGCTGTGATCCGGCTCCTCGCGTCGGCAGGTTCGGCCGGATCGCTGCCAGGAGGCGAATACGTGGGGTCGATCGTGTACGTGATGGACAGGTTCGTCGCGCCGCTCTCTATCGGCACGAAGTAGATGAGCGCTCCCCGAACATCCTCGGTGCGGGTCGCAACCTCGCGCCCGTCGACACGGACGTGGAAGGCGCGCAGCATGCGTGACGAACCACGAACGTCGGCGAACGCCAGGATCAGATGCCGGCGGTGGCGCAGGGCCGCTTCGTCGAAGTCGAGGCTCACCTCAGCCAGGCCGCCGGCCGGGTCCGCGATGACGACGCGGCACGGCACGACCGGCAGCGGGCCCGGCTGCGGCGGATGCGCCTCCCGCCACCCCACGACGCCGGCGGCGATGATGACGCACACGAGCGCGGCTCCCAGCCAGAATCGTCGGTTCGGCATCGTCAGTTCTCACGGCCTTCTTCGTCGCCGCACCGCCACACCGGGAGCCCCTTCGCCGCGCAGCCCTGCCCTACCTCGTGTCCTTCATCACACGCCGGTGCCGGAGCGAGTAGTGCCGGTACTTGCCAGGCATGTGGGAGCCGACGCCCGCCACGGCCACGACGACGAACAGCAGGGGCACGCGCGCCGACCAGGCGAAGGGAACGACCGCCAGCAGCGCGAGCTTCAGCACGACCGCCAGCCCGCCGAGTTCCGTCAGCCAGTCGAACGACGAGTACAGCTCGACGGCGAACATCACCGCCCCGCTCGCCATCGCCGCGTACAGCCACGGCAGCAGAGGGTCTGCCGCGACGCCGAAGAAATGCCCGCCGACGAGCACGCCCGTGGCCCCGAGGTGGACGGTCCTCGCGCCGACATTCCACGCGCGCGCGTGCGGGAGGCGCCGCCGGGGGTCTGGAAAAAGCAGGGCCCGCAGATCCATTCGGGCAAGTGTAGCGTATGATGGGCGCTCGCACCCACGTCCCATGACCCGACACCGCGGGGGCTTTCCCCCGCTCTCCACACGCCTGCTGGTCCTGCTGCTCTCGGCGCATCTCTTCGCGCTCTGCGCGTCGGCGTCGCCGGTGCCGGCCGCCGCGGGCCAGCCGGCCGGATCGCAGCCTGCCGCCGCCCGCCCAGTTCTCCGCTGGGGCGGGGATTCGGAGGGCGGCGCGCCGTTCGTGGAGGCGGACCCGACGAACCCTGCCATCCTGCGCGGATTCGACGTCGAGGTGGCCGCGATCATCGCCGAGGGGCTTGGCCGAACGCCTGAGTTCGTCCAGGTGGCGTGGGCCTCGATCGATGCGTCGGTCCGTCGCGGCGACTTCGAGATCGGCATGAGCGGTGTCGAGGACACGCCGGCCCGGCGCACGCAGCTCGTCGTGACGATTCCGTACTTCGAGTTCGGCGAGGTGCTCACCGTCCGGCGCGGCGACGCCGGGAAGTACCGCTCGCTTGCAGACCTCGGCGGCCGCCGCGTCGGCACGCTCGGCGGAACCCAGGCATACGAGCTCCTGCTCGATGCCGCGCGCGCGCACGGCGTCGTCGCCGTGTCCTACGACGACGATGTGCACCCGTACACCGACCTGGCGGACGGCCGGCTCGACGCGGTGCTGCTGGACAACATCATCGCCGCGCGCGCCGAACGCCGGACGGCCGGGCTGTTCACCGAGCCGTCGGCTGTCGCGGTGGGCCAGTACGTCGTGGTGCTGGCGCCCGGCCAGGAGGCCCTGCGCGACCGCGTGAACGACATCCTGCGGGCCGCCATGCGGGACGGACGGCTGGAGCGGATCTACCGCAGGTGGGAGATCTGGGATGACCGCCAGGCGGCATTCCTCAGGAACGCCGCTACGCTCGGTCGCTCGGACAGCGGCGCCGGGCCCGGCCAGGGGGACGGGCTTTCGAGACAGTGGGCGGCCACGCTCCGCTATCTGCCCGCCGTGCTCAGGGCGGCGGTCATCAGCGTCGTGCTCTCGTGCCTCTCGATGGCCCTCGCGGTGCTTGTCGGCGTCCTCGTCGCGAGCGGGCGGCTCTACGGCAGCCGATGGCTCCGGTGGCTGCTGACCGCCTACGTCGAAGTCACGCGCGGCACGCCGGTGCTGCTGCAGCTCTTCGTCATCTACTACGGCTTGTCGTCGGTCATCCGGCTGCCCGCGTTCGTGGCGGCCTGGATCGGCCTCGGCCTGAACTACGCGGCCTACGAGAGCGAAATCTACCGTGGCGCCCTTCTCGCGGTGCCCGTCGGCCAGCTCGAAGCGGCACGCACCCTCGGGTTCACCGAGTCGCAGGTCCTGCGCCTCATCAGGGGCCCGCAGGCGTTCCGGCTGGCGCTGGCTCCGATGACCAACGATTTCGTGGCGCTGCTGAAGGACTCCTCGCTGGTCTCGGTCATCACCGTCATCGAGTTGACCAAGCAGACGCAGATCTTCGCCGCCAACGTCGGCAGCTGGGTTCTGCCGGGCGCGCTGTGCGCGGCGCTCTACCTGGCGATGTCGCTCCCGCTGTCGCGCCTGGCCCGACGCCTGGAGAAGTCCTGGCAGGTCCCGCAGTCATGAGCGACACCGTGCTCTCCATCGTCGACCTCAGGCTCTCGCGCGGCAGCCAGGCCGTGCTCCGCGACGTCGACCTGGAGGTGCGCCGGGGCGAACGCGTGGCGCTGATGGGGCTCTCGGGCGGGGGCAAGACGACGGTGCTGCGGGCGGTGGGCGCACTCGATCCGTTCCAGGCCGGAACGATCGTCGTGGACGGGTTCGCGCTGAAGGCCGGGCCGGTGCCGCGGGAGTCCCAGTTGCGCGAGCTTCGCCGGCGCGTGGGGATGGTGTTCCAGTTCCATCACCTGTTCGCCCACCTCAGCGTGATCGAAAACGTGTCGTTGGCCCAGGTGCACGTTCACCGGATGGCGAGGCGGGAAGCGGATGCGCGGTCGACGTCGTGGCTGGAATCGCTCGGGGTCGGGGCCCGGAGCGGCGCCCGGCCGTCGGAGCTGTCGGGCGGAGAGGCCCAGCGGGTTGCCATCGCCCGTGCGCTGGCGACCGACCCGCCGCTGCTGCTGATGGATGAGCCCACGGCGTCGCTCGACCCGGCGCGACGCGGGGAGCTGGCGGCCACGCTCGTCTCACTCGCCTCCGCCGGCCGCACGCTGCTCGTGGCGACGCACGACGTGGCGTTCGCCCTCAGCCTGGCCACCCGCGTCGTCGTGCTCGCGGACGGCAGCGTGGTCGAGGATGGCCCGCCGGGCGAGGTGCTGGCAAGGCCCTCGCATCCCGCGACGAGGGCCTTGCTGCAGGGGAACGATCTTCCTACCCCTGGTGGGACAGGTAGGCTTCGATCATGATGAGCGACCGCTCGCCTGCGGCCCGGACCACCTTCAGCAGGTTGTCCATCGTGGACATCTCCTCGACCTGCTCGGTCACGAACCACCGCAGGAAGTCCTGCGCCGCGTAGTCCTTCTCGGCGATCGCCATCGTCATCAGCGCGTTCACGCGGTCGGTGACCTCGGTCTCCCAGTCGAGCGATTTCTGGACGACCTCCTCAACCGACTTGAACTTCGCCTGAGGGGCGGGGACGGCCGGAATCACGACCGTGCCGCCGACGTCGTTGAGGTACTTGACGAACTTGAGCGCGTGGCCGCGCTCTTCGTCGGCCTGCTTGACGAACATCGCGGCGAGCTTCTTCAGCGTCTGGCTCTCGAGGTAGGCCGCCATGTTCAGGTACTGGTTCGACGCAAACAGCTCGAGACCGATCTCCTCGTTGAACGCCGCATTCAGTTTCTTGCTGATCAGCATGGCCCCCTCCGTGTGAAAGACGTGTTCAGATTCGTCCTGCCATGATACCGCAGGCTGAGAAGATCCTGTGCAGGGCGATCCCCGTCGCCGTCGCCACGTTGAGCGAATCGACGCCCGGCGCCATCGGGATTCGGAGCCTGACGTCGGCGTGCGCCAACGCCTCCGGGGTCAGGCCGTCGCCCTCGGATCCCGCCATGAGGGCGAGCCTGGCATCCGCCGAGAGCGTGGCGCCGCAGCAGGCGATGTCGTCCGCGCCTTCGTCGGTCACCAGGGCCGCGATCGTGAACCCCGCGGCGCGGATCGCCAGGAGGCCCGCGGCCCAATCGTCCGCATGGCAGAACGGGACGCGCAGGGCCGCCCCCATCGACACGCGGATCGCCTTTCGGTAGAGCGGGTCGCAGCAGCCGGGCCCGACCACCACCGCGTCGGCGCCGAACGCCGCGACGTTGCGGAGGATGCCCCCCATGTTGTCGGCGTTTGCGACCTGCTCCAGCACGACAAGGTGTCGCGCGGCCGGGAGCCGGGCCAGCAGGTGCGCAGCCGTGGCCCGCGCCGGGCGCTCGCCGATCGCCAGGCAGCCGCGGTTGATGTTGAGGCCGGTGAGCGCCTCGATGACGCCCTCGTCGACCAGGAATACGGCAGTGTCCGCGAGGCGGGGCTCGACGACGTCGGCCAACGCGCGAAAGGCGTTCCCGGTCAGCAGTACGGATCGGGTCCGAAGCGGCGACGAGGCGAGCAGCGTTCGCACGACGAGGCGCCCCTCGGCGACGAACACCTCACCGCGGCGGAGCAGCTCCGGGTCCGGCACGTGCCTGTAGTCGGCCAGCCTGGGATCGTCCAGACTCGCGACGCGTTCGAGGGGCATGTCGGAATGATACCCGCTCGGGGAGTAAGTGGTAGCTGTCAGCTGGCAGCGGACGGTGTCGGGCCGGCACTCGAGAGGCAGGCGCGGACCGGGTCGGCGCAAAGGGCGACTTGTGAGGTCCGCCGAGCGGAGCCCGGAGCGACGAACCGGGCCACGACTGCCGCCTCACGAACCGGCCGAACTCCGTCACCTGGCAGAACCGGCTATCATCTCCTCATGCGCCTGCTCGTCGTCGAAGACGATCCGACGATCGCGTCGTTCCTGGTGAAGGGGCTGCAGGAGGCGGGCTACGCGGTGGACGCCGCCGCGGACGGCTCGCGGGGGCTGCACCTGGCGATGACCGAACCGTACGACGCTGCCGTGCTCGACCTCATGTTGCCCGGCCGCGACGGCCTCTCGGTCCTCGAGGAGCTCCGGAGGCGGCACATCGCGGTGCCCGTCCTGATCCTCAGCGCGAAGCGGTCGGTGGACGACCGCGTCAAGGGTCTCCAGGCCGGCGGCGACGACTACCTGACCAAGCCGTTCGCGTTCTCGGAACTGCTCGCCCGCATCCAGGCGCTCATCCGGCGTTCGCAGGGCGTGACCGAGCCGACGCGTCTGGTCGCCGCGGACATCACCATGGATCTCGCCACCCGCAAGGTCGAACGCGGCGGACGTGTGCTCGACCTCCGGCCGCGCGAATTCGCGCTGCTCGAGTACCTGTTGCGCAACGCGGGACGCGTCGTCTCGAAGACCATGATCATGGAGCACGTGTTCGACTACAACTTCGACCCGCGCACGAACGTGGTGGACGTGCTGGTGTTCCGGCTGCGGGAGAAGGTGGACCGCGACTTCGACGTGAAGCGGATCCAGACCGTCCGGGGAGTCGGGTATGTCCTTCAGGTGGCGTGAGAGCCCGGCCTACACGCTCGGCGTTCGGCTGGCAACCTGGTACGCGCTGCTGTTTGTCGGCAGTTCGCTCGCCATCGTGTTCCTGACCTACCTGCTCCTGACCTCCTCGCTCATCGAACGCGACCACGATCTCATCCGAACGACGCTGGTCGCCTACGCCGGGCAGTACCAGCAGGGGGGCATCCCCGCGCTCGACCGCGCCATCAGGAACGACCAGGCGGCCGGACGGCGGGAACCGCTGTTCGTGCGGGTGTCGAGCGGCGGCCAGGAGGTGGTGTTCTACAACCTGCCCGGCGAGTGGTCGGAGTACGACGCGTCGGTGTTCGAGCACCCCGAACGCCAGGGCGCCGAACTCTGGGCCTTCGTTCCCAGGCGCAACACGTCCGAGGTGCTCGAGGTGGCCTCGGCCTTCCTGCCCGACGGGACGCTCGTGCAGGTCGGCAAGAGCAACGACACCCGAAACGAGCTGCTCGCGCGCTTCCGGACGATTCTCGGTGTCGCCATGGCCATCGTCATCCTCGTCGCGGTGGCCGGCGGGGCGCTGCTCACGCGGTCCACGATGCATCCGCTGCGGCAGCTGGCGGGCGTCGTGGAGACCATCCTGCAGACCGGGCGGTTCGAGGCCCGGGTGCCGGTCCGGGGCTCGCGCGACCCTCTCGACCAGCTGGGCGCGCTGTTCAACACGATGCTCGACCGGATCACGGCGCTGATCGCGGGGATGCGGGGTTCGCTCGACAACGTGGCGCACGATCTCCGCACGCCGATGACCCGCCTGAGAGGGATCGCGGAGCGCGCGCTCGAGAGTCGGACGGACGAGCCCGAGCGGTATCGCGAGGCGCTGGCCGATTGCCTGGAGGAATCCGAGCGCGTGTCGGAGATGCTCAACACGCTCATGGACATCTCCGAAGCCGAGACAGGCGTGATGCGTCTGTCGATCGCACCCGTGGACGCCAGCGAGGTCCTGCGTGACGTCGGCGAACTCTACGCGGACGTCGCCGAAGAGAAGGGCGTCGCCCTGGACGTCGATGCCCCAGAACGCCTGGCGGTGCTCGCCGACCGCCACCGTCTCCGGCAGGTGGTGGCCAACCTGCTCGACAACGCGGTGAAGTACACCCCCGGCGGAGGGCACGTGACGATGCGTGCCAGGGCCGCAGGCCCGGACGTGGCGATCGAGGTGGAAGACGACGGACCGGGAATCTCGGCCGACGACCTTCCCCGCATCTGGGATCGCCTCTTCCGGGGCGACCGAAGCCGCTCCGAACGGGGCCTCGGGCTGGGCCTCAGCCTCGTCCGCGCCATCGTGGAAGCCCACAAAGGGCGCGCCGACGTGGTCTCGTCGGCCGGGCAGGGCGCCCGGTTCACGGTCTACTTCCCCGCCGCCGGATAGGGCGGCCGGGCGCGCCGCACGGCAGCGAGCCGTCTGCCAGAAACACGAACGGGGAGGCGTGCTCGGTTCGGGCACATGCGGCCCGACGGAACACGCCTCCCCGGTTCAGAGAGCGATCTGTCTCGAATGCTACCAGCGCGGTTCGGACCGGCGCCGGCTGCCGCCGCCGCCGCCGAAGCCGCCCGAGCGCTCGGGCTTCGGACGCGCCTCGTTCACGGTGAGGTTGCGTCCGCCCATCGAGTGCTCGTTGAACTGGCTGATTGCCTTCTGCGCCTCGTCGTCGTTGCTCATCTCGACGAACGCGAAGCCACGCGCGCGGCCGGTGGCCATGTCGCGCATGACGTTGACGGTCTCGACGGTCCCGGCGGCCGCGAACAGCGTCTGGAGGTCGGATTCGCCGACTTCGTACGGAAGGTTGCCGACGTAAAGTTTTCTACCCATTGGCCTGAGTCTCCTGCCCGCTTCTCGCGGGAAGAAATGATGGCGGACCGTCAACGTCCGTTCATCGCTGGTGATCGATCGGGATTCAGAATTGAACTCCGAGCGGGATGGAGAAAGGCCCTTCCTGAAGTTGCCGTGTGCGGGGAAGCGAGATATCGAGGCTCGTTTCGATCTGCCGCGGCAGCGCGGGAAATGCGCTATCCAACCTGACGCTGATAGTCTACCACATGTTGAGCCGACCGCCACCAATCGCGCAGCGCGACACTCGCCGCGGGTGAGGCGTCAGGTACCCGCTCGGACCACATCGCCACCAGGAACACGAGGGCCTGGCGGGTGTCACGTACGAGATGAGAGGCGAGCCGGATCGGGTTGACCCGCCGGAGTTCCAGGTGCCGGACCTCGGTCCACGTCCGTTCCCAGGTCCTCGCGCAGCTGCCGATTGGCCTCGAGCCTGCAGGCCACCTCACGCACCCGCCGCCGGAGGAAGGTCAGCCGCCTCTCGATCCGAAACCCGGGCCGCCTCGAGGTCCGGTCCTTCAAGCGGAAGAAGCCGGTGACCATCGGGTGCGCGTGCTCGCTCATGGCGGCGCGGTACCAGATCAGGTTCTTCAGGACGGCCCAGTAGGTGTGGGGATTCTGCCGGAGCAGCGACTGCCGCATCGGCTCGAACCCGTAGAACACCTCCCACGCGTCGCGGTACGCCCGGAGCCACTCCTCTCGCGTCATCTTCGGGTGCGCGGTCGTGACGTGGAAGGCGTCGAACTGGTTGTAGTCGGTTTCCATCGCCACGCCGGATTCGCGCGCCGCGGCGTGGTCCGCCGACCCAGGCAGCGGTGTGAGGATGAAAAACGACGCCTGGTCCACGAGCAGGTCGTTCCGCAGCGCGCGGACGTCCTCCATCACGCGCTCGTAGGTGTCGTGCGGGAACCCGATGATGTAGCCGACGTGGCACACCACTCCGACCTCATGCCACGCGGCGATCATCTCCCGGTAGTCCGCGGCCTTGTTCTGCCGCTTCCCGCCCGCCTCCAGATTGTCGTCGCGCAGCGTCTCCATGCCGATGAACGCCTGCACGCAGCCGGCGCGGGCGGCCTTCTCGACGAACCCCGGAACGCGGGGGGCGAGGACGTCGACCTGCATCATGAAGCCGATCGCCATCCCCTCGCGCTCGCGCAAGGCGATCAACCCGTCGAAGATCGCCTCCCTCTCTGGGTTGCGAACGAAGTTGTCGTCGGTGAAGAAGTAGTGGCCGACGCCCTTGCGGCGGCCGTCGATCGAGTAGTTCTCCCGAATCTGTCGGAGGATCTGCTCGGCGCTCCTGCAGCGCATTCTGCGCCCCTGCACGTTGACGATCGTGCAGAACGGGCAGTTGAACGGGCACCCCCGGCCCGCGTCGATGGTGCCGCTGCCCTCGAGGACGAACTTCCGCTGCGTGCGAAGCGATGCGCGCGTAACGACGGCCGCACGAGAATCACGACCAGACGCCGGCAGGCGCCGCAAACAGCGGACATCCGGAACCTCAGAGGAAGTTTAACACTGCCCCGGATTCTCGAGGCTACCCGGCTCGCCGGCCCTCGGCTGTTCAGTATTGAACACGCAGATGCGGGCGTCGGCGACCTGGATCGCCGAGGCGCGGGCGACGTGTGGACGCTGACGGTGGCCGAATACCAGGAAGCGCCGCTCTGGAAGCGGCTCTTCTACCGGACGTTCCGCAACCCCTTCGTCCTGCTCGGCATCGGCCCCGCCCTGCTGTTCCTCGTCGACAACCGGTGGCCGTGGTCCGGGAAGAGCCGGCGAGAACGCTTCAGCGTCCATTTCACCAACGCCGGGAATCGTGGCCGCGCCCGTCCGGCACACCTCACGATCGGGCTGCCGATCTTCCTGGCGACCCAGGTGCCCACGCAACTGCTGGCCGGGGCGATCGGCATCTGGCTGTTCTACATTCAGCACCAGTTCGAAGACGTCTACTGGGCGCGTCGCCCGGCGTGGGAGCCGGTGAAAGCCGCGCTGGAGGGAAGCTCCTACTACAAACTGCCGCGCGTTCTGCAGTGGCTGACTGGCAGCATCGGCCTCCATCACATCCATCACGTGCAGCCCCGGATTCCGTTCTACAACCTCCAGAGCTGCCAGGATGCCATCCCGGCGTTCCAGCACCTGCCCGCGCTCACATCCGCCGGAGCTTCTTCGTCCTCCTTCTGCGCCTCGTGGACGCGGACCGACGGCGCATGGTCACGTGGGCAGGCGTGGCGGCGGAACGGGCCGAGCAGCCGCCGCCGCGTGCCGGCGTGGCGGCTCGTTGACCCGGCTCAGCGCCCGCCGTCGGCCCGGCTCGCCCATTTGGGCCGCCCCAGGTACTTGTCCAGCCACTCGACCGTCTCTCGGTTCGACGTGCCCGGCCTCCTGTCTTGCGAATCCTGGATTCTGGCTTCTGGATTCCGTCTCTTCTTCATGACACCGATGTAATCCTCCAGAAACGCCCCTGTAATCCTCTCCGTCGTCCTACCTGATAGAGACACAAACCAGGGCCGGGTCGGCGACCTTCGCCGCCAGGCCGTTCCACAAAGGTTGAGACATGGACAACAACGAACGACGACAGAGACTCCAGTGGCGTATGCCGCTGGCCGTGCTGGCGAGCATGCTCCTGCTCGCCGGGGTTACGATTGGATGGAATCTGACTGGCTCGGCCGTTCAGGCGGCCGCGGGAAACCCGCCCGGAGTCGCCGCGCCCGTTGCGGCCGACCCGCAGGCCGGTCGAGCCGCGGCCCCGGGGCGCCAGGACTCGTACGCCGACGTGGTCGCACAGGTGGCGCCGGCCGTCGTGACCATCCGCGCGGAGCGCGTAGTGCGGCAGACCGCACTGCCATTCGCCGACGACCCGTTCTTCCGGCAGTTCTTCGAATCGAATCCCCGCAGGATGCAGCCGCAGCCGCGCGAGGAGAACGCCCTCGGTTCCGGCGTGATCGTCAGCCCTGACGGCTATATCCTGACGAACGCCCACGTCGTGGAAGGCGCGAGCAAGATCTCCATCGAGCTGGTCGACCGCCGGACGTTCGTCGCGAAGTTGGTCGGGGCGGATCAGCCGTCCGATCTCGCCGTGCTCAAGATCGAGGCGAACGGCCTGCGCAGCCTGCCGCTCGGCGACACCGAAAGAATCCGCGTCGGCGACGTGGTGCTCGCCGTCGGTAACCCGCTCGGCGTCGGCCAGACGGTGACGATGGGGATCATCAGCGCGAAGGGACGGGCCACGGGCCTGTCCGACGGGAGCTTCGAGGACTTCCTCCAGACCGACGCGCCGATCAACCAGGGGAACTCCGGCGGCGCCCTCGTGGACACGCGCGGCGAGCTGGTCGGCATCAATTCCCAGATCCTGTCGCCGTCGGGCGGCAGCATCGGCATCGGGTTCGCGGTCCCGGCCGACATGGCTGACAACGTCATGCGGCAACTCGTCAAGACCGGGACGGTGCGCAGGGCCAAGATGGGCGTCACCGTGCAGGGCGTCAACTCCGAACTCGCGAAGAGCCTCGGGCTGAAGGACGTGCAAGGCGCGCTCGTCAGCGCGGTGGAGGCGGACAGCCCGGCGCAGAGGGCCGGCATCGAGCGCGGCGACGTCATCCTGACGTTCAACGGCGAGCCGGTGTCCGACAGCAATTCCCTGCGAAACCGGGTGGCGAGCAGCCAGCCCGGTAGCAAGGCCACAGTCACGATCGTGCGCAACGGCCGGGAGGAGGCACGGCAGGTCGTGCTGGCGGAACTGCCTGGCAAGCGCGTCGCGGCGAACGAGGGCGCCGGCGGCGGGAACGGAGGGCGATTCGGCATGACGGTGTCGCCGTTGACACCGGATGTGGCGAACCAGATGGGTGTTCGAGCAAAAGGCGGGCTGGTCGTCGACAACGTCGCGCCCGGCAGCGCGGCGTCCGATGCCGGCCTTCGCTCCGGCGATGTCATCGTCGAAGTGAACAACAGGCCCGTGAGCAGCCTGTCGCAGTTCCAGGACGCGATGAAGGCGAGCCCGGAACGCCCGGCCCTTCTGCTGGTGAGCCGGCAGGGCGGAGAGTTGTTCGTGGCGCTCTCGGCGCGCGGGTAGGGATGGAGGCTGTTCAGTTTTGGGCACCCGGGCCGGCTCCCGCCCTTATACTGGGGGAGTGGCGCCGAGACCCGATGTCTACCAGATGACGGAGCGGTTCAGCCGCCCCGGGACCGGCCGGGCCGCCCTCGAGGCCGCCGCAACGTTCCTCCCCTATCTGGCCTTGAGTGCGGCCTTGATCCTCCTCGTCCGGCGCGGGCAACTGTGGCTCGCGGTCCCCGTCTGGGTGCTGGCCTCCGGGTTCCTCGTGCGGGTGTTCATCATCTTCCACGATTGCTGCCACGGTTCGTTCCTGCCGTCTCGCAGGGCGAACCGTGTGCTGGGTTACGCAGCCGGACTGCTGGTGCTGACGCCGTTCGAGAAGTGGCAGCGGTCGCACGCCGAGCACCATGCCGGCGTCGGCGACCTGGATCGTCGCGGCGCGGGCGACGTGTGGACGATGACGGTTGCCGAGTACCTGGCGGCGCCACGCGGAAGCGCCTCTTCTACCGGACGTTCCGCAACCCCTTCGTCCTGTTCGGCATCAGCCCAGCCCTGCTGTTCCTCGTCGACCACCGGTTGCCCTTTTCCGGGAAGAGCCGGCGAGAGCGGTTCAGCGTGCACTTCACCAACGCGGGGCTTGCGGTCACGCTCGTCGCCGCGCACCTGACGATCGGGCTGCCGATCTTTCTGGTGACCCAGGTGCCCACGCTGCTGCTGGCCGCCATGATCGGCGTCTGGCTGTTCTACGTTCAGCACCAGTTCGAAGAGGTCTACTGGGCGCGCCGCCCCGAGTGGGACCCGTTGAAGGCGGCGCTCGAGGGAAGCTCCTACTACAGGCTGCCCCGCGTCTTGCAGTGGCTGACCGGCAGTATCGGGCTCCACCACATCCACCACGTCCAGCCCCGGATTCCGTTCTACAGTCTCCAGCGCTGCCAGGATGCCGTCGCGGCGTTCCAGGCCGTTCCCCCGCTCACGGTCCGCCGGAGTCTCCACTCGCTGCGCCTGCGCCTGATCGACGAGGGGCGGCGGCGCATGGTCACGTGGGCCGACTTTCGGGCGGAGCCCTCTGGTCAGGCCCGGCCGTAGCGCCCGGGCTTCCACGCGGCAATCAGCCAGATGAGGGCCGACAGCGCGACGACCACCGGCATGATCAGGACGGCCTTCGAGAGGCCGACGCGGTCGGACACGGCGCCGATGACGAGCGGCGCCGCCGCGTCGCCGAGCAGGTGAATCACGAAGATGCTGACCGCCATCGCCGTCGCGCGGATGGCGACGGGAACGACGCTCACGAGCACGACGTTGATCGGCCCGGTGCTGAGAAACACCAGGAACTCGGCCACCAGGAGCGCGGCGGTGAACGTCGCGGTGTCCTTCGTCGAGAACGCGATCCACGAAAACGGGATGGCCAGCACCATCGAGACGCCGGACACCCAGAGGTGCGCGCCCCGGATGCGGCGGGCCAGCGCGTCCGCGACGTAGCCGCCGAGAAACGTCCCGCCGATGCCGGCGACCACGGTCACCGCTCCCAGGACGTAGTTCGCCTGCTCGAGCGACATGCCCCGTTCGCGGTTCAGGTACACCGGCACCCAGAACGACATCCCCCCGACGGCGAACGTGTAGGCGGCGTAGCCCGCCACGGCCATCACGTAGTCCCGGTTGCGCGCCAGCAGACCCAGCGAGTGCACGTAGCTGCCCGCCGGCTCGCGCGAGGCCGTCGGCGCGTCGTTGATGCCGCGCGGCGGGTCGGCCGCCGTCAGGGCGAGCAGCGCGAGCACGAGGCCGGGCAACCCGACGGCGAAGAACGCGGCGCGCCAGCCGAAGTGGGACTCGATCGCCCCGCCCAGCAGGTACCCGACAGCGCTTCCGACCGGGATGGCCAGGTAGAAGATGGCGAACACCCGCCCGCGCCGCTCCGGCGGATAGTAGTCGGAGAGGAGCGCCGGGGAGATGGCGGCGTACGACGCCTCACCGACCCCGACCGCCCCCCGTGCGAACATCATCTGCCCGAGGTTGCGGGCCAGGCCGCCGCCGGCGGTGGCCAGACTCCAGACCGCCACGCCAACCGCCATCAGCCTCGTGCGTGAGAAGCGGTCGCCCAGCCAGCCGAAGATGGGCGAGGTCAGGAAGTACGAGAACAGGAACGCGCTGCCGAGGAACCCGAGCTCCGTGTCGGTCAGCGACAGCGCGTCCTTGATGCGGGGCGCCACGGCCGGCAGCACGTACCGGTCGATGTAGTTGACGAAGTTGAGCAGCGTCATCACGCCCAGGCCGTATGCCGCTGCCTGCCGCGTGAGGCCCGATTTGCCGGTTACCGGTTCGGTGGCCATGCTGCCATACCCTGAATCGACGACCCGCCGAGGTTACATGACGAGATGGGCTGTCAGCTGCCAGCTGTCAGCTGCCAGCCGGCCGCGTCAGGACAGCGACCGTCTCGATGTGGACCGTGTGCGGAAACATGTCGATGGGCTGCACCCGCTCGACATGGTAGCCGGATCCTGCCACCCGCGCCAGATCGCGGGCCAGCGCTTCCGGTTCGCACGACACGTAGACGATGCGGGCCGGGCGCAGGCCCCGAAACACCCAATCCAGGACGCGCGGCGGGCACCCCTGCCTGGGCGGGTCGAGCACCACGGCGTCCCAGCCGTCGCCCGACGGTCCCTTCGCACCTCGAAGCCGCGGCCCGGTTCCAGACGCGGCCGGACGGATCATCGCGTCCTCCACGCGCGACGCAATCAGGCGACAGGCGCCCTGGTCGATGCCGTTCAGCCTGAGGGCGTCGGCGGCGCTGGTCACCGCCTCGCGGTTTTCCTCGATCGCCGTCACGATGCGCCCGGCCTTCGCCAGCGGGAGCGCGAACAGGCCAACGCCCGCGTAGAGATCCAGAATGCGGCGCAGGCCGGCGTCGGCGAGCGCGTCGAGGACGACGCCGACGAGGACCTCGGCGGCGCTGACGTTGGTCTGGAAGAACGCCGTGGGCGAGACCAGGTAGGACACGCCGGCCACCTGTTCACGCAGGCCGCCAAGACCGAACAGCCGCCTCGTCTCGCGGCCGAACAGGTATGGATCCGGACGGTCGTGCACGTTCAGGTGGAAGCCGACCCGCGGCCGGCGCCCGGCCGAGTCGGCCGCCGCGAGCCTCGCCTCGACGTCGGCCGTCACCCGGCGCAGCGCCTTGACGTTCTCGGTCACCACCAGCGTCCCGACCAGCTCGCCCGTGCGCGCCGACGCCCGGACGACCACATGGCGGGCCACGCCCTGCTGACCGTCGGCAGTGGCGCCGGGGATCCCGCGCGCGCTGGAGCGCGTCCCGGATCTCGAACGCGAGCCCGGTTGCCGGCGTCGGCATGGACCGGGCACTCCTCGACGGGGAGCACCGTCCGCGAGCCTCGCCTGTAGTGGCCCATCACCAGCGGCCGGCCGCGCAGGCCCGGGGCGA
>CAWAMP010000004.1:0-34180 GCA_963783255.1 uncultured Acidobacteriota bacterium | reverse complement strand
GTCGAGTGACGCCGGCTTCATCGTGATGGAGTAGCCCGGCGCCCGTGGCGGCAGGTACCGGCCCCGACGGATCCGCACCGGATCCACGAAGTGCTCGTGCAGGTGATCGACATACTCGAGCACGCGGCCCTCGAGCGAGGCGCCAATCCGAAGATAGTCGACCAGCGACAGGTGCTGGACGTACTCGCACAGGCCGACGCCGCCGGCATGCGGACACACCGGCACGCCGTACTTCTTCGCCATCAGCATCACCGCGAACACCTCGTTCGGGCCCGCGAGCCGGCAGGAGTCGATCTGGCAGAATCGAATGGCGTTCGACTGCAGGAGCTGCTTGAACATCACCTTGTTCTGGCAGTGCTCGCCCGTCGCCACACCGATCGGCGCGACCGCCCGCGCGATCGTCGCGTGCCCCAGCACGTCGTCCGGACTGGTCGGCTCCTCGATCCACAGGGGCTTGAACGGCGCGAGCGCGTGCATCCACTGGATCGCCTGGCCGACATCCCACGCCTGGTTCGCGTCGATCATGAGATGACGCTCCCAGCCAATCTCCCGCCGCACCAGCGCCAGGCGGCGCACGTCATCCTTCAGGTCCGCGCCCACTTTCAGTTTGAAATGCGTCCAGCCGGCCTGAACGCCTTCGCGGCACAGCCGCCGGATCTTCGCGTTCGAGTAGCCGAGCCAGCCGGCCGACGTCGTGTAGGCCGGGAAGCCGTCGCGCAGCATCTCCCGCTCGCGCGCGCGCTTGGTAGGCTCGTGCTTCTGCAGCAACGCCAGCGCTTCCTCGGGCGTCATCGCGTCAGTGATGTACTGGAAATCGATGAGCGAGACGAAGCGTTCCGGCGTCAGATCGCACGCCAGCTTCCAGACGGGCTTCTTCTCGACCTTGGCCCACAGGTCCCAGATGGCGTTGACGATCGCGCCCTGCGCGAGGTGGATCACGCCTTTCTGCGGGCCGAGCCATCGGAGCTGGCTTTCCTGCGCGAGGCTGCGCCAGTAGGCGGCGAAGTTCCCCGTGACGGCCTCGAGCGTCTGGCCGACGACCAACGGCGCCAGGCTCTCCACGGCTTTCACGACGATTTCGGTGCCGCGGCCGCAGGTGAACGTGAGACCGTGTCCCTCGAGCGGCCCGGACGTCTGCAGCACGACGTACGCGGCGGAGTAGTCAGGGTCGACGTTCACGGCGTCGGACCCGTGCGCGCCGAGCGAGGTCGGGAACCGGATATCACGAACCGAGAGGCCAGTGATCGTCAGAGCCATTGGGTGTCCTTTCAGTTGAGCCAGCCGAGCGCTCGCCACAGACCCGTCTGCTGACCGGCCTGGAACAGGCCGACCACGGCCATGGCGAGCGTCGAGAGGAGGAGGCATGCGGTCCACGCGGGGCCCGCCGCGAGCGAGGGCGCGATGCGCCGGCGGCACCAGACCGCGGCCAGCCCCAGGAACGGCAGCATGAGCGCCTGCGCCGTTCCGCCGATGATCACCAGCGTGACCGGCGCCTTGATGATGTAGTACGCGACAAGCGTGTAGCCAGGAATCACGATGACCGCCGCTTTGACGATCCGGGCGCGGGCCTCGGGCGAGCGGTAGCGAACGATGCCGAGCAGGCCGGCGACGTCCGCGAACAACCGCGCGTTGGACGCCGTCGACACGAAGAACGTGGAGTACAGCACCATGAACGCGCCGACGAAGAAGATCCAGGCGCCGGGTGCGCCGAACGTGCCCGTGTACATCGCGGACAGCGTCTGCATCGTACCCTCGTCGGCGACCACCTCGCCCTGGCGGTGCAGGATGGCAGCACCCAGCAGGTAGAAGCCGGTCGTCGCGACGGTGTAGATCACCATCGAGCACCACGCGTCCCAGCGCATGACGCGCATCCACCCCCTGGCGCGTGCTTCCCAGGCGGCGGAGTCATCGCGCAGGCCGACGAAACGGGCGTAGCCCTTCTCGAGGCACCAGACGGGATAGAACATCAACTCGGCCGCGCCCACGCCCGTCATCCCGAACACCGCGAACGACGTCGTCACGTTGTCCGGCAGCTGGAAGGAGAACCCGGTTGCGAGGTCCGCCAACGTGACGCGCGACGCGGTCACCTGAAGGAATCCAACCGCCAGCACGGTCGTGATGGAGAAGGCCACGACCATCAAGGTCGAGAGCTTCTCAACCAGCGCGTAGCGTCCCGCGACGAGCAGCCCGGCGCACAGCGCGGCGCCCGCCAGTGCATACGGCACGGTCGCCGAGCGCTCCTGGGAACCGGCGAACAACTCCGCGACGCCGCCAATCATGCCCGACATCTGGAAGAGCGTGCCGACGTACATCAGGATCCACAGCCACACTGTCACCCCGACGATCACCCTGGGACCGGGCAGACGATTGAGGATTTGGAAGGGCCGCCGACACCCTCCGAAATCGTGTAGCGGCCGAGTTCGACCTGCACGAAGACCTTGATGGCGCACGCAAAGAGGATGAACCAGAGGAGCAGGAAACCCACCTGCGACCCGAGCCGCGTCGTCGCGATGAGCTCGCCGGTGCCGACGATGTTGGCCGAGAGGATGAGCCCGGGCCCAATCGACGCGAGAATGCCCCAGAGCGTCCGAGGCGGATCCTTGATGCCTGTGCCGGCCGGCGTGCTCACGTGGAGGATTTTACAGGAGTTTCCGCGACACGCTTCGATTGATGACCGTCGCGTTCGACGACGCGCGAACGGGGGGCTACGGGTGCCCGAACCGTCCGGACCTGTCGAGGATGCCGTTCAAGAACGCCGGGTCGCCGGCGATCAGCGCTTCCTTCTTGGCGCGCGTCCAACGCTTCAGCTGTGCTTCCGCTTCTGCGCCGCTGAGCGCGACGAATGACCCTCGCGGAAGACAACCTGCACCGGCCGACGCGCAGCCGTGTACTTCGCCCCGACCTGCGTTGTGCGTGCGCTCGCGCGCTTCGAAGTCCGTGGTGGAGCCAGTGTAGAGCGTGCCGTCGGCGCAACGGAGGATGTAGACGTAGTAGTTCGCCACGGTGACGACGATGGCATCGTCGGGCCACGGGGTGCAAGGGGGAACTGGGTGCCCGCAGGGCACCGTGAGCCAGCGGCGCGGTCCTTCGACTCGGTCGCTCTGCTCCCTCGCTCAGGACATTCTCCCTGACGCGGCGGGCCGCAGGCCCGCCATGAGCGAACCCGCGGGCCTCGGGAGGCCGACCTGACAGTGCCGGAATGCCCTTCGACTCGCTCCCTGCGGTCGCTCGCTAGGACACCATTCGCCTCGGCTGTTCGGTGCCCTCGCGAAGGGCACCATGAGCGAGGGCGCGAAGCGCCGAGTCGAATGGTGGAGGCGGCGGGAGTCGAACCCGCGTCCGAGAGCACGTCACCGCAGGACTCTACATGCGTGTCCTCTTCTGTTGAGTTGCGGCCGGCCTGGGGAAGAGGCGAAACCGCCAGCCGCTAGTCCCGGGTGTCGTCTCGCCGCCCGAGGCCCGGAACAGCCTCGAGCAGCCAGCCTGCCTGTTTGACATCCAGCCCCCGCGCGCAGGCAACTTGGAGGTGGACGTCGCTGTTATTTAAGCAGCGAGAGCGAGCTGCGAATCCGCAGTTATGGTTGTTTCCACCGGATTTACGAGTCGATGGGGCTCGGCATGCATCCCACGGCCCTATACCCCCGTCGAAGCCAAGTCGCCCCCACATGCGGCGCGCGTGGCCCGGCCCGGGAGAACCGGCCGGCTGCTTTCAGTATGCGGGAACCAGACGGGTGTGTCAAAGCGCGCTACGCCGCGACGACGGTCCGGACATCGAACGTCGGCGGGTGCTCGAGGTGCTTCTTCACCGCGCACTGGCTGGCCGCGCGGATGAGCGCCTCGTGATACTTCTCCGGGAACCCGACGGGCACCTGGATGTCGATGCCGACCTGGCCGACCATTCCCGTCCCAGGATCAACGGCGATGCGCTGCACGAGCGTGACGCCGTCGGTCGGCAGGCCGCGCTGCTTGCAGAAGCCGAGCACGTAATCCCGGCGCATGTCGCAATTGATGCCAGGAACAGAGAAAATGGAGTCGGCGCCGAGTCCTCGCCGCCCCCGCGAGCCGGCTGGTCGGTTCTCACGACGTGCTGGCCAACCTGAGCATCGACGCGCGCGCCGCCAGGGAATGTCACCATGATGTCCATCGAGTCACCCTCCGCTTCATCAGGGACTCGATTCGTGCCAGGAGGTTTCATTTCGGTTGAAGTCCGGCCTACGAACGGCCGATACGCCCGAATAGAGTCTCTGTGTGTTCTCCGATGCCGGAACGAGTCAGCCTATGTCGCTCGACGAACGCATTCAACGCCTGTCGGAAACGATTATTCAGGAAGTCCGCGGCCCGATCGAGGAGGCGCTGCACCGCCTGCTGGCCGATGTGATGACGGTTGCGTCCGAGGACCGTGAGAAGGCCGTCCAATCGGCGCTCGACGCGTCCGCTGCCGACCACGACGCGGCCCTGGCCTCCCTCCGCGAGCAGTCCGCCGGCGAACGCGAGGCCGCGTTGACCGGCCTTCGCGAGGAGCTGGACCGCGGGCGCGACACGGCGCTCGCCAATCTCCGCGCCGAGCTCGAGACCGGCCGCGAGGCGGCGCTCGCCGACCTCCGTGCCGAGATGGACCACGGCCGCGAGGCGGCGATGGAAGACCTCCGCACGGAGTTCGAGCGCGGGCGCGACGAGCAGGTGTCTGCCATTCGGACCCAGCTCGATCACGAGCGGGACACGATGCTCGCCGACCTCAGGGCCCAGCTCGAACGCGAGCGCGACGAGGCGGTCGCACGCCGGCAGGCGGAGCTGTCGAGCGAGTACGAGGCGGCGATCGATGCGGCGCGTCAGGATGCCGCCCGCGCGGCCGCCGAGTCGGCGGGAGCCTCCGCGCTCAACATCACGCTCGCCGACGCCGAACAGGCGAAGCGCGACGCCGAGGCGCGGGCGGCAGCCCTTGAGCAGGACCTGGAGCAGGCGCGGCGAGAGGCCGAAGAGGCGCGGCGCGCCGCCGGCGACGCCCAGCGGGCGGCCGGTGATGCCCAGCGCGCCGCCGACCAGGCCCGCGCCGACGCCGACCAGGCTCGGGCAGACGCATCCGCGGCCGAGCTGTCCCGACGCGACGAGGCCGAAGCCAGGCAGGCGGCCGACGTGGCCCGGCAGATGGCCGAGGATGCGCGGCAGCAGGCCGGCCAGGCCCGACAGGACGCCGAACAGAGCCTCCTGCTCACCCACGTCGCGGACCGTCAACAGGAACTGGCCTGCAGCGACCGCACCCTGGCCGCCTTCAGGAAGCTCGACGAAGCCCGTTCGCTGACGGCGGTCCTCCGCATCCTTGCCGATCAGGCCGAGCGCGAGATTGGCCGGGTCGCACTCCTGCTGGTGATCGGATCGCGACTGCGCGGATGGGAGTGGCGGGGCGTGCCCGACACCGACGCCGCCATCGACGTGCCGGTGGATTCTGGCACCGTGTTCGGTCGGGCCATCGCCTTGGGTCTTCCGGTCTCCACCTCCGACGCGCCGCTCGGCTCGGACGGTGATCCCCTGGCCGCGCGCCTCGCGATCCCGTCAGGCCGTGTCGGCCTGGCGGTCCCCATTTCCGTGGGTGGTCGGGTCGTCGCAATCCTGTATGCTGATGACGCAGGCGATCGGCTACCGGTCGTTCCGAGCACATGGCCGGAACTGGCCGAGATCCTGGCCCGCCATGCCGGGCGCTGCCTGGAAGCCCTGACCGTTTCGCATGCGGCCGCGCTGACAGGTCGCGCGCAGGAAGACGGCCGGTCGGCGGCACCGCGGCGCCCGGACGAAGCGATGGCGGTCGACGACCAGGAGCGCGAGGAGGAATCGGCGCGCCGCTACGCGCGGCTGCTGATCTCGGAGATTAAGCTGTACAACGAACCGGCCGTGGAACAAGGACGTGCGGCACGCGACCTGCTCACGCGGCTGGGGCCTGAAATCGAACGGGCGCGACGCCTCTACGAAGAGAAGATCCCGGCCGCGGTCAGGCAGCGGGTCGAGTGCTTCGACGAAGAGGTGGTGCGCACGCTCGCCGGCGGCGACGCGGGCCTTCTGGGGTAGACGTGAGGGGAGTCGCGGACAACTGGTTCCCGCGCGCGTGCGCGGGCACATTACTGGTAGCGGGATTGGGACTGGCGGCGTCGGCGGGCAGCCGGGACCCCAGGGCCGAAGCCCCGGGGCCGACGGCTGTCGACCGCCGGCAGGCTCCGGCTCCGGTTTCCGCTGCGCTCACCTCGACGCCACGCCCGCGCCTGCCCGCAGCCGCCTCGCCGATCTGGCTCATGCCCGACCCGGCGGCCGCGGCTTCTGTCCCCAAGCCGGCCGCCAGCTTCGCAGCCGCCGTCCGCCTGTTCACCGCGGCCAGGTACGCCGAGGCGCTGCCGCTCTTCACGTCCCCAGCGCTGGCCGACACGCCGCTCGCCGCCTACGCCGCCTACTACGGCGGCCTCTGCTCGCTGAAGCTGTCTCGCCCCGCCGACGCCAGGGCGGCGTTCGCCAAGGTGCACGCCCTGCGCCCGCCGGGCTTCGTCCTCGAGGCCGCCATCGGACGCGAGGCCGAGGCCGCGTCCGCGCAGGGTGACAACACGGCCGCTGCCAGGCTCTACGAAGAGCTGCTCCGCATGAACACGGCCGCACCCGACGCCCTCCTGCTGGCGCTGGGCCAGGCACACAAGGCCTCCGGCGACCGGCCGCGTGCAGCGGAGGCCTTCTCGAGGATCTACTACGAGATGCCGACGAGCGAACTGGCGGGTGCCGCAGGCGCCGAACTCGATGGGCTCGGCGACGTGCGGCCCGCGAAACGCTCGGCGGCCCGAATTGCGCTCGACCTGGACCGCGCCGAACGGCTCTTCGCGGCCAAGCGGTACCAGGCCGCCCGGCAGGCGTTCGAACCGCTCGAGGCGCTCGTCGGCGGCGACGACGCCGAACTCGTGTGGATCCGGCTGGCCGAGTGCGACTACTTCCTGCGGCGCTACCGCCAGGCCCGTGAGCGCCTCGCGCCGCGCCTCGGCGCCGCTGTCAGGCAGGAGGAGGCACGCTTCCTCTTTCTCTCCATCACCCGCGAGCTCGGCCCGCGCGAGGAGTACGTCCGTCTGGCACGCGCCCTGGTCTCCGAACACCCGACCAGCCCGTGGGCGGAGGAGACGCTCAACAACCTGGCGACGCACTACATCCGGATCGACGACGACGATCAGGCCGACGCGGTGTTCCGCGAGTTGTACGCGAAGTATCCGAAGGGCGCGTACGCCGAACGCGCGGCCTGGAGGGCCGGCTGGTGGGCCTACCGGCACGAGCGCCCGGAGGAGACGACCGCCTTCTTCGAGAGCGCCGCGGCAACGTTCCCGCGGTCCGACTACAGGCCGGTCTACCTCTACTGGTCGGCACGCTCTCGCGAGCGCCTCGCCGACAGGCAGGGCGCCTCAGCCGTCTACCGCATCGTCACCACCGACTACCTGCACACCTACTACGGGCGCCTGGCGCTCACGCGGCTCCAAGGGCTCGGCGCCAAGCCAGCGTCGAGCGCGCCCGAGGTGGCGCCGCCGCCCGCCGCCGCCGGCGAGCCGCCCACGGCCGACCTGATCCGACTGCTGCTCGCGCTGGGGCTGTACCAGCAAGCCCGCGACGAACTGCTCTTCGCGCAGCGCGCCTACGGCGACCGACCGCTCGTCGGCGCGACACTCGGCTGGGTGCACAACAAGCTGGGCGACCTGCGCCGGGGCATCGTCCTGATGAAGCGGGCGTATCCGCAGTACATGGCGGAGGAAGCGTCGCGGTTGCCGGTCGACGTGCTCAAGGTGATCTTCCCGCTCGACTTCTGGCCGCTGATCAAGCAGTACGCGCTCGCCTACAAGCTCGACCCGTATCTCATGGCGGCGCTCGTCAACCAGGAGTCGGCCTTCGACCCGCGCATCACGTCCTCGGCCCACGCGATCGGGCTGATGCAGGTGCTGCCGTCCACCGGCCGGCAGTACGCGCGCAAGCTCGGCCTGAAGCGTTACGGGACGGCGTCGCTCACCAGGGCCGAGACGAACATCCAGATAGGGACGGCCTACTTCGCGGACCTCGTCCGACGGTCGACCGGCATCGCCCAGGCGCTCGCGAGTTACAACGCCGGCGAGGCGCGAGTTGCCCGGTGGAACGCCGAGCGGCCAGGTCTCGAGCTCGACGAGTACATCGACGACATCCCGTTCCCGGAAACGCAGACCTACGTGCGGAAGATCATCGGAACGGCTGAAGACTACCGCCGGCTGTACGGCGAAGGGCAGGCCGGCGAGAGGCCGCCGCCGCCACGCGCTCGCGCCAAGGCCTCCCGGTAAGTGCTCGTCAGGCCCCAGCCTGGACTTCCGCCGCGCCCTTCTTCGGCGCGATCCAGCGCCGCACCGACGCCACCAGGATCACGACGACGCAGGCCATCATGACGACGGTCAGCACCGAGTCGACGTAGCCCTGCACACGCCGCGCCGGGTCGGCGCCCATCGCCAGCGGCCAGAAGTTGTCGCGAACGCTCAGAAACCCGGCCGTCAGCGTCGTCGTCGACAGAAAGACGAGCGGAACCACCGTGACCCACACGTACCTCGCCCTGCCGAGATTGATGATGATCGTCGTGCCGATGAGCAGCGCCACCACCGCCAGGAGCTGGTTGCTGATGCCGAACATCGGCCAGATCGTGCCGATACTTCCGGTCCAGATGAAATAGCCCCAGGCCAGCACGACGATGAGGGTCGAGACCACCGTGCCGGGCATCCAGTCCTTCCGCGCGAACGGCTTGTAGAAGCGGCCGAAGAACTCCTGCACGAGGAACCGCGCCACCCGGGTTCCGGCGTCAATGGTCGTCAGGATGAAGAGGGCCTCGAACATGATGGCGAAGTGGTACCAGTAGTCCATCAGTCCCTTCATGCCCGGGAGCCCGCTGAAGATCTGCGCCATGCCGACGGCCAGCGACACGGCGCCGCCGGTGCGCCCGGTCACCACTTCGCCCACGGCCTGCTCGAGGCCGGGCAGGTTGACGATCGGGATGCCGAGCGTTGCGAAGACCTTCGGCGACACGTTGATGGCGAAGTAGTCGCCCGGGTGGAGTGACGTGGCGGCAATCAGGGCAACCACGCCGACCAGCCCCTCGATCAGCATCGCGCCGTAGCCGATCGGCCTGATGTCCGACTCCTTGTCGATCATCTTGGGCGTCGTGCCAGACCCGATCAGGCCGTGGAAGCCCGAGATGGCTCCGCACGCGATGGTGATGAAGACGAACGGGAAGAGCGGCCCGGGAATGATCGGTCCACCGCCGGCGGTGAACCTGGTGAACGCCGGCATCCTGAGTTCCGGGTTGACGATGATGACGCCGGCCACGAGAAGCGCAATCGTCCCGATCTTCATGAACGCGCTCAGGTAGTCGCGCGGCGCCAGCAGCAGCCACACCGGGAGGACCGACGCGAAGAAGCCGTAGACGCCCATCGCCACGACGAGCTGCTTCTGCGAGAGGGCGAACACCCAGCCGATGCTGGAGGCGGCCAGCGGCTTGCCGAACGCCACCGCGCACAGCAGGCCGACGACACCGATGACCGTCGCCTCCCGGATGCGCCCCTTCCGGAAGCGGTACATGTAGAGGCCCATGAACATCGCCAGCGGGATCGTCGAGCCGATCGTGAACGTGCCCCACGCGCTCTCGCTGAGGGCGTTCACGACGACCAGGCCGAGGCCGGACAGCGCGATGATGATGATGAAGATGACCGCGATGCCGGTGGTGATTCCGGCGACCGTGCCGATCTCCTCGTGTGCAATCTCGGCGAGCGAGCGTCCGCCGCGCCGGGTCGAAGCCCAGAGGATGATCAGGTCGTGGACGGTTCCGGCCAGGACGACGCCCGCCACGAGCCAGAGGAAGCCGGGCGCGTAGCCGAACTGCGCGGCGAGCACGGGGCCGACCAGGGGGCCGGCTCCGGTGATGGCCGCGAAGTGGTGCCCGAAGAGCACCCAGCGCGTCGTCGGGTAGTAGTTGTGGCCGTCGTAGCGGGTGTGTGCCGGCGTCGGGCGCGAGTCGTCAAGCACCAGGATCTTCGCCGCGATGAAGGCGCTGTAGTACCGGTACGCGATCACCAGGATGCAGAGGATCGGGACGATGACGTAGAGCGCTCGCATGCGGGCGATTCTATATCAGCCAACGGGTCTGTGATACCTTCCCTGGATGCGCGCGGCGGTCCGTCGTCTCCTGCCGTATCTGCTCCGCTACCGGCGCCAGTTCGCGATGGGGCTGGCCGCGGTCGTGGTGACGACCGGCGTGTCGCTCGTCGCCCCGTGGGTGCTGCGGCACGCGATCGACGACCTGTCGGCGGGCGTCACCCGGCGCAAGCTCGGCGTCTACTCGGCGGCTCTCCTCGCCGTCGCCCTGACGAGCGCCGTGTTCCGGTTCCTCATGCGGCGCATCATCATCGGGATCTCGAGGCACATCGAGTACGACCTCCGGAACGACTTCTTCGCGCGGCTCCAGCGGTTTCCGGTGTCGTACTTCCAGGCGCGCCGCACCGGCGACCTGATGTCGCGTGCGACCAGCGACCTGAACGCCGTCCGGATGATGGTGGGGCCGGCCGTGATGTACTCGGCCAGCACCCTCATCCTCTTCGTGGCGGCCATCGCCCTGATGGTGTCGATCGATTTCAGGCTGACGCTGGTCGCCCTGATACCGCTGCCGTTCGTGTCGATTGCCGTGCGCTACTTCGGCGCGGCCATCCACGCGCGGTTCGAGCGGATCCAGGCGCAGCTGGCCGACCTGAGCGCCGTGACGCAGGAAGCGCTGTCCGGCGTCCGCGTCGTGCGGGCGTACCGGCAGGAGGCGTCCGAGATGGCGCGGTTCGGGCGGGCGAACCGCGAGTACCTGGAGCGAAACCGCCGCCTCCTGCGGCTGCAGGGGTTCTTCTTTCCGAGCATGTCGCTGCTGCTGGGGCTCGGGGCGCTCCTCGTGCTCTGGATCGGCAGCCGAGAGGTGATCGAGGGCCGCCTGACGGTCGGCGGCTTCGTGGCGTTCAACGCCTACCTCGTGATGCTGTCATGGCCGATGATCGCGTTCGGGTGGGTCACCAACATGGTGCAGCGCGGCTTGGCGTCGTGGACGCGGATGCTCGAGGTGCTGGACGCCGTTCCCGACATCGCGGACCCAGAGGCGGGCCGGCTGGTCGTCCTGCCCGAGGTGTCCGGCACGGTTGAGTTCCGCGACCTCACCTTCGGGTACGGCGCCCGCCCGGTGCTGGAGCACGTGTCGGTTCGGATCGAGGCCGGGCAGACGGTGGCCCTCGTCGGTCCGACCGGCTCGGGCAAGTCGACGCTCATCAGCCTGCTCCCGAGGCTGTTCGACCCGCCTCCGGGCACGGTGTTTCTCGACGGCGTGGATGTTCGCGACCTGTCGCTCGCCCAGCTCCGATCCGCCATCGGGTTCGTGCCGCAGGAGGCGTTCCTCTTCTCGGAGTCGATCGCCGACACCATCGCGTTCGGCGTCGGAGGCGCGGAGGCCGCCGACGGCGAGCGCATCGAGTGGGCCGCCTCCGTCGCGCGCCTCGACAAGGACGTTGCCGGCTTTCCGAACGGCTACGAGACGATGGTGGGGGAGCGGGGCATCACGCTGTCGGGAGGCCAGAAGCAGCGCGCGGCCATCGCGCGGGCGCTGATGACCGACCCGCGCATCCTGGTGCTGGACGATGCGCTCTCGGCGGTGGACACGTATACCGAAGAGGAGATCCTCGGGCGGCTGAAGGGCGTCATGCGGGAGCGCACGTCGATCATCGTGTCCCACCGCGTGTCCACGGTGCGCCGCGCGGACCTGATCCTGGTGCTCGAGCACGGGAGGGTCATCGAGCGCGGAACGCACGAGGAGCTGGTGCGCCTCGACGGGTTCTACGCCGAGCTGTACCGCAGGCAGCTGCTGGAGGAGGAACTGGCGGCGTCGTAGGCCATATCCATGTCGACACACGAAGAAGAGGTCCTCGGCAAAGCCTACGACGCGCGGCTGATGCGCCGGTTGATGGGATACCTGCGCCCGTACGCGCCGCAGGTCGCCCTGGCGTTCGGCGCGCTCGTCGGCGGGTCTCTGCTGCAGTTGGCGCAGCCCTACCTGATGAAGGTCGCCATCGACCGCTACATCGCGCGCCACGACGCGTCGGGCCTGCACCTGGTGGCCCTGGGGTTTCTCGCCATCCTGCTCGGATCGTTCGCGTTCGAGTACGTGCAGACCTACGTCCTGCAGTACGTCGGGCAGCGGATCATGTTCGACATGCGCATGCAGATCTACGGGCACCTGCAACGCGTGGACGTCCAGGTCCTACGACCGGAACCCGGTCGGAAGGCTGATGACCCGAGTGACGACGGATGTCGACGTCCTCAACGACCTGTTCGCGGGCGGCGTGGTCTCGGTGTTCGGCGACGTGTTTACGCTGGCCGGCATCATGATCGTGCTGATCAGAATGGACTGGCGCCTGGCGCTGGTGGCCTTCTCGGTGCTTCCGCTCATCGTTTTCATCACGCAGTGGTTCCGACGCAACGTGCGCGAGTCGTACCGGACGGTGCGCCTCTGGATTGCGAAGATCAACGCCTTTCTCCAGGAGCACATCGGCGGCGTGGCGACCGTACAGCTGTTCAGGCGGGAGGCCGGGGCCTTCGCGCGGTTCGACGCGATCGACCGTGGTCACCGCGACGCGAACATCGAGTCGATCTTCTACTACGCCGTGTTCTACCCGGCGATTGAAGTGACGGCCGCCCTGGCGACGGCGTTGATCATCTGGTACGGCGGGGGCCGGGTGCTCGCCGGCGCCCTGACGCTCGGCACGCTGGTGGCCTTCATCCAGTACTCGCACCGGTTCTTCCGGCCGATCAGCGACATGTCCGAGAAGTTCAACCTGCTTCAGACGGCCATGGCGTCCTCGGAGAGGATCTTCAGGCTGCTGGATACGGAGCCGACCATTGTGAGCGGGCAGCTGTCACCTGGTAGCCGTCAGCGGACGGCCGGCAGCGGATCGCGCGCGACTCACTTTCCGCTGACAGCCACCAGCTGTCAGCTGCCCGCCAGGATTGTCTTCGACCACGTCTGGTTCGCCTACTCTGGCGAGGACTGGGTGCTCAAGGACGTGTCGTTCGAGGTCGAGCCGGGCCAGCGGGTCGGCGTCGTCGGCGCCACCGGCGCAGGCAAGTCGACGCTCATCAACCTGCTGATGCGGTTCTACGACGTCGGCCGGGGCCGCATCCTGCTCGACGGCGTCGACATCCGCGAGATGGATGTCGGGGAGCTGCGCGCGGTGTTCAGCCTCGTGTTGCAGGACGTGCAGGTCTTCTCGGGGACGATCGCGTCGAATATCCGGCTCGGCTCGGCGGCATCGGACGAGGAGGTGAGGCGGGCGGCCGAGGCCGTGCACGCGGCGCGGTTCATCGACCGGCTGCCGAAGGGCCTGGAGAGCGAGGTGGGGGAGCGGGGAGCGAGCCTGTCGGTCGGCCAGAAGCAGCTCCTGTCGTTTGCGCGGGCGCTGGCGTTCCACCCGCGTGTTCTGGTGCTCGACGAAGCGACGTCGAGCGTGGACACCGAGACGGAGCTGCTGATTCGGGATGCGCTCGCGGTGCTCATGGCCGGCCGCACGACGATCGCGGTCGCACACCGCCTGTCGACCATCCAGGGCATGGATCGCATTCTCGTCTTTCACAAGGGCGAGCTCAGGGAATCGGGCGCCCACCAGGAGCTGCTCGCCGAGCGCGGGATCTACTACCGGCTGTATCAGCTGCAGTACCAGGAGCAGGAGGCCGCGGCACAGGCCGGAAGCGGCCGATGAGGCGGCAGTCGTGGCCCGGTTCGTCGGCTCCGGGCTCCGGTTCGGCGGACCTCACAGTCGCCCTTCGCGCCGACCCGGTCCGCGCCTGCCTCTCGCGTGCGGCCGACAGTGGGCGCTCGCGCCACGGCGGTCGGCCGGTCGCGGGCGGCCAGCCGGCACTACCGTCCAGGGAACTGCGGCAGATCGGTTGCTGACTTCGGGCGTGGGGCCGGGGGCCTGGGTGGTGCGAGCTTGGGGCGGTCGCGCCACGGCAGCAGCGTGTCGAGGAGGCTGGGGCCGCTGGCCCGCGGGTTCCATCCGAGGCGCAGAACGAACACCTGCACGGACCGGCGCCCGAACCGGACGGCCTCGTCGCAGTTCCGCATGTAGATGTCGAGCAGGCGGCCCCGCACGATCCCGCCGGTATCCATGATCGCGTAGATCCCGTCGTACTGGTCACCCACCTTGGAGATCTGGATCACCGAGCCCGAAGGCAGGATGTCGGGGTCTGCGGCCGCGATCCCGGTTCGAGGCGGAAGTCCGGAGGCCGTCACGTCACCGGTACAATACGCCGTCGCCTCGAAGCGGAGGCGTGCGCCCGGCCCGGGGTCCCCCTTGTCCTCCCGCATCAGCGCCTGGCGCGCGGCGTACCGAGAGTCGAGGATCGTCGCCTGGTAGAGCAGGACGAAGCCCGACGCGGCGACCAGCGTCACCACCATCTTGCGCCAGACCGAGTGGGAGATCCTCATCAGTGCTTCGCCTTGCGCCGCGCCTCCCGCGCGTGCCTGTGACGTGCCTCGACGAATCCGAAGGTCACCCAGTAGGCGACGACGGACAGCAGCGTCGAGCCCAGCATCGAATCCGACGAAGTACGGCCAGAACAGCGGGCGCATCTCCTGGGCCACGAGGCGCCAGAACTCGGCGTGGAACATCGACAGGCCGAACAGCTCGCCCAGCCGGTCGCCGAACCCTGGGGGCAGCTTCGTGCCGAGCAGCCACGCGCCGGCGGCCGTCGCGAGGGCGTACCACGGCGCCAGGAACCAGGGCAGGTTCGAGTAGGCGCCGACCAGCACCGCGATGCGGTTCAGGTTGAAGAGGAACGCCACACCGAGGGCGATAAGCGTGTGCAGGCCGAGGAACGGCGAGAACCCGATGGACACGCCGACGGCGAAGGCCAGCGCGGTCCTCTGGGGCGTGTCGTGGATGTGCAGCAGCGACTCCATCCACTTGCGGACGAGGGCGCGGGTGACGGCAATCATGGGAAGTGCGAGAATCCCCCCGGCAGCGGCACCTTCACGCCCCCGCGCGTGAGGGTGAGGCAGCGGTCCGCGGTGATCGTGCCGATGCGCGTGCACGAAAGGCCGCCGGCCAGGCTCAGCGCGGCCCCGAGCGCGCGCCGCCGCCTCGCCGGCACCGTGAACAGCAGCTCGTAGTCCTCGCCGCCGGACACCGCCGCGTCGAGCGCGTCGAGGCCTTCGCGGTCCTCGAACCAGCGCCGCGCGGCCTCAGGAACGGGTATCGCATCGCCGTCGATCTCGGCGCCGACACCGCTCGCGGCCGCCAGCTGCCGCACGCCGTCACCAAGGCCGTCGCTCAGATCGACGCAGGCCGATGCCGCCTGGTTCCGGCCGAGCAGCAGCCCGAGCCGGATCCTGGGATCGGGCCGGAGGAAGCGCTCCTCGCACGCGGCGATTCCGCCCTCGTGCTCCCTGGCCTCTGTCGGCGCCCGAAGCCCGTCCGCCCCTCCGCGGCGCGCCAGGCGGCCGGCGCAGGCCGCGCCGACGCTGCCACTGACGTAGATCCCGTCGCCCGGCCGTGCCCCGCTTCGCGCCAGCACCCGGCGCGGCTTGACCGACCCGATGGCCGTCACGTCGACAACGAGCGGCCCCGGCGACCGCGAGATGTTCCCGCCGACCAGCGCCACCCCGTACCGGCGCGCGAGGGCGAACCATCCGTCTACCAGCTCGTCGAACGCCTCCACGCGCGTCGTTCCTGGCAGGATGAGCGACAGCAGCGCGGCCCGCGGTTCGGCACCCATCGCGGCCAGGTCGCTCAGGTTGACGGCCAGCGCCTTGTGGCCGACCGCCGACGGCGGCACGTACGCCAGATCGAAGTGGACGCCCTCGACGAGCGCGTCGGTCGTGATCACCTCGGCGCGGTTGCGCGCGGCCTCGACGACGGCCGCGTCGTCGCCCATGCCGATGGCGACCCACGGGGGCGCGGCCGGCACGCGGGCTCGAATCCGTTCGATGAGCGCCTGCTCGCCGAGGCCGGCGACCGTCTGCTCGGGCGATGTCGTCATGCCGGCCTATTTCGCGTACTCGACCGCCCGGGTCTCGCGGATGACCGTCACCTTGATCTGGCCCGGGTACTCCAGCTCGCTCTCGATCCGCCGGGCGATGTCCTTCGACAGCCACACCGCCTCTTCGTCGGTGATCTTCTCGCTTTCGACGAGGATGCGAATCTCCCGGCCGGCCTGGAGCGCAAACGCCTTCGAGACGCCCTTGAACGAGTCGGCGATCCCCTCGAGCTTCTCGAGCCGCTTCACGTACGACTCGAGGATGTCGCGCCGCGCGCCAGGCCTGGCGGCCGAGACGGCGTCGGCGGCCTGGACCAGCATCGCCTCGAGCGACGGCCAGTCGATGTCCATGTGGTGCGACGCGATCGCCTGCAGCACGGCTTCGCTCTCGCCGTGCCTCCTGAGGAAGTCGACGCCGATCTCGAGGTGCGTCCCCTGCATCTCGCGGTCGATGGCCTTGCCGATGTCGTGCAGGAACCCTGCGCGGATGGTGGTGTGCGCGTCGAGGCCGACCTCCCGGGCCATGAGCCCGGCGATGTAGGCCACTTCCTTGCTGTGGTTCAGGACGTTCTGTCCGTACGACGTCCGGTACTTCAGCCGGCCCATGAGCCGCTGGACGTCCGGGCCAAGGTCGTGGATGCCGAGCTCGAAGGCCGCCGCCTCGCCCTCCTGCCGCACCGTCTCCTCGAACTCCGCCTTCACCTTCTCGACGACCTCCTCGATGCGCGCCGGGTGGATACGCCCGTCGGCGATCAGCCTCTCGATCGCCTGCCTGGCGATCTCGCGCCGGTACGGGTCGAAGCCGGAGAGGATGATGGCGCCCGGCGTGTCGTCGACGATCAGGTCGATTCCGGTCGCGATCTCGAGCGCCCGGATGTTCCGCCCCTCGCGCCCGATGATCCGGCCCTTCATGTCGTCGCTCGGCAGGTCGACGACCGAGACGGTGGTTTCGGTTGCGTGCTCGGGCGCGCTGCGCTGGATGGCTTCGGTCACCAGCTGCTTGGCGCGGGCGGTGGCCGTCTCGCGGGCCTCGGACTCGAGGCGCTTCACCATGTTGGCGGCGTCGCGCCTGGCGTCGGACTCGAACTGCCGGAGGAGCAGCTCCTTCGCCTCGTCGGCCGTCAGCCCGGCCACCCGCTGCAGTTCCTGCTGCTGCTCGGCCAGCAGCTGCTCGTAGCGGGCCGACGTGGCCGCCGTCGCCTTCTCGCGGTCGCGAATCGACTGCTCGCGCGCCCGCAGGTCCTTCTCGTGCTGCTCGGCGGCCGACAGCCGCTCGGTCAGCTTCTCTTCCTTCTTGGTGAGCACCTGCTCGAGGCGCGCCGTCTGCTGGCGGCGCGTTTCGGCCAGCCGGTCGGCCTCCATGACAATCTGGTGGGCCTTCTCCTTGGCCTCGAGCAGCGACTCCTTCTTGCCGTTCTCGGCCTCGCGCTCGGCATCGCGCAGCAGCGTCCTGGCCCGTTCCTCGGCCCGGCCGACCGTGTCCGCAGCAATCCGCTTCCGCGAGGCGATCCAGTAGACGACCACGCCGACCGCGACCGACGCGGCGGCGATCGAAATCACGAGCAATGTATAGACGACACCGGGCTGCATGCCGCGTCCTTTTCGGAACCCCTTCGTCTGGATGCCACGGGGCTCGGGTCGGGGAAGCGGAGCCGTTGCCCCGCGGTTACCGGAGATGGGGAGAGGGCGGAAGAGAGGCCCCGCTTTGCCGTGTGGGGAGGTCGCATGAACCTGCCTAAGCAGGTGGAACCGCTGTTGTCGATCGCGCGTTAGGCTTCCTCGCAAGGAGGCATGCACACGGCGCGTCGTCGCAGTTCACTTGATGGTAATGTTGGCTCAAGCGAGCCTCCAGCACCATCACGAGCAAAGCAGGGAATCCGATATCTGCGTCGATCTTAGACCGTCAGTCCGGCGCGGTCAAGGCGAAACGGGCCGCAGATCCACTCCAATCCTCATCCCGGGCGATACCGGGCCGGCAACCGCTGCTGGCCCGGCGTAAGGCCAGATGATACAACGGATTGGGCAGAAGTGGGGCATGTAGTCGGAACTGACGCAATCAGTCGGGACCGACGAACGTCAGTCGGACCGCACAATGACGGGTCCGCTCCGGATTCGCACCGGTCAGCGTCATCGGCGTGCCAGCCGGCTCATCCGACTCCGCTCCGCCAGGATGGACGCTGCCACGCCCGCTGCCAGAATCGAGAGGACCACGGTCAGCAAGTAGAGGTTGTAGTGCTTGCCGATGGCGAGCTTCAGCCAATCGGCGAGCAACATCTTCACGCCCACGACCAGCAGGACGAATGCGAGCGAGACCTTGAGGTATCTGAACTTGTTCACCATGCCGGCCAGCGCAAAGTAGAGTGAGCGCAGACCGAGAATCGCGAACACATTGCTGGTGAACACCAGGAACGGGTCGGCCGTGATCGCGAAGATGGCCGGGATCGAGTCGACGGCGAAGATGAGATCGGTCGTTTCGACCATGACGAGGGCCAACGCCAGAGGGGTCAGGAGCAGCGTTCCCGGTCGAGCCTTGTCCACAACGTCGTCCGGGACCGTGGGGGCACCAGGGACCTCGCTCTCGTACGACGCGGGTGCGCCGGCGCGCACGACGAAATGTTCGCCGTGAAACCTCGCGGTCACCGGGAACAAGCGGCGCGTCAGCCGAACGACGGTATTCCTGTTCGGATCGGTGTGATCCGTCTTGAGGAAGAGCATCTTGATCGCCGTCAGGATCAAGAAGACGGCGAAGAGGTACAGGATCCAGTGGAACTCGGCGATCAGCTTCGCTCCGACACCGATCATGGCACCGCGCAGGAGCAGGGCGCCGAGGATCCCCCAGAACAGTACCCGATGCTGGTAGAGCGGCGGCACCGCGAAGAACCCGAAGATCATCGCGATCACGAAGATGTTGTCCACGCTGAGGGACTTTTCGACGACGTAGCCGGTCAGGTACTTCTCCGTTGCCGCCGCGCCGCTGTTCGTCAGCCCGTCAACCGCGTCCACCACCGTGCCGAGGCCGAGCCACTTGCCCTCGTAGGCGAAGTACACGAACACGGAAAACGCCAGGCCCAGGGACAGCCATACGGCCGACCAGCCGATCGCCTCCTTCACGCTGACGACGTGCGCCTTGCGGTGAAAGACGCCGAGGTCCAGGGCCAGCATCAGCAGGACGAACGCAATGAACGCGATCCAGATCCAGATCATTCGATGTGTACCTTGGTCATGGGCTCAGGCCACCTGACGACCGGCTTCGGCCGCGGCGGCTCGCCTTCGCACCGGCATGCCGTCGGTGGCGAGCCCCGAAAGACGGAACCACTCACTTCAACGCCCTCGCGAGGAAACCGCCGTTCTTCCCTGCCTATATCGGCGAGTGCCCAGGAGACTATCGTGCGAGGGGTGGCCGGATGCAACCGCTTCTCCGACTCTCAGTCACGGGGTCCGAGCCTCGGAAGAGAGCGCCTCGTCGACCAGGAGCTCGATCCGGGCCACGCGCTCGACGACGATGTCGCGGCCGCTCCGGTCGCGGTCGAGGGCGTGGAAGCACTCGTCAGCGATGTTCAACGCGGCCAGCACGACCAGGCGCACCGTGTCGGTGGTAGGGGTGACGTCGGCCGCAGAGCGGATCTTCTCGTCGACGTAGGCCGCCAGGTCGGCGACGTACGATTCGGCCAGCGTGCTGCGGATCGGGTACTGCTGCCCGAGAATTTCCACGGCGACGACGCGCGGGCTTTCCTTCACAGGCGGCCTGTCTTCAGATGTCGAGCCCCTCGAGGTGCTCGAGGATGCCGGCCACGCGCGATCGGACCTGGTCGCGTTCGCGGCGGAGGACGACCGTCTCGGCCGCGGCCCCCTCGGCGTCCGACAGCTTCGCGAGGGCGGCGTCGAGTTCTCCCGACAGCCGGCGGTTCTCGTCGGCCTGCTTGGCGTGCTCGGCCCGCAGCCGGCCCATCTCGGTCACCAGCAGTCGGACCTTCTGCTCGAGGCGGTCGAGCGCCTCGAGATCCTCGGGCGTCATCGTCTTCGTCACGTCTGTCCCCTTCTATCGCTGGACCGCCTGGTGCTCGCGGGCGAGCGCCTCCATGATACCCCCCATCGCCTCCTGCGCGTCGGCGTCGGTGAGGGTGCGATCCGGCGACCGGAACGTGAGCCGGAGCGACAGGCTGTAGCCGCCGTCGGGAATGCCCTTGCCCTTGTAGCGATCGAACTCGCCGATCGCCACGAGCGTTGGCGGCGCCGCCCGGCGGATCGTCTCGCGGAGGCGATCGGCGCCGACGCGCTCGTCGACGACGATCGAGATGTCGCGCACGATCGACGGGAATCGGGGCACCGCCTGGACCTGCGTGTCATCCGCGGGCGCCAGGCGATCGATGGCGTCGAGGTCGAGTTCCGCGACGTAGATCTCGTCGCTGCCAGGGAGGCCCCGGGCCTCTGACTGTGGGGGCTGCAGCTGACCGACGACGCCAATCACCTGGCCCCCGGCGGCGCACGACGCGGCTCGACCGGGCTCGAGGTAGGGGAGCGCGGCGTCGGTGAACGTGAGCGGCAGGCGGAGTGCCTCGCCGAGCCGTTCGACCAGGCCTTTGGCGTCGAAGAAGTCGGCCGGCCTCTGCCCGCCGCCCCAGTGCTCGGCCACGCCGGCGCCCGTCAGGGCGAAGGCGACCCGATGGCGCTCGCCGTGCGACGCCGAGAAACAGGCCCCGATCTCGAACAGCCGCACGTCGCGCATGTCGTGGCGCCGATTGTGGGCCACGCTCTCGACCAGGCCCGGCACGAGCGACGGACGCAGCACGGTGAACTTCTCCGACAGCGGGTACGCCAGCGGGACCGATGGCTGGCCGCCGTCGGCATACGGAGACGCGTCGGACGTGCTGATGAACGACCAGGTGACGGCCTCGGAGAAACCGGCGGCGGTCAGCACGTGGCGCAGAAGGCTCTTCCGCGCGATCTGCGGCTCGGGCCGTGCGGAAGCGGCGCGCAGCGATGGAAAGTGCGAGGGCACGCGGTCGTACCCGTGGTGGCGGGCGACCTCCTCGATCAGGTCGGCCTCCCGCTGCAGGTCCACGCGCATCGTCGGGACGCGGACGCGCCAGCCGTCCCGGGCGTCCGTGACATCGAAGCCGAGGCCGGCGAACACCCGGGCCACCTCGGCATCGTCGATCGAAATGCCGAGGAGCCTCGCGATCCGCTGGCGACGGAGCGCGATCTCGACCGGCCCGCGCGGGGCCGGGTACACGTCGACGATCGCTCCCGTGCGGCGGCCCGCGCCAATCTGCTCGAGCAGGGCGCACGCGCGTTCGAGCGCCACGACCGGCGCGTTGATGTCGGCGCCGCGCTCGAATCGTGACGACGCCTCCGACTTCAGGCCGAGGCGACGGCTGGTGCGCCTCACGCTTGCGGGCTGGAAGTAGGCGCTCTCGAACGCGACCATGCGGGTCGCCGCGGACACTTCGGACGACGCCCCGCCCATCACGCCGGCCACGGCCTGCGGCGCGGCGGCGTCTGCGATGACGAGCATGCCCGCGTCCAGCGTCCGGTCCAGGCCGTCCAGTGTCCGGATGCGCTCGCCCGCCCGCGCGGGCCGCGCGCACAACTGGCGCCCGGCAAGTCTCTCGAGATCGAACGCGTGCATCGGGTGCCCGATCTCGAGCAGGACGTAGTTGGTGACGTCGACGACGTTGTTGATCGGCCGGACGCCCGCCGCGCCCAGGCGGTCGGCCAGCCAGGCGGGCGAAGGCCCGACGCGCACCTCGGCGACCGCCGCCGCATACCGCGGGCAGAGGGTGGAATCCTCGACGGTGACCTCGAGGCCGCCTGCTGCCAGCCGGCTGGCGGTCGGGCCGGCCGGCGGGCGCACGGTGCTGATGGGCCGCCCGGCCTCGTCCCACGGCAGCCGCAGCGCGACGCCGCAGGCGGTGGCCGCCTCGCGGGCCAGCCCGGCCACGCTCAGGCAGTCGGGCCGGTTCGCGGTGATCTCGAAGTCGATCACGGCGTCGCCGTCACCACCCACCGGCTCGATCGACGCCACCTCGAAGCCGCGCATCGAGAGCAGCGACGCCAGATCGGCGACGGGCAGGCCGACGTCGGCCAGTTCACGGAGCCAGGAAACGAGGAGTTTCAAAAGGAGAACTGCTCCAGGAAGCGCAGGTCGTTCTCGTAGAACAGCCTGATGTCGTCCACGCCGTACTTCAACATCGCAACCCGTTCGATGCCGGTGCCGAACGCAAAGCCGGTGTAGCGCTCCGAATCGTAGCCCACCGCCTCGAGGACCGAGGGGTGCACCATCCCGCTGCCGAGGATTTCCAGCCACCCGGTGCGCTTGCACACCGGGCAGCCGCTTGCGCCGCAGAACACGCAGCCGATGAACATCTCGGCGCTCGGCTCGGTGTACGGGAAGAAGCTGGGGCGGAACATCACCTTGATGTCCGGCGCGAACACCTCCCGCACGAATGCCGTCAACGTACCCTTGAGATCTGCGAACGTGACCTGCTCGTCGACCAGCAACCCCTCGAACTGATGGAACATCGGGGTGTGGGTCAGGTCAGGGTTGTCGCGCCGGAACACCTTGCCGATGGCGACAATCCGCACCGGGGGCTCGTGGGCCTCCATGTAGCGGATCTGCATGGCCGAGGTGTGCGTGCGGAGCAGCGTCGCGGGCCGATCGGGCGGCGACGGCCGTGTGCTGCGCCGGGTTCCCGGGGTGCCCAGGCTCGCCTGCGGAACCTCGTGCGCGAGGAAGAACGTGTCCTGCATGTCCCGGGCGGGATGCTCGGGTGGCATGTTCAGGGCTTCGAAACAGTGGTAGTCGTCCTCGATCTCGGGGCCTTCGAGGATCTCGTAGCCCATCCGGCTGAAGATCGCTTCCACCTGGTTGCGCACGTGGGTCAGCGGATGGAGCCTGCCGAGCGGCGGCCGTCGGCCCGGCAGCGTGACGTCGACGCCGCCGGCCAGCGGGCGGCGCGACTCGATCGCTGCCCGCGCCTCGTCGAGTGCGGCCTCGATTTCGCCTTTCAGCTGGTTGGCCAGCCTGCCGAGCAGCGGGCGGTCGGCAGGGGGCGCCCCGGCCACCTCTTTCATCAGGGAGGCGATGACGCCTCCCTTGCGCGCGAGGAAGCGGTCGCGGACCTCGCGCAGGGCCTGGTCGGTGGCCGCGGAGGCCAGCGCGGCCTTGAATTCCTCCCGAAGGCGCTCGATCTCGGCTGCGTGTGGCATCAGGATCTACAGCGGGAAGTGCCCCGCCCGGCCTACCGGGCCGGGCCGGCGAGCGCGCTCTTCGCCTGGCCTGCAATCCGCGCGAACGCGGCCGGTTCCTTCACGGCGAGGTCGGCGAGCGACTTGCGATCGAGACCGACGCCGGCCGCCTTCAGGCCGCGGATCAATTCGCCGTACGTCAGGCCCTGCTCGCGCGCAGCCGCGTTGATCCGGATGATCCAGAGGCGGCGGAACTCGCGCTTCTTGTCGCGCCGTCCGACGAACGCGTACTTGAGGGCCGTGTCGACGGCCTCCTTCGCAGAGCGGTACAGCTTGCTCTTTCGCGCGTAGTATCCCTTGGCCAGGCCGAGCAGCTTCTTGCGCTTGGCCCGACGCACCGTTCCGCGTTTCACTCGAGGCATGTCAAATCTCCCTACTTGTACGGCAGCATCCGCTTGACCTTGGCGGCATCCGCGTCGGACACGACGACCGTGCCCGTGAGGTGGCGCTTGACCTTGGTCGTCTTGCTCCCCAGCAGGTGGCGCTTGAACGCCATGCTGCGCGTGAACTTCCCGGTTCCGGTCTTCTTGAAGCGCTTGGCGGCGCCCCGGTGCGTCTTCAGTTTCGGCATCGCTCTTCCCTTGTGCTGTTCGCTAGACGTCCGACGAAGCCGGCGGCGGCGTCGGAGGCGGCGTCGGTTTCGGCGCCTGCGGCCTGTTCCCCGGCTTGTGGGTGAGGATGGTGTCCATCGTCTTGCCCTCCATCCTCGGCAGTGACTCCGGCACGGCGACGTCCGCCAGTTCCTCGATCAGGCGCTCGAGGATGCGGCGCCCGATCTCGGGGTGGGCCATTTCACGGCCCCTGAAGAAGATCGTCGCCTTGACCTTGTCGCCGTCGGCCAGGAAGCGCTCGATGTGCTTCTTCTTGAACTGGTAGTCGTGCTCGTCCACCTTGGGCCGGAACTTGATCTCCTTGACCTCGATCACCTTCTGATGCTTGCGCGCCTCGCGGGCCCGCTTCTGCTCCTGGTACTGGTACTTGCCGAAGTCCATGATCTTGCAGACGGGAGGCTGCGCCATCGGTGCCACCTCCACCAGGTCGAGCGCCTTCTGCCGAGCGATGGCGAGCGCCTGCTGAGGCGCCATGACGCCAAGCTGCTGGCCGGCGTCATCGATGACACGCACTTCGCGGACCCGGATCCTCTCGTTGATCCTCGTGCGGTCGTCACGACGTGGGGCGGAGCGATCGAAAGCGATATGGACCTCCTCTCGGTCAACCGATACCCGCGCGCCTACCGGCCCTTCCGGGCGATTTCATCGAGCGCCGACGCGACGAACGCCTCCACCGGCCTGGCGCCCTGGTCGCCGCCGGCGCGGCTCCGGACCGACACCTGGCCCTGCTCGACCTCGCGGTCGCCAACGACCAGCATGTAGGGCACCTTCTGCAACTGCGCCTCGCGAATCTTATAGCCGATCTTCTCCTGCCGTTCGTCGAGCTCGGCGGCCAGCCCCGCCGCGGTCAGCCGGTCCCGTACCGTGGCCGCGTAGGCCAGATGGCGATCGGCAATCGGCAGCACGACGGCCTGCACCGGGGCGAACCAGAGCGGCAGCGCGCCCGCGTAGTGCTCGAGCAGCAAGGCGATGAAGCGCTCGAGGCTGCCGAAGATCGCGCGGTGCATCACGACGGGCGTGTGCTCGGTGTTGTCGGCGCCGACGTACTTCAGCTTGAACCGCTGCGGCAGCTGGTAATCGAGCTGGATCGTCGCACACTGCCACTTCCGGCCGAGCGCGTCGGTGACGGCAAAGTCGATCTTCGGGCCGTAGAAGGCGCCGTCGCCCTCGTTGATCGTGTACGGCTGGCCGGCTCCCGCCAGCGCCTGCTTCAGCGCGGCCTCTGCGCGGTCCCACGTCGCCTTCTCGCCGAGGTACTGCTCGGGCCGCGTGGACAGCTTCATCTCGGGCGTCAGGCCGAAGTCGCCGTAGACCCTCTGCACGATCCGCAGCAGGCGCTCGACCTCCTCGCCGATCTGATCCTCGGCCAGGAAGATGTGCGCGTCGTCCATGATGAACTCGCGCACGCGGGTGAGGCCCGACATCACGCCCGACGCCTCGTAGCGGTGCAGCACGCTCTGATCGTGGATGCGGTACGGCAGGTCGCGGTAGCTGCGCACCTCGCTGCCGAACACCAGCATGTGGCCCGGGCAGTTCATCGGCTTCAGGCCGTACGCCTGCTCGTCGGCCTCGAAGAGGAACATGTTCTCGCGGTAGTGCTCCCAGTGCCCGGAGGTCTCCCACAACGCCTTGTTGAAGACGAGCGGGGTGCGCATCTCCAGGTAGCCTTCGGTGGCCAGCAGGGCGCGCATGTAGTTGCCGAGCGTGTTGACCAGGCGCGTGCCCTTCGCCAGCCAGAACGGCTCGCCCGGCGCCCACGGGTGGAACATGAACAAACCCAGTTCCTTCCCGAGCTTCCGGTGGTCGCGCTTCTTGGCTTCCTCGAGCCGTTCGAGATGGGCCTTGAGGTCGGCGTCCGAGAAGAACGCCGTGCCGTAGATGCGCTGCATCGGCTGGTTCTTCGCGTCGCCCTTCCAGTAGGCGTTCGAGGCCGTCAGCACCGTGAAGGCCTTGAGCCGGCCGGTCGAGGGGACGTGCGGGCCGGTACAGAAATCGACGAACACGTCGTCGATGCCGTAGCACGACACCACCGGGCCGCCCTTCTCCTCGATGAGCTGCACCTTCAGCGGCTCGCCGCGCTCCTCGAAGAGGCGCATGGCGTCGGCCTTCGGCATCATGCGGCGCTCGTAGGGGAGGTCGCTCTTCGCGAACTCCTTCATCTTCGCCTCGACAGCCGCCAGGTCCTCGGGCACGAACGGGCGGGATACGACGAAGTCGTAGAAGAACCCGTCGTCGGTGGCCGGGCCGATCCCGCACTGTGCGCCCGGAAACAGCGCCATCACGGCCGCGGCCATCAGGTGGGCCGCACTGTGGCGGTACAGCTCGAGCGCCTCGGGGTCGCTCGGCGTTACGAGCCGCAGGGCCGCGTCGGCGTCGAGGGCGAAGGACAGGTCCACGACCGCGCCGTTGACGACGGCCGCGAGGGCAGACTTCGCCAGGCGCGGCGGCAGGTCGGCCATCAGCGTGCGCACCGTGGTCCCGGCGGGGAGTTCACGGCGCGATCCGTCCGGCAACGTGACAGTGACGTGGGTCATCCAGATGTTCGGGCGACGAGGAAGGTGTGTTCAGCCATCAGCAGTCGGACATCGGGGCGCTACCCCGGCTCTACGAAGAAGTCGCCACTCGCGTCCAGGCTGACAGCCGATCGCTCCGGCCTGAGAACGGAATCGAGGTGGTAGGCACGGGCGGACTCGAACCGCCGACCTCCTGCGTGTCAAGCAGGCGCTCTAACCAACTGAGCTACGCGCCTAAGTCAAGCAAAGCCGGGACTTACAGAAGAAGACAGTATACCAACGGGCGGAAGCACGCGTCAACGCGCTTCTCGCTCACCGGCGTGCCGGGGCGGGACTGGCGTCGGGGCGCAAAACTGGGTCCGGCGGCGCGCCTGGCGGCCGCCGCCGGTGTCCGCACGCTCGAGACTACTTGATCGCCGTCTTCAGGGCCTTGCCGGCCGAGAAGCGAACGACGCGCCGCTTCGGGATCTTCACCTCGGCGCCGGTCTGCGGGTTGCGCGCCGTGCGAGCCTTGCGCTCCACGCTCTTGAAGGTACCGAAGCCGACAAACGTGATCGGTTCCTTCTTCTTCAGCGACTTCGTGATGCCGTCCAGCACCGATTCGAGCGCGGCGGCCGCGCCGACCTTGGTCGCGCCGGTGTCCTTGGCAATCTTCGCAATCAGTTCCTGCTTGTTCATGAATCCTCCTCGACAGCCGACCGTTGTGTGCGCGTCGCCGTGCACGTGGTACCGAGGAACGCCTCGGCGGTTATACGCGAGGCACTCGGGGGTGTCAAGAGACTAGCACATCTTGCGATCGTGCGAACTTGCGATCGTGCGAACTGGACGGCGGCCACGGGTCCCACTTCGCAAGATCGCCACCTCGCAAGATCGCAAGATGCGCCTACTTCCCCCTGATCCTCTCCAGCCCCTTCTGAAGAATCACGTCGGTCGCCGCCGGACGCGCGCCGAAGTCCCGTTCCGGGACGTCGACGACGACCTCGGGCACGAGCCCCTTCTCGTGGATCGGCTCGCCGGCCGGCGTCAGGAACCAGCCGTTCGACACGATCATGCCGGCGCCGTCCGGCAGCCGGACGAACTTCTGCAGGGCCGCGCGTCCGTGGGTTCGCTCACCGACGAGCGACGCCCGCTTCCGGCCGGCGAGCGCGGCTGCGAAGATCTCGGCGGCGCCCGACGTGCCGTCGTTGACGAGCAGAACGGCCGGCAGCGTGACGGCGCCGTCACCGGCGGCCGCCGCGATTGTCTGCCGCGCGCTGCCGCGAATCTCCTTGATCGCAACCGTCCCGCTGGCGACGAACAGTCTCGCGACGTCGATTCCGGCCTCGTAGCTGCCGGTGGCGGTGTCGCGGACGTCCACCAGCAGCGACGACGCACCAGCCTTTGCCAGTTCGCCCGCGGCGGACGCGACCGCCTTCGCCACGCCCGGACCGAACGCGGCGATTCGCACACAGCCAACCGTGCCGCCTTCCATGCGGCCCGTCACGTCGCGGCCCGCTGGCACCTCTCGCGTCAGGTCCACCGGGTGCGGATCGACGACGTTGCCGCGGATGACCACCAGGCTGACCTTCGTGCCGGGCGCCCCGCGCAGCAGGCGCGCGCCCTCGTATACCGACATCTCCCGCGTGGGCTTGCCGTCGATGGCCCGCAGGAAGTCGCCCGCCATGAGGCCCGCCTTCGCGGCGGGCGACCCGTCACGCGCGGCGATCACTCTGAGGTAGTACCCGCGCGTCAGTTCGATGCCGGTCTCGCCGGCGTCCTGCTTCGCCCCGCTCTCGTGGATCCTGGCTTCTTCAATCGGCAGGTAGGCGCTGTCGGGATCGAGGCCCTCGGCGAGGCCGCGCATGGCGCCGCGCATCACCTTCGACAGGTCGGCCTTCTCGACGTAGTTGCTCGAGATGAGGCTGACGACGTCCTCGAAGACGCGCAGGTGGGTGTACGCGGCCTGGCGGGCCGAGGCCTTCTCGAGGAGGCCGCCGATGATGGCAAACGCAATCACGGGGGCCGTGACGACGAGGACGATCCGCCTGGTGCGAGAAGTCATGGAGGGGTATTCCTAGCGCGCTTTCAGCCATTGTAAGGGATCGACCGGGCGGCCGTCGATCCGCATCTCGAAGTAGACGGCGGGCGTGCCTGACGGCGCCCGGCCCGCGGTGCCGATGACTTCGCCGGCCGCCACGGCGCGGCCCCTGGCCACGCCGACCGAACCCAGGTACCCGTAGAGCGAGAACGCGAGGCCGCCGTGGTCCACGATGACGAGCTGGCCGAGCCCGGTGAAGACCTCCGCGAAGGTGACCCGCCCGTCGTGGACCGCACGAACGGGCTGGCCGTCGGCCGACTCGATTTCGACGCCGTTCTGCGTCGTCGCCATGCCGTACCTCAGCGTGCGGCGCTCGCCGAACCGGGACACCAGCTTTCCGGCCGCGGGCCAATCGAGGGCGCCGCGGAACGCCTTGATCGGAAGCACGACGAGTTCGGCCGGGGGCGTGGAGCCGGAGGCCGGCTGCACCGTCTTCTGGAGCTTCAGCGCCGCCGCTTCCAGTTCGCCAGCCATCTGCGCGTTCAGGTCGCGCCGGGCGTCGATCTGGCGGATGAAGGCCTCGCGGGCGGCCGCAGCGGCGGTCGCCAGTTCGGCCGCCTTGGCCGCCTCCGCCTGGAGGGTCTGCAGGCGAAGGGCGTCGTCCGCCAGCGACTGCTTTGCGGCCTCCAGCCGGGTCATCGACGCCGCGAACTCCTGCACCCGGCGCTGGTCGAGCTGGGCCATCGCCGACACGAGGCGTGTGGCGCGGCCCACGTCCCTGAAGCTGCCGACGCCGAGAAGCACGCGGGCGTAGCCGGGGCGGCCGAGCTTGTAGACGTCGACGAGGCGGGCGTTGAGGCCGGGCCGGGCGGCCTGGATGGCCTGGTCGAGGGCCTCGCGCTGCCTGGCGGCCTCCTCGATCTGCGCGGTCACGGACGCGACTTCGGCGTCGAGCTTGCGGGCCTCCTCGATGCGCAGGTCGCGTTCGACCTCGAGCTTGCGGAGGTCGCCGAGCAGCGTGCGCTCCTCAGCGGCCAGCAGGTCGGCCTCACGCCGCAGCGCGCTGATGCGATCGGCCGCACGCGCGGATGCGGTGGCCGCCGGCTGCCGCGCCGAGACGGGGAGTCCCGAGCCAGCCAGCGGCATCAAGGCCGCCAGGACGAGAACGGCGACCCTTCGGCGTGATCCGATCGGCGTGGTCCGCATTTCTTCTGAGTTCTGAGTTCTGAGTTCGGTCTTCTGTCTTCCGACTTCCGGATTCAGGATCCGTCAAAAGAGCGGCTTCCCGTCGATGTCCTTCGGCACGCCCACGCCGAAGTCCTTCAGCACCGTCGGCGCGATGTCCACGATGTTCGCCTGACCGGCCGAGAGCTTGCGGTTGGAGATCAGCGATCCGGGGATCGTCTGGTAGTCGAACGAGCAGTGGTCACCGCTCCACTTCTTCATGTTGGGGTAGAGCAGCCCGGGCGGCGAACCGCCGAGCGAGGTCTGCCACGACACGCGGTAGCCGTCCTCGAAGCCCACCTGCAGGTCGGGCGCGTTGGCCATGAAGGGGCCCGAGTAGACGTCGTCGCGCTTGTAGACCGAGCGCACGATCCGCTGGCCGGTCTTCGGGTCCGTCATCGTCAGCAGCTTCGCCGAGAGGTCGTCGGCAAGCCGCCGGTAGTCGTCGCCCTCGTTCACGATGCCTTGGCCTTCGCGTCCCCGCATGTTGAAGTACACCTGGCCGAGGCCGAGCGAGTAGGCGCGCGTCCGCGTCCAGTCCACGCCGTCCCAGAACTGTCCGCCGCCGCCGAACATGTCGTTCAGGTTCTTGTCGCCGATCGGGCGACCCTGCCGCGCGATGTAGCCGTTCTCCACCAGCCAGGTGTTCAGGTTCACGCCGTATTTGAACGAGTGGAACCCGTGGTCGGAGAGGACGAAGACGAGCGTGCCGGGCTCGATCCGCTGGAGCACCTCGCCGACCAGCCTGTCGCACCGGCGGTAGACGCGTTCGATCGCGTCGCCGTACTTCGCGGCACCCGCCGCGTCGTACATCGGGTGGGTCGGGTCGATGAAGCGCCAGAACATGTGCTGCACGCGGTCGGTCGACTCGAGCACGCCGATGACCAGATCGAACTTCTTCGAGTCGATCTCGTGAAGGATCACCTGCGAGCGGTCGTCGAAGGCGCGGAACAGGTCGTCCATGAACGCCTTCTCGTCGATCCGGTCCTCGTTGAGGGGCCAGGTGGCTTCGGCCCATCCGAGCGTGCGGTAGGTGCCGAGGCGCTCGTAGAGCGTCTTCGACAGGCCGGCCGGCGACGAGATCGGCATCACGGGCGATTCGGGCCGCCAATTGACCGGCGACACGTAGAGCTGGAGCTCACCGTTCGCCCGGACCAGGTAGAACTGCGCCATGCCGTAGAGCCGCACCAGGAAGTTGACGCGGAACTCGAGCGGCACCCACTTGCTCCAGGCGCCCTCGTCGAGATGCACGGTCGTGCCCTGGACCTCGATTGTGGCGCTGCGGGACTGCCGGCTCCATCGGACCGTGAAGGGGATATGGACGTCGCGCCTGGCCTCGAGGTCCGCCATCTGTGTCTCGTCGGCGCCGGTGAGCGTGGCCCCCTTCTTCCGCAACTCGCTCATCTGCGCCTGCACGATGGGGTTTCGCGGCCCTGCCAGATCGCTCCGGGCGACGTCGCCCTCGAAGGTGAGCCGCTTGAGGACGCCGCCCATCTCGGTGTTGCCTTCCTCGTAGCGGCTGAGGTCGGTGGCGAAGTAGTAGAACGTGCCAACCGTTCCACGAATGTCGGGAAGCGGCAGGCCCGACAGCAGTTCGCCGGCCGGCACGTCCTCGGGCGGGAACGTCACGGGCACGGTCAGCACCGCCGAACGCACGCCGGCCCGGCCCGCCGTCACCCAGAACGACGTGCCGCCGCGCAGGGTCGTCACCTTCGGCTTTCCGAGCGGGACGTAGTCCAGAAGGAAGTCGGGCATCTCGCGCCGAACCATCCCGAGGTCGGGCACGTAGGTCTTCACGTCGCGGACCAGGAAGTCGAAGATGTTGTGCTTGCCCGCGTTGCCGCCGGTCGCGAACGAGGCCCACGAGGTCGGCGACTCGGGGGAGGTCGAGGTTCCGAGCCGGTAGAAGCCGCCTTCCCCGGCGAGCTTCTGGAAATTCGGGAGCTTGCCTTCCGCCATCCACTGCTCGACCAGCCGGGGGTCCATCCCGTCGAAGCCGAGTATCACCATCTTCTGCGTGACGGTCCGGGGCGGAGCACCTGGACCGCACGTGGCCAGGATGCAAGCGCAGGCCAGCAGGGCAATCGCTGAGGACGTTCTCGTCTGCATCGTGTACCCGATGTCGGAGTGTCTTGAAAGTATAGCATGCAGGGAAGTTGTCCTTGCCCGGCCGGCGCCGCGGCGGGTAGCATTCAAGCGTGCGCGCACTGGGAGTCGACGTCGGCGGACGGCGGATCGGGCTCGCGATCAGCGACGCCTCCGGTGTGCTCGCCCGGCCGCTGGACGTGATCGAGGCCAGCGGCTCTGCGCAGCTCGTGCGGGTCGTCGAGGCGGTCCGCCAGGTTTCGGCTGAGGAAGACGGACTCGACCTGGTGGTGGTGGGACTGCCGCGCCGGCTCGACGGCACGCCGAACGACCAGACGGCGGTCGTGACGGCGTTCGTCGAGGCGCTGCGCGCGCGCATCCCCCAACCGGTGGTGCTGCAGGACGAGCGCCTGTCGAGCGTCGAGGCCGAGAGCCGGCTGGCGCTCCGCGACCGCGACTGGCGCAGCCGGAAGAAGAAGCTGGACGCCGCTGCGGCGGCGGTCATTCTGCAGGATTATCTGGACAGGGACACGGGGTAGTGGCCGGTGACCAGTTGCCAGTTGTCAGTCTGTCACGCGAGACACACGGGCCACTGTCCACCGACCACTGACCAGTGACCGCGAGCCCTGCGAAGCATGGAGCGGCATGAAGCGTCTCGCGCACTGGACCGGGGTCGTGCTCATCGTGGCTGCTGGACTGTCGGCTGGCGGCTATCTCGCACTCGAGCGCCTCTCGAGGCCGTTCCAGGGCTACGAGGGCGAGGAGCAGTTCGTCGAGATCCTGCCCGGAGAGCGGCCGGCGGCGATCGCGGAGAAGCTGGTGGCTGCCGGCGTCGTGCGCGACCGCTGGACGTTCCGTCTGACGCTCGCCCGGAGCGGGGCCGCGCGGCGCCTGCGGGCGGGTGAGTACCCGCTTCGACCGGCCGATGACGGCCGCCCAGGTTGTCGCGGTCATCGAGCAGGGGCGAGTGTTCGTTCGCTCGGTCACCTTCCCCGAAGGGCTCACCGTCCGCGAGATGGGGAAGATCCTCGAAGCCCGCGGTCTCGGCAGCGCAGCCTCGTTCGCCTCGGCCGCCCGAGAAGCGGCGTCGCTCGTCGAGGACATCGACCCGTCGGCTCGTGACCTCGAGGGGTACCTCTTTCCGCGACCTACTCGCTCTCGCGACGCGCCGGCGCCCCTCAGCTCGTGCGGACGATGGTGGCGCGATTCCGCGAGGTCTTCACGCCGGATCTGCAGGCGGCCGCGCGCGCCCAGGGGCTTTCACCTCGCCAGGCGATCACGCTCGCGTCGCTCGTGGAGAAGGAGACCGCGAAGCTCGACGAACGTCCGATTGTCGCCGGCGTGTACCTTCGGCGGCTGAAGATGGGAATGCCCCTCCAGTGCGACCCGACCGTGATCTACGCCCTCGTGCTGAGGAACCATACCGACGGGAACCTCACCCACGCGAACCTGCAGGTCGATTCCCCCTACAACACGTACCGCTACCCGGGACTCCCACCGGGGCCCATCGCCTCGCCCAGCCGCACCTCGATCGAAGCCGCGGCGCACGCCGAGCCGGTGGACTACCTGGTACTTCGTCAGCCGGAACGACGGCTCGCACGTCTTCGCGCGCACGCTCGACGAGCACAACCGGAACGTGCGGGAATACCAGGTGGAGTACTTTCGGAGACGGAATTCCCGATAGCGGTCAGCTGGCGGCTGTCAGCCGGCAGCGGACAGCCCGTCACGCGTGACACATTGCCTCTCAATCCGCTGCCAGCTCACAGCTGAAAGCTGCCAGCTGTTACCGCTCCGCCCACTTCAGCTTCTGGGGCGCAGGACGTCGAAGTAGGACTGCGACGGTGATTTGACGAGCCGGACGGGCGTCTCGTTGCGCGACACCTCCACCGTATCGCCCGGCTCGAGGGCGAGCCCGGATTTCTGGCCGTCGAGCGTCAGGATGACTTCCTGGTCGGGGTCGTTGGCCGTCGGCGCCACCAGGACGGGCGCCGACGCCGGAATGACCACCGGCCGGTTGCTGAGCGTGTGCGGGGCGATTGGGTCAGGACGAGCGCATCGACGCCGGGGTGGAGGATGGGGCCGCCGGCCGGCAGCCGGTAGGCCGTCGACCCGGTCGGGCTCGCGACGATGAGGCCGTCGGCGTTGAAGCGGGCCACGAACTCGTCCTCGACGGTCACCGAGAGTTCGATGATCCGCGACAGCGAGCCGCGGGTCACCACCACGTCGTTGAGCGCCATGTGCTCGGCCACCTGGCGGCCCGCCCGCCGGACGCGCGCGCGCAGGATCAGGCGGCGTTCGATGGTGGCGCGGCCTGCGATGGCCGATTCGAGCAGCGGGTACAGCTCGGGGAAGTTGATCGCGGTGAGGAAGCCGAGGCGCCCGAAATTGACGCCGAGAATCGGCAAATC
>CAWAMP010000003.1:0-456102 GCA_963783255.1 uncultured Acidobacteriota bacterium | reverse complement strand
CGAGGACCCGATGGCCGGGCCTGATGCCGGTCACCTCCAGCAGGCGGTCGAGGTGGTGCTGGGTGTAGGGACTGCCGGACGGCGTCATCGTCTTCTTGACGGTGCCGTCGTAGTACGCGATGACCTCCTGATTGTGCCGCGCGAGATCCATGGGCGTTGCCTCCAATCATCGCATCGATCGGGGGCGGCGTGTTAGATTGAGGCGGCTGGCGACGGAACCCACGCGATGAGCGCACCTGAATTCGAATTGCTGCTGTTCTCGGTTGACGCGGAATTCATCCGCGAGGCGGTAGGCGCCGGGGTGGCCGGCATCATCGTGGATTGGGAGTGCGCGTCCAAGCGAGAGCGCCAGGCGGGTGCCGACACCGAGATCAATCGACACACCGTTGCGGATCTCCACCGCGTGCGGCGGGCGACCGACACGAGGGTCATCTGCCGGATCAATGGGACCAACCCGGGCTCGGCGACGGAGGTCGAGCAGGCGATCGATGCCGGCGCCGACGAACTGCTCGTTCCGATGGTCCGGTGCCCAGGCGACGTGGAGCGGATCCTCGATCTCGTGCGGGGGCGCTGCCGCGTCGGCATCTTGATTGAAACCCAGGCCGCCGTGACGCGGGCGCGCGAACTGTGCGCGCTTCCCCTCTCGCGTGTCTACGTCGGCCTGAACGATCCCGCCATCGACCGCGGCGTCCGCAACATCTTCGAAGCGGTCGCCGACGGCACGGTCGCTGCCGTGCGCAGCGGGTGCGCCGTGCCCTTCGGGTTCGCCGGTCTCACGCTTCCCGATGCCGGAGCGCCGATACCGTGCCGGCTGCTCATCGGGGAGATGGTTCGGATCGCCGCTCACTATTCGTTCCTGCGCCGGTCGTTCCACCGCGACGTCGAGGGCCGCGACCTCGCCACCGAGGTTCCACGGCTGCTGGCCGCCATCTCCGCCGCGGGGGAACGGCGTCCCGCGGAGACGGCCCGCGACCACCACGACCTGGCGGCCGCCATCGGCGGATCGGTCGCGCCTCCCAGCGTCGTGCCGCTGCGGGTGCCGGCATGAGCCCGTGGGCCGGCCGCCGGGTGCTGATCACCGGCGCGGCCGGGTTTGTCGGCACGAATCTGGTCGCGGCGCTCGACGCGGCCGGGGCGGACGTACACGGGATCGTGCGTCGCGGCACGAACCGCTGGCGGCTCGACGCGCTGAACGCGCGCTTGGTGGTGCACGCAGGAGACCTCACCGACAGGATCTGGCTCGCCGCGCTGGCGCGCGACATCCGGGCCGACGTGGTGTTTCACGCGGCGGCCGCCCGAGCCGGCCACCCGACCGCGGCAGCCGAGCGCGCCGCCGCGCTCGACGACACGGTCAATGGCACCGCGGCCCTGTGCGAAGCCATGGCGGCCGCCGGCTCCGGCCGGATCGTCGCGCTCGGCAGTTCGCTCGAGTACGGACCGGCCGAAGTTCCGCTCGACGAGGGGCGGATCCTGGCGCCTGCCACATTCCGCGGCGCTACGAAAGCCTGTGCCACGATTCTCTGCCGCCAGATCGCAGGGGAGGCGGGCGTTCCGGTGGTCGTGCTTCGCCCGTTCTCGGTTTACGGCCCGTGGGAGTCGCCCTCCCGGTTCGTACCCACGGTCATGCGTGCGCTCCAGACCGGCCGCGACCTGCCGCTGACGCGTCCGGGTATCAGGCACGACTTCGTGTTCGTTGCCGACGTAGTTGCAGCCTGCCTCCTCGCCGCCGCCGCGCCCGGCGTGAACGGGGAGGTCATCAACGTGGGTTCCGGCCGCCAGTGGGCCAACGAAGAACTCGTGGAGATGGCCGAGCGGGTCGCCGGCCTCAAGGCCCGCATCACGGTCGGAGCGTATCCCGATCGCCCGGTGGACACGGGCCACTGGGTCGCCGACATCGACAAGGCGAGGCGCCTGCTGGGCTGGACGCCGGAACACTCGCTGGAACGCGGGCTGGCCGAGACGTGGCGCTGGTCGGTCGCCCGTCGTGACTCCGACGCCCCGCGCTCTGCCCGGGTGGACCCGTGAGTGGCGCGCAGGCTGTCAGCGTGGTCCTGCCTGTCTACCGGAACCAGGCGACACTCGAGGAGCTGCACGGTCGCCTGGTCACGACGTTGGAAGCTTCCGGTCGCCCGTTCGAGATCCTCTTCGTCAACGACGCGTGTCCCGACGGATCCCTCGGCGTGCTTCGGGCGCTCGCGGGCCGTGACCCGCGGGTGCGGGTCGTGGCTCTCGAGCTGCGGGCCGGACAGCACGCGGCGCTTCGGACGGGCTTGGCGCACTCGCGCGGGCACGTCGTCGTCACCATGGATGCCGATCTCCAGGATCCGCCGGAGGCCATCCCGGCGCTCCTCGCCGCGCTCGAGTCCGGCTACGGGGCGGTCTACGCGGGACGGAGAGGGCGGTACGAATCGCGCTGGCGCCTCGCCTCGTCGTGGGTGTTCAAACACGCCCTCTCGCTCGTGGCCGGCATGCCGGCCGATGCCGGCGCCTTCATCGCGATGCGGCGCGTCGTGGCCGACCGCGTCGTGGCGCTGCCAGGCCGGGCGCCGTTCATCACGGCCGCCGTGGCGTTTGCGGGCCGCCCCGTCGCGTCGGTCCCCGTCGTTCGGGCCTCCCGTCCCGATGGACAGTCGTCGTACACCGCCGGGATGCGCTTCCGAACGGCAACGACGGCGTTGACGCAGGCGATTGGGTGGCGCCTCTCGGGAGTGGCGCGGTGATGTGGGGAGCCGGGCGGACGCGGGCTCGGTGGATCGCGGCGGCGGGCCTCGTGCTGGCGGCCGGCCTCTTCACCGCCACCCATGGCGATGTCGGGTGGGACGGCCTGTGGGTGCTGCAGGTCGTCTCGCGCATGGGAGCGGGCGAGGTGCTCTATCGGGATGTCTTCGCCGGCGTCCCCCCGCTGGCGTTCTTCGCGGCGTCGGCAGTGACGCGCGTGCTGGGCGTCGAGTTGTCCGCCCTCAGGCTGCTGCTGGTGGCCGTCCTGGCGCTCTCGTATCTGGCGGCGGCAGATCTGCTTGCGCGCGTGACCGGGACGCGCAGGTACGATCTCGCGCTCGCGCCGATGATGGCAGTGTGGGCGCTGCCGGCGAACGTCCCGTTGTACCAGCCGCTTGCGAACCTCTTCCTGATCGCGAGCATCGACGCGGCCGCGTGGTGGTGCGAGCGGTCGGAACACCGTCGGCCCCTGCCGGCGATGCCGCTCTGGATTGCAGGAGCCGCTGCGGGCCTGTCGTTCGTGTCGAAGCAGACGGTCGGCGCGTGCGCGATGGCAGGCGTGGCCGTCATCGTTCTGGCCGAACACCGGCGGCGCGGCGGCCTCCTCGCGGGCACAGCGATCTCGTGGGCATGGTGCGGCGCGGCGTTCGCGCTGGCGGCCGGCGCCGTGCTGGTTCCGGTGGCGGTCAGCGGAGGCTGGGAGAAGTTCCTCGACTACGCGTTCCTCAACAAGACCACCTACGTGCGCGTTGCCGGCGTGCCGTACTACGACGAACTGGCAACGTTCCTCCGGACGCTCGTCCCGGGCGGCTCGTTCGACTGGCTGGCTTTCGTCAGGCACCAGCCGATTGCGCTCCCGCTGCTCGTCGCCGTCGCCGCACTCGCGTCGGCGCCGACGCTGCTCCGTGCCGATCGGGCGGCCGCGATCCTGCTGTGCCTGGCGACGGCCGCACTGCTGACGCTGTATCCGAGGGCGGACATCGACCACGTGGTTCCCGGCGTTCCGGGCTTGCTGGTCGTGCTGCTGGCGCTCTGGCATCGAACCCGGACGCGGGTGCCGGCCGCAGCCGCACGGCTCGCCGTCGGCGCGATGGGGCTCGCGGTGGCGGGGGGGCTCGCGATCAGGCTGGGAGCCAGCCTGGTTGCGATGACCGACGACCACCGCGTGTGGTGCGACCTGCCGCACCTGCGCTACGTACTGATGCCGCACGCGCGGGCAATGGAACTGGCGGCGGAGGCCGAGGCGATGCGGACGGCCGCAGCGTCCGGCCGGCTCTTCCTGCTGGTGCCGAATGCCGGTCTCTACTACCTGGTTTCGGGCGTGTTGAACCCGACGCCCTTCGACTACCCGCTGGGCACGGCCTTCGGCCGAGCCGGGGAAGCCGACCTCGTTCGCGCGATCTCCGACGGCCGGCTTCGCCGCGTGTGCATGACGACGGTGACGGGGCGCATGGCCGCCCAGCGGCTGCAGGACGCCGTCGTCAACTCGCTCCGGCCAGCGGCCGACCTTGGCGCCTGCACCCTCTACACGCGGCCCGAGTAGCGCTGGCGCGCCTAACGGGGCCTACTTCTTCGGGCCGTCCTTCGTCTCGGGGAACAGCGTGACGCGGACGTAGTTGCCCGTGTCGAGGTACCGTCGCGCCGCCTCCTGGATCCCGAGGGTGCGGAGCTTCTGGTACTCGCCCGGGAGGTTGAAGAACGCCATCGCGTCCTGCGAGAACCGGTACCGCTCGACGAGCCGATCCGCCAGACGGTTGTTTTCGGCCATGTCCGTCTGGAAGGCAACCATCAGCGCCTCGCGGGCGTCGGCCACCTCGCCGTCGGTCGGTCCCTGCGCCTTCAGCTGCTCCACCTCGCGCAGGAGGGTCGCCACCAGTTCCTCGGTCCGCTCGGGGTCGCACCCGAACTGGATCATGACGGTGTAGCGGGGCTCCGGGATCTTCGTGGCGCTGGCATCGACCTCCACGCCGTACGTGCCCCGCAGTGCCTCCCGCAGGCTGCGGCGCAGCCGCCCCTCGAGGATGATCCCCAGCGCGTCGAGCGCCGCTTCGTGCGGTGAGTCGAACGGGAAGGCGCCGGTGAACGCGATGGCGGCCTGGCTCTTGGGCTCGATCCCCTTGCGGACGACCCTCTCGACGACGCCGCGCGGCGGGGTGATCCCGTCGTTCTTCCAGGTCTCCCGCCGCTTGAGGGACGGCAGCGAGGCGAGGTACCGCTCAACCAGCGGTTTGATCGCCTCCAGGTCGAAGCTCCCGGCGAAGACGAACGTGAAGTCGCTCGCGTCCGCGAAGCGGTCCTTGTAGAAGGCGAACGACCGATTGAGGTCCATCTGGTCGATCATTGCCGGCGTCATCGGGCGCGCCCGGACGTGGTCCTGCGTCAGGGCGGCGTTGAGGGTCTGCTGGAACACGAATTCTGGGCTGGCCTGCTGATTGGCCAGCATCACCTTCGTCTGTGCCGCGACCGTGGCGACCGTGGCGGCGTCTGCGCGCGGCTGAGTGAACGTCAGGTAGATGAGCTGGAACATCGTTTCCAGGTCCTTGGGCGACGCGCCCCCGCTCAGCCCTTCGTCGGTGTCGTCGATGAAGGCCGAGACGGACACGGCTTTGCCGGCCAAAGCGTTCCGGAGCTGGATGACGTTGAACGGCCCGACGCCCCCGGCGGCGACCACCTGGGCGGCCGTCCGCGCCGCCACGAAGTCCTTGTCGCCGGCGAGCGAAGTGCCGCCGGGACTCGTGGCGCGGAAGATCACTTCGTCTTCCTTGAAGGTGGTCGGCATCAGTACGACCTTCAGGCCGTTCGAGAGCTCCCACTCGGTCAGGCCGTAGCGGCCCTGGAACGTGCTGGAGACCACCGAGCCGGAGCGGGGCGGGCGCTCCATGAGCGCCTGCGTGCCGGCCACGTCCACGTACGGTTTCAGGTCGCCCCCGGAGGCCGCCGTGATCGCCGCGGCCAGCTGGGCTTCGGTCGGCAGCGTGAGTCCGGGCTTCCTCGGCGCGTTGACGAGCACGACGCGGCTGCCGGAGGCCCACGCCTTCGCGACCGTGTTGACCTCGTCGAGCGTGATGGCGGGCACGAACCGCTGAACCAGGCCGTACTCGTAGGTCATCCCCGGCGTCGGCTCCTGCTGGGTGAAGGCGCGGATGAACTCGGCCGCCAGGTCGGCCGACTCCTCCTTGTCGCGCTCGGCGAAGGCGCTCTCGTAGCCGCGCAGGACGTCGCGTCGCTGGCGCTCGAGTTCGCCCTGGGTGAACCCGAACCGAGCGGTCCGGGTCAGCTCGGTGACGAGCGCGGAGAGGCCGCGCGCGACGCCGTCCTCCTTGACGAGCGCCATCATGGTTCCGGCTTCCTTCGTGCGGACGAAGATCCCGCGTTCGATGCCGGCCCTCACGAAGGGCGGGTCCGGCTTGATGGCGAGCTCGCTGAGCCGGGCGTTCATCATGCCGGTGTAGAGCCGCTCGACCTGGCGCTGCCGATAGGCGCCGACCGTCACCTGCTCGCGCAACGGCAGCATGTTGTAGAACCCGACCGTCGTCACGGTGGCCTCGGGGTCCGAGGCGATCGCGAAGAGCGTCTCCGGGTGGTCCGGCACTTCGAACGCCGGCCGCGGCCGCCGGGACTCCGGCACGGGGATGCTGCCGAACTCGTCGCGGATCATCCTCTCGACCGACGTCTTGTCGAAGTCGCCGACCGCGATGACGGCCATCAGATCGGGCCGGTACCAGTCGGCGTAGAAGCGCTTGAGGGCTTCCGGCTTGAAGCGCTCGATGTTCTCGCGCGTGCCGATCGGATTGCGCTCGGCGTAGCGCGAAGCCTTGAGCAGCACGGGCATCTGCTCGTCCTGCATCCGCGCCCCCGCACCGCGGCCCTGCCGCCACTCCTCGATGATGACGCCGCGCTCCTTGTCGATCGCCTCGAGGTCGAACGACAGTCCGTGGGCGACGTCGGCGAAGAACATGAACGCCTTCCGCAGCGCCTCCGGGCTGTCCGTGGGCACGTGGAGCACGTAGACCGTCTCGTCGAACGACGTGTTGGCGTTGACCCCCGGGCCCAGCCGCATGCCGATCGACTCCATGAACCGGATCAGGTCCTGCTTGGCGAAGCGCGCGCTGCCGTTGAAGGCCATGTGCTCGACGAAGTGGGCGAGGCCGAGCTGGTCCTGGTCCTCCACGACCGAGCCGATGTTCACGACCAGCCGCAGCTCGGCACGCTGGTAGGGCCTCGCGTTGGTCCGGACGTAGTACCTCAGGCCGTTGGGCAGGTAGCCGATGGTGATGCGGGGATCCACCGGGACGGGCCGGTCCAGGGCGATCGATTGCGCGGGCGCGACCGGCGTCCGCTCCTGAGCGGACACCACGCCAAGGGCCGCCACCACGACGGCCAGGCACCATCCGAACCGCGCGCGTTTCCTGAGCATGGAGGTGTTGAGCTTCACACTACGAGCTTACCCGTAATTGAACCGAAATGGCCACTGGACGGCGCCGAAGAACCCGTGAAACCACGCACAGGCCCATTGTTCCGGCTCTCTGCCGGCGGGCCGATGCCCTTGAGCCGTGGGCCTTGAGCCTCGAGCCGAAGGGCGGAGGCGGGCCTGCCACGCCGTAGCCCGAAGGGCGGAGGCGGGTAGACAACCTCGGCGGCGATGGGCAACACTGTCCGTCGAAGGCTTCCCGGTCGACATGGGCGGAGGACGATGGTGAATCAGCACGAATCCGGGTCGGGCGGCGGCCGCCACGCGGGCGCCGCGGCCGGTGCGGCCGACGATTGGGTCACCGACGCATTCCGTCGGTGGGGCTACCTCGAGGCCGCCCTCGACCCGCTCGGACTCGTCCCGCCGCGACGACACCCGGACCTGCCCTCGCACGGAGACGCGGCGTCGCGCGCGCGCCAGTGGTACTGCGGCCCGATCGGCGTCGAGTTCATGCACATTCCCGACCCCGAACGCAGGCGCTGGGTCCAGGAGCGCGTCGAGCAGCCGGTTCCGCCCGTCGACGCCCGAGCGGTCCTCGAGCGCCTGATCCGCGCCGACGTGTTCGAGGAGGTGCTCCACGGCCGCTATCCCGGGTCGAAGCGGTTCTCGCTCGAAGGGGTGACGGGCCTCATCCCGCTGCTCGACGAGGTGCTCGAGACGGCCGCCGCGCGCGGGCTCGACGAGACGCTCATCGGCATGAGCCACCGCGGCCGCCTCAACGTGATGGTTCAGATCGTCGGCCGCTCCGCCGTCGACATCTTCGCGGGTTTCGAGGATCCCGACCCGAAGAGCGTGCTGGGCAGCGGCGACGTCAAGTACCACATGGGGGCGACCGGCACCTATCGGACGCGGGACGGCGGCGAACTGCGCGTGAAGCTGGTGTCGAACCCGAGCCACCTCGAGGCGGTCTACCCGGTGGCGCTCGGGCGGACCAGGGCCAGGCAGACTCGCCTGGGCGAGGGGGCGCGGCAAAGGGTCATGCCGATCGTCCTGCACGGCGACGCCGCGTTCGCCGGTCAGGGCATCACCGCCGAAGCGCTGAATCTCGCGAACCTCCCGGGCTACTCGGTGGGCGGCACGATCCATGTCGTCGTGAACAACCAGCTCGGGTTCACGACGTCCGACGGCGAGCTGCACTCGTCCGCGTTCTCCACGGACATCGCGCACCGGCTGGCCATCCCGATCTTCCACGTGAACGGCGAGGACCTCCCGGCACTGGCCCACGTCGCGCGGCTGGCCGCCGAGTTCCGCTACGCCTTCGCGAGCGACGTCGTCATTGACATGGTCGGCTACCGCCGCCACGGCCACAGCGAGGTGGACGACCCCACGATCACGCAGCCGCTGATGTACAAGGCGATCGCCGCCCACCCCCCGCTGTGGAAGGTCTTCGCGGCGCGCGCCGGACTCGACGCCGGCGACCTGCCGGCGCGAATCCGCGACGAATTCGGCCGGGCGCAGGAGGATGCGAAGAGGATCGGCCACCGCGTGGCCCTCGCGTACCTGCCGGGCTACTGGGCGCGCTTCCGGGGCGGCTGTCACAACGCCTCGTTCGAGGTGGATACGGGCGTGGCGCGCGACGAGCTGCGGGCGATTGCGGAAGGCCTGGCGTTCCGGCCGGCGGGCTTCGCGATCCACCCCAAGGTGGGAAAGCTGCTGGACCAGCGTGCCGAGATGGCGTCCGGCGCGCGGCGCCTGGACTACGGGATGGCGGAAGCGCTGGCGTTCGGCAGCCTGCTGCGCCAGGGCGTGCCCGTCAGGCTGAGCGGACAGGACAGCGAGCGCGGCACGTTCAACCAGCGGCACGCGGTGCTCGTGGACAGCGAGACCGAGCGGAGGCACATGCCGCTCGCCCACCTGGCTCCCGGGCAGGCGAACTGCGAGATCTACAACTCGACGCTGTCGGAAGCGGCCGTGCTCGCGTTCGAGTACGGTTTCAGCCGCGACTATCCCGAGGCGCTGGTGCTCTGGGAGGCGCAGTTCGGCGACTTCGCCAACAGCGCGCAGGTGATCATCGACCAGTTCCTGAGCGCGGGCGAGAACAAGTGGCGCCTGCTGTCGGGCCTGGTGCTGCTGTTGCCGCACGGATACGAGGGGCAGGGCCCCGAGCACTCCAGCGCGCGCGTCGAGCGGTTCCTGCAGCTGGCTGCCGAGGACAACCTGCAGATCTGCCAGCCGTCCACCGCGGCGCAGTACTTCCACCTGCTGCGGCGCCAGGCGCTGCGCGACTGGCGCAAGCCGCTCGTCGTCTTCACGCCGAAGAGCATGCTGCGCCACGCCGGATCGTCGTCGGCGATCGAGGAGCTGACCGAGGGGCGCTTCCAGACGGTCCGCCTGGACGAAGAGGCGCCCCCCGGCGTGCAGCGCATCCTGATCGGCACCGGGAAGATCGTCAACGAACTGCGCGCCGAGCGGAAGCGCCGCGGCGACGCCGCCACGGCGATCCTGGGCCTCGAGCAGCTCTACCCGTTTCCCACGACGCCTCTCACGAATGCGCTTGGCCGCTACGCGGAGGCGCGTGAAGTGGTGTGGGTGCAGGAGGAACCGAAGAACATGGGCGCGCACTTCTACGTGATGCCGCGCCTGCGCACGATCTTCGGCTCCGCGGTGATGTCGGTGAAGCGGCGCGCGTCGGCGAGCCCGGCCACCGGCTCGGGCAAGGCGCACCAGATGGAGCAGCAGGCGCTTGTCGCGCTCGCCTTCGCGTCGACGATCAGGGAGGAATAGTCGGCCTACACCGGACCGGCGAGGGCGGCGGCCACGAAGCGCCCGTCGTGCGAGAGGCTCACGTCGAACCCGGCGACGGGGCTGCCCAGCTTCGAGATGACCGGCGGACTCCATCCCCACGCCCGCCACAGGCGCACGACCTCGGCGCCCTGCAGATCCCACCGATCCATGAGCCTTCGCGCCAGCAGGCGGGCGCGCTCGGACGCGGTGGAGTGCACCGACGCCTGCTCGGCGCTCGTCAGGACGCCGCCGAGCGCCTGACCGTCGTGCAGGATCCCCGACAGCAGGCGCCGCGAGCGCCGGGCCGCGTCGCCGCCGCCCGCCGGGTGTGCCTCGCCGCCGCGCGCGAGCTGGCCCACGCAGTGGATGTAGTCGAGGGCCGTCTCCCAGCGCACCCGGATCTCGAGATCGTCGAAGTGGACACTGGCCCAGAGCCCGATCGCCTCACCGATGGCCCGCTCCGGTTCGCCGGCCGTGTCGGGCACGACCTCGAACGTGCGGTGCGCGAAGACCGCACGGTCCCGCAGCTTGCTCGCGATCTTGAAGGCGGTCTCCTTGGCGGCCCACGTCTTCCACAGCGCCACCGTGGGCAGGGCGGCGGACAGAATCCGATCCCGCTCGGCGGGCGTGAACACGCGATCCATGAAGCGGCGGTCGCGTTCCTTGCCCGCCACGCCAGGCTCCGCGAGATCGACGATGTCGTTACCGACCCAGGGCCGCGTTTTCAAAGTACTCCTGCTCCATGTCCCGCAAGTGGTGCACGATCTGGACGGCGAGGTCGCGGTCCGCCCGCATCCCCTTGAACGTCGTCGCCGGAGCGACGCGCTTCATCCGAACGACGAATGTCTCGCCCGCCTTCGGGTAGTTGCTGTAGGCGCGCTGCCCGACGCCGCGCGCGAAGACGCACACGACGCGGGCCCCCGGCGACTCCTGCATCATCCGACCGACGCCGTACATGAAGTTCTCGGTGTCCACGCGCCCCACGCGGCTGCGCCCGCCCTCGGGGAAGACCAGCACCGACTGGCCGCGGCCGAGCAGGTACGCCACCTGGTCGAGTGCGCGGCGCATCTCCTCGGGCGGCCCTTTGCGCCGCACCAGGACGCACTTGCCGAAGTAGCCCAGCATCCGCACGAACAGGTTGATCGACATGTTGTACTTGTCGGGCAGGTTCCAGAAGAACCAGTCCGGCCGCACGAACAGCCGCCAACCCGGCGCCAGGGCCCACTGGATGACCAGCGAATCGATCAGCGTCAGGTGATTGGCGCAGACCAGCAGCGGCCCGCGCCGATCGGCCACGAGCGCCGCGAATTCGGCGCGCATCCGGCCGTGGTCGAGGATCCGGTAGCGCCGGAACCGCAGCCACGCCTCGATGCTGTAGTAGGTGAGGAGCACGAAGACCTGCGACACCAGCCCCTGCACCCGCAGCCAGAAGCGCGATCCTGCTGACAGCACGGTGGTCGCTTAGTGCGCGGTCGCCGTCTTCTGCAGGATCATCTGGACCGCGTCGCCGAGCGTCCGGACCTTGTCGGCCGACTCGTCGTCCACCTCGATCCCGAATTCGTCCTCGAACGCCAGGATGATGTCCACCAGGCGTGCCGAGTTCACGCCGAGATCCTCGATGATCCGCGTGCTGTCGTTCGCCTCGCTGAATACCGCCGTGTTCTTCACGAACGGCTTGATGATGCCGAGGACCTTGCCGAACGCTGTCGCCGTGTCCATGTCTGTCTCCTTATCCTGCGTCTTCCCAGGCGCCGAAGATGAGGCACCCGTTGACGTCACCGAAGCCGAAGCTCGCCTTGGCGAGCACGCGCGGCACGAACCCGATCGTCTGGTGCGGGATGCGCGCCGCGAACGGCGCGATGTCCGGGTGCACGTCCTCGCAGTTGATCGATCCGTGCACGAACCCGCGGCTGACCTGGAGCACGGCCGCCACCGACTCGATGCCGCCGGCCGCGCCCAGCCCGTGGCCGATCAGCGACTTGGTGGAGTTGATCCAGGGGAACTCCTCAGGCCTCCGGCCGAGGGCCCGCTGCCACGTGCGCACCTCCAGCGGGTCCGCCATCGTCGCCGTCAGGTGGCCGTTGATCGCGTCGACCCGATCCGGGCCGATCCCCGCGACCGCCAGCGCAGCGAGCACGCACCGCTTCGCCCCCTCCGGATTCGGCGCCGTCATCGTCCCGCCGCCGCGCTGGCCCCCGCAATTGACGTGGCCGCCCAGGATCTCGGCGTAGATGCGCGCGCCGCGGGCGCGCGCCGACGACAGGCTTTCCACCATCAACACGCCGGCCCCGGACGAGGGGACGAAGCCGCCGGCGGAGGCGGACATCGGCCGCGACGCCGTCTCCGGGCGATCGTTCGACTGGCGCGCGAGCACACGCATCGCGTCGAAACCGGCCCAGATGTAGTGCGACGACCCTTCGGCGCCGCCGGCAATCACGCGGGCGGCGCGGCCCGACCGGACCTTGTGGAACGCGTCGACGATCGCCTCGGTTCCCGTGGTGCAGGCGCTGCTGTTGGTCGTCACCTGCCCGCCAAGCGCGAGCATCCCGCCGACGCAGGCGCTGACCGCGCTCGCCATCGTCTGCTCGACCGTCGAGCTTCCGAGGCGCCGGACCTTGCCCTCGTTGACGCGGGGCACCACCCACTCGCCGACGGTGTCCACGCCGCCGATGCCCGTCCCGATGATCGCGCCGGTGTCCCAGTCCACCTCGTCGGACCCGGCCTCCGGCACGGCGAAGCCCGCGTCGCGCCAGCAGTCCACGGCCGCGATGCCCGCGTAGATCATCCCGGTGTTCAGCGCCCGCAGCGCCTCCTCGGAGAAGTAGCGCCGCTTGAGTTCCTCGCTGATCTCGGGGACCCCGCCCACCTGGCACGAGAACCCCAGGTCGCGGAGCTTCTCGTGGAACCGGATGCCGGACCGGCCCTCCCGCAGCGCCTGCTCGAAGGCGTCGAGGCCGTGGGCGTTCGCGGCCACGATCCCCATGCCGGTGACGACGACCCGCTCAGCCATGCCTGACCCCCAGCCCGGACGCCGTTGTCTGCGCCACCAGCGCGCCGTCGGCGCCGAACATCTCGATGCGCGCGCGCAGCTTGCTCCGCCGCCAGAAGATCCGTTCGCCGCGGATCGTCACGCATTCGCCGGGGAGCACCGATCGCAGGAACTCCGACTCGGCGTCGACAAACAGCGTCGTCCAGTTCCGCGCCTCCTCGACCGAGCGCTCCATCGCGAACAGGTAGATGCCGAGCGCCACGACCCCGACCTGGCACATCGACTCGAGGAGAATCACACCGGGCGTGACCGGCCGTCCCGGGAAATGGCCCGCGTAGAACCACTCGTCTTCTCGAAACGTGTAGCGCCCCGCGATCCGCAGCTCGTCCACCTCGAGGATCTCGTCGACGAAGCGGAACGGCGGCTGCTGCGGCAGCAGGCCGAGAATCTCCGGGCCGGTCAGACGCTGTCCACCCATCGATGCTCCGTGCCGGCTCAGCGGTCAGCTGGCGGCTGTCAGCCGTCAGCGGATCGCTGCCAGCCCTCCGCCGTCAGCTGCCTGCTGCCAGCTAGCTACCGCGCCATGATCCCGCCCACCGAGTTGGCCGACGGGAGCGGGTAGTCCGGGTACCGGATCCCCTTGAACATTCCCACCTTCGCGTCCTTCACGACGTAGATCGGCTCGCCGTCCACGATGACATGGCCCGTCCCGATCGCGACCGCGGCGCCGGTGCCGGCCAGCTCGGCGTAGCGCCGGATGTCGATCTCGTACCGGACCAGCTTGTTGTAGGGCCGAATCTGTCCCGAGAACTCGATTTCCTTCGCCCCGAGCGCGCGCCCGGCGCCCTTGGCCCCGCGCACGCCGCCGTAGAACCCGATCAGCTGCCAGATCGCGTCGACCCCGAGACAGCCCGGCTGCACCGGGTCGGAGCGGAAGTGACACTGGAAGAACCAGGCATCGATGGTCACGTCGTACTCGGCGACGATCCGCCCCTGCGCGCCGCGGTGGCTGATTTCGACCACGCGGTCCACCATCAGCATCGGCGGGCCCGGCAGCGTGGCGAAGCCCTCGGGCGGAGGGTCCTCGACCAGCGTGCCGTTCGCGCAGGCGAGCAGTTCGACCTTGGAGAAGTGCGTGCGCTGCAGGAACTCGGCGTACGTCACGAGGCCCTCCCGACTTCGATCAACAGCCCACCCCACGTGAGGCCGGACCCGACCACGACCAGCGCGATCTCGCAGCGCGGCGGCAACTCGTCCCAGTGCTGCGACAGCACGCCCGGCGCCCCCGCCGCGCCGCAGTTCCCGAACGCGTCCACGTTGAACAGGTGCCGCGACGGCTCGATGTGCGCGCGCTCGCACACCGCGTTCAGCATCAGCAGGTTCGCCTGGTGGCCGATGAAAATCATGGCCGCCCGGTCGCCCCGCAGGTCCGGCAGGAGCTCGTTCAGCGTCGCCACGGTCTTGCGGATGGCGAAGCCCTGGACCGCCGATCCCTCCTGCGTGAAGTGGCCTCCGGCCGGGATGACGACCTTGTTCCAGCCGGCCGGGTCGGAGTGCACGACGCTCTGACGCACGCGAACCGGCGCCGGGACCCGGGCCGAGACCACCGCGGCCGAGCTGCCGTCGCCCCACAGCACCGCCGTGCGCCGATCGCGGTAGTCGACGGTGCGCGTGGTGTTCTCGACGTTCACCACGAGCACGTAGTCGGGCAGCGCCTCGGGGCGCATCATTCGCAGGTGGTGGAGCTGGACGGCGAAGCTCGAGCAGGCCGAAGCGATGTCGTACGCCGGGGCGTGGATGCCGAGTTCCGCGGCCACCAGGCACGCTTCGGCCGGGATCGAGTACTGCGGCGAGCAGCCGCCCGCGATCACGAGCCCGATCTGCGCCGGGCCGACGCCCGCCCGCTCCATCGCGAGCCGGGCGGCACGCGCGCCCGTCTGCGCGTTGGTGTAGAGCGACCAGTGCGCCGCCTCGAGCGGGTGCTCGTTCCTCGTCCGGACGATGTAGTCGAGCGGCAGGACGGTCCGGCGCGACCGGATGCCCACGCGCTCCATGATCCAGGCGTCGTCGGTCCCGATGTGGAGCGACGCCAGGAACGCGTTGTCGATCCGGTTCTCCGGGTGGAAGTGACCGGTGCCGTGCACGAACAGGTCGCCGGGCACGGCGTCGTGCCTATGCAATGTGCTCACCCCCGTCCGCACGGATGAGGGCGCCGTTGATCCACCTGGCTTCGTCGAGGCTCAGGAGGTACACGACGTCGGCCACGTCCTCGGGTGTCGTCAGGCGGCCGAACGGGTTGCGGAACTGGGCGCCAGCCTTCATGTGCGCGCTGCCCGGAATGACGCGCAGCGCGGGCGTATCGGTGACGCCAGGCTGGATGATGTTGGACCTGATGCCGTACGGGGCGAATTCGACCGCGATCGCCCGCGAGATGGACTCGAGCGCCGACTTGGCGGCCGCCACCGCGGCGTAGCCCCGCCAGGCCACCGAGTTGCCCTCGCTCGTGAGACCGATCACCCGGGCGTCGGCCGCGAACAGGGCGGCCGCGTGGAGGCGCTGGACCCAGGTCAGCAGGCTCGTGCCCATCGAGTAGATCGTCCGCGCCATGTCCTCGTCTTCGAGGACCGCCTGGCCGTAGTCCACGGGCCGGAGCCCCTGGAAGAGGGGTTCGCCCGAATCGGCCAGCGCGTCCGCGGCGCGGTCCACGTCGGCCGCCGGAATGCCGAGCGCCTCGGCGAGGCGGGTGAGCGCAGGCGCGCGGTCCGCCGGCGGGGCCGGGACGACCGGCTTCAGATTGCCGTACGCGATCGAGTGCAGGAGGACCCTGAGCCGGCCGGCCGCTCCGAGGTTCGCGACCAGCGCGTCGACGACCGAGGCGATCCCCTCGGGGCTGAGCGCATCCAGATTGAGGCTGAAGAACCCGCGCCCGCCCGCCCGGATCGCGTCGAATTCCCGGTTGATGCGGTCCATGGCGCCGCGGCGGTCGCGGTGGACGACGCCGACGCTCATGCCCTCGGCGGCGAGTTTCCTGGCCGAGGCCAGGCCGAACCCGCTCGACCCTCCGAGAACGAGCGCCCACTGCTCAGGTGCGAATCGCGTCATCGATACCATTGTCCGGGACAAGCAGATCATTTTATCGCAAGAAGACCGCTTTTCGCGCGTTGGGGGGGCCGGCCGCCTTGCTCAAATGCCGGCTTCGAGCGAGAATCGACGGCAGCCACTCGCGCGGGGCCCGGTCCGGGGCCGCCGCCCGATTCGAGAACCAGGAGACGAAAGATGACTGCGAAGAAGACCGTCACGCTGATGATCGCACTGCTCGTCGTCGCTGCCGGCGCGGCGAGAGGCCTGAGCGCGGCCCAGGCCGCCAAACCGGCGCAGACGCCGCAGGCCGTGAAGCTCACCTTCGACGACAAGGGCTACGTCGTGACGCCGGCGACCGTCACCAAGGGCGTGCCGGTGAAGATGGAGGTCGACCTGAGCACGGTGAAGGGCTGCATGCGCACCGTCGTGATCAACGCCTTCAACGTGAAGCAGACCGTCAAGGAAGGCGCGACGACCATCGAGTTCACGCCTGGCAAGTCGGGCAAGATCGAGATCATCTGCGGCATGAACATGGGCAAGGGCTCGTTCACCGTCGTCGATCCGAAGTAGCGCCCAAGGAGACCCATGGCCGCCCTGATCGAAGCGATCGACATCAAGCGCAAGACGTTCTTCGAGTTCGAGGACACCCCCTACGTCTGCCTCGACGTCGAACGATCCACGCCAACCGCGCGGGGCGGCCAGACTCTGGTCCGTGTGAAGATGCGCAACCTCAAGACACGGGCCGTGTTCGACAAGACGTTCAAGGCCGGCGACAAGCTCAGGGAGCCGGATTTGACGCAGGTGGCGGCGAGTTTCCTCTACCGCGACAGCGAGGGCTCGCATTTCATGGACCAGGTGAGTTTCGAGACCCTCACGCTCGGTGAAGAGATGCTGGGCGACGCCTCCGACTTCCTGCTCGACGGCCAGGTCGTCCAGGTCCTCCTGTTCAACGGAACCGTTATCGGGCTGCAGATGCCCCAGCAGGTGGAGCTGACCGTGACCTACACCGAGCCGGGCATTCGCGGCAACACGGCTGCCGGCAACGTGACAAAGGCGGCGACGCTCGAGACGGGCATCGAGGTCCGCGTGCCGCTCTACATCGAGACCGGCGAGAAGGTGCGCATCAACACCGAGACCCGCGAGTTCGCGGGCCGCGCCTGACGCGCGCCCCCTCCACACCCAGTCAAGGAGCGCCTGTGACGCGCGCCATCCGCCCTCTTGTCGCCGCCGTCGTCCTCCTGCTGGCCGGTGCGCCGCCCGTCGTCGGCCAGAACCTGCTGTCCCAGGCGGTGCCGAAGGGCGCCCCGCCAGCGGCGGCAGCGCCGGCAGCCCCGACCCCCGACGCGCTCGGGCGGCAGACGCCGTCTGGAGCCGTCATGGGGTTCCTGGGCGCCGCGGCCAAGGGCGACTGGCCGCGCGCGACGAAATACCTCGACACGAAGCTCCCGCAGGACCGGGCCGAGGAGCTTGCGCGGCAGCTCAAGGTCCTGCTCGACCGCGGGCTGAGCATCGACCTGGCCCGGCTGAGCGGTTCGCCGGAAGGGGAGCAGGACGAACGGTTCGGCAAGGGCCGCGAACTGGTCGGCACGATCAGCACGAAGTCGGGAAAGTTCGACGTCCTGCTGGCGCGGGTTCAGCGCGGCGCCGAGCCGCCCGTCTGGCTATTCGCGCCGGAGACGCTTCGCGAGGTGTCCGCCGCCTACGAGGAATACGAGCCATCGCTTGTCGAGCGCTTCCTGCCCGACTATCTCACGCGCGGCTACGGCCGGAGGTACATGCTGTGGTCGTGGCTGATCGTGGCCGCGTCGTCGATTGGCGCCCTGCTGCTGGGGCTGCTGCTCACTCGAGTGCTCCGCGAGGCGCTGCGCGGCCTGCTCCGCCTCCTGGTGCCCCGGCTGGTGTGGGAGCGCTGGGTGCCGATCCTCAAGCCGGCGCGGTGGCTCGTCTTCGGCCTCCTGCTTCTGGCGGCGTCGGACTACTTCCTCACCGCGCGCCAGCGGTACGTCGGCGGGCGCGTCGCCTGGCTGGTGATCATTGCCGCGATCACCTTGATCGCGGTCAGGTTTCTCGGGTGTTTCGTTACGAAGTGGACGGTGACGCGCCAGGCGCAGGGCATCACCGAGCGGGTGGCGCTCATCCGCCTGGGCGGCCGGCTCCTGCAGGGCCTCGCGCTCGTCGTCGGCGTCCTCGCGCTGCTGCAGTCGGTCGGCATCAACGTGACACCGGTGCTCGCGGGCCTCGGCGTCGGAGGGATCGCCGTGGCGCTGGCGTCGCAGAAGACGCTGGAGAACCTGTTCGGCGGGATGATGGTCATCGGGGACAGCCCGGTTCGCATCGGCCAGTTCTGCCGCGTCGGGACGATGACGGGCACCGTCGAGGATATCGGCCTCCGCTCCACACGGATTCGGACGGTGGCCCGGACCGTCATTGCCATCCCGAACGCGGACATGGCGATTCAGAGCATCGAGAATTTCGCGGCGCGCGACAAGATCCTCTTCAACCACACGCTCACGCTTCGCCACGAGACCACCGCCGACCAGCTGCGGTTCGTGCTGGCCGGCGCCCGGACGCTCCTCTACCAGCATCCGAAGGTCGAGCAGGCCGCCGCGCGCGTCCGGCTGCTGCGGTTCACCTCCACCGGGATCGACGTCGAACTGTTCGCCTACGTCACGGTCACCGAGCTCGAGGATTTCCTACCGATTCAGGAGGACCTGCTGCTGCGCCTGATGGACACCATCGAGGCGGGCGGCACCGCGCTGGCCGTGCCGTCGCAGACGACCTATCTCGCGCGGGACGCGGGGATGGACGGCGAGAAGGCGACCGAGGCGGCGCGCACTGTGCAGGCGTGGCGGGAGCGCGGGGAGCTGCCGTTCCCCGACGAATCGCCGGCGCGGAAGAAGGAGCTGGAGGGCGGCATCGAGTACCCGCCCGCGGGGTCAGCCCTGGCCGGCAAAGGGACCGGAAGCTGAGAGGAGGCCGATCGTGGAATTCCTGAACCTCGTCGTGATCCTCGTGACCGCGTATCTCGTCCTGCGCAAGCCGCACAAGGAACGGCTGGCCTTCGGCCTGCTGGTCTTCAGCGTCCTGTTCATGGTGTTCCTGTTCTCGGTGGCCACCCGCACGGGCCTCCTGCCGGGGGTGAACTACTGATGCGCCGGGAACTTCTCTACTCGATCCTGGCCCTGGCGGTGCTGGCCCTGGCGGTCGTCCCGATCGGCATCGCGGTCTTCGTGCTGGGCTTCGTCTACGGCGATTCGCCGTGCGTCATGTGCTGGGAGCAGCGCATCGGCATGGCCCTTGTCGCGCTGGTCGGCCTGTTCGTGCTGCGGTACGGCCCAAGGCCGAAGTACATCGGTCTGGGCGTCCTGATCGCCATCTGGGGCGTCTTCATGGGCATCCGCCACACGGGGATGCACGCCGCGCGCGACATCGGGCAGGGCTTCAGCGTCGAGATCCTCGGCGCGCACACCTACACGTGGGCGCTGTTCATCTACTGGGTGTCGGTCGCGACGATGGGGCTGCTGCTGCTGACCACGAGAAAGGAGGACATCGAGGACCGGCCGCGGCCGCTCGGCTTCCTCGGCACGCTCGCCGCCGTCGTCTTCCTCGTCGTCATCGCCGGCAACATCGTGCAGGCCTTTGCGAGCACCGGCCCGCCGCCGTTCATGGGGCAGAGCGATCCCGTGCGTTTCTCCTTCTCGCCGAGGCACTGGGTGTGGTCGCTCGAGGAATGGTCGCCGGCGCCGATCTCGCTGCGCGGGCGGTGGGCGATCGACAGGCCGAGCCTCGACCGACTCCCGTCCGACCCGGCCGCGGGGCCGGTTGCCGGCCTGACGACGGCCGACGTGACGAACCAGGGGACGGTCGGATTCCCGCTGTCCGGCACGCCGACCGATCTCTGCTACGACCCGATCACGAACCAGTTCCTCGTGACGACGCAGCACGGGATCTACCTGGCGGACGAATTGCTCTCGAAGCCGAATCGGTACACCATCATCGACCCGGGCTACTCGGTGGACCTCGGGGAGTTCGGTGCCGGCGCGTTCGTCGATCAGGGCGCCGTGATGGCGGTTGGCGAGAACAAGAGCTACGTCCTGCTCGCGCCCACCGACAAGGCGGATGCCGACGCCAACTTCAGGTTCTTCCTGGAGTCGTTCGACCGGTTCGACGAACGGACGCGGTCGCGCTTCGGCACCGTGAGGGCCCGGATGATGTACGTCATGTCGGCCGCGTACAATCCGGCCACCAGGTCGGTCTACACGGTGACCGTGCCGAACAACAAGGTGAAGAGGCTCGTCGTGTCGCGCTTCGGCCCGGACATGGTGCTGTCGGAGGAATTCTCACCGACGCTCGCCTCCGATTCGGGGCTCACGCTGGCCGGCAAGCGCTCGCTGGACGAGTTCTACGTCACGGGAGCAGCGATCGCCGGCGGCAGGATGTACACCATCAGCGCAGCGTTCAACACGCTGCTGACGATCGACCTCCACACGCGTTCGGTCACAGCGGCGCGTGCCGTCCCGGGACTCGCGCGGCCCGTGGGCATTGCGGCGAAGGGCGACGAGCTCTACATCGTAGGGGATGGCGGGAGGGTGTGGGTGGTAGGTCAATAGCAGTCAGCGGGCAGCTGGCGGCGGATCACGGAGAACACGCAGCCGCCAGCGGATCACGGGTACCAGTAACGGGCGTCGGGTCGTGTGTGACTCCCAGTCCGCTGCCAGCTGCCAGCCGCCAGCTGTCGCTACAGTTCCCTGAGCGCCGTCACGATCGGCAGGCGCATCGCGCGGATGGCGGGGAACAGGCCGCCGAGCAGACCGAGGGCGAGCGCCCAGCCGACGCCCAGCACCAGCAGCGACGGCGTGACGCGGAACGCGAACCCGATGGTGCTCATGTTCGACCAGTTCATCGTCGCCGCCTGGTATCCGTTGAAGCCGAAGTAGGCGACGGCGGCGCCCAGGCCCCCTCCGACGATCGCCAGGATCATCGACTCGACCAGGACGGAGATGACGACCGGGCCGCCTCGAAAGCCGAGCGCCCTGAGCGTTGCGATCTCGCGCGTGCGGCTCGCGACGGCCGAGTACATGGTGATGATGGCCACGAAGAGCGCGCCGATGCCCATCAGCAGCCCGATGATGCTGCCGATTGCGACGATCGTCCGCGAGAGCGTCTCCGCCTGCCCGGCGTAGTACTCCTGCTCGCGCATCACCTTCAGCTTCACCCTCGGGTCCGCGGTCAGGCGGTCCTTGAACGCCGTGAACGCCTCGGGAGACGTCAGCCGGACCAGGACCGTCTGCCGGCTGTTCCCGCGGCGGTAGAGCGGCGCGAGCACGCCGGCGTCGCACCACACCTCCGAGTCGGGCACGGTGCCGCCCGCGTCGAAAATGCCGACGATGGTCCAGAGATTCTGCCCGAGCTTGAGCTGTGTGCCGACGGCAAGCCCCCGGGTACTCGCCGGCGGCCGCCCGGCCGACGATGATCTCGTTCCGGCCCGATTCGAAGGGCCGGCCCGCGATCATCTTGAAGTTGCGAATCCGGAAAGCCGCAGGCTCGACGCCTCGCAGCGAGGCGTTCGCCGTCGTTCCGGTGCTCGCCTTCACGAGATCGATTCCGACGAACAGCTCGGCCGATGCGATCGGCCCGACACCGGCCGCGCGTGCGATCTCGGGCGAGTCCTTCACGACGACGATGTCGTCGTTCAGCATGATGCTCGTCATCTCGGAGTCCGACCCCGTCCGCATCACGATCGCGGTATCGGGCGACCCGGTGTTCGCCATGGTGGCCCTGATGCCCTCGGCAATCGACAGGACGGACACGAGGACGGCGACGACGCCCGCCATGCCGACCACGGCCACCCCGGATGAGGCCAGCCGGCCTCGGAGCGTCCGCAGGTTGAGCGCGGTGACGACCGCCGCCTGGAATAGACCTGAGAAGATCCACATGGCGGTCACACCCTCCGCAGCGCGTCCACGATGCGCAGGCGCATCGCGCGCAATGCCGGGAAGATGCCGGAGACCACCCCCAGCCCGAGGACGAGGGCAAGGCCCGCGGCAAACGACGCCTTCGGCACGTAGAGGTCCTGCAGGAGGTTCCCGGTCGGAATCCCCGGCACGACGAACGCCGCCAGGCCCAGCCCGAGCAGCCCGCCGGCGCCGGCGATCGTGCACGATTCGGCCAGGACCAGCGCGAGCACCAGGCCGTCGGAGAAGCCCAGCGTCTTGAGGACCGCGAGCTCGCCCGTGCGCTCGCGCACCGACTCGGCCATCGTGTTGGCGGTGACCAGCAGGATGATGAAGAACGCCATCGCGATGATGCTCTGCACGATCAGCGCGACGTTCCCCACCTGGTTGGCGAACGCCTGCACGAACGCCTTCTCGGTGGTGGTCTTCGTCTCGGCGGGGGAGTTGGCGAACTGCTCGTCGAGCGCCGCGGCGATCCGGGCGGCCTGCGACGCGTTGGCGATGCGCACGACGTACCAACCGACATTGCCGTGAGCGAACTGCCGCGACTCCTCGAAGTACTTGTAGTGGAAGAAGAACTGCGTCTCGTCGGTGCCCTGCGCGGTGCCGGAGTAGATGCCGTCGAGGTTGAACTCCCAGTTCGACGAGTTGTCCTGTTTGCGCCAGATGGTCGCCTGGAGCGGGATGCGGTCGCCCACCTTCCAGCCGAACTTCGCGGCCGTCTGGCGGCCGACGATGGCCCCCTGCCGGTCGGCAATCCAGGCCTTCTTCTGTTCCTCCGGGATCGTGAACTCCGGGTACATCCGCAGCATGCACTCGGGGTCGACCGGGATCTGCATGAAGAAGTTCCTCGGGTCCTGGTAGATGCCGCCGAAGTAGGTGTGCGAGCAGGCGTCGACGACGCCCGGCGTCGCGCGGATCCGCTCGAGGTAGCTCTCGGGCAGCAACTGGATCAGCGACACCTTGTGGATCATCACCAGCCGCTCGTTGCCCGCCAGTTCGACGCCCATGCTGAACGCCGCGCCGATGGCGGCCAGGAAGCCGAACAGCGTGAACGCGACGAGCACGGCGAGGAGCGTGAAGATCGTTCGCACCTTGCGGCGGAACAGCGTGCGCCAGAGCAGCGGCAGGTATTTCATACGACCGGCTCCGTGGTGAGCACGCCCTTGTCCAGGTACAGCACGCGCCTGGCGCGGGCCGCCGCGTGCGGGTCATGCGTCACCATGACGATCGTCTTGCCGTTCTCCCGATTGAGGGCCTGCAGCAGGTCGAGAATCTCGTCGCCGGCCTTGCGGTCGAGATCGCCGGTCGGCTCGTCGCACAGCAGCAGCGTCGGGTCGATCACGATGGCCCGGGCGATGCCCACGCGCTGCTCCTGCCCGCCCGACAGCTGACGCGGATAGTGTCGCGCGCGGTCGGTGAGGCCGACCACGCGCAGGGCGACTTCGACGTGGCGCCGGCGGTCCCTGCGCGACAGCTTCGTGAGCAGCAGCGGCAGCTCCACGTTGCGCTCGGCGGTGAGTACCGGCAGCAGGTTGTAGAGCTGGAAGACGAACCCGATGTTCGAGGCGCGCCATCTCGCCAACTGGCCCGACGACATCTGGTCGATCCGCTGGCCGGCGATGTTGATGGTGCCGCTCGTGGGCACGTCGAGGCCGCCGAGCAGGTTGAGCAGAGTCGTCTTGCCAGACCCGGAGGGCCCCATCAGCGCCAGGAAGTCGCCGGAGGGAATCTCGAGGTTGACACCCTGCAGCACGTCGATCCGCTCGCTGCCGCGCCTGAACTCCTTGTGCAGGCCGCTCGCTTCAACCAGGACGTTGTCGGGCACGATGAATCCTCACAGTCGATGATCCGTGTCAGTCGATGATCCTCGTCAGTCGACGATTCACGTCAGTCCCGACTACCTGATCGTGACCCGATCTCCGTCCCTGAGCGCGGCCGGCGGCTCCAGGACGATCTTCTCGCCGGGCGTCAGGCCGGAGGCCACTTCGATCCGGTCGTCCTTCGCCGGGCCGAGCCGAAGCGCGCGCCGCTCGACTCGGTTGTCGCCCGTCACGACGAACACCACCTGGCTTCCGGCGTCGGTGCGCACCGCGCTCTTCGCGATCATCACCGGCGCCGCGGCCGCAGCTGCCGGAGACTCGGTGCCGAGGAACGCCACCTTGATTCCCATGTCCGGCAGAATCCTCGGATCGAACTTGTCGTCGCTCGACCCTGCTCGGGGCGACCCTGAGCCAGTCGAAAGGTCGAACGCGATCCGCACCAGCACCGTGGCCTTCTGCCGATCCGCGGTGGGGACCGTCGTAATCACCCGCCCCGGGATCCGCCAGTCCGGGTAGGCGTCGAGCGTCGCCTCGATCCGCTGCGCGGGGCTCACGCGGTTGATGTAGCTCTCGTTGACGTCGACTTCGATTTCGAGCGACGACATGTCGACGATCGTGCAGATGCCCGTCCGCGTGAACCCGCCGCCCGCAGACACCGGCGAGATCATCTCGCCGGGCTGGGCGTCCTTCGAGATCGCCACGCCGCTGAACGGTGCGACGATGACCGTGTCGTTGACGTCGTTCTGGCGCACGGCCACCTGGCGCTCGGCCACCCGGACCTGCTCGGTCCAGAGCGCGAGGCGGGCCTCGATTGCGCGCACCTCGGTCTCGGCGTTGTCGAGGTCTGCCTGGTTGGCGATCCCGTCGGCGCGGAGCGACCGGAACCGCTGGAGGTTCAGCCGGGCCTGGTCCAGCCGGACCCTGTTCTCCGCCACCCCCAGACGCGTGGCCTCCAGCTCGGCCTGAGCCAGCGCCAGGCCCTTCTCGGCCGTGGTCGGATCGAGCCTGGCGAGGACCTGGTCCTTCTGAACCGGTTTGCCTTCCTCGACCAGCACCTCGATCACCCGGCCCGTGATCCTCGACGACACCGTCGCCCGTCGGCGCGCGACCACGTAGCCCGAAGCGTTCAGCACGGCCGGCCCGCCCGGTCCGCTGGTCTTCGGCTGTTCGACGGTGGCGATCTTCACCTCGACGGCGCGCGGCGCACGCAGCCAGACGAAGGCGGCGGTGCCCGCGGCAAGGAGGATCACGACGGCCGCCCAGACCCAGACCGGGACGCCGCCGGAACCCCTGGCGCTGCGATCGATGCGAAGGGCTTCGAGGGAACTGCTGTCGCTCGGCATGCTCTCGGAATGATACCCGTCAGCCGGTGTCCAGCGTGAGTCCGACTGGCAACGGGAGTTTCGACTGACAATCGTCAGCCCCGACTGACGTTCGTCAGCCCCGACTATCTCTGCACCCGTCCCGACGCGTCGCCCTTGGCGAGCGCGTCCACTTCGGCGACCGAGACGCGGTTGAAGTCGCCGGGGATCGTCTGTTTCAGGGCGCTCGCCGCGACCGCGAAGCGGAGGGCCGCCTCCGGCGTGCGGCCGCTGACCAGGCCGTAGATCAGGCCTGCCGCAAAGCTGTCGCCGCCTCCAATCCGATCGACCAGGCGGACGGTGTAGCGCTGGCTGTGATGGAAGGCTCCGGCGCGCGCGTCCCACAGCGCGGCGCTCCAGCCGTTGTCGCTCGCCGACAGGCTCTCGCGCAGCGTGATGGCCACCATCGCCGGTCCGAGTTCGCCCGTCAGCCGCTCGGCCACCTGACGGTAGCCGGACAGGTTCAGCTGCCCGCTGGTGACGTCGGTATCGGGCACGTGCAGGCCGAGCACCGACTGCATGTCCTCCTCGTTGGCCACGACGAGGTCGACCGACGCCATCAAGGGCCGCATGGTGGCCTGCGCGTCGGCCTCGGTCCAGAGCTTCTTCCGGTAGTTCAGATCCACGCTGACGCGGGCGCCGGCCGCCTTCGCGGCGGCGACGGCTTCGCGGGTGCACGCGGCGGCGGCCGGGCCGAGCGCCGGCGTGATGCCGGTCACGTGGAACCACGCCGCGCCCTCGAAGACCCGCGCCCAGTCGATTGTGCCCGGCTCGAGTTCGGCGATCGACGAGTGCGCGCGATTGTAGATGACGGTCGAGGCCCGCTGGCTCGCGCCCGACTCGGCGAAGTAGATGCCGACACGGCGTCCGCCCCGCTGGATGAAATCGGTGCGCACGCCTTCGGCGCGGACCGCCCTGACGGCGGCGTCGCCGACGGCGTGCGCCGGAAGGCGCGTCACGAACCAGCTGTCGAGGCCGAAGTGAGCGAGGCTGACGGCGACGTTCGCCTCGCCCCCGCCGAACGTCGCCCCGAGCACGGGCGACTGGAAGAACCGCTCGAATCCAGGCGGGCTGAGCCGCAGCATGATCTCGCCGAAGGTGACGACTCTGGACATGGGGAACCCCCTCGGTATCGTGCGAGCTTGCGATCTTGCGAACTTGCGAACTGGCGATCTGGCGAACTGGCGAACTGGCGATCTGGCGATCTGGCGATCCGGCGATCTGGCGAACTGGCGAAGTGATGAAGGTACGACCGTGCGAAGTTGCGATCGGGCGGTCGTGCGAACGACGAGACGCGACGGGTCACTTCGCCCGGGCGACGGCGACGTTGCCGACGATCCGCTTCGCATTCTCGGTGATGACCGCGTAGTTCCCGGCAGCGATGGCCGCCTGGTCGAGCAATGCCGTGCCGACGCCGACCGCGACCGCGCCCGCCGCGATCCAATCGCCGGCGTTGTCGAGCGACACGCCGCCGGTCGGCATCATCTTCACCTGCGGCAGCGGCCCGCGCACGTCCCTGAAGAACCCGGGGCCGAGCGCCGTGGCCGGGAACACCTTGACGATGTCGGCGCCCGCCTCCCAGGCGGCGAGGATTTCGGTGGGCGTGAAGCAGCCCGGCATGGCCGCGATGTCGTATCGGTGGCACATGGCCACCACCTCGGGCCTGAACACCGGGCCGACGACGAACTGCGCGCCGGCAAGGATGGCCAGGCGTGCCGTGTCGGCGTCGAGAATCGTCCCGGCGCCGAGCAGGAACCCCTTCGGAAGCGTCGGCGCCAGCTGCTCGATGAGCTGAATCGCGCGAGGCACGGTCATCGTAACCTCGAGCGCGCGCACGCCGCCTTCGCCGAGCGCGTCCACAACGGCCTGGAGCTTCTCGGGCTCTCGCATGCGGATGACCGCCACCACGCCGCACGCCTCGATGGCACGAGTCGTTTCAACCCGGGGCATAGACAGTCCTCTGTATCTTGCGATCTTGCGAACTTGCGATCTTGCGATCTTGCGATCTTGCGACCTTGCGACCTTGCGACCTTGCGATGTTGCGACCTTGCGATGTTGCGACCTTGCGATGTTGCGACCATGCGAACGGACGATCCGCCAGTTCGCACGAGCCTACTTCGCACGATCGCAAGATCCCCTACCGTCCCATCCACCCGCCGTCGACCACGAGCACGTGGCCGTTGAGATAATCGGACGCTCTCGAGGCGAGAAACACCACCGGGCCGGCCAGGTCGGACGGCTCACCCCAGCGACCGGCCGGAATGCGGTCGGTGATCTGCTTGCAGCGGACCGGGTCCTCCTGCAGCGCCTTGGTGTTCTCGGTCCGCATGTAGCCGGGCGCAATCGCGTTCACGTTCACGCCCCTGCCGGCCCACTCGTTGGCCAGGGCCTTGGTCAGCTGCATCACACCGCCCTTGGCGGCCGCGTAGGACGGCACCAGGATGCCGCCCTGGAAGGCGAGCAGCGACGCGATGTTGACGATCTTGCCGTGGCCCCTGGCCAGCATGTGCGCGCCCGCGGCGCGGCAGAGCCTGAACACGGCGGTCAGGTCGATCTCCAGCACCTCGTCCCAGTCGAGGTCCGCGCACTCCGCCGCCGGCGAGCGGCGGATGATCCCGGCGTTGTTCACCAGGATGTCGATCTTGCCCATCGCGCTGACGGCCCGTTCGACGAGCTGGATCGTCGCGGCCCGGTCCATCAGGTCGGTGACGAGGCACGTCGTGCGCACGCTCGTCGTCTCGCGAATCGCGCGCTCGGTCTCGCCCGAGCAGCACCGATCGTGAAGCACCACGTCGGCGCCCGCCCCGGCCAGCGCCAGCGCCATGGCTGCGCCCAGGCCGCGCGAGGACCCGGTGACCAGCGCCACCTCGCCGTCGAGCCTGAACATGTCGTCGCTCATAGGCCGCCTCCGTCTGCCCCCGGTGCCGCCCGGCCGGTCGTGCGGCAGCGCGGCTTCAGCCCTGCTCGGGGTTATTTCGCCTTCCCGGCCTCGAGCCCCGACCTCATCGTGGCAAACTCGGGCTGCACGTTGACGACGCCGAACTGGCGGTCGACGCCCTCGCGTTCGGCCGCCATCATCCAGAGGAAGCCGATCGAGCACCCGGGCGCCGCCACGTTGGGATGATAGCCGCGCGGCATGATGACGACATCGCCTTCGTGAACGATGGTGGCCAGTTCGGGCTCGGCGGCGTTCGTGTACACCAGCTGCACGCCGAAGGCCGGCGCGGGCATCGCCACGTAGAGGTACGCCTCTTCCAGCATGACGGCGTGCTCGTGCGGCGGCCACGAGGTCCAGTGGCCCGGCTCGCTGAACGTCACGCCGGCGACGATCCGCCCGGCTTGCACGTTCTTCGCCAGCAGCAGGTTGATCTCGCGCGTCGAGTTCTCGCCGCCGGTCTTGAAGTGCAGCCCGGCGTCCTGCTGCACGTCCGCGAACGCGACGAACTGCAGCGGGTAGGGGTTGTCCACGTGGGCGGAGAGCTCTGCGAGGTCGCAGCCCGCCGGGCCCGATGCCACCTCGAACACCGACTGGCGGGGGACATAGAGGGCATCGTACGGCGCCATCTCGAATTGGCGGCCGCCGACGGCCACCGTCGCCCGCCCGCCGAGGCAGACCAGACCCGTCTCGTGAGTCCCGGGGTCGACGCGGGACGCGGCGTCCGACGGGTCGAGGATGATGCGGCCGTAGTGCAGGTGCCGTGCGGCGGTCGCGCCGGGGGACACGCTTCGGGTCCGGCCCTTTCGAGCCGCGGTGTTACGAACGACGCAGGCGCGCGGGTCGATTGTGGGAAGGCTCATAGGATTCCGTTCCGATAGCCTACTCTCGGCCGGTGCGCGGGGCAAGCCACGCACCAGCCGCGCAACACGCCGCACAGCCCACCGGATGGCAGGGCGTCGACCTGTCACGGTGACAGTCGGTGACCTCCCGCACGGCCGAGTCCGGGCGCGCAGAACAAGGAAGAGCCGTTCAGCCGCGAGCGAGTGGTCTGACCAGTCATTGCCTTGGCTCACTGCTCACAGGGCCGTTGGATGGCGCCGCACGAGCGGAGACGGAATATGCGCGGAGGCCTGACGGTCCAATGGGGAGGCCCCGACAGCCGGGTGGCGCCATGACAGTCGAAACGCCAGCACCGGGCGGTCGTATTTGATCAGGTGCAGGGAATCCCTGGACTCGACAGACATGGCGAACACCCGGAGACCGACACCCCGGCGCTCGAAACCTCTCGCCTTCGCCGGGCCGACGCGACTGCTGCAGGCGTTGGCGCCGCTGGTGCTGCTGGCGCTGCTGCCCATCGCCGTGCCGGGCCTGCTGGCCGAATCGAGCGGCCAGGCGCAACCATCTGTTCAGCAGCACGCTGGCGCGAACGCGCCGTGCGGCATCACCGGGATGGTCGCCGCCGGCCAGGCGCGGCTGCCCGGCGTGACCATCACGGCCACGCCGCAGGGCGGGGGCGCGCCGATCACGACGTCGACGGGGCTCGATGGCAGGTACGTCGTGACGATTCCAGGGCCGGGCCGCTACGTGGTCAAGGCCGAACTGGCCGCGTTTGCGACGGTGGCCAGGGACGTCGCCGTCGAGGTGCCATGCCAGGCGCGTCTCGATATCATCCTGACGCTGGCCTCGCGCGTGCCGCCGCCCATACCGGCCGCTCAGGCTGCGCCGTCGGCTTCCGCCGGCGGCCAGGCGTCGCCGGGGCCCGCCGCGAGTGCGGCTCCACCGCCCACGTCCGGCGCATCGCGCCAGCCGCCGGGGCAATTCCAGCGCGTCGGCGCCACGGGCACCGCCGACGCGCAGGGCCAGGCCGTTCAATTGAGCACGACGACTGAGGAGACGCGGGCGCTGGCCGAGCAACTCAACCTGCCGCCCGGCTTCTCGCCAGACACGCTGTCCGACACGGTGACGGCGTTCGGACGGACGGGCCAGACCAATGAGATGCTCCTGTTCGGGCCTGGCGGAATGGGAATGATGGGCGGCCGCGAGGGCATGCCGGGCATGCCTGGACTGCCTGGGTCGGTGAGCGAAGAAGGCGGGGCCGGCACGGGCGCGGTAGGGGGGTTCTCTGCCGCACCTGGCGGGCAGGGCGGCGCACCCGGCGGTGGCCCGGGCGCCCGCGGCGGCGACATGGGCGGCCGCGGCGGCGGCCCTGGCGGCGGGATGGGAGGGCGCGGGGGCGCCCCCGGCGGCGGTCAGCGCGGAGGTCCAGGCGCGCTCGGCGACCGGCTGGCCCTGGCCGACCGGATGCGTCAGGACCGGCCGCGCGGCGGTGCGTCCTATCAGGTCGGCGGGTCGCCGCTGGACGCGGCGCCGTACTCCCTCACCGGCTACCCGGTCACCCAGCCCGACTACCTGCAGCAGCGCTTCACCGGGTCGATCGGCGGCCAGTTCAAGGTGCCGGGTCTGTTCGATCTCGGCTCGCGGACGTCCTACTTCCTGAACTACTCCGGCAACCGTTCGAGCAACTTCTCGAACGCGTATTCGACGGTTCCCAACCAGACCCTTCGGAACGGCGACTTCTCGGGCTCTCCGGAGATCATCCGCGATCCCGTGACGCTCGAGCCGTTCCCCGGGAACGTCATTCCGGCCGACCGCATCGACCCCTCGGCCCGGGCGCTCCTCGCGTACATCCCGCTGCCGAACCAGGCGGGCGAGCGGCTGAACTACTACTACTCGACCACCAACACCTCGACCGCCGACGACATCAACTTCCGGTTCGTGCGAACCTTCGGCGCCCAGCAGCGCGGGGGGCGGGGCGGCGGGATGCGCGGGGCCGGCGGCGGGGGCGGCGGACGCGGGGGCGGCGGAGCCGGCGGCGGCATGAACCTGAATGTCTCGGTCCGGTGGCATCGGTCGGCGAGCACGCAGACCGGCTCGTTTCCGACACTGTCCGGTCAGGCGACGCAGACCGGCTGGGACGTTCCGGTCAGCTTCTCCTTCACGAAGTGGGGGATCGTGCAGTCGCTTCGCGGCGGGTACAACCTGAACGACTCGGAGACGGCCAACGCGTACGCCTACGTCACGGACGTCGCCGGCAGCGCGGGCATCAAGGGCGTGTCGACCGACCCGTTCGACTGGGGCGTCCCCTCGATCTCGTTTTCGACATTCTCGGGCCTCCGGGACGTCACGCCCTCGATGCGCAAGACGCAGGCGGTCACGTTCAGCGACTCGATGTCGCGCACCTACAAGCGGCACGGCCTCCGCTGGGGCGTGGACTTCCGGCGCGAGATGCTCGACAGCCGGGTCAACAGCAACCCGCGCGGATCCTACGTGTTCACCGGCCTCTTCACGGGCCTCGGCACGTCGAGGGTCACGGGCACCGACCTGGCCGACTTCCTGCTCGGCCTGCCGCAGCAGGCCTCGCTGCAGTACGGGCCCGGCGTCGTGCGGCTCCGGTCGAACTCGCTCAGCCTGTACTTCCAGGACGACTGGCGCGTGTCGACGAACCTCACGCTGAACGCCGGCGTCCGCTACGAGTATCAGTCGCCGTACAGCGAGAGCCACAACCAGCTGGTGAACCTCGATGCGCCTCCTGACTTTTCGGCGGCGGTCCCGGTGCTGGCCGGCGGGATCGGCCCATACACGGGCGCGTACCCTCTGACGATCGTCAACCCGGATCGCAACAACGTGTCGCCGCGATTCGGCTTCGCGTGGCGCGCGCAGCCGAAGACGGTCGTCCGCGGCGGCTACGGCATCAACTACAGCTCGGTGCCGTACCTGTCGGTCGCGCAGAAGCTCACGGCACAGCCGCCGTTCGCCACGACCGACACGGTCACGGGCACGTTCGCCGCTCCGCTGACGCTCTCGAACGCGTTCGGTCCGACGCCGACGTCCACGACGACGAACAACTTCGGCGTGGACAAGAACTACCGCATCGGCTACGTGCACCTCTGGAACGTGGACGTTCAGCGCGAGATCACGCGCACGCTGACCGGGGGCGTCAGCTACACGGGCACCAAGGGGCTGAGCCTCGACATCCTGCGCGCGCCGAATCGCGACGCGACGGGCACGACGATCAACGGCGTGCAGCCGTTCATCTGGGAATCGTCGGGCGCCGAGTCGATCCTCCACTCGTTCTCGGGCCGCCTGCGCAAGCGGCTGGCGCAGGGCCTCCAGGTCGGCGGCACCTACACGTACTCGAACTCGAGGGATGACGCCTCGAGCCTCGGAGGCGGCGGCGGGACGGTCGCGCAGAACGACAAGGACCTCGCGGCCGAGTGGGGTCCGTCGAGCTTCGACGTCCGTCACCGCGCCACGGCCGACTTCAGCTACGAATTCCCGTTCGGGCCGAACCGGAGATGGCTGAACAAGGAAGGCTGGGCCGGCCAGATCTTCGGCGGCTGGATGATGAACGGCAACCTGGCGTTCTCGTCCGGGAGCCGCTACACGGCCCGCGTGACGGGCGGCGTCTCCGACGTCGCCGGCGGCGTCAACGGGACGCTGCGCGCGAACTACAACGGCCAGCCGGTCGCGATTGACGACCCGACGATTGAGCGGTTCTTCAACACGGCCGCCTTCAGCGTGCCGTTCGCCGGGACGTTCGGCAGCGCCACCCGCAACTCGATCGTCGGCCCCGGCCAGCGGACGTTCAACATGAGCCTCATGAAGAACTTCACGGTCCGCGGTGCGCGCGGCCTGAGCCTCCGGGTGCAGGCAAACAACGTCCTGAACCAGCCCGTGTGGGGGTCGATCGACACGGTGGTCAACTCGCCGACGTTCGGGCGCGTCACCTCGGTCCGCCCGATGCGTTCGGTGCAGATCGTCCTCCGGATGAACTTTTAGGGGCCGCACGCGATGGGATCGCAGTCACGGTTACGCTCCGTCCTGCCGGCGCTGGTCGCCGTTGCGATCGGCACGTCGCTGGCCGACGTCGGCGCACGGGCGCCGCAGGCCCAGCAGCGGCCGGCGAACCAGCGCCCGACGGCCACCTTCCGGTCCAGCATCGATCTCGTCACGGTGAACGTCGTCGTTCGCGACCGGAACGGCAACATCGTCCGCGGTCTGACGCGCGACGACTTCACGGTGACCGAAGACGGCAGGCCGCAGACGGTCTCGACGTTCGACTTCGAGGAGATCGCGACGGCGCCGCCCGAGGCCGTGCCGGCCGAGATCCCCACCATTCTCGGCAGCGTCGGCCGGGCGGTTTCGGCGCCGGCTCCCGCGCCCGAGGCGCCGCCGACCATCGACATGCGAGGCCGGCGCGTCATTGCGATGTTCTTCGACCTCAGTTCGCTGCAGCCCGAGGACGTTCTGCGGTCGACGGCCTCCGCGCGCGAGTACATCGACCAGCGCCTGACGCCGTCCGACATGATCGCCATCGTGACGTTGTCGACGACGCTCCAGGTCGTCCAGGACTTCACCGGCGACCGCGACCTGCTGCTGCAGACGCTGGACCGGCTGAGCGGCGTCGAGGGGATGGGGTTCGAGGATCTGGCCGCCGCCGACGCCGCCGACGAGACCGCCACGGCGTTCACCGCCGACGACGCCGAGTTCACGCTGTTCAACACGGACCGCCGCCTCCAGGCCATCCAGGCGCTGATCGAGGCGATGGCGCCGATCGAACAGAAGAAGTCGCTCGTGTACTTCAGCGGCGGGATGACGCAGACCGGCCTCGACAACCGGGTGGCCATCCGGACGGTGACCGACCGTGCGGTCCGCAGCAACGTGTCCATCTACACGGCCGACTCGCGGGGGTTGCAGGCGCTCGGGCCCGCGGGGGACGCCACCCAGGCCAGCACCCGGGGCCAGGCGGCGTTCTCGGGCCGCGCGGTGTCGGCGCGGTTCGAATCGATGTCGGCGTCGCAGGACGCCCTCACGGCGCTGGCCGAGGACACCGGCGGGCGCGCCTTCTTCGACCAGAACGACTTCAAGGCCGTCTTCGACCGGGTCGTCGCCGACACCTCGGCCTACTACCTCCTGGGATTCAGCAGCACGAACCCGTCGAAGGACGGCCGGTTCCGCCGCATCCGCGTGAGCGTGAAGCGGACCGACCTCAGGCTCGAGTACCGCGCCGGCTACTACGCACCGCGCGACTTCGCGCACTCGGGGAAGGAAGACCGTGAGCAGCAGCTCATGGAACAGCTGTTCTCCGACCTCTCGGTGACCGACCTGCCGGTCTACGCCTCTTCGGCCTACTTCCGGATGAAGGGCGACCGCTACTTCGTGCCGCTGTGGGTCATCGTGCCGGCATCGAAGGTCGCGTTCAAGAAGTCGAGCGACAAGGAAAAGGCGACGCTCGACCTGCTGGCCGTCGTGCGCGATACGCAGCAGCGCCCCATCGCGCGCATCCGCGACACGGTCAACCTGTCGGTGTCGGCCGCTGACGAGGTGCAGCGCAAGAACGTCCAGTATCAGACGGACCTCGAGCTGCCGCCCGGCCTGTTCCAGCTGAAGGTGGTGGTGCGGGAGAACCAGACGGGGACGCTCGGGTCGTTCGAAGCGATCATCAGCGTGCCGGACCTCGGGCGCAGCCCGATCAGGCTGAGCTCGGTCATCGTCGGGTCGCGGCTGCAGGCGGGCATGAAGAAGGACCCGCGGAACCCGCTGCTGCAGAACGGCCGCGAGCTGATTCCGAGCGTGGCGCACGTGATCGCAGCCGGCCAGCCGCTCTACCTCTACTACGAGCTGTACGACGCGGCAGCGGCGCCAGCCGCGCCGGCCGCCGAGGTGCGGCCGGGAGCCAGGCAGGCGGCGGCCGCGTCAAAGGCGGTGCGAGTGCTGTCGAACGTCGTGTTCTTCAGGGGTCAGCAACGGGTGTTCGAGACCGAGTTGATCGAGGCGGTATCCCAGACCGCGTCCGACCGCAAGGCCACGACGTTCCAGCTTGAGGTGCCGACCACCGACCTTCCGCCAGGCCTCTACACGGCCCAGGTGAACGTGATCGACGACGTGGCCGGGACCTTCGCGTTCCCGCGCCTCGTCGTCTACGTCAAGAAGTAGGCTCGCCGGCGGGGGAACATCCTACGCTGCATCGCCGTCTCCTAGTAAGATGAGTGCGCCGATGCGAAGACCGCCATTCCGCCTCCCGCTGGTGCTGTCGCTCGCCGCCGGCCTCTGGGCTGCGGCATGGATGGCGACCGGGGGTGTGGCGGCGCAGGCGCCGCCGAACGATCTCGACGCGTTCATGCAGCGCGTGCTGCTTCGGCGTGACGAGACCTGGCGCCGGCTCCGCGACTACATCCTCGCCGAGACCGAAGCATTCGCCATCGACGGGCCGGGCAAGCTGCCGCTGAACGGCTTTCGCCGCGAGTACCAGTGGTACGTCCGGGACGGCTTCCTGATCCGCAGCCCCGTCCGCTTCGACGGCGTCGCCGTGCCCGAGAAGGACCGGCGCGCGTTCGAGGAGGAGTGGTACCGTCGCGAGGAGGCGCGCGAGAAGCGTGCGAAGGCGAGGGCCGCCGCGGAGAAGCCCGGCGCGGATTCTGGCGCCGGAGAAGAGCACGGACGTCCCGCCGCTCGACGCGATCGGAGGCCAGCGGAACGAGCCGCGGTTCGTGACCGAGGCGTACTTTCTCCGGTTCCGGTTCGAGCCGGGGAACTACTATCTGGCCGGGCGCGACACGTTCGAGGGGCGCGACGTCCTTCGCATCGAGTACTACCCGACGGGCCTGTTCGGCGACCAGACGCACCTGCACCGCCGCGACAAACCGGAGCCCGGCAAGCCGGCCAAGCCGCGTGCGGACAGCGCGGACGAGCAGGAACTCGAAGAGAAGCTGAACAAGGTGTCGCTCATCACGCTGTGGGTCGATCCGGCGGAGTACCAGATCGTCAAGTACACGTTCGACATCACCGAATTCGACTTCCTGCCGGGGCGCTGGCTGGTCCGCGTCGGCGACGTCACCGCGTCGATGACGATGGGGCGGGTGCTCGACGGTGTGTGGCTGCCGAACCGGATCTCGATGAACGTGGCGCTGTCGGTGGCCGTCGGGTCCTACACCGGCCGCTACGAGCGGACGTTCCACAGCTACAAGAAGGCCGAGGTCGGTGCGCGCGTCCGCATGAAGGGGCCAGTGCGCCCATGACGCGGGTGTGGGCGGCCGTGGCCCTGGTCCTCCTGCCGGCGGCCGGAACGGCAGCAGGGCAGGCGGTGGCCGCCGCGCAGCCTGCTCCAGCCGAACCGGCGCGGATCGTCGAGATCCGCGTTCACGGCAACCACACCACGCCCGAAGCAGACGTCCTGAAGGCCCTCGGCCTCTCCGTCGGACAGACCGTGGACGATGCGGCGCTCGAGACCGCGGCCGCGCGCCTGCGGAAGAGCCGCCTGTTCGAGCGGGTCGAGATTCGGAAGCGGAGCCGGTCGCTCGAGCCGGGCGGAGACATCGCGCTCGTGATCGTCGTGCAGGAACTCCCCCTGCCCGATGCCGCGATCTCCGGGCCGGCGGCCCTGAAGCCGATCAAGCGGCTGTGGAACAGCGGCATGTTCCTGCCGATCCTCCGATTCGACGATGGGTACGGGTTCACCTACGGGGCGCGCATCAGCGCCGTGGACTGGCCGTCGCGCGGGAACCGGTTTTCCGTGCCTCTGTCGTGGGGCGGAACCAAGCGCGCGGCGCTCGAGTACGAGCGGACGCGGCCGACCGGGCCGTTCGACCGGATTTTCGCGACGGTGTCGGCGTCACGCCGCGAGAACCCGTTCTACCAGATCGACGAGGAACGGGAGGAGGTGGCGGTCGAGGTGTCGAAACGGCTGGGCCGCTTCGTGCGCGGTTCCGGTCATACGGGCTACGCAGCGGTCACGTTCGGCACGACGGAGGAGAACACGCTCACCTACGGCGCCGCGCTCGCGTTCGACACGCGCCGGGACCCCGTGTTCCCGCGGAACGCGGTGGTGGCGTCGATCGGGTGGGAGAGGCTCGATCCGGAGGTGTCCGCCGCCGTGAACCGATTCGAGGCGGAGGCGCGGGGCTATGTGGGGCTGTTCGGCCAGAGCGTGCTCGCGCTGTCCGCCCAGTACGCCGGCGCGGACGGCGTGCAGCCCGACTACGCGAAGCCGCTGCTCGGCGGCCTCGAGACGCTGCGCGGCTGGCAGGCGGGCAGCTTTGCGGGCGACAACCGGCTGGCAGGGTCGGTCGAGCTGCGCATCCCTCTGACGTCGGTGATGGGGTTCGCGAAGGCCGGGTTCCGGCTGTTCGCAGACGCCGGGACGGTGTGGGACCACGGGCGGCCGCTGTCCGCGTCCGCCTTCGAGACCGGCTGTGGCGTGGGCGGCTTCGTCGTCGCCAGCCTGTTCCAGACGAGCCTGGACGTGGCTGTCCGAGAGGGCGGCGACGTCCGGGTGCACTTCGCAGCCGGGGTCAGCTTCTGAAACTGTGAATCTTGCGATCGTGCGATCTCTGCGATCTTGCGAATTGGCGAACTAACGAACTGGCGAACTGGTGATCGGGCCTACTTGACCACGGGTGGCGGCGCCGGCGGCGGCTGGCCGGGCGTCGCCTGCTGGCCGGCCGCCAGGAGGACGACCCGTGCTCGCAGTTTGTCGGCTTCCGTGCAGTCGAGATCGTTGCCGGCCTTGCAGGACACGGTGTGGATCTGCAGCGCCTTCCCGTAGAGGCGCACCGCCGCTTCCACGTTCTTCGTCACCACCTCGCCGGCCAGGTAGAGCCCGGCCGCCACCGTGCAGCTCTCCACGTATTCGCTGTTGCAGGCCTGCGCGTAGATCTCGAGCGCCTTTGTGACGTCCTTGCCAACCCCTTCACCTTCCTGGTAGCTCGCCGCCACCTGGTGGCAGCCCGCCGCCCAGCCGCCATTGCACGACTTCTCGTACAGCGCGAACGCACCCACGTTGTCGTCGCGCGCGGCTGCGGCCAGGCCGAGGTTCAAGCACCCTGGCGAGCTGCCCCCTTCGCAGGCCCTCAGGAACAGCTCCTCGGCCCGCGTCCGCCCGCCTTCGACGGCGCCCGTCTGCTCGACGATCTCCCCGAGCGTGTTGCACACGTCCGCGGCCCCGCCCTCGCACGCGCGGTCGTAGGCCCTGGCCGCGCGTCCCAGGTCCCGCGGTACGCCCCTGCCGGTCGCATACATGTCGCCGAGCTGGATGCAGACCGGCACGCTGCCGGTGAGGCACCGCATCTCGAGGCGCGACGCCTCGCTGCAGGCGGTGAACCAGAGGCCGGCCGACGCGAGCGACGCGGCGGCAGCCAGCATGCGGGCCGTTCTGGCGACCGGGACCATGATTCCTCCTTGACGCGCGTCGAGGCGCGCGCCGCAGGCCTGTAGTATGGTGCCAGTCGAGCCCGGCTTCAAGGCGCGGCGGCTGCGGTCGGGGCTGTCGCCGGGGCCGCCGACCGGAGGTAGAGGTAGGCATTGCCGCCGAGCCGGCCGGCAAGGACGGCTGCGGCCGCCGCCGTGGCGCCGACGAGGTCCAGCCTCGAGATGCTCGCCGCGAGGACGACGACGATCGTCGCCACCTCGACTGCCGTGGCGGCGGTGATCACCCGCGTCCGCCGGGCGAGAACCAGCAGCGCCCGCTGCAGGGCCAGCGCGTAGTCGAGCGCGGGCACCAGGGCCATCACCCGCGCCGACCTGATCGCAAGCTCGGCCAGCGCCGGCGAGAGCCCCGCCACCCGCGTGAACCAGCCGGGGCCGAGCGGTGTGAAGAGCAGGCCGCCCAGGGCGGCCGCCGACAGGACCGCGAGTTGGATTGCGACGCGGGCGATCGTTCGCGCCCTCCCGCTGTCGCTGCCGCACAGCGCAACCGCCACCTCCTGATAGGCGATCGCGCCGCTCCGGAAGACGAACACCAGGCCCATCACGACCGGCAGGGCCGCCAGCGACTCGATCGGTGACCGGCTGCGCCCGAGGAAGGTCGTCAGCAGGGGGTTCACCGCGATGGCCAGCAGGGAGGTGAGCGCGAGCGGCACGTAGAAGCGCGAGATGTCTCGCGCGGTCAGCGGCGACTTCGCCGAATCGCCGTCGGCCAGCAGGCGCAAGACGATGGACCGCGCCATCCAGCGGCTCGCCCCCGCCTCGGCCAGCACGCCGGCGCACAACGACAGCGAGCCGATGTACGCCCCGGCGAGGTCGGTCTTCACCGCCAGCCCGGCCGCGGCGACGGACATCGTCACCAACCTGATCACGGTGCCGTACGCCACGCGCCGCGGCTGGTGGTGCCTGACCAGGATGCCCTGGTAGAACCGACGGTAGCCGATCGCGGCCGGCCACGGCAGCAGGAGCGCCGTCGCCACGTGCGTGAGACCGGCGAGGTCCGCCGGAAGCCCGATCACCCGATCGGTCACGAACCGGAACACCGGCGGCAGCAGGCCCGCCGCCATGACGAGCGTCAGGCCGACATTGAGCCGAAACGCGAACCGGCGCAGCGCCACGAGCGACTGGCGGTCGGTCACGAGCGCGTTGGCCGCCGTCATCATCATGATGATGGGCGCTTCGGCGATGAAGGCGAACGAGAACGCGACGCCGTAGGCCGCGAGATTCCGCGTCGGGTCGGCGAGCCGCGCAATGATGGCGGCGACGTACGGACCCTCGACGGCCATCATCAGCCAGGTGGCGGCCAGCGGCGCCCAGAATGCCAGCACGGTCCGGGTCCGCAGGGGCGCGGCGGCCGGGTCGGCGGCGCTCACGACTGGTTCGACTGCGTTTTGCGACATGCCTCGGGAGAGCCTGATATGCTATTCTCCGCCGAGTCATTCCTCCACCGCCAGAGACTTCCTGTCCGGGAGACAACGATGAAGACGATCGACGTGACGCTCGCCAACCTGAACGATCTCTTTCCGTCCACTTTCACGCAGGAACAGCTGGCCAAGGCCAAGACAGCGTTCCTCAAGGAGTTGTCCATCCAGGCGCACCGCTTCTACGGCGGGAAGATGGCGACGGTTCCGAAGGCCGGCATTTACGGATTCAACTGGTTCAACGTGTGGTACACGCCGGGTGTTTCGGCCGTCTCGACGGCCATCCGGGACGACCACGACGCCTCGTTCGATCTCTCCAACCGCGGCAACCTCGTGGCCGTCGTGTCCGACTCGACGCGCGTGCTCGGCGACGGCGACTGCTCTCCGTCGGGCGGGCTGGGCGTGATGGAAGGCAAGGCGTTCCTGATGAAGTACCTCGGCGGCGTCGACGGCGTCGCGCTGTGCGTCAACAGCTACAACGCACAGGGCAAGCACGATCCGGACAAGATCATCGAGTTCGTGAAGATGCTCGAGCCGAGCTTCGGCGCGGTGAACCTCGAGGACATCTCCCAGCCCAACTGCTACAAGGTGCTCGACACTCTGCGCGAGGCGTGCGAGATCCCGGTCTGGCACGACGATGCGCAGGGCACCGGCAGCGTCACGCTCGCCGGCCTCATCAACGCGCTGCGCATCGTCGACAAGCCGATCGACAAGGTGCGCATCGTCCTCTACGGCGCCGGGGCCTCGAACACCACCATCGCCCGGCTGATTCTGATGGCCGGCGCGGACCCCGGGAAGATGGCGCTGTTCGACACGAAGGGCGGCCTCCACAAGAAGCGCGACGACGTGAAGGCCGACGCCGCCTACTACCGCAAGTGGGAGCTGTGCGAGCAGACCAACCCGGACTGCTTCAACGACATCGCCGAGGCGCTCAAGGGTGCCGACGTCCTCATCGCGCTCAGCAAGCCGGGCCCGGACGTCGTCAAGCAGGAGTGGATCCGCACGATGGCGTCCAAGCCGATCGTGTTCGCCTGCGCCAACCCGGTGCCCGAGATCTACCCGTATGCCGCCAAGGAGGCCGGTGCCTACATCGTGGCGACGGGGCGCGGCGATTTTCCGAACCAGGTCAACAACTCCATGGGGTTCCCGGGCATCCTCAAGGGCGCCCTGCTGGTCCGTGCGCGGAAGATCACCGACGAGATGGCCATCGCGGCCGCGTACTCGGTGGCGAACTTCGCCCAGAAGAAGGGGATCACCCCCGACTACATCATGCCGACGATGAGCGAGACGGAGGTGTTTGCCGAGGAGGCCGCCGACGTCGCGATGACCGCCATCGCCAACGGCGTGGCCCGCATCACGCCGACGCGCGAGGAGGTCTACGCGAAGACGCTCGAGGGCATCAAGGAAGCCAGGGCGACCATCGACCTGCTGATGCGCGAAAAGCACATCGCCGCGCCGGATCCGCAGATGCTGACGAACGCCGTCGAGAAGGCCATCGCGCTGGTGACGAAGTAGCGACGACGCGAGACCGTCCACGACCTCGACCCGCGGCGACCCGGAGACTGCAGCCGGGTCGCGCGGGCCCCAACCTCAGACGAGCCTCCTCCAGGCCGCCCGATTGGCCGTCCAGTCAGTTATACTGATGGTCTCATCCCAGTGGTGACGCGTCGCCATCCCGGCCGCGTACCTCGCGGCCTCGGGCCGGCGTGAGCGCTACCCTGGAGCGGATCCTCGAACGGTGCCGCGGGCACCATGGCAGTCTGGCGGAGAGAAGGAGCGTATGGGGGACGGCGCGGAAGGACTGATCGACGCCCAGGCGAAGATCCAGGACCGGCTCGACGAGCTGGAACAGCAGCGCACGCGCCCGTTCCGGATCGTCAGGAACCCGGTGCGTGAGCAGCGCCTGCAGTCGCTCCGCCTGGCCCGCACCGAACTCCGGCGGCAGTCCGACGTCACCGTACACCCGGTCCGTTGCCAGCAAATCGCCCTGGCGATCGCGGAACTCGACCGCCGCATCGCCGAACTCGCGAAGAAGTAGAACCGGCCCGCAGGCCGCCTGCGGCTTGACTCGCGCCCGGAATCCACCTACAGTCGTCGGGTTTTCGCGCCGCACGCCGACTCATCCCGAGGAGAACAGACATGAAGGTCAGACGACTGGTGTGCCTGGCCGCGGTGCTCTTGGCCGTGGGCTGGCTGAGTGTGGACACCGGCGGACAGGAGATGACCCTGTCCAGCCAGGTGATCGAGCGGACGCTGCCGAACGGACTGAAGGTCCTGATGGTCAAGCGCCCGGAGGCGCCGCTGATTCGCTGCATCCTGGCGTACCGGGTCGGCTCGGTGAACGAACGCCCCGGGATCACGGGCATCTCCCACTTCCACGAGCACATGATGTTCAAGGGCACCCGCTCGATGGGCATCAAGCCGGGCACGCTGGCGAAGGACGACGAGTACAACCGGCAGATCGACGCGCTGATGGACCAGGTGGCCGCCGAGGAGTCGAAGGTCAAGGGACGTGACGACGCCAAACTCGCCGCGCTCAAGAAGCAGGTGGCCGAGCTGATCGACAGGGAGAAGAAGGAGACCATCGTCAGCGAGGAGATCTGGAGCGCCTACCAGGCGGCCGGCGGCACCAACATCAACGCGTCGACCGGCCAGGAGATGACGCAGTACTACGTGACGCTGCCGAAGAACGCCCTGGAGCTGTACCTGGCGCTCGAAGCCGACAGGATGGTCAACCCGGTGTTCCGCGAGTTCTATTCGGAACGCGACGTCATCACCGAAGAACGGCGGATGAGCGAGAACGGCCCGGGCTTCTTCTTCCGGGAGCAGCTGAACGCGACGTTCTACGCCGCCAGCCCCTACTCCTGGGAGGTGCTCGGCTGGATGTCGGACATCAGCCGGGTGACCAAGCAGGAGATGATCGAGTACCGCGAGAAGTTCTACCGCCCGGACAACGCCATCCTCGTGCTGGCCGGCGATCTCGAGCCCGACAAGATCATGCCCCTCGTGGCGAAGTACTTCGGCCCGATCAAGTCGAAGGGCAAATCGCCCCGCGTCAGGACCGAGGAGCCGTCTCCCGAGTTCTACAAGCGGACCGTCGGCCCGAACTTCAAGCCGCCGTATATCGAGAAGCGGGTGATCGGACGCGCGGCGACCAACCCGAACGTGACGATCATGTTCCACATCCCGCCGCTGTGGCACGACGATCTCCCGGCGCTGTACATGCTCGGCCGGGTGATGAGCGCGCGGACCGGGAAGATGTACATGGACCTCGTCGAGAAGCAGCAGCACGTGACCGGCGTCAGCGCGAGTGCCTCGAACTCGATGTACGACGGAGAGTTCAACGTGAGCGCGACCGGGCGCGAGGTGCAGGGCGCGCTCGCGGTGCCGCTCGACCAGGTCGAGAAGGAACTGTGGCAGTACCTCGAGGACGCCAAGTCCACGCCGGCCGACGCCCGGCTGCTCCAGCGCATCAAGAACTCGGTGGAGGCGCAGTACCTACAGGGCCTCGCGGGCACCGACATCGCGACCGCGCTCGCGCGGACGGAGGTCGCCTACCGGTGGCAGCACCTCGAGGACCAGTTCAAGGCGCGCATGGCCGTGACGCCCGAGGACATGATGCGCGTGGCGAAGAAGTACTTCACCCGCGACAACAGCGTCACCGGTGTCCTGGAGCGCGAGAAATAGCAGCAGCGCCTTTCGGAGTGCGGCGCCCGGCTCTCAGCGAGCCGGCAGCCGGATGCCGGAGGCGAGCTGAGAAAGGGATATGACGATGCGTAATCGAATCCTGGCCCTTCTGATCGTCGCGCCGCTGTTCGCGGCCGGGCTCTACGCGGCCGGGCAGCAGACGGCCAAGCCCCAGGCGCCTCCAGCCCCGGCGCCGGCCTCGAAACCCGCGGTCGCCGCGCCGGCCGCCGCGCCCGCTCAAGGCCCGCGGCCCGAGCAGTTCCTCGGGAAGTTCCCCCCGCTCGACTTCAAGCCGCCGAAGGCGTCCGACTTCCGGACGACGCTGTCGAACGGGCTGATCGTCTACATTGCGGAAGACCACGACATCCCCTGGTTCGAAGCGACGCTGCTGACGCCGGTGGCCGGCGGCGGCGGCGGGGGCGGCGGCCGGCGCGGCGTGGAGGACCTGGCGTTCGAGTTCCCGCAGCGCCCCGGTGGCGGGGGCGGCGTCGGCGCGCGCTCGTTCCTCGAGCCGAAGGACAAGCTCGGCCTCCAGGCCATCTGCGGATCGGTGATGCGGTCCGGCGGGACGACGTCGATGACCGTCGATCAGATTAACGAGCGGATGGAGTTCCTGGCCGGAAGCGTGTCGCCGACGTCGGCGTCGATCCATATGCGCTACGTGGACGAGGCGCTCAAGATCTGGCTCGACATCCTCCAGAACCCTGCGTTCCCGGAGGACCGCATCAAGCGCGAGAAGGACTCGATGGCGGCGCCGCTCCGCAACCGGAACCGGAGCCTGACGGGCGTCGCCAGCACCACGTGGGAGAAGCTGATCTACGGCGAGGATTCGCCCATCACGGCCGAGGCCACCGAGACGACGATCAACAACATCACGCGTGACGACGTCGTCGCGTGGCACAAGAAGTACCTGGGGTTCGAACAACGCCATCCTCGTCGTGACCGGGGACTTCAAGAAGGCCGAGATGCTGGCGAAGCTCGAGGCGACGTTCGGCAAGTGGCGCGCCGCCGAGGCCAAGGCGACGCCGAACTGGCCGAAGGTCACTGGCGTCGCGGCCAAGCCTGGCGTCTACATGGTGCAGCCGCTCGGCGCGACCCCCAACCAGGGGGTCATCCGGGTCGGCACGCTCAGCCTGACGCAGGACGATCCCGACTACCCGGCCGTCGACCTGATGAACTACACGCTCGGCGGCGGGTCGTTCTCCTCGCGCATCACCCAGGTCGTGCGCACCGACCAGGGGCTGGCGTACACCGCGAACTCGAACGTCGGGGCCGCCCTCCACTACCCGGGGGCGTTTGCCGGCTTCACGCAGACGAAGAACTCCACGGTGGTCTTCGCCACGCAGCTCATCCTGAACGAAATCGAGCGGATGTACAACGGCGACGTCACCGAGAAGGACCTGCAGTTCGCGAAGTCGGCGAGGATCAACGCGTTCCCGTCGCTGTTCTCAACGGTGACTGGGAACGTGACGAACTTCGCGCGCCTCGAGCTCGACGGCCGGCCGCGCGACTACTACGACACCTACCTGACTCGCTACCAGAAGGTAACCCTGGCCGACGTCAAGCGGGTGGCGAAGAAGTACCTGCAGCCCGACAAGATGGTCGTTCTCATCACGGGCTACATCGACGAGTGCCGGGCGGGAGCGGACAAGTCGCTGCCGAACCAGGGCGCCATCGACGCGATGGCCGCCAAGTACGGCGGGCGCACGATCGACGGCCTCGCCAAGAGGCTCGGCGACGGGACGGTGCACGTCATCGCGCTCAAGTAGCTGCCCCTCGACTTGGCTCGGGGCAGTCCTAGCCCTGAGCCACGTCGAAGGGCTGGCAGCCGTCAGCTGGCAGCTGGCAGCGGACAGCCGATCACGTGTGATCCGCTGCCTGCCATCCGCTGCCAGCTGCCGGCCGAGAGCTACCAGCTATTTCCACGGCTTCAGCACAATCATGTAGATCCCCCAGGGCGTCGTGTAGCGCTCCAGGTTGCCGCGCAGCGCCACGGTGATCGCCCCCTGCACGAACGTGCCGTACGGGCCGGCGATGCCGACGCTGAAGTTCAGGCCGTCGAACTGCCTGACGCCGTCGCCCTCGCTCCTGTTCCGCGTCCAGGCGTGGGTGTAGGCGCCCTGAAGCTTGGCGAGGTCGAGCACGTTGAAGCCGTAGTAGCCGCCGAGCGTGGCGACCTCGTCGTAGGAGTCGACGCCGCTCGGAAGGCCGTTGATCGCCGGCCGCTCGAAGAACGACGGCGTGTAGCGCGAGAACCGATCGAGGTCGTGCCCGCCGAAATAGCCCGCCGACACGCCGCCGCGGGTCAGCTTCCCGGCGTACAGGTGCTGGCTCGCTTCCACCGAATACCGCGCCCAGTGGTCGAGAACCGGCGCGACCGGCTGCTCCGGGTAGCCGAACTCGCGCCAGCCGACTCGCGAGCCGTACTCGATTGCGGCAATCGCGCTGAACCCCTTCCGCGCGTACTTCGCCTCCCCGTAGTTCGCCAGCGTGACGCCGCTCGCAGGGACGCGGTAGGCCGGGTCGGTCTCGTCGGTCGCCTGGTAGATGTCGTAGTACAGGTCGAACTGCGTCGACAGCGTGAGGGCCGACGTCGGCTGCCAGGCCAGGAGGGCGCCCATCCACTGCTGGAAGTTCCGCACCCGCCGATCCGTCAGCTCCTCGTCGCCCTCGTACTGCGTGAACGTGTTCGGCAGGGCACTGAGCGAGACGTCGACGCCCCAGCGGAAGCTCCTGTTCACCTGGTCCGACAGGTTCGCGGCGAAGATCGGGCCGGCGAAGAACGCCGAGAACTGGCGGCCGGTCTTGCGGAAGTCGAAGTCGACCCAGGTCAGGCCGGCCAGCGGAACCGGGAAGCTCCGGCCTCCGTCGTACAGCACCCCGCCAAGCGCGGCCTTGATGACCCTGCCGGGCGCCCGGTCGAGGACCAGTTCCGTCCCTTCACGCTTCAACGAGCGGAGGCCCTCCTCGGTGTCGCGGAACATCGGGTCGTTCGAGGCACGCACGGCCGCCAGCCGCGCGGGGAAGTCGTCGGTGTTGACGGCGTAGACGCCGAAGCGGTAGCGCTTCTCGAGCGTGACCGATCGACCGGCGATGTTCACCGCGTCTTCCGCATTGATGGCGCTGACCAGGGTGAACTCGCGCCCCCGGGCATCCTTGTAGCGGCCGAACTCCTGGGTCTCGACGTGCGCGGCGACGTTGTTCTTCCCGTCGCGCTGCTCGAGGTGGAGCCGGACCTGGCGGAAGTCGAGGCCGTCGATCCACACCTTCCCGCTGTAGAGCGACTCGGACGATCCCTCCGGCCTGATCGCCACGACGTAGCAGACCCGGCCGTCGACGGTGTCGGTGCCGACCAGCTCGTAGGTGTATCTCTCGTCGATTCTGAGCTCGAGCGGCTTGGTCACCACCTTGTCGGGTTCGAGCTGCGGCAGCGGGAACGCCTGACCCCTCCTGAGCTTCACGCCGTTGACCCGGAACGCCGTCTGCACCCAGTCGTTCACCCCGGTTCGATCCCAGAACTGCTCCAGCTCGAGCGCGACGTCGAATGCCATCGAGAGGCTGGTCGCCTCGAAGTGCAGCACGAGGAAGCAGGGCGCCGAGTAGTTGTCGAGCGCAACGCGCTCGGCCTCGCGAGCGGCCTGCCAGCGCGCGATGATTTCGTCGACGCGGAGCGCGGCCCGCGCCGTGACACTGACCGACTCGAACAGCCGGTCTCCGCCCGCCGGCGCCCGCGCAACCAACAGCACGTAGTCGGTGTCGGCGCGGCACACGGCCCCGGCACCCGGTCCGGCATCGAGGCTGCGCCCGTCGACCGCGTCGAAACAGGTGACGTGAGGCGGCTTGCCGGTCGCAGCGGCGGCCAGCGAGAGAGCCCTCGGCGTCTCGCGCGAGCCGCCCGATCTGAGCAGCACCGCCACGTCCGCAGCCTTGCCGCTGACGAAGGCGACGGCGGTCGAGGCCGGCGTGCCGTCGATCAGAACGGCGGCAGGCGCCCGCTCCGTCCCGGTCATCTCGAACCCGCCGCCGAGCGCCCTCGCCAGCAGCTGCGTCGTCGAGCACAGCCCGCGAAGCGCCGCCAGACCCGGTAGCTCGAACCAGAGGGTCGTGGCCACCGCCGCCTCGCCGGTCAGCAGCACGTCGAGGACGGCGGCACTCCCGACCCGCGCGTCGTCAGCGCCCGTGACCGGCACGCGCATCGTCAGCGGACGGCCTGCCGTGGACCGGTCGAGGCCGGCGGCCCGCGCGGCGGCGACGGCGCCCGTCGGGAGGATCACCGAGTCGGCGTACGCCAGAAGGCGGCGGCCCGCCGCGCCTTCCGGCGCCGCGAGCGCGATCGCGATGTCCGGTCTGGCGCCCCTGGCCTTGACGATCAGCGTGGCCAGCGCGAACTGCTGGAGATCGGCCGCGTCGGGCGCGGCAGTCGACTCGACAACCAGGCCGGCCACGCCCGGTCGGCCGAGCGCCAGCGCGCGGACGATGTCGGCGACCTGCCGCTCGACCAGCGCCTCGCGCTCGCGGCCTGTCTCCGCGACGGATTCCACCGCGAGCCGGACGCGAAGGTAGGTCCCCGGCGGCACCTCTGGCGCCGGCGCGTCCTCTAGCGGGGCTTCGGCGCCTCCGCCGATCCGCGCGTCGACCGGTGCGGTGACGATCCGAACATCCTCCGATCCGCACGCCCGGACGAGGCGGGCGGCGTCGGCGGGAGCGACGCTGGCGGGCAGCGAGACCGCGAGGCGCGGCAGAGGTCCGGCGGCCGCGGTCCCGGCAGCGGCATGCCAGAACAGGGCCAGCGGCAGGAGGACGGACCCGAACCAGGAACTGGCGCGCATGGCGTCCATCACTGTAGCGCAACAGACCGGTGCACGGAAAAGGGGCGGCGGGAGCGTCTCGCCGGCAGCGCGCGTTCAGCTTCGGCTAAGATACGAAACGGAGCGGCTTGCGATGCCCAGAACCCGGCACTCACTCGTATCGACGTGCGCACTCGTTGCTCTCATCTTCCTTCCGCCCCCGGCCTTCGGCCAGGCGGTGAAGCGGCCGTTGGGCCTCGACGACCTCGCGAGGGTTCGGACCGTCACCGACCCCCAGGTGTCGCCCGAGGGCAAGTGGGTGGCATACGTCGTCGCTACCGTCGATGCGGAGAAGGACAAGAACGATACCGACCTGTGGATGGTGAGCTGGGATGGCGCCCAGCACGTGCGTCTGACGGCGTCCCCGGAGAGCGGCGAGCGGGCGCCCAGATGGAGCCCGGACGGGCGGTACCTGGCGTTCCTCTCCTCGCGCGGCGACGAGGACGAGAAGAAGAAGGGCGCGCAGGTCTGGCTGCTGGATTGCTTCGGCGGCGAGGCGCAGAAGCTGACCGACATCAAGGGCGGTGTCAGCGGGTACGCGTGGTCGCCCGATGGCAAGCGCATGTGCCTCGTGGCTGACGACTTCGACCCGAGTTCAGAGCCGGAGAAGCTGGAAGGGTGGAAGCGGAAGACCGCGCCGCCGGTCGTGCTCGACCGCTACCATTTCAAGTCCGACGAGGGCGGCTACCTCACACGCCGGTACTCGCACCTCACGCTGTTCGACCTGGCGACGAAGACGGTCGAGATCCTGACGAGCGGAGTGTCCGACGACGAGTCTCCGTCGTGGTCGCCCGACGGGAAGGCGATTGCGTTCGTGAGCAACCGGACGCCGGATCCCGACCGCAACGTAGACACGAACATCTTCGTCGTCGAGGCGCGCGCCGGCGCGAAGCCGCGGCCGGTGACGACCTACGCCGGGAAGGACAGCGGCATCCCGTCCTGGAGCCCTGACGGCCGGTGGATCGCGTACTTCCAGGAGGACGAGACCCGATACTACGCCTATGGCCAGGCGAAACTCGCGATCGTGCCGTCTGCGGGCGGCCCCGCAAGATTGCTGACGACCGCGCTCGACCGCGCGGCCTCCGGCGCCATCCTCTGGGCGCCCGACTCCGGCAGCGTCCGGGTCGTGATCGAAGACGACCGCGTGTCCTACGTCGCGAGGGTCGACGTGGCGACGGGTGCCGTCGAGAAGCAGACGAGCGGACGACGCACGGCGTCGGCCATCGCGGCAGGACCCGCCGGGGCGCTGGCGCTGCTGGTCGGTACGGCCGGGGAGCCCGACGAAGTCCACGCACTCGAGAACGGCGGACTGCGCCGGCTGTCGCACGAGAACGACTCGTGGCTCGCGGATGTCCAGCTTCCGGCGACCGATGAATTCACCTGCACCGCGAAGGACGGCACCGTGGTCAACGGCCTCGTGTGGAAGCCGGTGAGCTTCGCGCAGGGCAAGAAGTACCCGACGCTGCTCATCATCCACGGCGGGCCGAACGGGCAGGACGATCACGGGTTCGACTTCCAGCGCGAGTTCCTCGCCGCCAACGGCTACGTCGTGCTGGCCGTGAACTACCGCGGCAGCTCGGGCCGCGGCCAGGCGTTCCAGAAGGCGATCTTCGCCGACTGGGGCAACAAGGAGGTCCTGGACCTGCTGGCCGCAGTCGACTGGGCCGTCGCTGCCGGCATCGCCGATCCGGACAGGCTCGGCATCGGCGGCTGGAGCTACGGCGGCATCCTCACCGACTACACGATTGCCTCCGACGCGCGATTCAAGGCCGCGGTGAGCGGCGCGGGAAGCGCCCTGCAGCTCTCGATGTACGGGACGGACCAGTACATCTCGCAATACGACAACGAGCTGGGACCGCCGTGGAAGACCCGGGACCTCTGGCTGAAGTTGTCCTACCCGTACTTTCAAGCGGAGCGGATAAAGACACCCACGCTGTTCATGGGCGGCGACAAGGACTTCAACGTGCCCATTGCCGGCGCCGAGCAGATGTACCAGGCGCTGAAGAGTCTGAACGTCGAGACCCAGCTCGTGGTCTACCCGGGCCAGCACCACGGTCTGACGATGCCCAGCTACGCGCGCGATCGCCTGGCGCGCTGGCTCGGGTGGTTCGACCGGTTCCTGAAGAAGTAGTCAGCTGATCGCAAGATCGCCCGATCGCAAGATCGCCCGATCGCAAGATCGCAAGATCGCCCGATCGCAAGATCCCTGTGTTTCCCCCTACGCCCTCTGATAGTCCGCCCGCCACGCGGCAACCATCTTCTTGATGGCCTTCTGATCCTCGACCCTGCCGTCGACCACGGCGCGGACGAGCGCCGGGAGCTCGCCGTCCGACGCGAACCGCAGCGCGACGAGCTGCTTCACGGTGAACCGGTCGATGTGCGGCTGCAGGTCGGCCGGCAGCAGGGAGCGCATCCGCAGGCGCTCTTCGAGGCGAATCACGCGGTCCTGCACCGTCACCACCATCGTCCGCGCCAACAGGCACAGCAGCACGAGCGCCACGGCGAGCGCGAGGCCGATAACGCTGGCCGCGCTCGGGTTCGTGACGGTCACATACAGCGCGTAGCAGAAGTTGACGAGGAACAGCGGGAAGGCGACGAAATGATACGCGGGGAGGAACCGGGTGTGGTTCCCGAAGTTCTGCGAAGCCGCTCGAGTCATGCCTGTTCTCCTTGACCTTTCATGGTAGCCCGGAACGCGGGACGCCGTCGCCGTTCCGATCTGTGGTTAGATAGTGTGAGGGCTGAACGTCGTCTGTCACGAGGTGTGCATGTCGCCTGTCGACCAGTCTGCCGTGTTTGATGCGCTTCGTAGCGTCATGGATCCCGACCTCCATCGCGACATCGTCGCGCTGGGTTTCGTCAAAGGCGTTCAGATCGACGGCGGCCGCGTCGCGTTCACCATCGAGCTGACCACCCCCGCCTGCCCGGTGAAGGACGCGATGCGCGAGCAGGCCCGGGCCGCGGTGTCGGCCGTCCCCGGCGTGACCGCCGTCGAGGTGACGATGACGGCCGCGGTCCGCGCGGCCGGCACCGTGCTGGCCGGCAGGGTGCCGGTGGCGGGCGTCAGGAACGTGGTGGCGATCGGCGCGGGCAAGGGCGGCGTCGGCAAGACCACGCTCGCCGTGAACCTCGCGGCCGCGCTCTCGGCGCGCGGGAGCCGCGTCGGCATGATCGACGGCGACATCTACGGGCCGAACGTGCCGATGATGCTCGGCATGCAGGGACAGCTCGAAGCCGCAGGCGAGAAGATCGCGCCGATCGAGCGCTACGGGATCAAGGCCGTCTCCATGGGCTTCCTGACGAACGACGAGTCGCCCGTCATCTGGCGCGGCCCGATGCTGCACAGCGTCATCCGCCAGTTCTTCAACGACGTGGAGTGGGGCGAGCTCGACTACCTGCTGATTGACATGCCGCCAGGCACGGGCGACGTGGCGCTCAGCCTCAGCCAGACGGTCCCCGTGGCCGGCGCGATTGTCGTGACGACGCCGCAGGAGGTGTCGCTCGCCGACAGCCGCCGCGCCGTGCGGATGTACCAGAAGCTGAACATCCCGGTGCTCGGCCTCATCGAGAACATGAGCTACTTCGCGTGCCCGAGCTGCCAGCACGAGAGCGATGTCTTCGGCCGCGGCGGCGGCGAGCGTGCGGCGCAGGCGATGGAGGTGCCGTTCCTCGGCCGGATTCCCATCTATGAGCCGATCTGCCGCGGGGGCGACGCCGGCGTGCCGCTCGTGATCGGGGAGCCGGATTCGGCCGCTGCCCGCGCGTTCTTCTCGGCCGCCGAGCAGCTCGCCGCGCAGGTCTCGATCGCGAGCTATCGGGAATCAGAAGACTGAAGATGGAAGACAGCAGGCGGAAGCCGGAAGAGGAACGCGCGTGGCAGCGTTGACCGGGCAGACGATGGACATTCCGTATACGAAGCACACGCTCGGGAACGGTTTGCCGGTGCTCATTCACGAGGACCACCGCTGCCCGATTGTGGCCGTCAACCTCTGGTATCACGTGGGCTCGAAGAACGAGCAGCCGGGGCGCACCGGCTTCGCGCACCTGTTCGAACACCTGATGTTCGAGGGTTCCGAACACTACGACCACGGCTACTTCCAGCCGCTCCAGCAGGCGGGCGCGGTCCTCAACGGATCCACCAACTCCGACCGGACGAACTACTGGGAGGTGGTGCCGCCCGGCGCGCTCGAACTGGCGCTGTGGATGGAATCGGATCGGATGGGCCATCTCCTCCCGGCGCTGACCGAGGAGAAGTTCCGCAACCAGCGCGACGTCGTGCTCAACGAGCGGCGCCAGAACTACGAGAACCGGCCTTACGGCATGGCGGGCATGGCGATCGTCGACGCGCTGTACCCGCCCGATCATCCGTACCACTGGCTGACGATCGGGAGTCCCGACGACCTGCGCGCCGCGAGCCTCGACGACGTGCGGGCTTTCTTCGAGCGCTACTACCACCCGGGCAACGCGTCGCTGGCGATTGCGGGCGACGTCGACCCGGAGGCGGCGCTGGCGCTGGCGGACGCCTACTTCGGCCAGCTGCCGCCGGGGCCGGCCGTGGGCCCGGTCGCGCATCCCGCGGCAACCGCGCGAGAGGCGCGGCTGGTGATGGAAGACAAGGTCGAGTTGCCGCGCCTGTACTTGAACTGGCTGTCGCCGGCCATCTTCGCGTCGGGCGACTCGGACCTCGATCTTGCCGCCGACGTGCTCGGCGACGGCAAGAGTTCGCGCCTCTACCGAAGCATGGTCTACGAGCGCCGGATCGCGACCGACATCACAGCCGTGCAGCAGTCGCGCGAACTCGGCGGGCTGTTCCAGCTCATTGCCACCGCGGCCCCGGGGCACGGTCTGGCCGAGCTCGAGGCGGTGATGAACGCCGAGCTGGCCCATGTGGCGCAGTCGGGGCCGACGGCGGCCGAGCTCGAGCGGGGCCTCGCGCAAGCCGAGGCGCAGTTCATCTACAGGATCCAGGTCGTCGGCGGCTTCGGCGGGAAGTCCGACCAGCTCAATCAGTACAACGTCTTCGTCGGTGACCCGGGGTACTTCGACCGCGATTTGCGGCGGTATCGGGAAGCCACGCCCGCCTCGGTGGCCGAGGCCGGACGCCGTGCCCTCGTCGACGCGCCGCGAGTGGCGGTCAGCGTGGTGCCCCGCGGCCGGTTCGATCTTGCGCTCCCCGATTCGACCACGGTGGTGTGCTCGTGACCGCCGTCGACCGCTCACGCCTGCCGACTCCAGGCCCCGACCCGACGTTCCGCTTTCCAGAGGTATCGCGGCGGACGCTGCCGAGCGGCTTGCGGGTGCGCACGGTGGAGCACCGCGGCGTTCCGGTCGTGTCGTTCCTGCTGCTGCTGTCCTCGGGGTCCGCGGCCGATCCGGCGCCGCTGCCAGGCCTCGCGGCCTTGACCGCCGACATGCTGGACGAGGGGAGCGGGCAGCTGTCGGCGCTCGACATCGAGGATGCGCTGTCCTCGATGGGCGCGCAGCTCGAGACCGAGGTGGGTTCGGACGCGACGGTCCTCTCGCTGCTCACGCTGCCCCGTTTCGCCGACCAGGCGCTGGGCCTGGTTGCCGATATCGTCGGGCGACCGCGGCTGTCGGCGGAGGACTTCGACCGGGTCAGGGACCTCCGGTTGAACAGGCTCCGACAGTTGCGTGACCTGGCGCCGGCGGTGGCCGACTTGGTGTTCGCGCGCGTCCTGTACGCGGACCATCCGTACGGCCGGCTGCCGATCGGAACGATGCGCGGCCTCGAGGGCGCGTCGGCGGCCGATGTGGCCGGCTTCCACCGGAGCGTCTGGCGGCCGTCGCAGGTCACCATCGTTGCCGTCGGCGACGCCTCGCACGACGGGCTGTTCAGCGCCGTCGAACGCGCGTTCGGGTGGTGGACGGAGCCTGTGCCGGGGGCCGACGCCGCGGTGATGGCCGTCTCGAACGCGTTGTCGACGCCCGCGCCGGCGCTGCCGTCGACGCCGCTGGCCCTCGTCGACCGGCCGGGCGCCGCGCAGTCCGAGCTCCGGATCGGACAGGTGGCCGTCGCGCGGGAGACGCCGGACTACTACCCGCTGCTGGTGCTCAACACGATCCTCGGCGGCCAGTTCGTCAGCCGCCTGAACATGAATCTGCGCGAGGACAAGGGCTACACGTACGGCGTGCGCAGCGGGTTCGAGTTCAGGCGTGCGCCCGGGCCCTTCGGTGTGCAGGCGGCGGTGCAGACCGCCGTCACGGCCGAGGCGATTCGCGAGGTGCTGAACGAACTGGGCGCCATCCGCGGCCCCCGTCCGGCGACGGCCGCGGAACTCGAGATGGCCAAGTCGGCGCTGACGCGCGGTTACGCGCGCAGCTTCGAGACGGCGGGCCAGATCGGGCGGGGCCTCGCGCAGCTCGCGCTCTACGAGTTGCCGGACGACACGCTGGAGCGGTTCGTGCCATCCATCCACGCCGTGGACATCGCCGCCGTAACGGCGGCAGCCGAGCGGCTCGACGTGTCGCGCATGACGGTGACGGTCGTGGGCGACCGCGAGAGGATCGAATCCGGCGTGGCCGGGCTGGGCCTGGGTGCGCCGGCCGCCCTCGGGATCGACGATTGAGGGCTACTTCACTTCGGTGGCGCGCCAGACGCGACTGCCGACGCCTGCGAGCGGCGTGCCGGGCGCCGGCCCGGCCTGGCTCGAGCGCGGCAACAGGCGCGCGTCGTCCGGAACGCTGAGAGCGGCGGGACGTTCGGCGTCGGGGATCGGCACCTTCTTGTTGGGGTTCGCGAAGACCTCGTGCCGCCCGTGTTCCCGGTGCCACTCGGCGACGGTCGGGTTCGCGCGCGCTCTCTCAACGACCTGCCGCCACCCGATCCCCGTGTTATAGGCGCAGAACGCGATCTCGCCAATCGGCGTGGCGTACGGGATGAGGCACATCTCCGTGCGCTGGAAGTCGTAGGTCCAGAGGTCCTGGAACCACATCCCCGCGACGAACAGGATGAGCCAGTCGTCCTTCTTGCGGTTCTCGTTGTCGGTGGCGCCGAGTTTCCCGCCCAGCGCTCCGCCGCTCTGCTTGTCGAACTTCTTGAGGAGGTCCTTCAGCCGGAAGCCCTCGGGGCCCTGGCCGGGCCGGTAGTTCCGGAGCAGGGCGAGCGCGCTCTGAAGCTTGGTCAGGAACGGGCCGCGCCCGGACCTGGCGATGACGGCGGCATCGGCGAAGAAGCGCTCGACGTTCAGCATGCGCGGCAGAGGAGCCCACGACTTGGTCCGCTTGTTCACCATCAGCCCGGTCGCCACGCCGCAATCGGGGTGGCAGCCGCACTTGAGCGTGCCCCATTCGGCGGCCGGTCCCTTGATCTGATCGGTGAGGTCGGCCGCTGCGGCCACGGCCGACAGCGGGAACCAGTCGCGCAGCGGCTCGAGCACGCCGGTCTGCCGCTGCACGTCTTCCACCAGCTGCGACAGCATGTAGCGCTGGCGCCTGCGCCGATCGTCGTCGATGTCCTCGTCGCGTCCGGTGAAGGACACCGGCTGGAACGCGACGAAGCTGATCTTGTCCGAGTTCTCGACGGCGAACTTCACGATGCGCCCGACCTCGTGGTCGTTGACACCGCCGATGACGGTCACGACGAGCACCACGTCGATGCCGGCCTTGTAGAGGTTCTCGATGGCGCGCAGCTTCACCGCGAACAGGTTCGGCACCTTGCGGTGGGCGTTTGCCTCCTCGCCGACCCCGTCGAACTGCAGGTACGCGATGCGAAGCCCGGCCTCGGCCGCGCGGCGGGTGAAGGCCTCGTCCTGCGCGAAGCGGATGCCGTTGGTGGCCGCCTGCACGCTGAAGTACCCGACCTCGCGCGCGTAGGCCACCGCGTCGAGGAAGATGGGCGAGAGCGTCGGCTCGCCCCCGGAGAACTGGATGGATATCTGGCGGCGGGGCTTGATGGTCCGCGCGTTGTCGATGTACTGCCGGACCTCGGCGAGCGTCAGTTCGTGGACGTACCCCACCTGGTTCGCGTCCATGAAGCACGGCTCGCACATCATGTCGCAGCGGTTGGTGAGGTCGACCGTCAGCACGCCGCCTCGCCCGTAGCGGATCGACGACGTGCCGTGATCGTGCAGCGGGTCGCACGACGACTCGAAATCGCGGCCCGGGAACAGCCGCTCGATGCGGCGGGTGAACTCGGGGCTGCCCGACAGGGTCTCCTCGAAGTGCCCGTGGGCGGCGCACGTCTTCTCGATCACGACGCGCCCCTCCCGTTCCAGGATGCGGGCCGGGATCCGGGCCGGGTGTGAACGTCGGAGCGTCTCGGCGCCGACGTCGCCGGTGGCGATGCGCGCCCGCAGGTCTTTGACGCAGGCGGGGCAGAGCGAGGTCGTCTCTCGCGGAAGCGTGAACAGCTGGGACGGCGGAGCCGAGGGGGTGAGGGTCGCCGGAGGCGCCCAGCCCGGCCGCCGGTTGTTGCTTCGGCCGAGCCGGTTCCCCGCCTGGAACAGGTGCCAGGCGGCGTTTGCCGTGTGCGTCAGCAACGATTCCAGCATGTTCGGTCCGGACCTCCCGTGTTCGCCGGTTTCGGTCGCGTGCAGACCGCGTATTATAGCGTTTGCGGGCTCAGGACCCAAGCTTCCATCCGTCCCGGCGATACGGGCCTGGCTTCCGGACAGCCGGAATCTGGCATAAAATCGAGGTTTGCCCGCGGACGGGTGAGGGCGGCTGGGGCATCGAAGACATGGCGAAACAGGGGACACGGGCGGTGGTCGTCGACGACAGGGAGGTCGGGCTCGACACGGTCATCGCCGTGGCGGCGGGCGGCGTGCGGGTCGAACCCTCGACCAACCGCGCGTGGCGCCGCCGCATGGCGGAGAGCCGCCGGGTGCTGGACAACGCGCTGGCCGCCGGAGCCACGGTCTACGGGGTCTCGACAGGCGTCGGCAACAACTCGTCTCGTGCGGTCGGACTGGGCGAGCAGATCGAGTTCGCCATGTCCGTGATGGAGCAGCACGGGTGCGGCACGGGCGACCCGCTGTCGGAGGCGGAGGGCCGGGCGATCACGTTCGCACGGCTGGTCAGCCTGAGTAAGGGGCTGTCGGCCGTTCGCCCCGGGCTCATCGACGCGCTCTGTGCGTTAATCAGCCGTGGCGTCACGCCGGCGATTCCGCGGTGGGGATCGGTCGGCGCGTCCGGCGATCTCACGCCGCTCTCGTACGTGGCGGCGGTCCTGTCGGGCCGGCGGAAGGCCTACCACCGCGGCCGAATCGTCGAGGCGGCGAAGGCACTCTCGGCCGAGGGGCTCGAGCCGTACGAGTTCGGCCCGAAGGAAACCCTCGCGATCATGAACGGCACGTCGGCGATGACGGCGGTCGGTATCCTGGTGGTCGACCGACTGGAGCGGCTCGTCGCGAGGATCGAGGACTCGTCGGCGCTGGCCGCCGAGGTGCTGCTGGGCCGTTCTCAGGCGTTTGCGCCGCTCGTGCACGCGGTCAGGCCCCATCCGGGCCAGGTCGAAACCGCGCGTCGCATCCGCCACGCGCTGCGCGGCAGCCGGCTGCTCGACCCGGCGGAACGCTGCGGCAGGCCCGTGCAGGACCGCTACTCGATCCGCTGCGTGCCGCAGGCCGTCGGGCCGGTGCGGGACGCGATCACGTGGGCGCGCCAGGTGCTGCAAATCGAGCTGAACAGCGTCAACGACAACCCACTCGTGGACCCGGAGTCGGGCCAGATTCTGTTCGGCGGCAACTTCTTCGGCGGCCACCCGGCGCTGGTGATGGACACGCTGAAGATCGCCGCGGCGTCGACCGCCGACCTCGTGGACCGGCAGTTCGCCCTCCTCGTGGACGAGGCCCACAACATGGGGCTGCCCGAGACGCTCGTGCCGTACGGCGGCTGCGGCGTGAAGGGGCTGCAGATGACGTGCAGCGCCCTGACGGCGCAGGCCATCCAGCGGTCGTTCTCCGATTCGGTGCTGTCGCGATCCACCGAGTGCGCCAACCAGGACAAGGTCAGCATGGGCCTGCAGGCTGCGCTCAGCGCCAGCGAGGTCGTCCACCTGCTCACGCGCGCGCTGGCCACCGAGTTGATTGCCATCTCCAACGCCGCGAACCTCCGCGATGAGACCCATGTCTCGCCCGCCGGCCGCGCCCTGCTGCGGGAGATCCGCAAGCGGTCGCCGGTGCTGGCCTACCACGACCGGCCGCTCGATGCCGATATCGAGCGCCTCTTCAGGTGGCTCGAGTCGGGAGGAACGGCGCAGTGACGCTCGACGGCCGGCTCGGCGCCGAGCGGCTCGCTGCCCTCTTCGAGGGCGACGGCGCCCGCATCTTCCTGCGCGAGGCCGGCGAGGTGTGGACCGTCGGCCGGCTGCTGGCCTTCGCCGGAGACGTCGCACGGGCCGTGCCTGGCGACGCCGGATCGCTGGTGGCCGTGAGGAGCCACTCGACGGCGTTCGTGGCTGCCTCGCTCATGGGACTCTGGACCGCCGGCCGGTCGCCGCTGCTGATCGACCCGGCGCTCTCCACCGAGCCGTCCGGTCTGAGGCCAGACGGAGCCCGCATCCACGTCATGGCGCCCGCCGGCGTGGCCGATCCGTGGAGCGACGTCAGCGTGCCCGAATCGGGCGGCGCGCCGCTTCAGCCACGGTTCCCGGCCGCCGCCGAGCCCGAGGTGGCGTTCTTCACGTCGGGATCGACCGGCGAGCCGAAGATCATCCACAAGAGGGCGTTCCAGTTCGGCGAGCAGCACCGGGTCGAGGCGCCGTGGCTCGGCGTGGACGGTCCGTTGACCGTCGTGTCTCTGGTCCCCGTGTTCCACATCCTTGGTTACATCTACGGTTTCTCCACGCCGGCGGCCGGGCGGGGGACGACGGTGTTCTCGCGCGGCGGCTCCCCGCAGGGCTGGGTGGAGATGGTTCGAGCGGAGCGGCCGCAGCTGGTCGTGGGGGTGCCGTCGCACTACCGCCTGATGGTCCAGCTCCTCGACGCGCCGCTTCCAGACGCGCTCTACCTCTGCTCCGGCGGCCCGCTCGACCCGGCCATCGCAGCCGAGTTCGAACGCCGCGCCGGCCGGCCCGTGGTGCAGGTCTACGGCTCCACCGAGACCGGCGGGATTGCCGTGCGGCGGGGCTCGGGGCCGATGGAGCCGTTTCCCCGGCTGGCGTGGAAGAGCCGCGAGGGCGACGGCCGGCTGGTGATCAAGTCGGCGTGGCAGGAGCGTCCGTCGGAGTGGCACTGCACCGACGATGTGGTGGCGGTCGAAGACGGGACGTTCCGGCTGCTCGGGCGTGCCGACTCGGTGGTGAAGATTGGCGGCCGGCGGTTCTCCATCGGTGAGATCGTCCAGACCGCTCTGGCCGCGCCGGGCGTGGCCCAGGCCCACGCGCTGGCCTACGATTGCTTCGGCGAACCCGCGATAGCACTGTTCGTGGTTCCCGCAAGCGGCCTGCCGCCTTCGGCGGCCGCGGCGTTGTCGGCCGCCGACGTCAGGGCGCACCTCGCCTCACGGCTGGCCCCGTTCAAGGTGCCGCGCACGATCCAGGTGCTGGACGAACTGCCGACCCGCGGCGTCGGGAAGGTGGACGAAGTGGCGCTGCGGGCGCTGGCCACCAACGGATTCTGACGCGGCCGGTCCGCGCGCGCTGCGGAGCCGGATTCCCGAGACGAGCGAGCAGGATTCGTGGTCTCTCGTCTCAGGCCGGACGCCACCGGCTGAGCGGCGCCACGGGCGGCCGCGGCACCTTCTTGCGCTGCTGGTAGCTGCGTGCCAGATTGAGGTAGACGCCGAGGTCGCTCTCGAGGTCCTGCGGCGTGCCGTCGAAGTAGAGGGTGCGGATCGGCAGGCCGTTGAGGTCGCGCGACACGCGCGGGTAGACCGCCTCGCAGACGATGCCGTTCATGCACGTGAACGGGCTGATGTCGATGATGCCGTCGACGCCGCGGTCGGCCAGACGGATGGCCCTCCCGACGCTCAGCACCATTTCGCCGAGCGCGCCGTCCTGCGGCAGATACGGGCGCGCGACCTCGACCACCTCGTCGACCCCGGGCTCCTCGTATCCCGCAAAGTCGCTGCGGAACGGATCGAGCAGGACCTGCTCGTCGTGGTGCTGCACCTTCTCCCGGAGCCAGGTCGAGGCGGTCTCCATCGACAGGGTCTTCCCGTGCAGCCGCAGCTTCCGGTACTGCTCCGAGACCGTGTACCAGATCCACTCGGTGATCCCGGACAGCCAGACCTCGGCGCCCGCCTGCTCGAGGCGCCGCACCGCGTCCTCGTTCGAGAACGTGTTGAGACGGCAGAAGATCTCGCCGACCACGCCGATGAGCGGCCGCGACGGGTCCGGCCGCGTGTCGAGGCCGATGAAGCGCAGGCGGCAGCGCACGAGGGCCGAGCGCAGCCGGCGCAGTTGCTCGGCGGGCACGGAGGGCCCCTTCTCGAACGCCGCGCAGATCTCGTTCAGGCACTCCTCGAACGTGGCGTCGGCGGCGCCCATGCGGCGCTCGTATGGGCGGTGCTGCAGCAGGAGTTTCTGCAGGATGTCGGCCGCCACCAGGGCGCGCCACGCGGTGCGGACGAAGGGGCGCGCCAGCGACCCGAGGCCGCCGTAGGCATTGCGGCTGGTCGGCGAGAGGACCTCCACCTGCGGGTAGCCGTGGGCGTCCAGCAGGCGACGCATGTAGGCGGCGTACTGTCCGAAACGGCAGGGGCCATCGGCCGTCGGCATGAAGAACACGGTGCGCGCCGGGTCGGTGTCGGGCCGCTCGAGCACGCGCATGAAGTCGCCGACCGTCACCTTGGCCGGATAGCACTCGTCCCCGGAGGTGAACTGCGCGCCGAGTTCGCGCGTGCGGGCGTCGGACGGCGGCGTCAGCGCCGCGTCCACGCCGAGAGAGCGGAGCGCCGAGGCGAACAGCCGCGCGCTGCCGTACGCCATCGGCGGGAGATAGACGCGCTTGCCCGTCAGCGGGTGGTTGTCGGCACGCTGGCGGGCCGGTCGGTCTCCGTCTGATCCGAGGTGCATCGGAGAATGCCCTTGCTGTCGAGGTAGGCTTCGCACCGCGTCAGATAGCCGGCGTCGTTGCCATGGCCGTCGAAGGACAGGACGAGGAGCGGGGCTCCTGCGGCCTGTCGCGTGAAGTACTTGATGTAGGAATCGGGCCCGCACTTGAAGTTGGAGATGTAGATGATGTGCAAGTCCGGCCTCGACGCCACCAGGCGCGCCGCCTGGAGGATGCGCTGGCCCGAGGTCCAGGTACATGTTCGCGTGCAGGTCGTCGACCGCTTCGCGTCCCGTGACGAGGAAATCGATCGGTATCACGTTGACGCCGTAGTACCGCCGCAGCTTCCGCGGGATGTCGCAGTTGATGCTGCGGTCGTAGATGTTGTAGGGCCGGCCGACCAGCACGATGCCCGGCTCGCCGGCGCGCTCGAGCGATTCGAGCGCGCGCCGCCCGGCCTCGAGCAGCCCCTCCTGGAAGCGCCGCTGCGCCGCGTACGCCGCGTCCACCGCGCGGTCGCTTGCCCGCCGGCGCACGCCGAGGTGGCCGGCCATCTCCGCCAGTGCGCTCTTGACCCGGTCGGGCCCCATCTGGAAGTGCAGGCTGGGCGCCAGGATCCGCGGGGCGAACGCGTCGATGCGCGGCGCGGTCCGCAGCACGTAGGGCAGCGTCTGCGTCCACGGGCAGAAGTGGGCGACGGTCGGCGAGTCTTCGTGCGACTCGTTGTCGAGCATGTTCGGAACGAGGACGTAGTCCACCCCCTGTTCGAACAGCGACAGCACGTGGCCGTGGGCGACCTGCACGGGGTAGCAGGGCTGCGCGAGCGCCAGCTCGATCCCCTCGCCGGCCATCTTGCGGTCCGTCGGCCTCGACAGGATCGGCTGCAGGCCGGCCGTCGAGAGGTACGTGTGCCAGAACGGGTACCGCTCGAGCGTCGCCATCGTGCGCGGGATGCCGACCGAGATCCTGCCGGGCACCGGCCGCTCGCCGGGAGGCCTGGTCGGGCCGACGACATCCTCCAGCAGCCGGTCGCGGTACTCGAACAGATCATCGACGACGGGCCGGCGTGCGGTCTGCGCGGGGCGCCTGAACCGATCCGAGCACTTGTCGCCCCAGTAGCTCTTCTGACCCTCGATCGTGAATTCCTTGATGTCGCACTCGTTCGTGCAGGACCGGCACACGAAGTCGCGCGTGGACTGCTCGAGCGTCGTGAGGTCGTAGCCGCGGAACCGCGTCACGCCGCGGCCGGCGCGGTGCCAGTTGCGGGCGATGAGGGCCATCCCGATCGCGCCCATCACGCCGTTGTAGGGCGGCACCGTGATCGTCCGGCCCAGGATCGCCGCGAAGGCGGCCGCCACCGCGTCGTTGTACGCGGTGCCCCCCTGGAAGTAGATGACCTCTCCGATATGGCGTCCGCGGACGACGCGGTTCAGATAGTTGAGCGCGATCGAGTAGGCCAGCCCCGCCACGAGGTTCGGGATCGGCTCGGCCTTGTGAAGCCAGCCCGTGACGTCGCGCTCCATGAACACCGTGCAGCGCTCGCCGAGCCTGGTTGGCGCCGGCGACGACAGCGCGAGGCGCGCGAACTCGTTCTTGATGCTGATCCCGAGCTTGTCGGCCTGCTCCTCGAGAAACGACCCGGTGCCCGCGGCGCACGCCTCGTTCATCGTGAAGTCGACGACGACGCCGTTCTCGAGCGAGATGAACTTGGAGTCCTGGCCGCCGATCTCGAAGATGGTGTCGACCAGCGGGCCGCCCCGGCCGGCGCTCACGTAGACCGCACCCGTCTTGTGGGCGGTGATCTCGTCGTTGACGACGTCGGCGCCGACGAACTCGCCCACCAGCTCACGGCCGGATCCGGTCGTGCCGACCCCGGCCACCGCAATCCGCTCGCCCCAGGCCGCCTCGAGCTCCGTCAATCCCTGCTGCACCGCTTCGACCGGCCGACCCGCCGTCCGCAGGTAGCTGTCGAAGACGACCTCGCCGGCCTCGTCCACGACGACGAGGTTTGTCGAGACCGATCCGATGTCGATGCCGAGGTAGGCCGTGAAGCGACCGGCTCCCGCCGGCGGGCGGTACGGCGTCACCCGGTCCCTGAGCAGCACCACGTTGTCGAGCGTCAGCGGCGTGCCGTCGAAGGGGCGGACCTGTCCCGCGTGCTGGTGCAGCCGGTGGATCTCGGCCGAACGACCGCTTCTCGGTCTCGTCCGCCTCGAGCATCGCGGCCCCGATCGCCCCGCACCACGCGCAGAACGGGGGGACGATCAGCTGCGACTGGTCGAGCTCGAACGCCTCGCGCAGCGCTTCGACGACGCCCTCGTTGTGGGCAACGGCGCCGATGAGCAGGACCGGCGGCTCGACGGTGCGCCCCTTGACCACGCCGCTCTTGAAATTCTGCGCGACCGCCCGGCACAACCCGCGGAGGATCTCGGCGGGCGAGCAGCCTTTCTGCTGCGCGTGGATCATGTCGGACTTGGCGAACACCGAGCACCGGCCCGCGATGCGCGCCGCCGTGCCCTCCGCCCGCACCACGCCGCTCATCTCCTCGACCGCGTAGCCCATCCGGGCCGCCTGCTGATCGAGGAACGACCCGGTCCCGGCCGCGCATTCGCCGCCGCGGTCGTAGTCGGCAATCAGGCGCCGCCCCCCCGCGACGGCCGGCTCGAGCCGAAGGTATCGCGAGCTCTCGCCGCCGATCTCGAACACCGTTCGGATGTCGGGATAGAACGCGGCCACCATGTGCGCCGCGGCCTTGAACTCGTTCTCGTAGTAGATGCCCAGGATGCGGGCGATCGTCCGGCTGCCCGAGCCGGTCACCCGGATGCCTTCCACGTGGCCTTCCGGCACCGACTCGTAGAACGCGTGAAGGACGTCGTAGGCGGCCTGCACCGGACTGCCGGCAATGCGTACGTAGTCGGACACGACGAGCGGGTCTGCCGCTTCCTTCACCGGGCGGAAACCGGGCTGCGCGGCACACAGCGCTTCGAGAAGCGGCCGGTCCTCGGGCGTGCCGAGGGCGGCCAGCTTGAGCCCGATGGCCCCGATGTCGAGTCCGATGTTGATCGCCAAACCCCACCTGCCGGGCAACGCGCGGCGGCCCTGAACGGTGATGGTGGAAGAGGTCGTGGACCTCGCAGCCCAGAGTAATGTTCCGGTATTCTACCTCAACCGGGTTGCCAAGCTTGATATCATAGCGCCGCTCTCGCATGATGACCGCCCCGCCCATGAAACCCGCGCCCACGCCCGTCGCCGGATGGCGCACCTCAGACCGCCGGTGGATCCCGCGCGCCGCGGATTCTGATCGCACGCGAGGTCCACGACCTGCGGGCCGACTGGCCCGGGCGCGGGCGGCTGGCGGCGACGGTCGGTCTCGGGGTCTTCATCGGCTGCATTCCGCTGTTCGGGTTGCACCTCTGGCTCTGCGCAGGCCTCGGCTGGGCGTTCCGCCTCAGTCGCCTGAAGATGTACCTGGCCGCAAACATCTCGAACCCGCTGCCTGCCCCGCTCATCGTGCTCGCCGAGATCCAGCTCGGGAGCTACCTGCAGGAGGGCGTCATCCATCCGCCCTCGCTCGCCGCCCTCGCAGAGACGGGGCCGTGGCACGTCACCGGCGACCTGCTGGCCGGCGCGGTCGTGGTCGGTACCGCGCTCGCCTGCGTGGCCGCAACCGCGACCTGGACCTTCGCCGGTGCGTGGTTCGATCGCCGCGAGGAGGACCTGATTGCCGGCGCCGCGGCCAGATACCTTCCCGTCGGCATCCAGGCGTGGGAGATGGCGAACGCCAAACTCCGGCTCGATCCCGCGTACCGCGAGGCGTTCCGGGTTCTCGGCGAGCCTGAGGAAGGGCGTGTGCTCGACCTCGGGTGCGGCCGCGGCCTGGTGCTGGCGCTGCTGGCGGCCGCCAGGGAGCGGCGCAGGGGCTGGCCGCCGCTGCTGCTGCACGGCATCGACTACCGGCGCCGAATGGTTCGCCTCGCGCGGCGCGCGCTTGGCGACGCCGCCGTCGTCGAGCACGCCGATCTCACGACGTGCGCCCTGCCGCCGTGTCGCGTGGCCGTCGCGTTCGACGTCCTGCACTGCCTTCCGGAACCGGTTCAGGAGGCGCTGCTCTCCAGGCTGCGCGACAGCGTGGAGCCGGGCGGCCTGCTGCTGCTCCGGGAGGCGGACGCCGGCGGGGGCGCGCGGTTCGCCGCCGTGCACGTGACCAATCGGCTGGCTGCCCTGCTGCAGGGTCGCTGGGAGCGCCGTTTTCACTTCAGGACGGCGACAGGCTGGGTTGACCTGCTGCGGCGATTCGGGTTCGAGGCCGAGGCCCGGCCGAACGGCGACGCCACGCCGTTCGCCAACGTGCTGATTCTGGCCAGGCGGGCCGGTTGACACTGGACGCTCAGACCTTGCACACCGCAGACCACGGGCGAACGGGCGCGGCGGGTTCGCCCGCAGCGGCGGGCCGGCACGGCAGCCTCCGGGCCGACCTCCACGTCCACTCGTGGCACTCCGGGTTCACGCGCTCGATGCCGATGTTCCGGAGCCGCGACTGCTACTCGACTCCGGAGGAAATCTACCGGGCGGCGAAGGCGCGGGGCATGGACGTCGTGACGATCACCGATCACGACAGCCTGGGCGGATGCCTCGAGTTCCTCGCCCGCCATCCCGAAACCCCCGACTTCCTCATGGGCGAAGAGATTGAGTGCCGCCTGCCAGACCGCGGCGTCCGCCTCCACCTCGGCGTGTTCGGCCTGACCGAGCGGATGCACACCGAGGTGCAGGCACTCCGCGGCGACGTACGAGAGGCGGCGGCGTTCCTGCGGGACGGAGGCGCGGCGCTGGTGTTGAACCACCCGTTTCACTTCTTCCGAGGCGAAATGCCCGTGCAGGCGTACCTGGACGCGCTGCTCCCGCTCGTGGACGCCGTCGAAGCGCGGAACGGAACGATGCTGCCGGCCCACAACGAGCTGGCGGCGGGCATCGCGAGCGCCTGGCGCCACCGCGGGACCGGGCGGCCGGTCGGCGAGACCGGCGGCAGCGATGCGCACGTCCTTCGTCACGTCGGCGATACCTGGACGATTGTGGACGCAGAACCGGCGGCCCGCGAAGGGCTGCCGGCGGCGCCGCCAGGACAGGTGTTCCTCGACGGGCTCCGCGGAGGACGGACGACCGGTGCCGGCCTGCAGGGCACCGCCGGACGATTCGCGTTCGAGATCTACGGGGTTGTCTTCAACTACTGGGGCGGTCTGATCGGGCTGCGCCGCAGCGGCCTGACGAACTCCGAGCGCCTGGCGGGCGCCGCCTGTTCGATCGTGTCGCTCCCGTTCCAGTTCACGCCGCTCCTGGTCAGCCTCGCGCAGAAGCAGGGCGAGCGGCGGCGGGTGGCGGGCATCGCGCGCGAACTGGGCTGACGCGCCGTCGCTGCGGCCGCCCGACAACGCCGAAGGAAACCGAACCACCCGGCCGGGCCGCGCGTCTAAGTGTGAGGCGCGGTGCTACACTAGGATTCCCATGACCGGACTGGGGCGGACCAGCCTGAGCCTGTTCGGCACCATCGCGGTGGTGGCGGCCATCCTGGCCTCCGCGACCATCTGGCTGGTCCTCACCGACCCGGTCACCGTCGCCAACTCCGTCAGCGAGGGCGACGTCTCCCCGCTGGTCCGCGAGCTCGCCTCCGCAGTCTTCGAGGCGCTCAAGGGGCTGCTCAAGTACTTGTAGCTGTCAGCTGTCAGCTGTCAGCTGTTAGCTGTCAGCTCTTTGGTACAATAGCCCCCTGATGCTCGCTCCGTTCTTCCACGCCTGGGAACGCCGTCTTCACTCCCGCACGCCCGACCGCGTGGTGCGCCCGTTCGAATGGGGCCTCGAGTGGCTGGCCGCGAACGGCCATGCGCCGGACGCTCCAGCGGACGTCGTGCTGGCCGACTGGGCGAGAGAGGCGCTCTCCGACTCCCCCAGGTTCTTCGAAACGCCTCAGACGAGCGACTTCGAGTGGGAGGCCGACGCGGCGGGGACCGACGGGTGCGCCGGCACGGTCACGTTTCCGAGTGTCATCACGACGCCGCACGCCGAGAACAACATCGTCTACGGCCGGCTGTTCCAGGCGCCGCGTCTGAAGGGCGGGACCGAGGACCGGCGGCGGGCCGTCGTGGTGCTGCCCCAGTGGAACGCGGACGCGGACGGGCACGCCGGGCTCTGCCGGCTGCTGGCGCGCTTCGGCGTCAACGCGCTTCGATTGAGCCTGCCCTACCACGACCGCCGGATGCCGCCCATCATGAGCCGCGCCGACTTCATCGTCAGCTCGAATGTGGCGCGCACCGTCCAGGTCTGCCGGCAGGCCGTCGTCGACGCGCGGCGCGCCGTGGCCTGGCTGGCGCGGGAAGGCTACGAGCGGATCGGCATCCTCGGGACGAGCCTCGGGTCGTGCCTGGCGATGCTGGCGTCGGCGCACGAGCCGCTGATTCAGACGCAGGCCCTGAACCACGTCTCCCGGTATTTTGCCGACGTGGTGTGGGAGGGCCTCTCGACCGAGCACGTCCGGGCGGGGCTCGACGGCCACATCACGCTCGACCGGCTGCGCGAGTTGTGGATGCCCATCAGCCCGCAGGCCTACGTGTCCCGCGTCCGCGACAAGAGGACGCTGCTCGTCTACGCCCGCTACGACACGACGTTCCCCGTTCACCTCTCGCGCGACATCGTTCGCGAGTTCCAGCGCCTCGAGGTGCCCTACGAGCTGGCCGTTCTGCCCTGTGGCCACTACACGACGGGGCTTGCGCCGTTCAAGTACATGGATGGCTACGTGCTGACGAAGTTCCTCGTCAGGAATCTCTAGACGCAGGAGCCGGCGCGGAAACCAGAATCCGGCAGATGGCGGCCGTCTGCAGCCGGCTCGACGATGGGCCGGCTCGCATCCGGCTAACGCCGGGCCGTCGAACGACCGAAACAATCCCTGGTTCGGCTCGTACGCGCCGCGCCGCTGCGGTCGCCAAGGCCGTCAGACAGGAAAGGGGAGTCGCGTCGTCATGAGACTCAGGCGTTCGCTCCAGTCCGAGGCCGACCCCGGCAGCCGCGGGCGCGCCATGCGAATCCAGCTCGAGAAGGTGAACAAGGAACTCTGGATCATCCTCTCGATGTTCGTCATCGCGGCAGTCCTGAACTTCGCCGTCGCGGCCCATCGGATGGTGATTGCCCTCTACACCCTGCCGACAGTGTTCTCGGCTTACGTGTACGGGCGCCGCCATGCGACCCTCACCGCGGTAGGGAGCAGCCTGGTCGTCGTCCTTCTGCTCTTCACGAGGCCATGGATGTTCCAGGGCGGCGGAGGCGGCGCCGAGGCGATGCCGTGGCTCGACGTCCTGATGTGGGCCTGCGTGCTCGTGATCACGGCGTACCTGATGGGGACGCTCTACGAAGTCAAGAACGCGCAACTGGGCGAGCTTCGGGAAACCTACTACGGCGTCCTCGAGATCCTCCGGCACTTCGTGTCGAACGACAAGTACACCGAGAACCACTCCTACCGGGTGTCGCTCTACGCCACCCGGATCGCGACGGCCCTCCGATTCCCGCCCGAGTCCATCGAGGACGTCAGGGCGGCCGGCCTCCTGCACGACATCGGGAAGCTGCAGATCGGGCGCGAGATTCTCCACAAGGCGGCGAGCCTGTCGCGCGAGGAGCACGTGGAGATGCAGCGCCACGTGCCGCTCGGCGTGGAGATGCTGGGCAGCGTCGGCGGGACGCTGAGGCGCGTGCTCCCAATCGTCCTCGCCCACCACGAGCGCTACGACGCCGCGGACCCGGCCGGGCCGGAGTCGGACGGCATCCCGCTGGCTGCGCGTGTCATCAAGGTGGCGGACGTCTACGATTCGCTGACGAGCGACCGCCCCTACCGCAAGGGCATGCCGCCATTCGAGGTGAAGAGCATCATCGTCAACGGGTCAGGCTCGGAATTCGACCCGGTCGTGGTGCAGGGCTTCGTGTCGGCGTTCGACGACGGCGCCCTCGAGTTGCCGCATTTCGTGGCGTGAGAGGCGTCGGCCGCCGACAGGCGACCGACCCGCCATCCTGCCCTCCGTCCCGACCGAGGGGCCGACCGTCCCATATAGCACGGCCCCGGAGCGTCCGATACCCAGAGTGACAGGCCCGGCGTCCGCGTCGAGCGGAAGCCTGACGGAATCGTGCGTGTGACGTCTACCCTGGTTCACGCTGATGGAAGCACCTGACCTCGAAGTCGATTTGACATGCGTCGACGTCGGTCCCGCGGCCGAGGCCGAGCACTTGCGTCGTCTGCTCGACAAGCAGCCCAGCTGCCTGATGCGAGTTGCGGCCGACGGTGAACTGCTGGCGGCCAACGACGCCTCGCTGCGGCTGCTCGGGGTGGAGTCGCTGCGCGACGCCCTGGGCAGGCCGTTCAACTCGTGGCTGCCGTCGGAACAGCACGCCCACTGGGCGGCGTTCAGCGCGCAGGTCGTTGGAGGGTCGCCGTCGTCGATCGAATGCGACATCCAGACGGCCGCCGGCGAGGGTCGCGTGGCGCGATTCCACGGGATCTCGCTCACCGATCATCCCGACGGCATCGCGTCGATGGTGCTCTCGGCCCGCGACGCGATGGACCGCCGCCGGCTGGAACGGAGTCTGAACGAGATGGCCGCGGAGCGCGAGCGCATACTCGCCGAGTCCGAGGCCGAGCGGATCAAGGTGCGGGAGGGGCTCGAGGCGCTTCGGGCACAGTACCTGAGCGAGCTCCAGCGCGCCGGCAGGGAGGCCGCGCAGCGCCAGGCAGAGGCGTTGCGCGAGGAGCACGACGCCGTCCTCCGCGGACTCGAGTCCCAGCGTCTCGATCTGCAGGCCCAGCTCGAGCATGCGTTCGCCGACCGCGACCGGGTCCAGTCGGCGCTGGCCGACGCGGAGGCGCGGCTGCAGCAGGCGGCGGTGGAGCGCGAGGCCGACCGCGGCCGGTTCGAACGCTCACTCGAATCCATGGTCGAGCGGCATGAATCCGAGCTGCGGGAGGCGGGGAACGCCATCGGCCAGCTGACGGCGGAGAAGTCGGCGCTGCAGCAGCAGCTCGATCAAGCCGAGGGGCACGGCCTGGAGCTGGCGGCGGCGCTTCGCGACACCGAGTTCGCGCGGGCGGAACTCCAGGGCCGACTGCAGGAGGCGGTCGCGGACTGCCGCCGCGTCGAGGAGGCCGCGCTGCGCCGGACAGAGGCGCTGCGCGAGGAGCACGACACGGTTCTCCGTGAGATTGACTCCCAGCGTCTCGAGATCCAGGCCCGGCTCGACCAGGCGATCGCCGACCGCGACCGGGTCGAGGCGGCGTTGGCGGACACCGAGGCGAGGTTGCAGGACCTGGCGACCGGGCAGCGCGAATCCGAACTGCGCGAGGCGGCGACCGCCATCGAACAGCTGACGGCGGACAAGTCCGCGCTGCAGCAGAAGCTCGACCACGCCGAATCCCAGAGCCTGGAACTGGCGGAGGCGCTTCGCGACGCCGCGGCCCGGCGTCAGCAGGCCGCCGAGGCGATCGCGCAGGACGCCGAGCTCGCGCGAGCGGAACTTCAGGCCCGACTGGACGAGGCGGTCGCGGACTGCCGCCGTGTCGAGGATGCCGCGCTGCGCCGGACAGAGGCGTTGCGCGACGAGCACGACGCCGTTCTCCGGGGACTCGAGTCTGAGCGTCTCGACCTTCGGGCCCAGCTCGACCAGGCGACCGCCGACCGGCACCGGGTCGAGTTGGCGTTGGCCGACGCCGAGGCGAGGTTGCAGGACCTCGCGATCGGGCAGCGCGAATCCGAACTGCGCGAGACGGCGACCGCCATCGAACAGCTGACGGCGGAAAAGTCCGCGCTGCAGCAGAAGCTCGACCACGCCGAATCCCAGAGCCTGGAACTGGCGGAGGCGCTCCGCGACGCCGCGGCCCGGCGTCAGCAGGTCGCCGAGGCGATCGCGCAGGACGCCGAGCTCGCGCGAGCGGAACTTCAGGCCCGACTGGACGAAGCGGTCGCGGACTGCCGCCGCCTTGAAGGGGCCGTGCTCCACCAGGCTGGGGTGTCGCGCGACGAGCATGACGCCGCACTCCAGGGACTCGAGTCTCGGCGTCTCGACCTCCAGACCCGGCTCGACCAGGCGGTTGCCGACCGCGACCGGGCCGAGGCGGCGCTGGCCGACGCCGAGGCGCGGCTGCAGATCCTGGCGGGCGAGCGGCACCTGGCGGAACTGCGCGAAGCAGCGGCGGGCGCCGACCCGGCTGCTGCGCGTCAGGACGCGGTCGAATCGGGCGCGGCGGATGAGGCCCCCGAGCGCGAGCAGTTCTGGGCGGCGATCGAGCAGGCAGGCACCGCCATCGGCCGGCTGACCGCGGAGAAGGACGCGCTCCAGCAGAAGCTCGACGAGGCCGAAGGCCACCGCCTGGAGACGGCGGCCGCGCTACGAGATGCAGAAGCCCGGCATCGAGAAGCCATCGACGCGCTCGCCCGGGACGCCGAACTCGCGCGTTCCGCACTGCAGGCGAGACTGGACGAGACGGTCATGGACTGCCGCCGCCTCGAGGCGGCCCTGATGGCGCGGGACGCGGGAAGCGCTCAGGCGCCGGCAGCGACGGCGGCCGCCGGTGCCCATGCCGGGCAAGGCGCGCTGGCCACGACGGCCGCCGACCAGGCCATTGCGCTCCACGCGCTCGCCGATCAGGTCCGTCGCCTGTCTCCGCTCGCGGCGGCAGGCAGGGTGGGTCGCGAGATTGCGTCCGAGTTGCAGTGCCTCGTGAGGGGGGCCGACGCCGCGTCGACGCGGCTGCTCGCGGCCTGTCCGATTGATCACCCGCATCGGCCGGACGTGGAACGGCTGCGTGCCGATGCCATTCAGGCCGCGGCACTCGCGGGAGAGTTGCTCCTCGCGACTGGCTCGCCCGACGATTCCGAGCGGACCCTTCACCGCGCGGAACCTTCCGGGAGATGCGTGTGAGCGGCCAGCACGTCTCGCGGCGGCAGCGCGCGTCGCGGGTCCCGGAGATCACCGGAGTCCGCCTTGCGCCCATCGGGGGCGAGGCGGTGCTGGTCAACATCTCAGCCAGCGGCGTGCTGGTGGAATGCGGGACCCGGGTGGCGTCGAGCACGACCGTGACGGTGCTGTTCGACGGGACGTTCAAACCGGCGTCGGTCGAAGGGCGCGTGGCGCGCTGCGTGGTGGCGAGGATCGGCTCGGACGGCCTGATCCGCTACCATCTGGGCATCGCCTTCAGTCACATGATCGACTTCGATGTCCCGGAGCCGGAGGTTCGACCCGAACAGCCTCCGGCCAGTCCGCCTGCGCTGCCGGACGCAGTGCCGCCTGCCGCCCCGCCCGAGGCTCGCAACCGCTGGTAGTCCCGCGTTCTGCAACGCGCTCATCGAACCGCGCCGGCCGAACCGCGCCGCTCCCGCCCTCCCAGCACTTCTTCAATCGTCGCCGCGAGCGCCAGCAGGTCCGGCGTCCGGCCGCGCCGTCCGACGACCTGGAGGCCGACGGGCAGGGTGCCGCCGGAACGGCCGCAGGGGAGTGAGATCGCCGGGTGGCCGGTGATGTTGAACAGCTGCGTGAGCCTCAACATCAGGGCGCGCACCGGGTAAGCCTGGCCGCCGATGGAGAGCGTCGTGCTGCCGATTGGTTGGGCCGTGATGGGCACCGTGGGCAGCACCAGGGCGTCGACGTCCTCGAGCGCCGCGTCCACTTCGCCACGGAGCTTCTCGGCGCCGGTCCGGGCCCGGACGTAGTCCTCGGCCAGCACGTATCGGCCCATCTCCAGCCGCTGCCTGACCGGCGCCGTGTAGCGTTCCGGATGGGCCTCGAGCATCCTCGCGTGGTAAGCCGAGGCCTCGGGCAGCTGCAGATGCAGGTAGACCGTGGCGATATCGTCCGCGTGGCGAACGGCACGCTCCGCGATGGCGACGCCGGCCCCCGCGAGCCGGTCGAGCGCGAGGCCGAGCGCCTCCTCGACCTCGTGTTCCAGGACGTCCAGGAAGTACGGCTTCAGAAGGCCGAGCCGCAGCGAACCTGCGGAGGCGCGCGCGGACGGCAGCCCGTCAGGGTTCGGGTTACCGGCCAGCACGTGGAACAGGAGCCAGGCATCCGCCGCGGACCGCGCGAGCGGACCGACGTGATCGAGCGTCCGGCTCAGGGGGATGATTCCGTCGCAGGGCAGTTCGCCGCCCGTCGGCTTGAGCCCGACGCAGCCGCAAACCGCGGCCGGAATCCGGATCGACCCGCCCGTGTCCGTGCCAATCGACGCGACGCTCATGCCGGAGACGACCGCGGCCGCCGACCCGCCGCTCGACCCGCCGGCCGATCGCGTCTCGTCCCAGGGGTTGCGCACCGGGCCGTACGCAGAATCCTCGCTGGTCGTGCCGAACGCGAACTCGTGCAGGTTGCACTTGCCGAGGAAGACCGCGCCCGCGTCGCGCAGGCGTGCCGTCACGGCGGCATCCGCGGCGGCCACGCGGCCCTGGAGCACGCGCGACGCGGCGGTTGTCGGCGCGCCCTCCAGATCGATGAGGTCCTTCAGCGAGATCGGCACGCCGTGCAGCGGCCCTCGGCAGCGGCCGGCCGCGATCTCCGCGTCGGCGCGCAGGGCGTCCGCGCGCGCCTCGGCAGCGAGGACCGTGATGAACGCGTTCAGGCGGACGTCGCCGCCGGCAATCCGTTCGAGGCACACCTCGGTGACGGCGGATGACGAGATCTCGCCCGACGCGATCCGCGCTGCGAGCACGGAGATGGAACCATCGATGAGCGTGCTCATCAGGAGCCTTCCGCGTGCCCGCCGGCCGCCCATCCGGCTTCCCGCCTTCCGCCGGCTTCCCGTCCGCCCCCAGGCACGACGTCGTTCCAGTCGGCCGCCCTCAACGCGACGGTGGCGTGCGCCAGTCCTTCGAGGAGCGGCGTCAGCCCGGAGAGACCGCGGCGCCCCGCATCGTCAACGGCCGCCCGGAGCCAGCGTTCCACCGCGGCCCGGATTCGATCTTCCGCTGTCATCGTGTTCACCCCACGGATTGTAGATCCCCTGGAGGGAAATGCGAATCGTGCGATCGTGCGATCGTGCGATCGTGCGATCGGGCGATCGGGCGAATGGTATAGTTTCCCCCATGGCCTCGTCTGCCGCACCAGAAACAGGTGCCCACTGGCTGCTCCGCGTCGTCGTGCTGGTGTCCGTGGGACTCCTGACCTACGGCAGCTACTTTGCCTACGACAGCGTTGGCGCCCTGGCCCCGACGCTCATCAAGGCGTGGAACACGTCGCAGAGCGGGATCGGCTGGCTCTACACGAGCTACAGCGTGGCGGCGATTCTCTCGGTGTTCCTCGGCGGGATGCTCACCGACCGCATCGGCACCCGCCGGGCGACCCTCCTGTTCTCGGCGCTGATCGTCGCCGGCGCCGGAATGGTGGCCCTCTCCTCTTCGGTGCCCGTCGCGTGCGCCGGGCGCTTCGTGTTCGGCGCCGGGTCCGAGTCGCTCGTTGTCGCGCAGAGCGCCATCCTGGCCAGGTGGTTTAGTGGGCGGATGCTGGCGATGTCGTTCGGAGTCACCCTCGCCCTCGCCCGGCTCGGCACGCTCTTCAGCTTCAACACGATGTCGCTGACGGCGAACCGGTTCGGATGGCGCGGCGCGCTGTGGGTGGCCGCCGGGCTCTGCGTGGCCAGCGTCGCAGCGAATGTCGTCTACTTCGTCCTCGACAAGGCGAACGAGAAACGGCTCGGGCTCGCAGAGACCGAGGCCGGAGACACGATCGTCGTCGCGGACATCAGGAAGTTCGGGGCCTCGTACTGGTACGTCGTCGCCCTGTGCGTGACGTTCTACTCCGCCATCTTCCCGTTCACGGCGCTCTCCACCGACTTCTTCCACGAGAAGTGGAACCTGCCGCTGAGCGTGGACGCCGGCAGCCTGGGCTTCTTCGCGGCGGCGTTCCAGGACTTCCTTCACATGTTCTCGACGGCGCCCGGCACCTCGTCGATCATCATCTTCGCCTCGATGTGCTTCGCGCCGTTTGCCGGCGGCCTCGTGGACCGGATTGGGAGGCGGACGAGCCTCATGATCCTCGGGGCGCTGCTGATGATCGTGTGCTACCTGGCGCTCGCGTTCTCGTCGGTCTCGCCCGCGCTGCCGATGATTCTGCTCGGGGCGGCGTTCGTCCTGGTGCCGGCCGCCATGTGGCCGGCGGTGCCGCTCATCGTCGAGAAGAAGCGGGTCGGGACGGCGTTCGGGCTGATGACGATGATCCAGAACATCGGCCTCGCGGCCTTCCCCGTGCTGAACGGCTGGCTGCGCGAGTCGACGAAGGACTACCGGGCGAGCATGGTGATGTTCGCGACGCTCGGGTGCGCGGGGCTGATCTTCGCCCTCCTGCTCAAGCGCGCGGACGGACGTGCAGGGCACGTCCTGGAGCGGTCGCGTTCCTGAGGCTGGTCGAGCCAGACGCACATGCCGACACCCAGCCAGATTGGCTTCGAGCATTCGATTCGAATCGAGTCGACGCCAGCCCGCATTCTGGCCGCGTTCTTCGAGCCGGCGGCGCTGGCGGCCTGGTGGGACGTGGCGGCCGTCGTCGCCACACCGCGACCGCTCGGGGCCTACGCGCTCGAGTGGCGCGCCTCGGACGAGGTGGATGACCTGCTCGGGCGGCTGGGCGGCGTCTTCCACGGCATGGTGATCGACTTCCAGCCCAACCGCGGGTTCTTCGTGGCCGATGCCTACTGGCTCCCGCCCGAGGGCGACCCGATTGGCCCGATGGCGATGGACGTGACCTGCACGCGGGCCGACCGGCCCGGCGGGTCGAAGTCCGAGCCGGTCGCCGCCACCCTGCGCGTCGCGCAGCGCGGCCTCGACGACAGCCCGCGGTGGATTCGGTACTACGAGACGGTCGGCAGCCGCCTGCCGGCCGCGCTCGAGACGCTGAGGCACTACCTGGAGCACGGCCGGGGCGCCTGGGACCTCAGGGCCTATCCGTAGACACGAATCGTGCGATCGGGCGATGCGGCGATCTTGCGAACCAGGGCGCCAAGGCTCTGGTGCGTAGGTCGTTCACTTCGCACAATCCCCAGATCGCACGATCCCAGATCGCACGATCCCTAGTTCGCAAGATCCCCAGTTCGCAAGATCGCAAGATTTCAGTACAAGAGGTGCCTTTCTCGAACTGCCAGAAACCGGCGGGTGCCCGCGTCCCATTCCTCGGCGATGTCGCGTGCCGGGATGTCGGCCTCGATGGCCTGCCGGAGTCGGTCCGATCCCGCGAGGATGTCGATCGGCATCCTGTCCTGCACGTATTCATAGGGCGGCTGGCGCCACGCGAACCGGTCGGGCGCGCTGCGGTGGAATTCGCTCATGACCGCGACGCCGGCCAGCACGGGCCGGAACGTCTGCCGGTCGGTGACGTGAATCTGGCAGCCGCCGCAGGCCTGGCCGGCGTGCTTGTGGAAGGTCGGCTCGAAGACCACCGGCCGGAAGTGCGCCCCGTCGATCCTCAGGGCATTCAGCCTGGCGGCGAGAGGCTCGGCGTCGATCCACGGGGCGCCGAGCAGTTCGAACGGCCGCGTCGTGCCGCGCCCCTCGGACAGCTGGGTGCCCTCGAACAGCACCCCGCCAGGGTAGACGACGGCGGTGTCGAGCGTGGGCATGTTCGGAGACGGCAGCACCCACGGCAGTCCGGTGTCGTCCCAGTACATCTCCCGGCGCCATCCCTCCATCGGGACCACTTCCAGTTCGGCGCCGATTCCGAAGCGCTCGTTGAACAGGCGCGCCAGTTCGCCAATCGTCATGCCGTGGCGCATCGGTATCGGGAACAGGCCGACGAACGACTCGTACCCCTCGACGAGCATCGGCCCTTCGACCGCCGCTCCGCCGATCGGGTTCGGACGGTCGCAGACGATGACGGGAACGCGGTGCCGAGCCGCCGCGCGCAGGCAGTTCGCCATCGTGTAGACGAAGGTGTAGATGCGCGCCCCCACGTCCTGGAGATCGATCACCAGGGCGTCGAGGCCCGAGAGCATGTCGGCGGTCGGCTCGCGGGTCTCGCTGTAGAGCGAGTACACCATCACGCGGCGCCGCGCGTCGGGCGCGTGGGGCGACTCGACCATGTTGTCCTGCACGTCCGCCCGGAAGCCGTGCTGCGGCCCGAACACGGCGGCGAGCGTCACCCCCGGCGCGGACGCCGCGCGGTCGACGATGTGGCGGAACGAGCCGTCAACCGAGGCCGGGTTGGCCACCACGCCCACGCGGCGCCCGCGGAGCATGCCGGAGTCGAAGAGCCGGTCGGATCCAAGCGCCACTCTCATGGTTCGACATTATAGGTGAACGAACTCTCAACCACGGAGCACACAAAGGACACGGAGACGGACGGGATCACGCGTGCCTGCGCGCCCGGTCGAAGCCCTCGAGTGGAAGCCTCTGTGGTCTTTGTGGCCTCTGTGGTTGCCCTGCGTGGACGCGAATGCAGCGGGACGCCCGTGGACGTCTGGTGTCGCAATGACGTGCCACCGGCCTGGCGTTCAGCGGAAGAGCGGACCGAGTGACACGTAGAACCGGTTATGCCCGCCCGGTCCGACGCTGCCGCCGACGAACACGGGTCCGACGACCGAGTCGATGACCACGCCGGCCGCGACGTCCGCGTGCCACTCGGCCGTGGCGCGCGACTGGAACGTCGACCCTCCCTCCAGCCACACGGCGGCGTAGGCCTGCCCGACCCACGACGGCAGCCTGGGGAGCTGCCGCATGTAGCCGGCGCCGGCCAGCGCGAAGTGCGCGCCGACGAGCTCGTCCTTCAGGTATGCCGACATGCGGAACGGTCCGCCGAGAGAGAAGCCGTTGAAATAGGGCACCGCGTCGAACGACGTGCCGCCGGCCGCCCGCAGGAAGAGCCGGTTGCGCCTGGTCACGGAGTGGAAGGCGGTGGCGTCGAACTCGGCCTGCCAGAACTCCTGCGGGCTGTCGATTGCCGCCACGGCCTCTGGCTCGCCCGTCACGACCGGAGCCGAGAAGAAGCGGCGCACGCCCGCCGCCGCGCGAACGCCTCGCGTGGGAACGACCGCGCTGTCCTGGCCATTGAAGGCGAACCGAGCCGACGCGACCCGCTCGTCGCCGTGCGCCCCTGGCAGCCGCGGGTCTCCGACCTTGAGCGCCTCGTCCACGTGCGCGATGTCGGCGCCCGCCCGGAGCTCCGCCAGCCGGCCGAAGCTGATGCCGATGTCGGCCCCTCCGCCCGCCCGCGTGACGCGGTATTCCGCCACGTGCGAATCGTCGATGAACAGGTTGCGTTCGTTGCTGACCACGAAGGCGCGCGGCGCGGCGAACAGCCACGGCACGCCGATCGGTCGGTACAGCTCGCCGCCCGCATGGAGCAGCGTGCCCACGGCGACGTCGAGGCGCACCTCGGACCCGGCGCCGGCAACATCGAAGATGGTCATCCGGCCCTCGACGCTCATCGCGAAGTTGGTGGCGTCGACGTTGTTCAGCGAGAGGCCGAGCGTCAGGAAGGCCGGGCCGTGGGCTTTCGTCCGGGCGGTGATCTCGAGGGCGGTTCCGGCGACGGTCTCCGTCAGGTGGTAGGTGAGGAGCTCGTATCGGTCTGTGCCGCTGAGAAGCAGCAGGTCCTTCTCGAGGCGCGGGATGTCCAGCGGCCGGCCTGCCCAGGCGCCGAGCCGCCGCACGAGCTTCACCTCCTCGTCCGGGCCGACGCCTTTCACCGTGACCGAAACGGGGACGACGGGCGCCGTGCGCCGCCGCGCCTGGCGCGCGGCCTCGTGGGCCTCGTACTCCGCCTCGCTGACGGCGAACCTCAGGAGTTCAATGGCGCGGGCCTCGGCGGCGGCGTAACCGCGCCGGCGCCACTCGTCCGCCGCGTTCCAGTCCATCGACGTGAGACCCTCGATATCGGGCGTGATGACGACGTCCGCCGCCGCAAGGTTGCGCCTGGCTCCGGCCGTCATGACGGCATCGACGGCGCGGCTCAGCATCGAGAACGCCGTCACCTCCGGAGTGGCCGCCGGGCTCCTCGTGACGTCGACCGCAATCACGACGTCGACGGCCATCTGCCGCGAGGCTTCGACCGGCACGTTGTCGAGAAACCCGCCGTCCACCAGCAGGCGCCCGTCAATCGTGACCGGAGGGAAGATTCCCGGCAGCGCCATCGATGCGCGCATCGCCTCGGCCAGGACCCCGCGGTCCAGCACGACGCTCTCGGACCTGTTGATGTCGAACGCGACGCATCGGAACGGCGTCGGCAGGGCATCGAATGTCGGCAGCGCGGAGTACGGAAACGTGAAGCTGTCGAGCAGGAGGGCGATCCGCTGGCCGGGGTTCAGGCTGCGCGGCAGCCAGAGGCCGCGCCGGACACCGAACTCGATGCCGGCCGGGAAGGCGCGGCGGTCCTGCTTGCGGCGGAACGTCGCGTCTTCGAAGGGCGCCTCGGGCGAGAGGATCGTGTCCCAGTCGGTCTGGCCGATGAGCGTGCCGATCTCGCGGATCGGAATGCCGGTGGCGTAGGCGCCGCCGATGAGGCCGCCCATGCTGGTGCCCGCGACTGCGTCGATGGGGATGCGGTGCTCGTCGAGCCACACGAGGACACCGACGTGGGCCAGGCCGCGCGCGCTGCCGCCGCCGAGCGCGAGCCCGATGCGCGGCCGCGCGCCGTTCGCGGCAGGCGGCAACCCGGGCGACTGTGGCGCGGCAGACGCGGCCGGACCGCAGACGGCGGCCAGGACCGTCAGCCCGATGGTGAGTCGTGGGAGGAGAGGGCTACGCGGCATGCGCGCGTCCGTGCAGGCGCGTCAGTGCAGACGCGTCAGCGTTACGTCGACCAGGCGCGACTGGCGATCGGCCCGGTGCCACTGGACGAGAATCGTGCTCTGGTAGGTGCCCTCCACCACGGACCCCTTTCCGAGCCCCTCGTCCGAGACCAGCAGGTCCACCGAACGTTTCATGCGGAGGAACCGGTTGGCCGGGACTGCCATCATCCGTGCGAGGAGGCGCTCGACGAGCGATTCGCTGAGACCGAGCCGATCGACCGCCTGGTTCATGAGGCGCACGAGGTCGTACTTCGCGTACTCGAGCGTCTTCGCCGGGACGGCCCGCGGGTCGGCGATCGCGTGGCGGCCCTTCTCGATGGCAAAGCGCAGCGGATCGCGCAGCACCTCGGGCAGGTCGTGCCGCATCAGCAGCGTCTCGTACTCGTTCACCGTGAGGCCCGCGTGCCGTTCGCCGGCGTGCAGCGACAGGCGCAGCCGGCCCTTGGGCACGCCGTGCCGCTGGACGAACTCCGACAGTTCCGCGGCGACGCCGAGCTTCGGGTCCTTCAGGTTGACCGAGTCCACCGGGTGGGACGAGACGGGCACCTCGATCTGGTGCCGCGCCACGATCTCCTCGCGGTGATACCCGATCACGCGCGTGTGCCGGCGGCGCGGCTTCCCGTCGTTCACGCCGTCGAGGTCCACGAAGCAGACGGGCTCGTCCGGCTTGTTCGCGTAGGTGACGCACGTCCGGAGGCCGGCGGCGATGAAGGCGAGGTGCGAGTCGGCGTTTCTCGGCTCCAGCACGCGCTGCTCGGGCGCCAGCTCCACCCGCCGCTCCATGCGGTCGTGCTCGTAGTCGGCCCCCTCGGGGAAGATCGCCCGGAACGCATCGATGTAGGCCGCCACCCCGGGCTTCTGGAGCAGCCGCGACGCCATGCTTCGGTCGAGGAAGCCGGCCGTCGTGTGCGACGACCAGTACAGGCAGTGGGAGTAGGCGGAGAGCGCCGCGCCGTGTGCGGCCGAAACGAGTCCCCTGAGGTCCACCATGTCGAACCGGGACCGGGGAACGACGTCAAGCTTCAGGTCGACAGGATCGCTCGACATGCACGTCTCGCGTGGGCCCTCGAAATGATCAGCCTCTTAAGGTAGCACATTTCGGATCGCCAGCACTTCCGCTGCGGACGACCGGTCGCCGGTGCAGCTGATGCGCCGCGGCGCCGCCAGTTCGGTGACGTGGTAGCCCAGGCCGGCGTAGAGCCGGCGAATCCGTTCGGTCGCCTGGTTGGTGAGCACGACGGGGCCGGGGTGCCGGGCCAGCCACTCGGCCGTCCGCACCTGGTCCTCCCACCCGAACGCGTCCCTCGCGTAGCGCGTGAACGGGACATCGTAGGGCGGATCGGCATACACGAAATCGTCCGGCCTGAGCGGCACGTCCTCGAAGTCCCCCGAGCGGAACGACCAGCCCCCGAATACCGACCGGTAGGCCGAGAAGTCGCGGCGGTAGACGAGGCGCGCGTACCGGCCGAACGGGACGTTGAACTCGCCGCGGCTGTTGAACCGGCACAGGCCGTTGTAGCCGGTGCGGTTCAGATAGTAGAAAAGCGCGGCCGCCTCTCGGCCCCCCGCCCGGCCGCGCGCCACCAGCGCGTTGAAACGACCACGGCAGGCGTAGAAGGCCTCGGCGGTGTTCTCGAGCGGAAGGTCGATGGTCAGACCCCGCCGTGCCCAGCGGTAGAAACTGACCAGGTGCGGGTTCACGTCGTTGAGCAGCGCGCGCCGCGGCGAGAGGCCCAGCGTGACGGCCAGCCCGCCGCAGAACGGCTCGACCAGGCGGCGGTCGGCGTGCGGCGCCCAGAGCTCCCTGAGGTACGGCACCTGCCAGCGCTTCCCGCCCGCCCACTTGAGCGGCGGGCCGACGGGTGGACGAGGCCTGCCGGGCGGAACCGAACGAGCGGACGTCGAGGCTGCGCGCATGGGTATCCGCCTAGTGTAGCGAGTCGCGGGGCCGGCTTCCTTTTGTGGGCCGCTCCTGCTATCGTCAGACAAACGAGGGCCCCGCCGGTCTGCGGCGGGGCCCTCTTCGAACAGGGAGTCGCATGAACAGAGTGCGTGTGTCCGCCATGGTGACCGTCGCCGCGCTGGCGCTCGCCGGCCTGGCTTTCGCGCAGGAAAAGCCCAAAGACCCGCCGAAGATCGACGTCACCGGGTCCTGGGAGACGTCGGTCGAGACGCCCCAGGGAACGAGGACGCTGACCTCGACCTTCAAGCAGGACGGCGAAAAACTCACCGGCATCCAGGCCGGCGAGATGGGCGAACGGCCGCTCGAGGGCACCATCAAGGGCGCGGACGTCGCCTTCGCGATCGTCATCGACATGCAGGGCCAACAGATGACGATCGCATACGCCGGCAAGGTGGACGGCGAAACCATGTCCGGCACGGTCGAACTCGGCAGCTTCGGCTCGTCGACCTGGACGGCGAAGAAGAAGAAATAGCCCTACTTCCTGGCCGGCTGGGCGATGGCCATCTCCCTGATCAGGTTCGTCGCGCCGTCCACTTCGGCCATGTTCCACAGCATGTACCGGCTGTCCACGTGGATCGAATCGGGTCTTCACCTCGTCGAACAGGTAGTCGGACGAGACCGATTCGTACGTGCCGTCGAAGAGCAGGCCGACCAGTTCGCCGCGGGCGTTCAGCGTCGGCGACCCCGAGTTGCCGCCCGTGGTGTCCACCGTCGACAGGAAGTTCACCGGGACGTCCTTGAGCGCCGCGTCGAGATACGGGCTCTTCCTGGTCGTGAGGAACCGATCGATCGCGTCGATCTGCTTCTTCGGCGCGTTGAAATCTCCCGCGCCCGTCTGCTTCTCCAGGATGCCCGCCAGACCGGTGTAGGGCTTGTAGAACAGCCCGTCCTTCGCGTCCACGCCCTTCACCTGCCCGTAGGTGACGCGCAGGGTGCTGTTCGCGTCCGGCGCCACCAGGCCGCCGGCCTTCGCCAGCAGCGCCTGCATGTAGCGCGGGCGCAGGCGCGCGTAGGCACCGGCCCGGTTCTTCGCCGCGTCGCGGATCGACTCGGCCATCGGCTCGAGCGCCGACGCGAGCGCGACGAACGTGTCGCCTCCGGATTTGAGTGCCGCCGAGCCGCTGTCCATGAGCGCGAGTCGGGCGTCGCGGTCGCCGATCTTCGTCCCCGCGTACAGCTTGTCGAGCCAGGCATCGATGGCGCGGCCCGCATCGGCCGCGGGCAGTCCGGCTCGCAGGCCCGCAGCCTGGTCGAGCGGCTCGATCCGCTGGCCCGCCGGCAGCGCGGCGGCCAGGCCTGCGGCCCACCGCAGCAACGCGCGATCGGCCGCCGGGTCGAGCGACCGCTGCAGCCGGTCGAGGCTTTCGCGAATCCGGCTCCAGTCGCGCTCCTGGAACCCGGCATCGCGGTCGAGGTCCGGCTTGGGCCGCTGAAGCGCCAGGCGATAGATCGTCTGCGCCGCGCCGAGGTAGGACGAGGCTGACGACAGGGTGCTCATCACCGCATTCCGCTCCCGCACCTTCTCGCCGTCTGCCTGGAGCGCGGCGAGCGCCGGGAGGACGTCACCGTACTGCTTCTGCCGCTCGGGTGTTGCGGCAATCCACGCCGTCAGGGCCTTCTCCTGCGCTTCCTTCAGTCCGAGCGCTCCGCCCTTCACCAGCCCTTCGAGCACGCCCTTCGTGTTGGTCAGGCCGTTGTTGAGCCCCTGGATTCGCCCGGAGAGCTTGATCGCCAGTTCCTGGTTGCCGGCCGTCAGCTTCTCGATGATCGCCAGCTGCTCTTCTGCCTGCCGCACCGATCGAGGCAGCGTCCACTCGGTCGTTTCCTTGATCTCGGCGAACGTGCGGTGCCGCATCGTCCGGCCCGGATAGCCGACGACGAAAACGAGATCGCCCGGCCTCGTACCGTCGGCCGAGACCTTCAGCCAGTGCTTCGGCTTGTAGGGGACATTCTCCTTCGCGAAAGCGGCCGGCCTGCCGTCCTTGCCGACGTAGGCGCGCAGGAAGCTCCAGTCGCCGGTGTGGCGCGGCCACCGCCAGTTGTCCGTTTCGCCGCCGAACACGCCGATGCCCTCCGCCGGCGCGTAGACTAGCCGGACGTCGCGGATCTCGAGCTGCGCGACCTCGTAGTACTTGAGCCCCTCGAAGAACGCGGTGACGCTGCACCGAAGTCCGTCCTTCTCGCACGCGGCCACACGCTCCTTCACCCGCCGGTCGATCGTGTCGTTGCGCTGGCGGTCGGTGACGCCGGCGTCCAGCCCGCCGGTGATGGCCGCGGTGACCTCGGTCACCGACGTCGTCACGAGCACGCGCGAACCGGGGCCGTTCGACAGCTCCTCGGCGAGCGTCCTGGCCAGGAAGCCCTCGGTCAGCAGATTCCTCTGCGGCGTCGAGTTGAACTGGAGGCCTCCCGTCACGCAGTGGTGGTTGGTCACGATCAGGCCGTCCGGCGAGACGAACGACGCCGTGCAGCCGCCGAGCGACACGATGGCTCCCATCGGCTGGCCGGTGAGATCGGCGAATGCCTTCGGGTCGCCGGTGAAGCCGAGCGTCCGCAGCTTCGCAGCCAGGTCGGGAATCTGCTGCGGCATCCACATGCCCTGCTCGGCGGCAAGGCCAACCGCGGCCGCGAGCACGGCGACGGTGATGACGACGAACCTCCTCGAACGGCTCATGATCAGCTCTCCTGGAAAGGACATCGCGGTCACTTCATGATCCTGATTTCGGTCTGGGATTGCACCTGGAATCGGCGGAAGCGCGAGTACTCGGCGCCGGAGTCGCGCGCGACGCCGGCCCGACGGCGCCTCCACCGATCCGACGACGGTCGACGCATCGCCTGAGCATAGCAGAGGATTTCGCGTTTCTTCCGCGGCGACTTGGCCTACCATAGCGCGGCAGCCCGGGACCGGGCCGGCACCGAATCGAGGAGCACGGCATGCTGAACCGTCGACAGTTCGTTCACGGCGCGGCCGCGGCCGGCGTGGCCGTCGCGCTTCCCGATGCCTCGGCCGCGCAGCGGCCGCTGCCCGGGGAACCTGCGGGCCCGCTGCCGTCGTTCGCCGCGCTGCCGATGCTGAAGGACCGGGCGAAGCCCATCACGAGCGACGAGCGTCTCGCGCGCATCGAGCGGGCGAAGGCGTTGATGGCCACGGAGGGCCTGGGCGCGATTGTGCTGACCGGCGGAACGTCCCTGGTGTACTTCACCGACCTGCGCTGGGGCCAGAGCGAGCGCCTGCTTGCCGTCATCCTGCCAGCCAAGGGCGACCCGGTGGTCGTCTGCCCGGCGTTCGAACTCGACCGGGCCGGCGAGCAGATCAAGGTCGGCCCGCTGGCGGGACGGAGCCAGGTGATGACCTGGCAGGAGGACGAAAGCCCGTTCGAACTGGTGGCCCGGGGGCTCAAGGCGCGAGGGGTGGCCACCGGGCGCGTGGGCATCGAGGAGACCGTGCGGTTCGTCTTCGCCGACAGCATCGCGCAGGCCGCGCCCGCCATCCGCTTCGCGAGCGCGACGCCGGTGACGGCCGGGTGCCGGATGATCAAGGACGCCCACGAGATCGAACTGATGCGTCTGGCTTCGAAGGTGACGCTCAACGCCTACGCGGCCGCGTACCCGGGGCTTCGGGACGGAATGACCCCGGCACAGTATGGGGCGTTGACAGCGGCCGCGCACCAGCGGCAGGGATTCAGCGGCAGCGGCGGAGCCCAGGTCGGCCCGAATACGGCGTACCCGCACGGGTCGTCGGTCCCGCAGGTGGTGCACGACGGGGCGATGGTGCTGGTCGACGGCGGCTGCTCGATCGAAGGCTACGGTTCGGACATCAGCCGATTGTTCGTCTTCGGCAAGCCGACCGACAGGATGCGGAAGGTGTTCGACCTCGTGCGGCGGATGCAGCTGGCTGCGCTCGCCGTGGCCAAGCCGGGCGTGGCGCTCGACGCCCTGGACACGGCGGCCCGCAAGCTGGCCGAGAGCGAGGGCTACGGCCCGGGGTTCAAGTACTTCACCCACCGCCTGGGCCACGGCCTCGGCATGGACGGCCACGAGTGGCCGTACCTGGTGGCGCACAACATGTTCGGCTGGACGAAGGTCGTCACGCTGAAGCCCGGCATGACCTTCACCAACGAACCGGGCATCTACATCCCGGGCGAGTTCGGCCTCCGGCTCGAGGACGACATGCTGATTACCGAAAACGGGGCCGAGTTGTTCACCCCGCAGAGCCCGTCGATCGACGACCCGTTCCCCGGGTTGCCGGTGAAGTAGGGTACACAATCACCCCCGGAGTCTCTTCCACCACCAAGGAACGGACATGACGACGAACGATCAGAAGGTCCTGTTGACGTGGCGCCGATTTGCCATGTTCGCCCTGGCGCTGGCGGTTCTGCTCGCGGCCTTCCACGCGCTGCCCGAGGCGCAGGCCCCGGCGCCGGCAAAGAAGGCGATGGCGATCGACGACTATGTGAAGTGGCGCAGGATTGCCAGCCAGGAGTTGTCGAGCGACGGGAAGTGGCTGGCCTACACGCTCGAGGGCACGAACGTCCCGACGGCGGAAGCCAAGCCGGTGCTCCACCTGGTGAACCTCGAGACGAACGTCGACGTCACCGTGGCCGATGCCACCGGCGCCACGTTCTCGCTCGACTCCAGGTGGATTGCCTACCAGGTGGATCCCGGAGCCGCCCAACGCGCCCGTGCGGGCCGCGGCGGGTCGGGCGGCGGAGGGCCAGGCGGAGGCGAGTCCGCGACGCAACCCGCCACACCGCAGACGCCGGTGCAGCCCGGCGCCGGCGGAGGGCAGTCCGGACAGGGCGGCCGCGCCGGTTCCGCGCCGCAGATTCCGCCCCGTCGAGTCGAGCTGCGCAACCTCGCCACCGGCGATGTGCGATCGTGGCAGGACATCGGGACGTTCGCTTTCTCGGCGACATCCACCCACGTGTTCTTCAGGCGCCGCGGCGGAGAGGCGGCGCCAACCACGGGCGGGCGGGGCGGCGGCGGCACGCCTCCGGCGACGCCGCCCGCCCCAGGGGGCGCGCAGGCATCCGGCGCGGGCAGCACGACGAGCGGGCCGCGCGGGGCCGACACCATCCTGCTGGACCTCCGTTCGGGGAGGCATCAGTTACTCGGCGGCGTCGGCGACATCGCGTTCAACCGGACGGGTGACCTGCTGGCCTACACCGTCGACGCGGCCGTGAAGGACGCGAACGGCTTGTTCGTATACGACACGCGAAACGGGCGAATCACGCCGCTCGACAACGACGGCAAGGGCTACAACCGTTTGGCCTGGAGCGAAGACGGCAGCGCCATCGCCGTGCTGAAGGGGAGCGACGTCGAGAAGATGCGCGAGAGGGACAACGTGCTGCTCGCCTACCGCGACCTCGCCGCCGCGCTCAGGGATGGCGCTGCCGTGCCGCCGCCGGTGGTGCTCGAGCCCGCGAAGGCGGAGGGGTTCCCCAAGGGCTGGGTGGTCAGCGACCGCGCCGCGCTCGCCTGGAGCGAGGACGGCAAACGGGTCTTCTTCGGGGCGAAGGAGCAGACGGTGTCACCCGACGCGACGCGCAGGACAACCGACGAGGCGGCCGACGTGGACGTGTGGAACACCGCCGACGACCGGGTGCAGTCACTCCAGATGGTACGGGCCGACCAGGACCGCAACTTCACGTTCCGACAGGCCTTCGACGTGTCGGCGAAGCGGTTCGTGAAGCTCACGGACGACACGATGCGGGACCTCGACCTCGGGCCGGACGGCAGGTGGGCCGTGGGCCGCGACCAGCGCGCCTATCTCCGCGACGAGCAGAAGCTGCCGGCCGCCGACTTCTACCGCGTCGACACGTCGACCGGCGAGCGGACGCTGATCGCGAAGGGGCAGTTGACCGGCGGCCACACGTTCGGCATCTCGCCCCACGGCACGCACTTCCTCTACTGGAAAGACAGCAGGTTCCAGCTCTTCGACCTCGAGGCGGGAACGACGAAGACGCTCGCGCCGGCCAGCCCGGTGAGCTTCATCGACACCGAGTACGACCACCCCGGCACGAAGCCGCCGTTCGGCATCGCCGGTTACGCCAGCAGCGGGAAGGCGGTCATCGTCAACCACCGGTACGACCTGTGGCTGCTGCCGCTCGACGGCTCCGCGCCGACCAACCTCACTGGAGGCCAGGGGACGAAGGACGACATGCGCTTCCGGCTGATCCGGACCGAGCCGACCGACCCGACCGTGCCGCGCGCGGTCGGCCCGCGCGGGACGTTCGATCTCACCAAGCCGTTGATCCTGTCGGTGTACGGACAGTGGACGAAGAAGGCCGGCTTCTACGAGCTCGCGGGCGGGCGGATGAAACCGCTCGTCTACGAGGATGCGTCGTTCAGCACGCCGGTGAAGGCTCGCAGGGCCGACCGGTTCCTGTTCACGCGCCAGACGTTCGTCGAGTTCCCCGACCTGCGCGTGTCGGGTCCGGGCTTCGCCGACTCGAAGAAGGTGACCGACGCCAACCCGCAGCAGAAGGACTACCTGTGGGGCCGCCGCGTCCTGTTCGACTACAAGAACAAGGACGGCGTGCGGCTGCAGGGGATCCTGGCGGTGCCCGACGACTACAAGCCGGGCGAGAAGCGGCCGATGATCGTCGTCTTCTACGAGAAGAACTCGCAGAACATGCACGTCTACAGCGCGCCGGCGTTCCTGCCGAGCATGGGCCGGATGCCGGTGCAGGCGGTCAGCGACGGCTACCTCACCATGCTCCCGGACATTCACTTCCGCACCGGCTCGTCGCATTCCGACATGCTCGAATGCGTGGAGGCGGCGACCCGCAAGGTGATCGAGATGGGCTACGCCGACCCGAAGCGCATCGGCGTGTCGGGGCACAGCTACGGCGGCGAGGGGGCGGCCTACATCGGGACCATGTCGAGGATGTTCGCCGCGGTCGGCATGGGCGCGGGCGTCGTGGACCTCTCCAACGACTTCGCGATGCCCTGGGGCTGGAGCTACGGGTACCAGGGCGGCAGCGGCGACACCGCGTTCAACTACTACCTCTACTCTCAGGGGCGCTGGGGCTTCTCGCCGTGGGACCAGCCCGACCGGTACCGCAGCGAGTCGGCCCTCACGTGGGCGCCGAAGGTGACCCAGCCGTTCCTGATCATGCACGGCACCTCGGACCCGACGGTCGGCTTCATCAACAGCCTCGCCTTCTACAACGCCCTCCGGTACAACGGGAAGAAGGCGGTGCTGCTGGCGTATCCGAACGAGGGGCACGGGTTGCGCGGCGTGGCGAACCAGAAGGACCTGACGATCCGGTTCTTCGAGTACCTTCGACCACTTCCTGAAGGGCGCGCCGGCGCCGAAGTGGTGGACGGACGGGGTTTCGTACCTGGAGAAGGAGAAGGCCCGGCAGCAGGCGCCTGGAAAGTAGCGGGCGGCTGACAGCTGGCAGCGGATCAGCAGGACAACGTCGGGCGGCGGCTGCGCACGCAGTCACCGCCCGAAGCGCTCAGTCCGTCTTCTGTCTTCTGGCCGCAGGCTTCTGGCTTCTGGATTGTCTCTTCCTACTTCTTCCCGTTCCCCATGCTCTTCGGCACGCTCACGGTGGCGTAGCGGAACGTGCTGTTGCCCGAGGCGTCCCGGCACGTGACCGCGATCGTGTAGTCACGCCCCGCACCCGTGCCCGCCCGTTCGGAGCGCAGCTGCACGGATGCCGGGCCGGTCACGAGCCAGTCCGGCGCGGTGTCGCCGTCACCGGTACCGTTCACCGGCTCGTTGCTCACCACGCCGGCCGAGCATGCGGCCGAACCGCTGTTGTCGGTCACCGTGAACCTGAGGCCCACGGACTCGAACTGGTGGTTCGGCGGCCAGAGGAACGACACGGACGGCACGATTGCCGACATCACTGGCGGCGTCGTGTCGACGACGTTGACGGTACGGGTCATCGCGGTCGTGTTGTAGCCGTCCGACACGGTGTAGGTGACCTGATACGTCCCGACGTGCGCGGCGTCTACGTCACCCGACACCGCGATGGCGCCGGTGAGATTGCCGGCGCAGGTGTCCGCAGCCGTCGCGCCCGGGTCGACGAACGCGCCGCCCACCTCGATCGTCATCGGGTTGGCTCCGAGGAGAGCCAGGAGCGGCGGCGTCGTGTCGACGACGTTGACGGTCCGCGTTGCGGTGCTCGTCGCGTAGCCGTTGCTGACGCTGTAGGTCAGCACGTACTGACCCACGACCTTCGGGTCCACGCTTCCGGTGACGGTGATGTACGACGAAATGTCGCCGAAATCATCGTCCGTGGCCGTGGCGCCCGGGTCCGTGAAGGCGGTGCAGCACTCGTGCGACATCGGGTTGGCCCCGTTCAGCTTCAGCACCGGCGCATCGGGGAACACGAAATAGGCGACCGGCATGTCGTGATCGGACAGCCGTTCGGGACGTGCCGGATCCGACCGGTACGACTCCGGGAAGTCCGCGTTCGAGCGGGCGAAATGCACCCGGCTGAACCGCTGCAGCGCGTGGTCGTTGACGATGATGTGGTCGAGCAGCTGCGCGCTGCCGTCGTAGGAATACGAGTAGCGATCGGAAGCCGGCGCCTGGGCGGTCAGGTCCGTCAGGTCGGGATTCACGAGGTCGATGCCCGCCAGGACGACCTGATCGGCGGGCGCCGGCGCGCCCTTGACCGCGCCGATGACATCCACGTAGCCGTCGTTCACCTCGTACGCGTTGTAGTCGCCGACCGAGATGATTCGCGCATGGGGATCGGCGGCCTGCGTCTCCTGGATCAGGTCGGCGAGGAACTCGGCCTGCGCGAGTCGCTTCGCGCGGACGCGTCCGTCCGTCGGGTCGCCGACGCCGTCCAGTGAGCGCAGGTGGTTGACGATGACCGTCACCGGCAGCGTGCCGGTCGGCCCGTGGACCTGCGCGGTGAGGACGAGCGGCGGGCGGTCGTTGAGGATGTCGTTGGCGCCGGTCGTCGGGTTCACGTACGTTGCGTCCTTCCCGACCTGGACCACGGCGATGCCCGTCACACCTGACGTTCGCACCAGGAAGCCCACATCGATCCCGCCGACGTCGTTGCCCTCCATCAGATAGGCGGCGTAGCCGGGGTCGGCGCCGCCGGCCGCCACCGCGTCGGCGTTGACCTTCGCGGCGAGGGCCTGGAGCGTCGCGAGATTCTCGACCTCCTGCACGCCGACGATATCCGGGCTTCGCATCACGTTGCGGATGGCGAGAGACGCCTTGCTCAGCCGGTTGTTGAAGGCTGTGACCGTGAGCGCGACGTCGCTGACGCCCGGATTGTTCACGGTGTCGAAGAACCGCTCCATGTTGAACGAGGCGACGGTGAACTCGTTTTCGCCCGGGTCGGGAACGGGCGTGGCCGTGACCCCGCCGGATACGACTGGCGGCGTCGAGGCGTCAGGCAGGATCGTCCACGTCCGGTAGGCGTAGTCGAGTACGCCCACCAGGTTGCCCACGAGCGCGCCCGACGTCACGTCGAGCGCCACCGCGGCAATCTGCCCGCGGCTGTTCACCCGCAGCCGCTCCGGGTTGAAGTCGAAGCGGGGCACCGTCGACGGCGCGCCCGCCGGGAGCGGATCGCCCACCTGCACGCCCGGCTCGCGGAACGGCCGGGACACGCCATCGATCACGCCGTAGAAGATGCCGTTGGAGGTGCTCGTGGCGTTCGCCTCGGAGACGCTCCCCTGCGTCGGGCTCACGGTGCGCAGGGCCTGCACGAACACGCGCATGCCCTCGTAGCGCTCGAGCTGCTCCAGCGGGCCCGAGGACGGGAGGTCGGCGGCCGTCAGGGTGACGAAGGCCGGCATCGGATACGACGTGCCGAGAGCCGTCACGATTGGCGATGCGATCTCGGTCATCGGCGGGCTGTAGGGGTCGGTGGACGGCACGTACTCGGCCACCGTGCCGGTGACCTCCACGTAGGCGCCCACGGCGGCGGCGGCCGGCGGCGCGCTGCTCGTGAAGACGAACACGCCCTCGGATGTGTTCGGATCCGGGTCCGCCAGCGCGTCCGGCGTCTGGATGAAGAAGCCGTTGTTGTACCGTCGCGCGGTCACGACACCACGGGTGGTGACCGTCTGCCCGAAGAACGGGGACGACAGGCCCGGGCCCTGGATGTCATGAATCGGCGTCGGCGGGGCGGTGACCGTCAGGGCTATCGTCGCAGTGTTCGTCCGGCTCTGCGCGTCCGCGAGCGCCACCGGAAGCGACTTGGGCCCGCCCAGCGTGCCGAGCGAGACGGTCGCGCCGAACGAGAACACGTTGTCGCCCGCCGCCACGTCTCCGTGCGTGCCGTCGTCATAGAACGTCTGCGCCGCCAGGCCGCCGATTCCGCCGAGGTTCGCGGTGACCGTGATGCCGGTGCTGGCCGGGTTGGCCCCGGGCGTCACCGTGACGGTCAGGGTGGTGGAGTCTCCGGCGGCCACCGAGAGCGGAGTGGCGAGGCCGGTCCCCGTGGGAGGCGTGGGCCCGCCGCACACGTTGTAGGCCGACTGCGAGTTCCTCGGCGTCGGTGCCGCAGCGGTGAAGTCGCTGGAGTTGTTGTCGGTGTCGGTGCAGCCGCCACCCGCACGGATGACCGCGGTGGTGTTCGAGGCTCTAGGGGCCGCAGCCGTCTCGTAGAAGTTGGCGGTTCCGTAGCCGACGAGATCGATGATCAACGCCAGTTGCGCAGGCGAGCACGGCGTCGAGCCGCCATTGCAGCCGAGACTGGTCGTGGAATTGACAAGGGCCACCTTGCCATCGGTGCCACTGAGGTTGATCGGTGTGGAATCCGTTACGTCCGGCGTCGGCAGCACCGACCCGATCGCGGCGCTCGTTACCTCCTGCACGAGCAGGAACTGACCCGGCTGGAGAGCGACGGCGGGTAGCGGGGTGATCTGGGTGGTGCCGGCACCGAAGTTGCCCGTGCCTGTTGCGCTTGCGTACTGGACCGACTTGCCGGCGAGATCGACGCTGGCGCTTCCGCGGTTGAAGATCTCGATAAAGTCGTGCTGGTACGTCGCGCCGGAATTGCCGCCGCCGCCGTAGACCTGGCTGATCACGAGGTCTGATGAGGCGCCTCGGATGGGCAGGTTCGTCGCGATGAGCGCCGCCGCGAGCGCGAGGGCGCCGAGCGCCAGCGTCCGGACCAGAGAACGAGCGTGGAATCGGGATGTTCGCGGGGTGGGCATCGTCGTGACCTCTCCTGGTACTGGCCGGGCGTGACCTGCAAACCACGGTCGAAACTGGCCGTTCAAGTTATGCAATATCCGTGCGGGGACGCCGAAGTCCGCAAGTTCTTCAAAACGAACGACCGGCACCATGAATCGGTGCCGGAAGGTGCCTCTGGAGCAGACTGTTTTATCCGGCTTCGCCGAAAACTGTCGGTCGAATCCGGCCGCCGCCCCCGTGTCGCCGAGGCCCGCCGGCGCGTCCCGCGGGGGCCCGTCTATCGTGAGTCTTCCGACTTCTGGCTTCCGGCTCCCGGATTCTTCCAGACCTTCCCGTTCTTCATCACAAATGCCACCTGGCGCAGCGCCGTGATGTCGACCGTCGGGTCGCCGGGAACCGCGACGAGGTCGGCAAGCAGCCCCGGCTTGATCGTGCCGATGCGGTCCGCCATCCTGAGGACCTTCGCGTTGACGGCGGTGGCGGCAAGCAGCGTCCGCGCCGGGCTCATCCCGTCGCGCACCATCCACTCGGCCTCGCGGGCGTCCTCGCCGTGCGGGTACACGCCCACATCACCGCCAAGTCCGATGACGACCTTGTGCTTCAGCGCGAGCTGGAACGCCTGCTTCGCCTGTTCCATCGATTGCGTCGGCGTGCCGCCGCGCCTGTAGGCACCCGAGTACTCCGAGGTCGCCTCCGGCGCGGTCAGCGTGGGGTAGTAGGCGACGTTGCGCTCGGCCATCAGCGCGAACACCTCGTCGGTGCCGCCGTAGCCGTGCTCGATCGTCTCGACGCCGGCCATCACGGACCGGCGCATGCCTTCGGCGGTCGACGCGTGGGCCGACACCGGCTTGCCCGCGCTGTGCGCCTCGTAGACCAGCGCCCGCAGTTCGTCCTCGGTGAACGTCGGCATCGACGGCCCGCCGCCCCTCCGGTAGTCGGAGTAGACCTTCACCCAGTCGGCGCCGTGGCCGATCTGCTCGCGCACCGCCTTGAGAATCTCGGGGACGCCGCTCGCCTCCTGCGCGCCCTTGGGCGTTTCGAAGTTCGTTGCGAAGCCGTACGGCCCCGGGCCGTAGCTCGCCGTCGCAACGATCGCGCGGGTGGCCACGAGCATCCGCGGGCCCGGGACGAGCCCCTCGTTGATCGCCTGCCGCAGCGCGACGTCCGCGTAGCCGGCCCCCTCGGTGCCGAGGTCGCGGATGGTGGTGAAGCCGGCCATCAGCGTGCTCTCGCAGTGCCTGACCGCCTCGATCGTCCGATACGCCTCCGACTCCTTCAGCACCTGGTCGTTCCACGTCGTCTCGTTGTAGGCGTGGAGGAACACGTGCGTGTGGGCTTCGATCAGGCCCGGCAGCAGCGTCATGCCCGGCAGGTCGATGATGCGGGCGTCGGCCGGTGCCGTGACGGACGAGGCCGGCCCGACGGCGGTGATCGCGTTGCCCGTCACCAGCACGACCCAGCCCTGGCGGGTCTGTTCGCCCGTGGCGTCGAAGACCAGGTGTGGCCGCAGCAGCCATGCAGCAGGGGCAGGCGGCCGGCCTGCCGGCGCCCGCTGGGCGGACAGGCTGGAAACAAGCACGGCGGCCCAGACGAGGGCCGCCGCACACGAGATCGACAGCACCGTTCGGGCGGGGCGAGTCATCACCCTGATTATAGGACGGGGTCGACCCTTGGACGCTACTGGTCGACCTCGATGACCACCCTGGTCGTGTAGTCCTTGCCGCCCACCGTCAGCTTCACCAGGTAGCTGCCCGGTTCGAGCGTTGCGCCGGCGAAGCCGCCACGGCCGCCGCCACCGGCCCGCTGGCCGCCGCCCGCCGCGGCGTTGCCGCGCAGGTTCCACTGCACGCGGTTGACGCCCGCGTCCTTCGGTCCGGTGATCTCGCGGACCACCTTGCCGGAGTAGTCGCTGATCGCGATCTTCACGTCACCCGTCGCGGCCGTCTTCAGGTAATAGCTGATGGCCGTGCCGGGCTGGGGGTTCTCGCCGCGGAAGTGCCGGTTGCCCCCCACGCTGGTGCTCAACTGCGTGTCGGTCCTCCACGCCACGCCCGGCCGCGGAGTGAACAGCGTCAGGTCCGCAGCCATCACCGCCTCGGTCAGCTGCTGGAGCGGCGACACGTCGTCGATGATCCAGATGCTGCGCCCGTGCGTGCCGACGATGAGATCGTTGTCGCGCGGGTGAATCAGGAGGTCGTCGATCCGCACCGTGGGCAGCCCCGTCATGAACCGCTTCCACTCCCTGCCTGCGTTCAGAGAGACGTAGAGGGCGTACTCGGTGCCGAGGTAGAGGAGGTTGCGGTTCTTCGGGTCTTCGCGGATCACATTCACGTTGCCCGTCGGCAGGTTCGCCGCGATCGACGCGAATGTCTGGCCGTAGTCCTTCGTGACGTAGACGTACGGTTTGTGGTCGTCCGTGCGGTGCGCGTCGAGCACGATGTAGCAGGTGCCCGCGTCGAAATGCGACGGCTCGACGCGCGCGACGTGCGTCTCGTCGGGCGCGCCCGTGATGTTGGCCACGACGTTCTTCCATGTGTCGCCACCATCGCGGGTCACCTGGACGTTGCCGTCGTTGGTGCCCACCCAGACGACGCCCGGGACGACCGGCGACTCAGCCACCGTCGTGATGACGCTGGTCGTCGCCACGCCGTCGTGCTTCGACGCCATCGGCGCGTCGCCGGCCACGCCCAGGATCGGCCGCGTGAACCGGCTCAACCCGCGCGTGAGGTCCTGGGTCATCGTGAACGTCTCGCCGCGGTTCACCGACTTGAACAGCCGGTTGCCGCCGATGAACACCGTGCCCGGGTTGTGAGGCGACAGCACGGTCGGCGTGTTCCAGAAGAACCTGAACGTCGTGCCGGCCGGAGGCTCCGGCACCACGTTCGAGGCCCCTGCGGCCGCGAACTGCGGGCTCTGCGCCGCGAGCGCCTGAGCGGCTGCGTTCTGGTTCTGCCCGCCCCCCCGAGCGCCCCGCGGGCGGATGCTGACGCTCGTGCCCGCCCGCAGGTCGAGGCGGGACACGTTGCCGTCCTGCGACTCGGAGTACACGACGGCCCAGTCGGTCGGGTCCTGCTGGGTGTAGAAGCCGTCGCCGCCGCCGACGCGGAACCAGTCGGAGTTCAGGATGCCGACGTTCGAGCGCTTGGCGCTCGGCCCGCACCACGACCCGTTGTCCTGGAGCCCCCCGCACACGACATACGGCTTCCGCATGTCGGCGCTGATCGCGTAGAACTGCCCGACCGCGATCGTCGCGATGAAATCCCACGTGTCCCCGCCGTCGTAGCTGACGTCGAGGCCGCCGTCGTTCCCGTACATCACGTGGCTCGAGTTCTTCGGGTCGATCCAGATGGCGTGATGGTCGCTGTGGGCGAGGTTCTGAATCTGGCGGAACGTCCTGCCGCCGTCGACCGACTTGAACGCCGGCGCGCCGCCCATGTAGATCACCTGGTCGTTGTTGGGGTCGATCCGCACCTGGCTGTAATACATCGGCCGGTCGGTCGTGTTGCTCACGACCTTCCACGTCTTCCCGCCATCGTCGGACCGCCAGACTCCCGTCCGCTTGGGATCGGGCGACGCGGCCGCCGCGCCAGCCCCCGCGCGCGCACCGGCCGCCGGCACCGCCGCTTCACCTTCACCGCCCGGCGCACCGCCGCCGCGTCCCTGTCCGGGCGCCTGCTCCTTGCCGTCGGCTGTCACGCCGGCGCCGGTCCCGCCGCTCGCGCCGACTTCGAACTGCGCGACGATGACGTTGGGCCTGGTCCGGCAGATGTCCAGGCCGATGCGGCCGATGATCCCTTCCGGCAGGCCGTTGCCGGTCAGCCTCGTCCATGTCCTGCCGCCGTCCGCCGTCTTCCAGAGCCCGCTGCCCGGGCCGCCCCCGTTGAAGCCGTGCGGGGTGCGGCGCCGCTGGTAGGACGCGGCGAAGAGGACCTCGGGGTTCTTGGGATCCATCACCAGGTCGGTGAAGCCGGTGTCTTCGTCGATGAACTTCGTGTTCGTCCAGGTCTTTCCCCCGTCGATCGTCTTGTAGAGCCCGCGCTCCTTGTTCGGCCCGAACAGGTGGCCGATCACCGCCACGTACACGATGTCCGGTTTCGTCGGGTGGATGACGATGCGGGCGATCGACTGCGTGTCCTTGAGGCCGACATTGGTGAACGTCTTGCCGGCGTCTGTCGACTTGTAAATCCCGTCTCCGAACGACGAACTCTGGCGGTTGTTCGGCTCGCCCGTGCCCACGTACACGATGCTCGGGTCGGACGGGGCGACGGCGATGTCGCCGATCGAACTGGTCGGGTAGGTGTCGAAGATCGGCGTGAACGTCGTGCCGTTGTTGATCGTTTTGAAGATGCCGCCGGTTGCGAACCCGACGTAGTAGACCGAGGGGTCGCTCTCCACGACCGCGAAGTCGTCGATGCGGCCGCCCATGCTGGCCGGCCCGATGTTGCGCCACCTGAACGACTTCAGCAGCGGGTCGTCGGACTGGTTGGTCAACGGAGGCGGGGCCTGCGCCCCCTGCTGCGCTCGGACGGCGCTCATGAAGAAGACCGCCGGAACGGCGACGAAGCCGATCGCGAGGACGGTACGGAGTGCTCTTCTCATCGCGTCGAAATCCCTCCCGGGTAGGTTGAGCTGGACATGGAGATTCGTCCGGGGAGCATACTACGAGCGACGCCGCCGTCGGGAGGGGTTTTGCGGCCGTCCACGACCGCTTCATCATCCATCCGCGCGACACCATCGTCGTGATCGCGACCGACCGGCGGCGCTATTTCATTCGGGCCAGCAGGTCTCCGTAGCCGGCGATGGCTCCGTTCTTGACGTCCGCGAGCAGAGGTTCGATCGGATCCACCCACAGCACGCCCGGAACGCCAGCGCCGGGCGCGCCGGGCCCGGTGCCCGGATAGCCGAAACCGCTTCCCGGATAGCCGGAGCGGCCTCCGGGATAGCCCGGGCCGAAGCCCTGGAAGACGGATCGCACCAGGGCGCTGCGGCCGTCAACCGGCAGCGACGACAGATTCTGGTAGAAGGTCTTCCAGCCGTCGCCCCGGAACAGGTACATCTCGACATTCGACGCGTAGAACACCGCCACGGTGAGGCCGTGGTCGCGCAGAAACGTCCCGACCCGCGCCAGCGCGCGCGTTCCCGAGAAGTCGCCAACGACCGGCACGACGAGGTTGCGCTCCTCCAGGTCGCGAACCGCGCGGTAGGCCTCTTCGCTTGCCAGGAAGCTCCCTGCGACGCCCCGGGTGTCGGAGGCGGTCATCAGCTCCGCGAACGTCGGGAACGGCTGGCCGCGCCGGAACGACCGCATGGAGTACCGGATGTCCGGCCCGCGATCGAAGAACGCCTCGTACACGCGCGTCATCCCGGCGAGGTCCGCGTCACCGACCGGCCAGCGATGCCGCGTGGTGAGCAGCCCGCGCACCTCCGCGAGATTCGCCGTGAACAGGTCGCGGCTCGGTATCCCGATGGCGGTCGCTTCCATCAGCTCGTTCGCGGTGGACTTCTGCCCGAGGTGCCTCGACAGCGGTCTCGAGAAGAGCCGCGACAGGAACTCCGCCCTCGTCGGCGAGAGCTCGAAGACGGCCTTGTAGAGCAGGTGGAGCGCTGCGTTGTCGCGCCGGATGTCCACGATGAAGGCGACGCGGGGCCTGAGCGCGGCGAGGTACGAGAAGTTCTGCTCCGGGCCGACGCCGATGTAGGCGGCACCCGGCGCCGCGCGTCGGGCGACGTCGGGCAGCACGGGCGGAAACGCCCGCTCGTTCGAGACGAGATTCTCGGACCGGAACGTGCCGCCCGGCTCGGACAGTTCCGTGAAGAGCCGCCAGAACGTTTCGTCGTCGATGCGGTCGGGCAGCGTAGGCCGTCTGGAATCGACCGCGGAGCACGACAGTGCGAGCAGCAGCAGCCCGGCGCGGGCGAGAGCGGAGGCGCGTCGAATCGTCATGGACGGTCTCTGACAACCAGCGACCAGTCTACCGCGTCGGTCGCGGCGGCGTCCTCGAAGATTCGCCTCGAAGATCCGCCTGAAGATCCGCCTGAAGATCCGCCTTGATGCTGAGCTGGAAATGGCGATAATCGAGCCTGCGTCTCTGCACGCGGGCGCTTATGACCCTTTCCCCCGGCACCCGGCTCGGCCCCTACGAGATCAGTGGGGCCTTGGGCGCCGGCGGCATGGGCGAGGTATACCGGGCGAAAGACACCCGGCTGGGGCGCACGGTGGCGATCAAGGTGCTGCCGCCCGACCTGGCGGCCTCGCCAGAGCGCCGGCGGCGCTTCGAGCAGGAAGCCCGCGCAGTCTCCGCCCTCAACCACCCGCACATCTGCGTCCTCTACGACATCGGGTCGGCCACGCCGGCGGATCGGCCCGGGGCGCCGCCTACCGACTTCCTCGTGATGGAGCACCTCGAGGGCCAGACGCTTGCCGGGCGGCTGGAGAAGGGGCCGCTGCCCGTGCGCGAGGTGCTGGAGGTGGGCGCCCAGGTCGCCGATGCGCTTGCCGTGGCGCATCGCCACGGCATCCTGCACCGCGACGTCAAGCCGGGCAACGTCATACTGACCAAGGCGGGCGCCAAGCTGCTCGACTTCGGCCTGGCGAAGGCCAGGCCGGGAGCGGTCGCGATCGATGACGGACAGACGACGTCGGTGACGCGCGGGCCGCTCACGAGCGCGGGCCTGGTCGTGGGCACGGTGCCCTACATGGCCCCGGAAGTGCTGGAAGGCAAAGAAGCCGACACGCGGGTCGACATCTTCGCGCTGGGCGCGATGCTCTACGAGATGGTGGCGGGGCGTCGGCCGTTCGGCGGCGAGAGCCAGGCCAGCCTGATAGCGGCCATCCTCACCGCCGAGCCGACGCCGCTGACCGACGTGGCGGCGGTGACGCCGCAGGCGCTGGACCGGCTGATCCGCCGGTGCCTGGCGAAGGACCCGGATGACCGCTGGCAGTCGGTCGGAGACATCGCGCGGCAGCTCGAGGGCCTGGCGGAGGATCTCCGTCTGCCGACGTCCGGCGCGCAGACGGGTGTGCCCGTCGCCGCACAGCCGGCATCGTGGCGTCGGAGGGCCGCCTGGGCCGCGCTCGGCGTTGTCGCGCTGGCTGCCGTCGGCGGTGGTGCCTACATTCTCGCGCAGCGCAACGCGGCGCGCCCCCAGCCGACGTTCCATCGCCTCACGTTCCGCCAGGGCATCGTCCACAGCGCGCGGTTCACCGCCGACGGCCGGAGCGTGGTGTATACGGCTGCGTGGGAGGGCCGGCCGGTGCAGACCTTCACCGTGCGGACCGACGGCGTCGATTCGGAGCCGCGCGATGCGCTCAAGGGCCGCGCCATCGTCTCCATCTCAACCCGCAACGAAGTGGCGATACTGGGCGGCATGACGCTCGCCACCGCGCCGCTCACCGGCGGGGCGCCGAAGGCAATGGCCGAGATGGTCACAAGCGCCGACTGGGGCCCCGACGGCACACAGCTGGCGGTTGTGCGCTTGTCGTCTGGCCGCCGCGGGCTCGAGTACCCGTTCGGCAACGTGATTTACCGGGCCGACAGGCCTGAGGTCCAGCTCAGCGACCTCCGGGTGTCACCGAGCGGTGATCTGCTCGCGTTTTTCGAGAACGTCAAGCGGCACGGCCGCATCACCGTCATCGACAGAACGGGGAAGAAGCTCGCCCAATCGGAAGAAGTCCAGAGTGTGAGCGGGAAGCTCGCGTGGAGCCGGGACGGCAAGGAAGTCTGGTTCTCGAGGCTGACCGGCGTGGGAACGGAGACCGTCCGCGCCCTGGATCTCTCGGGCCGGGAGCGCACCATCCTTCGAAGTCCCGGCCTCGAGTTGGCTGATGTCAGCCGCGACGGCCGGGTGCTCCTGCTCCACCGCAATGGCGTGATCTCGGTCCTCGGTCGCGGGCCCGGTGACACTGAGGAGCGGAACCTCACCTACTACGGCTGGTCGATACTCTCTGACATCTCTCCCGACGGGCGGACCATCCTGTTCACCGAAGGCGGCGAGTCGAATCCCGAGAGCGACTGGAGCGCGTTCATTCGGTCGACCGATGGCTCACCCCCGCAGGCACTCGGGCAGGGTTACGTCTACGGGAAACTCTCACCTGACGGGAAGTGGGTGGCGGTGAACAAGTTCACGGCGCAGGGAGGAGCCGTCGCCCTCGTGCCAACCGGAGCAGGCGATGAGCGGCTCGTCACCCAGATCGAGCAGGTTGGTCACGACGTCGCAGGGTGGCTGCCCGACAGCTCCGCAGTCCTGTTCCAGTCGCGGGACCGGGTCTGGCTGGCGCCCCTCGACGGCGCTGCGCGCGCGATCACGCCCGAGGGGTGGTTCGTGAGCGGCGGAAGTGCGGGGGGGACATACAGAGAGAATGTGATCGCGCCCGACGGGCGCCACTTCCTTTGCGGGAACAATATCCCGGACGACTACTGGCTATATCTGTGTGAAATCGACGCCCCGGCCGGCGCCGCGCTTCCCCGGTACGTCGACCTCAACAAGTGGCGCGCGCTGGGCTGGACGGCCGACGGCAAGCGCCTCCGGGTGCACAACTGGGCGCCCGGAATCGCGCGGCACATGTTCCTGCTCGATCCTGCCACGGGTGCCGCGCAGCCCTGGAAGGAGATCGGCGGGCAGCTGGATCCCGCCGGACTGGTCGGCATCAACCGCATCTACTTCAGCGCGGATGGAGAGAGCTACGCGTACCAGTCCCAGCGTCAGCTCGCGACCTTGTATGTCGCGGACGGCGTGAAGTGAGCGGTTCAAACGTGCAGTGGTGTCTCTGAAGGAGGCCCGTGTGCTGTCTAGAGTCCTTCGCATGGCGGCGATGGTTGCGGTGCTTGCGACGGTGACCGCGGTCAGCGCTCTCGCTCAGGAGCAGACCGGCAGCATCGAGGGCGTGGTACGCGACCAGCAGGGTGCCGTCCTGCCGGGCACGTCGGTCGAGGCGAGGAACCTCGCGGTCGGCGCCGCCATCAACGGGGTGGCCGACAAGCAGGGCGCGTTTCGGTTCGCCGCCCTCGGTCCCGGCTTCTACGATGTCACGGCGTCGCTCGACGGGTTCAAGCCGTTGCGCTTCGAGCGCGTCGAGGTCCTGCTCGGCCAGATCAAGCGCCTCGACTTCACGCTGTCGCTCGGAGGGCTCAGCGAGACGGTAGACGTGACGGGGGCGTCGCCGCTCGTCGACGTCAGGCAGAATGCGCGCGGGTTCAGCCTCCGGCAGGACCAGCTCGCGTATCTTCCGCGCGGCGTCGACTACACGAGCGTCATCCAGTTCATGCCGGGAGCGAACGCCGAGCCCAAGCTGGGCGGCATCTCGATGGACGGGGCCAGCGCGCCGGAGAACCGGTTCATCATCGACGGCACCGAGACGTCGAATCCGATGAACGGCCTGCCCGGACAGGGCATCAGCGGCCTCTCGTCGCTCAACGTGGACAGCATCGAGGAGATCCAGGTCAAGTCGAGCGGCTACAGTGCCGAGTACCGGCGGCACGACGGGCGGCGTCGTCAACGTGCTGACCAGGAGCGGCACGAACCAGTGGCACGGCGACGCGCGCTTCTACTTCGGAGGCTCGGCGCTCGAGGCAGGCCCGCGGCAGAACCTGCGGCGCAGCCTGACCCTGGTCAACCAGGCCGAGTACTTCACGTACCCGGAAGACCCCTACACGGTCATCCAGCCAGGCTTCAGCGTCGGCGGACCCATTCACCGCGACGCCGCCTGGTTCTTCGCGTCCTACCAGCCCAGCGCCAGCCGCACCGAGCGCACCGTGACGTTCGCCCTCGACCAGTCCACGACCACCAGGGCGCGGGACCAGGTGCAGCACCTGTTCACCGGCAGCCAGACGCTGCAGCTCGGGCGCAAGCTGCGCACGCGCGCCTCGGCCAACGGCGCGCCCGCCACGTACGAGGGGGTACTGCCGGCCCAGGACGGTTCGGATTCGCCGGTGAGCAATTTCGATGTGAACGGAACCCTGCCGTTCTGGACGATGTCGGGCACGGCCAATCTCATTGCCACCCCGACGGTGTTCGTCTCGGGGCGCGTGGGCTACACGTACATGAACTACCACACGGACAACGTCCGTTCCACGCCGCTCTTCACCTTTCCCCTCACGAACATCGGCCTGCTCGACGTGCCGCCGGACCTGCAGCGTGTCACCGGGTTCCGCACCGACACGAGCAACTACAACTACGTCAAGGACGTCCTGTCGCGCCTCGCGATGCAGGTGGATGCCACGTGGTACGTCCGCGCGTGGGGCGAGCACTCGCTGAAGGCCGGCATCCAGGCCGAGTGGCTGGCGAACGAGACCAACAAGGGCCAGAGGGCGAACGTCGTGAACCTCGCGTGGAACCGACCGTTCCAGGGCAAGCGGGGCAAGTACGGATTCTACGCCATGTCCAGCAACCCGCTCGACCCCAGGCAGGGCAGCGGCAGATTCGGCACGGCGCAGGGGAGCACGGCCGGCCTGTTTGTCCAGGACGCCTGGAAGATCGGCGCGAAGCTCACCGTGAACCTGGGGCTGCGGACGGAACGGGAGGACGTGCCCGGCTATTCGCCAGACGGGGCCGACATGCCGCCGATCCTGACGTTCGGGTTCGGGCAGAAGCTCGCGCCGCGCCTCGGCGCCGCCTACGACCTGCTCGGTGACGGCCGGTGGAAGCTGTACGGCAGCTGGGGAATCTTCTACGACGTCTTTAAGTACAGCCTCTCGACCGCGTTCGGGGGCATCCAGGGGACGACGTACCGGTTCACCCTCGACACGTACGACTGGCCCAACCTGCTCAGCAATGCCGCATGCCCGCCGTCCTGTCCGGGGACCTTCATCAGTCAATCCACCAACACCAGCAGCAGCACGGTGCCGTTCGACCCCAATCTCGAGCCCATGCGATCGCAGGAGGCGGTCGCGGGGATCGAGCACCAGCTTCGCCCGAATCTCCTGCTGACGGGCCGGTACGTGCACAAACAGCTCGATCGCGCGGTGGACGACATCGGCGCCCTCGATGCGGATCTCAACGAGGTTTACACCATCGGCAACCCGGGGTACGGCGTGGCCGAGTACGCATACCCGGGCGTGCGACTGCCCAAGGCGGTTCGCGACTACGACGCCGTGGAAATAGGCGCGCGGCGGCCGATGACGCGAGGCTGGTCCTTCGCCCTGACCTACCTCTGGAGTCGCCTGTACGGAAACTACTCGGGGCTGTCGCAGTCGGACGAGAACGGCCGTGTATCGCCGAATGTCGGCCGCGTCTACGACAACGCGTTCGTCATGTTCGACGAGCAGGCGCGCCCGGTGTTCGGGCCGCTGGCCACGGACCGGCCGCACCAGTTCAAGGGGCTCGTGACCTACGAGACTCCGTTCCGGCTGAGCGTCGGCGCGTTCCAGTTCGTCGGGTCGGGACTTCCGGTGACGCGCGAGGTGGCGGTGGTGCCGGGCAGCTACTTCCCCGTGATGTACCTCGGGCGGTTGAGCGACGGGCGCACGCCGGTGCTGTCGCAGACCGGCATCTACGTGCAACAGGAGCTGAGAGTCTGGCGCGGCACGCGCCTCGCGATCGGCGTCTCCGTCGCGAACCTGTTCAACCAGGGCGCCACCATCTCGGAGTTCACCGCCGAAACCGAGGCCGGCTCCGCGATCGACGTCTCGGAGGACGACTTCTTCGCCGGTCGATTCGACGTCGGGCAGGCGATGGCCGACCAGAAGATCAGTACGGACGCGCGCTTCCTCCTGGCCAACGCCTTCCAGGAGCCGCGCACGGCGCGGATCATGCTGCGGTGGATCTTCTGAGCGGGGAGTGACCAGCTAATCCGCCGCGCGATCGCGGGAAGCGCCGTCCACCGCCGGGCGCAGCGGGACCGCGAGCACGAGAACGCCGCTGGCGATGGCCAGGACCGCCAGCGCGACGAGCCCCTTCGCCAGTCCCCCAGAGGCCGATGCCAGCGTGCTCATCACCACGGGGCCGACCTGCCCGCCGAGGTTGCCGATCGAGTTGATCAGGGCGATGCCGGCGGCTGCCGCGGTGCCGGTCACGAGCGCGGTGGGCAGCCCCCAGAACGGCCCGATGTAGCTCCAGCGCCCGGCCACCGAGACGGTCATGGCCACGACCACCAGCGGCGCCGGCAATCCGAACGCGAGCGCGAGGAAGCCCGCGGCCATGGCGAACATGGCCAGCGCCACGTGCCAGCGCTGCTCGCGCCTGGCGTCCGAGCTCCGGCCATGGAAGATCATGATCGGGATCGTGAGGAGCGGCGGGATCGCGGCGATCAAGCCGAGCGTGGACTTGGTGACGTCGGGGAACGCCTGCGACAGCAGCGTCGGGGAAAAGAAGTCGAGGCCGTAGGCGGCGACGACCCCCAGGAAGTAGATCGTGCTCAGCAGCAGGATGCGGGGATCGGTGAATGCCTGCCTGAGCGTGAGATGCTCGACGCGCTCCTGTTCCGCCCGCTCGGCCGCGAGGCGCCCGTCGAGCCACGACGCCTCGTCGCGCGTCAGCCATCGGGCCGCGTGCGGCCCGTTCGGGAGGTACGCGAAGACGACCAGGCCGAGCACCAGCGAAGGCATCCCCTCGACCAGGAACAGCCACTGCCAGCTGGCGAGGCCAAACTGCGGGTGGTCCATCAGCAACCCCGACAGCGGGCTGCCGACCACGAACGACACGACCGCGGCGATCATGAAGACGGACACCGCCCGGGAGCGGTAGGCCTTCGGGTACCAGTGCGTGAGATAGAAGATGACGCCCGGAAAGAAGCCGGCCTCGGCGGCGCCGAGCAGGAAGCGGAGCGCGTAGAACGACCGCGCCCCGGTCACCAGCATCATCGCGGACGACACGACGCCCCACACGAGCATGATGCGGGCGATCCACACGCGCGCGCCGAAGCGCTGCAGCAGCAGGTTCGACGGCACCTCGAACAGGAAGTAGCCGACGAAGAAGATCCCGGCCGCGGTTGCGTACTCCGTCTGCGTCAGGCCGAGGTCCGGCAGCATCGTCAGCTTCGCGAAGCCGACGTTCACCCTGTCGAGGAATGCCGCCATGAAGCAGAGGCAGAGCAGCGGCATCAGGCGGACGCTCACCTTCGACACGACGCGCCGCTCGATGGTCGATTCCGCGACGGAGCGCTGCCCGAGCGTCACCTGGCGACGCCCGCGGCCCGCACCGGCGCGTGCTTCAGCATCGCGTCCGCCCACGGGATGAAGTACTTCCAGTTCGGGCCGTCGGTGTGGCCGCCGTCGTGCTGGCGCCAGGCCAGCTGTCCGTCGAGCAGCCCGACGTTCACCGGCGGCATCTTCTCGGTCTTGTAGTTGTCTCCCCGGCCGAGGTCCTTCGCGCCCAGCAGCCGGAACACGGGGCCGGCGGCAATCGCGGCCATGTAGCTGCCCTGCTGGTCGAGCCACTTGGCGTCGCCCTTCTCGGGCACGCCGTAGCTGATGAACGTCGGGCGCGGCGCGCAGAGTGCGATGAGTTCGTGCGCGTCCACGGGGATGTCACCGGCCGTCTTGCTGCCGAACGACGCCTCGGCGGCGCCGTACTTCAGGAAGTTCCCCGCCATCCAGTGGTACTCGCCGGACCCCGTCAGGTTCTCGACCGCCTCGCCGAAGTTCCGCCGGTGGAGCTTGGCGCCGCCTTCCCCGGACGATCCGACCAGGACCACGGCGAACCTCGTGTCGTAGGCCATCGTGATCAGGGCGGCCTTGCCGTAGCGCGACACGCCTTCGATGCCGACCTTCTTCGCGTCCACGGTCTTGTCGGTCTCCAGGTAGTCGAGGCCGCGCGACGCCCCCCACGCCCATGCACGAAGAGCGCCCCAGTCGTCGGGCTTACGACGCGCGCCCTTGTTCACGAGGCCGATGATGCCGCTGGTGAGACCCGCGCCGTTGTCGGCCTGGATGCTCGCCGGGTTGATCGACGCGTAGCCCCAGCCGTCGGCGATGAGCTGCTCGGTGGCCGGCGGATCGGCCGGCGGCGGCGGGCCAGCCGGGGGCGTGCCGCCGCGCGCGGGCGCCGCGGGGAACCCGCGGCCGGCCGGCGCCGGGTCGCCGGGCAGCATCCGGCCGCCGCCGAACATCATCATCACGGGCACCGGCGTCTTCACGTCGGCCGGCGTGACGAGCGTCATCTGGATGTCCACCACGATCTCCGGGGCGGCCGAGTTGTCCACGTGCCCGACGAGCTGCCGGCCGACGACGGGACGGCCGCCGACGGTGGACTCGACGGTGCGCGTCACGGTCCACGTGACCGCCGGCACGGCCTTCGGCACCCGGCCGAGCACCTCCCGGTCGAAGTCCTCGACAATCTCGGCGCGACGCTGAGCCCACATCGCCGGCGACGTCACGCGCCTCCCGCTCTTCAGCGTGAGGACTTCGGGCAGGTTCGGATACGGGTTGGCGAGGGCCTCGTCGTAGTTGGCGGCGTTCGGCGCCTGCTCGCTGCCGCTCGGGCCCGGCCGGAGGGCCTTGATCCCGAGCTTGTCCATCATGTCCTTGTGGTCCGCCGCCGTCGCCTCCCGCATCGCGATCATCGCCGGGCTGGGGGCCGGCGGAGCCGCGGGGGGCTGTTGCTGCACCGCCGGGGCGGGAGGGGCCTGCTGCTGCGCTGTCGGGACAGGAAGGAGCACCCACGCGACCACCGACCACCCGGCGAGGCCGGCCAACGTCACTCGGACCTTCGAGGTCATGCGAGACTCCTTCCTGAATCGCCGCTGCCGCGTCCGGCGATCATAGCACCGGCGCCGCGGTCTACTGGAACAGCATGCCGGCAACGTCCGCGAGCGAGTTGCGCCAGACGCGCCACTCGTGGGCGCCCGGATAGTTCTTGAACGTCAGGGCGATCTTCGCGTTCCGGAAGTCCTCCGCCACCTTCTTCTGGAAGGGCATGCGCGGGTCGTCGTCTCCGCACGAGAAGGTACAGCAGCTTCAGCTTCTTGTTGGTGGCCGCCGCATCCTTCAGGAATCCCGGGGAGATCTTGTCGATGTCGAAGGGCGCGTAGCCGCCGCCCGTGCCCGTGCCGGCGGCCGGGCCGGTGCCGCCGAACATCCCCGAGCTGAACTGCGCCACGGTGGCGAAGACGTCCAGGCGTTTGAGCCCGACGTTGATCGAGATGCCGCCGCCCATCGAGAGACCGGCGATGGCCCTGTTCTCGCGTCCCGGCAACACGCGGTAGTTCGCCTCGACGTAGGGGATCATCCCCGTGACGATCTCGCGCTCCGCGACGCTGTAGTCCTGGCCCGTGGTGGCGGCAGCGGTGCCGGGCTGGCCTCCGCGGGGCGCGGCTGGGGCGGCGCCTGGCTGGCCTGCGCGAGGCGCGGCCGGCTGACCGCGCGGTGCGGCCGGTTCGAGGATCGACGTGTCGTTCCAGTTGGCGTTCGGTATCACGACGATCATCGGCTTGGCCTTGCCCTGCGCGATCAGGTTGTCCATGATCGCGCTGGTGCTGCCCAGCTCGTTCCAGGCCTCCTCGTCGCCGCCGCCTCCGTGGAACAGGTAGAGCACCGGGTACCTCCTGGTGCCGCCCTCATAGCCTGCGGGCGTGTAGACCAGCATGCGCCTGGGCGTCTTCAGCACGGGCGAGGGGTACCACACGGCTGCCACGGTTCCGTGGGGGACCTTCCCGACCTGGTAGAGCGCCGACCCGGGCCCCGGAACGGGCAACGCGTTCAGCCTCCGCACGCCGTCCCGAAGGACTTTCGAGTTGCCGGGATCGAGCGTCGTCACCCCGTCGATCGAGAGGGTGTACATCCGAGATCTCCGGCGCGAGGGGATCCGTCGTCAGCGTCCACGTGCCGGACGGGTCCTTGGTCATCGGCAGCCCGCGGCCGCCGGGCCAGTCTCCGTTCAGGACGACCTGGCCCGCCTTCGGCGCATTCACGCGGAAGGTGACTCGGCCGTCCGGGGCGACCTCGGCGGAACGAGGGGCGGGGGCAGGCCTGGCCGCTGCGGCCTGGCCCTGCGGCGGCTGCACTGCGGACGGCTGTCCTGCGGGAGGTTGCTGCGCGGAGGCAGTGGCCGCCAGCGCGACGACGAAGATGGTGGCGAGTGTCGGTTTCATAGTGGCGCCATATTACCGCAGCGGAGGGACGATCCGACGAGTGCTAGTGCGTCAGCCCGTAGATCACGTAGTTCACGCCGAACTTGAAGGCCTCGTTCGTGGGGTCGACCAGGTAGAAGCCCGTCCCCGAATGCTCCATGTAGTCGCCGATGTCCATGTTGTAGTTGATGACGACCATGAGCCGCTTCCAAGGGTCGTTGTCCGCGTGTATTCCGTAGAACTCACCCTTCAGACCGCTCTGCCCGAGCCGGCCCGGGTACGGGACGTCGAGCGACTCGATCGCGAAGAGCGACTGAAGGGCCGGATGGGCCAGCGTGAGAGGCGCGATCCGTGCCTCCGGCAGGACCTTTCTCATCGCGGCGTCGAAGACCTGCCACTCGTTCTCGAAATGGAAGTCGTCGACGATCAGGAATCCGCCTTTCGAGAGATACGTCCGCAGCCCCTCCGCCTCGCTGTCGCTCGGATACCAGTAACCCGGCTCGGACAGGTAGGCCACCGGGAACTTCATCAACTCCGGGTCGTCCATGCGAAGGATGCAGCGGCCATCCGGACGCACGTCGACACTGGTCAGGTCCTTGAGGATCAGCGTGAAGTTGTGCTCCATGTCAGGGTAGTCGTAGGACCACCCGGGATGGTGCGGGTACCAGAGGCGCACCAGGCTGAAGCGGCCGTCGTACGGGACGCAACTCGCGGCCGGGGCCGATGGGGCGAAGCGGAACCCCCGCCGTTGAGCCTGAAGCGTGGCGATCGCCACGGCGGCAACGACGAAGGCGATCCCGAGGAGGCGGACCGACCGGCCTGGGTGGAGCATCTGGGCTGGCCCTACTCTAGCCGTCTTTCCCGTACCGGTCCAGGCCGTGCCCCGCGACGGACCTGAAACAGCGAAGGAACGTCACTTCGTGCTCGAAGCGGTTGGTCTTTACAATGAAGTGCTGGACAAGGACGGATGCTCAACATGAACGAGAATCGCGCCAGTATCACCGCATTGGTCACGGCCTATTGCCGGGCCTACCACGCCACCCACGATTCCCCCAGAATCTTCGACGACTTTCTCGCCGATCGGATGTTCACCGAGGAGGAACGTCTCACCTTCGATCGGAATCTGGCCGGCCTGTTGAAGGTCATCGATCCCGAACGTGCGGCCACGAAGCCCGATCAGGCCGCGGCTGTGGCGTGCGTCATGCAGACCCACAGCGGACCGATTACGCTGAGCCGCTCGCGGTATGCGGAAGACCGCCTGGAGCAGGCGATCGCGCGGGGTGTGCAGCAGTACGTGATCCTGGGCGCAGGCCTGGATACCTTCGCCTTCCGCCGGCCGGACCTGATCGATCGTCTGCGCGTCTGCGAGGTCGATCATCCGTCCACGCAGGCGCTGAAGCGCGGACGGCTGGCGATGTTAGCCGGGCCTCATCCACCGCAGCTGCACTTCATCCCCATCGACTTCGAAACCGAACGGTTGCCGGCCGTGCTGCAGCCGCCGGCCTATGATCCGCACGCGCTCGGTTTCTTCAGCTGGCTGGGCGTCACCTACTATCTGACCCGCGACGCCGTCCTGACGACGCTCGGTGACGTGGCCACGAGCGCGCCGGTCGGGAGCACGCTCGTGTTCGACTACATGGACGCCGAGGCTTTCATTCCGGAGCGGGCGGCTCGGCGCAGCCAGTTGATGCAGGCGATCGCGCGGCACGTCGGTGAGCCGATGCAAACCGGCTTCGATCCGTCGACGCTGGCCGCCGATCTTCGGCGTGCGGGCTTCCGGCTCGAAGAGGACCTGGCCCCGAGCGAGATTGAAGCCCGCTATTTCCTGGGCCGCGCGGACGAGTATCACGCCTTCGAGCACGTGCACTTTGCGCGGGCCATCGTGGCGTAGAGTCAGACGCTGAGCCAGCCCTTGGATCTCGCCAGCGCCTCGTGCCAGCAGGCGAGCAGCCGTTCGGCCGCCGCGCCCGCCATCGAGGGCTCGAACCGGCGTTCCGCCTGCCACTGTCGGGCGATCTCGTCCTGCGATCCCCAGAAGCCTACTGCCAGCCCGGCGAGGTACGCCGCGCCGATGGCCGTCGTCTCCGTCACCCTGGGCCTCAGCACCGGCGCCCCGAGCAGATCGGCCTGGAACTGAAGCAGCGCGTCGTTGCGAGCGGCGCCGCCGTCGACACGCAACTCGCCGAGCGCGATGCCCGCGTCGCGGTGCACGGCATCGAGCAGGTCGTAGACTTGGTAGGCGATGCTCTCGACCGCCGCGCGGGCGAGGTGGCCGGCCGTCGTGCCGCGGGTGAGGCCGATGATGGTGCCGCGCGCGTACGGATCCCAGTGGGGCGCGCCCAGTCCGGCGAAGGCCGGCACCAGGTAGACGCCGCCATTGTCCGGCACGGTGGCGGCGAGCCGCTCGACGTCGCCCGACTCCCGGATGAACCCGAGCCCGTCGCGGAGCCACTGCACCACGGCGCCGCCGACGAACACGCTGCCTTCCAGCGCGTACTCCGTCCGCCCGCCGATCTTCCACGCGACGGTCGAGATGAGGCGGTTCTCCGAGCGCACCGGCCGGTCCCCCGTGTTCTGCAGCAGGAAGCAGCCGGTCCCGTACGTGTTCTTTGCCATGCCGGGCGCCACGCACATCTGGCCGAACAGCGCCGCCTGCTGGTCGCCCGCGATGCCGGCAATCGGAACCCCGTCGAGCCCCAGGCCGCCGGCGACCCGGCCGTAGACCTCACTGGATGCCCGCACCTCGGGCAGCAGGCTCGCCGGCACGTCCAGCATCCTGAGCAGATCGTCGTCCCACGCCAGGGTGTGAATGTTGAACAGCATCGTCCGCGACGCGTTGCTGACGTCGGTGACGTGGACCCGCCCGCCGGTCAGGTTCCAGACGATCCACGAGTCGACCGTGCCGAAGGCCAGGCGGCCCTGCGACGCCTTCGCCCGCGCACCGTCCACGTGGTCGAGGATCCAGGCGATCTTGGTGCCGGAGAAATACGCGTCGATGACGAGGCCGGTGCGCTCGCGCACGAGATCCTCGAACCCGTCGCCTTTCAGCCGATCACAGATGTCCGCGGTCCGCCGATCCTGCCAGACGATCGCACGGCAGACCGGCTCGCCGGTCTCGCGGTCCCAGATCACCGTCGTCTCGCGCTGGTTGGTGATGCCGAGGGCCGCCACGTCGCCGGGACCGGCCTGGGCGCGGGCCAGCGCCTCGGTCGCCACCGAGATCTGCGACGCCCAGATCTCCCGCGGGTCGTGTTCGACCCATCCGGGCCTCGGGAAGATCTGCTGGAACTCGCGTTGTGCCACCGCCACCGCGGCACCGCCGCGATCGAAGAGGATGGCGCGTGAACTGGTAGTGCCCTGATCGAGTGCGAGGATGTAGGCCACGTTGATGCTCCCAAGCTACCACACTCCGCGATATACTCTGGCGCCGATTGACCGCCCCACACGAGCGAGGTGTCGTTCATGTCGAGAGAAACGCTTCGGGAGGTGCTGGCCGAGTGCCTGGGCACCTTTGTTCTGATTCTGTTCGGCGCAGGCGTCGTGGCGCAGTACATCGTCAGCAAGCAGGTCAACGGGAGCTACCTGGCGATCAACCTCGCCTGGGGACTCGGTGTCGTGATGGGCTGCTACGTGTCGGCAGGCGTCTCGGGGGCGCACCTGAACCCCGCCGTCACGCTCGCCATGGCCGTGCACCGGGACTTTCCCTGGCGCAAGGTGCTTCCCTACATTGCTGGTCAGTTCCTCGGAGCGTTCGTCGCGGCCGCGGTGGTGTATCTGACGTACCGGGAAGGGCTGACGGCCTTCGACGGCGGCGTGCGGCAGGTCGTCGGGCCGCTGGGCACCGCGGGCATCTTCGCGACCTACCCGCAACCGTACCTGACCACGTTCCCGGGCGGGTTCATCGACCAGGTCGTGGGCACGGCGATTCTCGTCGGGGTCATCCTCGGCATTACCGACCAGCGGAACGCGCCGGCGCCAGCCGGCCTCACCCCGGTCATCGTGGGGTTGCTCGTCGTCGGCATCGGCGCGGCGTACGGCGTCAACTCCGGCTATGCGATCAACCCCGCCAGGGACCTCGGGCCGCGCATGTTCACGGCGCTGGCAGGGTGGGGCAGCGAGGTGTTCCGGGCCGGGAACCACTGGTGGTGGGTGCCGGTGGTGGCTCCGCTCATCGGCGGAGTCCTCGGCGGATGGGTGTACGACCTGTTCGTGGGCCGCTGGTTCCCGCGGGCGACGTAGAGAAGACCGGCGGGATGGCTGCGGACCCGATGGCGCCAGCCGAGAGCCGTCTGCCAACGACCGTGGCGGGCCCTGTCACACCTGTCGCGGCGTGAATCTCAGGCTCGCCTCGCTGAGCGCGGCCACGTCGGCCGGCTTCAGGCGCCAGCCGGCTGCGCCGGCATTCTCGGAGGCCTGCGCGGCACTGATCGCGCCTGGAATCGGCAGCGCGCCCTGGCAGATGAGCCAGTTGAGCGCCACCTGGTTCCTTGTCCGGTTCCCGTTCGCCCGCCCGATGTCATCGAGGAGCGTGACGAGCGGCTCGAGATTCGCCAGCAGCGTCCCTCGGTAGCGGAGGCGCCGCACGCCAGGCGGCGGCGCGTCGGGCGTGTACTTGCCGGACAGCAGGCCCGATGCGAGCGGCCTGTAGGCAATGAGCTTCACGTCGAGTTCGCGGCACGCGTCGAGCACGCCGTTGAACTCCACGCCTCGCCGCAGCAGGCTGTAGTCCACCTGGTTCGACGCGAGCCTCACGCCTCGGACCGCAAGCCGCTTGTAGGCCGTCCGCATCTCGGACGCGCTGTAGTTGGAGACGCCGACTTCCCTGACGAGGCCCTCCGCCGCGGCGGACGCCAACGGTTCCATCCAGAACGCCGGCGAGCGCGGTCCGATCGGCCAGTGGATCTGGTAGAGCGCCACCTGGGCCACTCCGAGCCTCGCCAGGCTCCGCCGTAGCGCGGCAGTCAACTGCGATGCAGCGACCCGCCAGGGGTACGGGAAGAACTTGGTCGCAATCGAGACAGGCTGACCGGCCTCAGCAATGAAGCGGCCGAGAAGCGACTCGGATCGCCCGAACCCGTAGAGCTCCGCGGTGTCGAAGAGCCGGACTCCTGAGGCGATCGCGGCGTCGAAGGACGCCGCGAGATCGGCGTCCCGGTAGGTGCGGCCGTAGCGCCAGGCGCGCGTGTCGCCCCACGCCGAGGTTCCCGCGCCGATTTCGAACGTGTCGAGCAGCGAGTGCGATGCCAGGCGGCGTCCTTCGGTACGTCTGCAGACACCCGAACACCGGGACGAGCAAGACTAACGCGCGCAGGTCCTCGGTTCAACGCCATTCATTTCCTCGCTCCCACGCAGACGTCGAAGGCCTGGATGGCGGCCCTGGTCTTCGCGTCCGTCGCCAACGCGCGGGCCGTTGCCGCGACAACGACCCGCGCCCCGGCGCTGTCCATGGTCGCCTGATGATTTACAATACATATCAATAGTGATATCGTACGCGAATGAAATACGGCTCTCTGGTCGAGTCGGTGAGCGGAATCGTCTGGTTCGACCTTCCGCTGCTCGTCCAGGCGTTCGACGAGCCGCGCGAGAACATCCGGCTTCAGTTGTCCCGGTGGATGACCAGGGGCAAGGTCATCGGGCTGCGCCGCGGCATGTACGCGCTGCCGGACGCCTTTCGGCGCATGCCGTTGACGGGTGCCGCGCTGGCCAACCACTTGTACCGGCCGTCGTACCTGAGCGGCCTGTGGGCGCTCTCCTACCACGACCTCATCCCCGAGCGCGTGACGTGGTTCACCAGCGTGACGACGCGGGTACCACGGCGCTTCGAGAATCCGATCGGCGTCTTCGACTACAGGAACATCAAACGCGATGCCTTCTTCGGTTATCGTGCGAATCGGCTCGGCACCGAGGAGATGTTCATCGCCGACCCCGAGAAGGCGCTCCTGGATCACTGGCACCTGACGCCGGGTGACTGGACGTCGGAACGCCTGGCCGCGATGCGCTATCAGCACGCCGAGTCCGTCGACGAAGCCACGCTGCTGGCCTACGCGGAGCGCTTCCGGAGCCCCCGGCTCGGACAGACGGCCAGACGCTGGGTGCGGCTGATGAGGCACGAGGAGAAAGGCACGGTGATCCTGTGAAAGACCAGGCTCTGGCGATCGCTCGTGCGGCGGGAGACCCTATCGAGGCGCTCAATCTCCTGAGGGAGTACCTTCAGGCGCTGGTCCTGCGTTCGCTCCATGACTGCGAGGCGTTTCGCCCGCTCGCGTTCGTCGGCGGTACGGCGCTTCGTTTTCTGCACGGCCTTCCGCGATTCTCCGAGGACCTCGACTTCTCGCTCGTGTCGACCGCAGGGTACGAGGCCCGGGAGTGGATGGTGCGTGTGAAGCGCGATCTGGCGCTCGCCGGGTTCGAGCCGGAGGTCACGTGGAACGAGCGCAAGGTCGTGCACGTCGGCTGGGTCACGCTGCGCGGTGTGATGAAGGAAGCCGGCCTGGCTGGAAGGGCGGACCAGAAGCTCGCCGTCAAACTGGAGATCGACACCCGCCCGCCGGCCGGGGCCCGCCTGGAACGGCGGGTCGTTACGCGCCACGTCACGTTCCTGGTGCAGCACCTCGAACTGCCGTCCCTGCTGGCGGGAAAGCTCCACGCGGTTCTGACGCGGGGCTATCCGAAGGGACGGGACTGGTACGACCTCATGTGGTACCTGTCTCAACGACCCCCTGTGGCCCCGAACATCGCGGCGCTGCAGCATGCCCTGGACCAGACGGGCGGCGCCGCCACTCGCGACGCGAGGCAGTGGCAGGCCATGGTTCGGGAACGCCTGGCGTCGCTCGACATGCAGGCGATCCGACGCGACGTCCTCCCTTTCCTAGAACGGCAACGGGACGCCGATTTGCTGACGGCCGAGAACCTGGACCAACTCCTGCGCGGGTAGACAATCCGGGGATCATCCGCCTGAGATTCGTTCCGATTGAACACGCCCCCTCCAGCCATCTGACTCTCTCGAAATCCACAGTTGCGGTATAGTCCGCGACGTAGGATGAGCCCGAGTATGAGCGCGTCCGCCACAGCCCAGCTCATTCCGCGGGTGCCGTCGATCGACGCGTTCCGCGGTTTCGTGATGTTCCTGATGCTCGCCGAGGTCATGCGCCTGTGGACGCTCCACGACGCGTTTCCCTCGAGCGGGTTCTGGGCGCTCGTCGCCTACAACACCACGCACGTGCCGTGGCAGGGATGCTCGCTCCACGACCTCATCCAGCCCGCGTTCTCCTTCCTGGCCGGGGCGTCGCTTCCGTTTTCGATCGCGGTTCGGCAGGCCAGGGGGGACACGTTCGGGAAGATGCTCGGCCACGCGGTACGCCGCAGCCTGATCCTGATCCTGCTCGGGATCTTCCTGCGCTCGATGGGGAGCCGCCAGACCTACTGGACGTTCGAGGACACGCTCACGCAGATCGGCCTCGGCTACACGTGCCTCTTCCTGCTGGCGTTCGCGTCGCTGCGCGTCCAGGCGGGTGTGTTCGTCGCGATACTGGCCGGGTTCTGGGCGGCGTTCGCGCTCTACCCGCTTCCGCCCGCGACGTTCGACTATCCGGGTGTCGGCGTCCCGGCCGGCTGGCCGCACCTCTACACCGGCTTCCTCGCGCACTTCAACAAGAACTCGAACCTGGCGTGGGCGTTCGACACCTGGTTCCTGAACCTCTTCCCGCGCCAGTCGCCGTTTCTCTTCAACGAGGGCGGGTGGTCGACGCTCAGCTTCATCCCCACCCTCGCCACGATGATGCTGGGCACGTGGGCTGGAATGTGGCTCAAGGGCGCGCGGCCAGCGCGCACGAAACTGGGCGGCCTCGTCGTGTCGGGTGTCGCCCTCGCGGCCGCGGGCCTGGTGCTCCAATGGCTCCACGTGTGCCCGATCGTGAAGCGCATCTGGACCTCGTCCTACACGCTGTACAGCGGCGGCCTGGTCCTGCTCATCCTCGCGGTGTTCTACGCCGCGATCGAGCTCCGCGGGTGGAAGCGTTGGTCGTTCCCGCTGGTGGTCGTCGGCGCCAACTCGATCGCGGTCTACGTGATGAGCTGGACGATGGAGCGCTTCGCCGCGGAGAGCCTCCGGATCCATCTCGGGGCGACGCCCTTCGGTGTGCTCGGACCACCCTTCGAGCCGGTCCTCCGGGGTGTCGGGGTCCTGCTCGTCTTCTGGGCGATTCTCTACTGGATGTATCGGAAGAAGATCTTCATCAAGATCTGACCGCCGGGGTCACGTCTTGACGTGACGCCCGATCGACGAGGAGCCCGGTCATGCCCGAGAAGCCGCTTCGCAGGAGAGACGTGCTGGCGATGGGCGCGTTGGCGCCGATGGGCCTCGCTCTGGGGGGGGCGGCCGGCCAGGCTGGGACCGGCGCGCCGTCTCGTGCGCGCGGGCCGGCGGAACGCCGCGCGGAGCTCTACTCGCTGCTCGGCGACCTCCCGGACCGCCGGCGGCCCATCTCGGGACAAAAGACCGGCGAGGCCGAGCGCGACGGTTACGTCCTCGAGACCTGGGTGCTCGACCTGAACGGCATCGAGCCGGTGCCGGCGTTCGTCGCCAGGCCCCGCGGCGCCTCCGGCCGCCTGCCCGCCGTCGTCTTCAACCACTCGCACGGCGGCGGCTACACGATCGGCAAGAAGGAGTTCGTCGAGGGCCGAAGCTACCTCCAGCCGACGCCCTACGCGAAGGAGCTGACCGACCAGGGCTACGTCGCGCTGGCGATCGACCATTGGATCTTCGGCGAACGAAGCGGCGTGGCCGAGCTCGACATGGCCAAGCTGATGCTGTGGAAGGGCCAGGTGCTGTGGGGCATGATGGTTTACGACAGCCTCCGCGCCGTGGATATCCTGCTCGAGCGCCGCGACGTGGACCCGAACCGGGTCGCCACGCTCGGCATGTCGATGGGCAGCACGATGGCCTGGTGGCTCGGAGCCCTCGACGAGCGGGTCAAGGTGACCGTGGACATCTGCTGCCTGACCGACTTCGACAGCCTCATCGCCGCGAAGGGTCTCGGCCATCACGGCATCTACTACTACGTGCCGGGTCTCCTGAAGCACTTCACCACGTCCGAGATCAACGCGCTCATCGCGCCGCGGCCGCACCTCGGCCTGGTCGGCCTGCGCGACGCGCTGACCCCGCTCGACGGCGTGGATCGGATCGAGCGCGAGCTGACCGCGGAGTACGTGCGCCAGGGCCACGCCGATCGCTGGCAGCTTCTCCGCTACGACGTCGGGCACCAGGAAACCCCGGAGGGCCGGCAGGCCGTCGTCGCGTTCCTGAAGCGGTGGCTGTAGCCGCCGGCGATCCGGGCTCGTCTTCACGCGGAGGGAGCAATGACGCAAGGTCCGATGCTGCTGCTCGTCCTGCTCGCGATGCTGGCCCCCGCCGGGCAGAGCCGCAACGACGCGAACGCCCGGGAGTGGCTCCAGCTGTTCAACGGGAAGAACCTCGACGGCTGGGACGTCAAGATCACCGGCCACGACCTGAACGACAACTTCGCGAACACGTTCCGGGTCGAGCACGGACTGCTGAAGACCGGCTACGAGCAGTACGGCCCGCAGTTCAACGGCCGCTTCGGCCACCTCTTCTACCGCCGGGCGTTCTCGCACTACATCGTGGCCGTCGAGTACCGCTTCGTCGGCGCGCAGGCGGCCGGGGCCCCCGACTGGGCGTTCAAGAACAGCGGGGTCATGGTCCACGCGCAGTCGGCGGCCAGCCTGACGAAGACCCAGGACTTCCCCATCTCGATCGAGGTCCAGCTGCTCGGCGGGCATGAGACCGGAGACCGCCCGACCGCGAACGTGTGCACGCCCGGCACCGAGATCGACATGAACGGCGCGATGGTGAAGGCGCACTGCACCAATTCGGCGGCGCAAACCTACCGAGGCGAGGAGTGGGTGCGCGTCGAGGTCGAGGTGCTCGGCGGCGAGCAGATCCGGCACATCGTGAACGGGCAGACCGTCCTGACCTACCAGCGCCCGCAGATCGGCGGAGGCACGGTCTCCAACTTCGACCCGGCCGTGAAGAAGGACGGCACGCTGCTATCCGAGGGCTACCTCGCGCTGCAGAGCGAGAGCCACCCGATAGAGTTCCGGAAGGTGGAACTGCTGAACCTGGTGGGATGCACCGACACCAGAGCCGCGAACTACAAGACCTACTTCGTGAAGTCCGACAACTCGCAGTGCCGGTACCGGTGACCGACCCCGGCAGGAGGTAGCCTCAGTCCTCAAAGGCGACCATGACTTTCATGGCCTTGTCTTTCTGCTCTTCGATGATTCGGTAAGCCTGGAGATAGTCCGGGAAACTGACCGTATTGGTGATTAGCGCATCCAGGTTGACCAGCCCGGCGCCAGCCAACTCCACGGCCGTGAGGTAGTCCTCGACGCGATACATCGCAGTGCCGATCAGCCGGAGTTCATGGTCCTGGATGAAGCCCATGTTGACGGTTCCCAGATCGGCGAAGACGCCGACAACAACGATATCGGACCCCTTGCGAGCATGGCCGATGGCCTGTTTCACAGTGGCGTTGATGCCGACGCACTCGAAGATCACGTCGGCTTTGTCGGGTCCGAAGGTCGCGATGATTCTGTCCAGCAGATCGTCCTGATTGGGATTGACGACCTTCATGCCACACTTGGAGGCCATTTCCAGGCGATAGGCACTCAATTCGCTGAGCAGGACATCGGCTGCCCCCATGGCCCTGGCGGTCTGACCTACCAGGTTGCCGATCGGACCACCGCCCAGAACCAGAACCTTCTTGCCAGCAACATCCCCGTGACGGCGGACGGCATGAACCGCCACAGCCAGCGGCTCGATCATCGCGCCTTGTTCATAGCTCATGGTGTCTGGCAGCTTCAAGGCTCTGGCCGCCTCGGTGACGAAGTACTCACTGGCCATGCCTGTAGTCTGGAAGCCCATGACCTTCAGCTCCTCACAGGCGTTGTACATGCCATGGGTGCAGGGATAGCAGCGGCCGCAGACAACCTGGGGCTGGATGGTCACCTTGTCTTCGATCTTGAAACCGGCCACTTCAGCGCCCACCTCAACGACCATGGCCGAGACTTCATGGCCCTGAACAACCGGATATGAGGTATACGGATGCGTGCCGTGGAAGACATGAATGTCCGAGCCGCACACCCCGATCCGCCGCATCTTGACCCTGATCTGATGGGGAGTCACAGCTGGTACCGGGACGTCTCGAAAGGTGATCTCGCCTGGTCTGTGCATGATTGCCTGGATCATCTCGATTCCCCTCTCGTCGGTTCGTCAGCTGACAGCTAACGCGGCTGGGCTGGCGGTCTTGCCTTGCCTGCTCTTCTGGTAACAGTCGAAGCCCACCGCCAGCAGCAGGACTGTGCCCTTGGTGATCATCTGGATGTACTGGCTGACATTCAGGAGAACCAGGCCGTTGCCGAGGACGCCGAGAATCAGGACCCCCGCCACAACGTTGTTGATCTTGCCCTGGCCACCGTTGACGCTGACACCACCGAGAACGACTGCAGTGAGGACGTCCAGTTCAAGACCTTTCCCTGCGAGGGCCTGGCCGGAGTTCGTCCTGGAGAGCATGACGATGCCGGCAATGCCAGCGAACAAGCCAGAAAGGGTATAGACCAGGTACTTGACACGCTTGACGTTGATGCCGGACAGGTGGGCGACCTCTTCGCTGCCGCCGACGGCGTAGAAATAGCGGCCAAAGTAGGTCTTCTCGAGGATGAAGGAGCCGATGGCGAGAACGACGACCATGATGATGACTGGCACCGGGACCGGGCCGATGTAGCCCTGGCCGATGACGGAGAACGCCTTCGGGAAGCCGAAGATCGGAATCCCGCCGGAGATGAGGTAGGCCAGGCCCTCGAGAATGGTCATGCTGCAGAGGGTGACGATCAGAGGGGGCATCCTGATATTGGCGATGATCCAGCCGTTGAGGAAGCCGACGAAGCTGCTGATACTCACCGCAACCAGGCAGGCAACGATTGGATCTTGATGGCCCCTGACCATCATCCAGGCTGCCACGATATTGACCATCGTGATCTGCGAGCCGATGGACAGGTCAATCCCGCCCAGGAGCAGGACGAAGGCCATGCCGACGGCCGCGATCCCAAGCATGGACACCTGGCGCGCGACGTTGAACAAGTTGGCGGGGACCAAGAACGCTTCGCTGGTCGCGGCAAAGAATGCCGCGAGTAGCAGCAGCACGAGGTAGATGCCGTATCGCTTCAGCGAGTCAACACTCTTCATGCACCGATCGCCTTCCCGTTGTTCTGGACGCATAGCTCATGATCAGTTCCTGGTCGAACTCCGCCCTGTTCACAACACCCGTCATCCTGCCTTCTGATAACACGACGATGCGGTCGGCCATACCCATGAGTTCCTCCATCTCCGACGAGATCATCAGGATGGTCTTGCCGGATTCAACCAGGGTGTTGACCAACCTGTAGATCTCGTACTTGGCGCCCACATCGATGCCCCGGGTCGGTTCATCCAGAATGATCAGTTCTGGTTCGGCGGCCAGCCACTTGGCGAGGACAACCTTCTGCTGATTGCCGCCGCTCAGAGTCCTGACCGTGTGCCCAAGGCTGGGGGTTCGAATCTTGAGCTCTTCGGCGTACTTTCGAGCGATTCTCTCCTCTTCCTGCTTCTTCACAACGGAAGCGACGGCGATGTTCTTCAGAATCGCCATGCTGATGTTGCTCTTGACGTCAATCGAAAGCAGGACGCCCTGCCGCTTCCGGTCTTCCGGAACCAGGCCGATCCCAAGATCGATGGCCTCCCGTGGCGTACGCGGGGATACTGCCTTGCCCTTGAGGGTGATTCTCCCGGCAGTCCTGGGCTTGACCCCGAAGATCAACTCGGCCAGCTCGGTGCGGCCGGCACCGATCAGCCCGGCGACACCGAGAACCTCGCCGCGTCTGACCCTGAAAGATATGTCACTCAGGCCATTGCCATGCAGGTGTTCGACATCGAGCAGGACCTCGTCAGTGATGGCCGGCGCACGGGCTGGATAGGTGTCCTTGAGTTCCCGGCCAACCATCAGCTTGATGAGCCGGGGGACATCCGTATCTCTGGTGTGCATGGTTTCGATCTTCCGACCATCCCGGATCACCGTGATGCGATCGGACAGGCGGATAACCTCGTCAAGTCGGTGGGAGATATAGATGATCGTGACACCCGCCGCCTTGAGTCTGTCCACCATCAGAAACAGGCGTTCAACCTCCGCGTTCGTCAGCGGGGCCGTAGGTTCGTCCATGATGAGGATTCGGGCATTCTGGGAGAGTGCTTTGGCGATCTCGACGATCTGTTGATACGCAACCGGTAGGTTCTTGACGAGCTCATTGGGATTGACATGAATGCCCAACTGGTCGAAGAGTGCCCGCGATGCCCCGAGCATCGCCTTCCGGTCAATCATGATTCCCTTGCGGATGGCTCTTCCGAGAAAGACATTCTCGGCGACCGACAATTCACCGACCAGGTTGAGTTCCTGATAGATGACGGCAATGCCATTCTCTGCGGACCGTCTGGGGGTCATCGCGCTGAAGTGCGTGGCGCCAACAATGATTGTTCCGCTGTCTGGCACAACCGCGCCGGTGCAGGTCTTGATCAACGTGGACTTGCCGGCGCCGTTCTCGCCGACCAGGGCATGGACTTCGTTCCTGGCGATGTCAATGGAGACGTCGCTCAGGGCCACAACGCCGGGATAGGTCTTCGTGACGTTCTGGAACTGCAGAATGATTTCTGGCCCCGACATCGTTCCCACCTCGTGTCAGCTGCCCACAGCGGAGCGGCCGGGGATGGAGCAGGCATCGCGGTCAATTCCAGGCCGTCTGCAGTTGCGCGGCCCGGTCAGTCACTTGCGCGGGGTGTAGTACTGGCTGAGGTTGTCCCTGGTAACAGGCGTAATCGTACCGATACACCTTCCTTGCGACTGGTTGGCCGGCGAGGAGCTTCTTGACGAGGCCATAGATCTCAGCGGCGATCGCGTCGGGGCCGCCAGTGATCAGGACGGACATTCTGCACGCTTCGTTGCCGGAAATGGCGGCCAGTTCCTCGGGCGTAGCGTCAGCTGCGAAGATACCGAAGGTGTCAGTCAGTTTGCCGGACGCCTTGACGGCTTCGTTGGCTCCGATGGCGCCACCGCCACCGATGCAGGCAATGACTCTGAGTCTGGGGTTCGCCTGGAGGATGGTTTCGGTCTTGGACTGGCCTTCAGTCGGGTTGATGGCGGCAGCCCGGGCCACGATCGTGGCTCTGGGAGCATTGGCTCTGATCGCATCGACGATCCCGTTGCCTCTCTCGAGGAGAACTTGGATCTGCGGATAGTCAAGGACAGCAACGTCAGCTGTACCCCCGAGCTTCCGGTTGATCCACTCGGCCGTCTGTTCACCGATAAGCCTGCCCAGGGCGTAATTGTCGATCAACCAGTTGACGTCGGAATTCGCGATGTCATCGTCCCAGCAGAACACCTTGATGCCGGCGGCTCTGGCTTGGGCGAGAACGGTTTCGACGGCATTCTTGTCCGCCGGATGCACGATGATGACATCGACTTTCCTGGAGATGAAGTTCTCGATTTGTTGGATCTGGGAGGAGGCGTTGCTCTTGCAGTCGAGGTACGTCATGGCGCCGCCACCAGCTTCAACGAGCTTCTTCAACGATGCACAGGAACCTGACCATATCTGATTGCTCAAGTCCTGCACGGTCATCCCGACGCTGATGGCATCGTTCTGGGCCGCATTGGTGCGGCCTGCGGGGGGCGTGGGCCGACCAGGGCAGCCCGCCAGCATCGTGGACAGCACCGCCATGCTCAGCGTGATGAGAAAAGGCCTGTCCCTCACAGGTGCTGATCCTCACAGTGTGCCTGGCGGGAATTCGCCGGCACTCTCGAGCTCCGATGACTCGTGAGCGGCCGCCTGCGCGGGTCCCTCGAGTGCGTGGGGGGCCCGCTCGGCGGTCTCTTCTTCACGCCGCGATGGAACCCTCGGGTTCGTGCTGGCGACGGCATCGAAGAACGCCTGATCGGGCGTCCACCCCTGCGGCCGGCAGCCCTGACGCCCGCGTCGCCGATTATAGGACGCCAGTACGACTTTGCCAGCTCACGCGAATCCCGCGTGAATCTGCGAGTGATCACTCTCGAGGAGATTGTAGCCTTCCTCGCGTTTTGGGACGCTGCCGGGCTGTGCCTGGCGGGCGTGCCGTCAACCGCTGGCTACCCACGAGGGAAGGAGCGTGGCTTGCCAGCCGACGCTCGTTCGAGGACGGTTGGGCGTCCGCCGCCGCCGCTGCGCGGCTATGGCGGACAACCTTCGCGTGGATCGGTGACGTGAGCTCGGAAGAAGGTTGGCTTGCCAACCGAAGCTCGCTCACGGAGGCAGGCGAGCGAAGGTTGGTGGACCTGACCGGGATCGAACCGGTGACCTCCTGAATGCAATTCAGGGGAAATGCCGTTTCAGTCAGTTTCGGTCAGTTGCCTGCTGTGTCAGTAAACTGCACGAAGAAAAGAGATATTCGATTTCTTGTCTCTGGCATCTTCTCATCATTTCAGCTAAGCTCATGTCAGTTGGTTACCCATTGGTTACCCAAGGGTGACCCGCTGACTCGACACGCGAGCTTCCTGAGATGCCGCAAGTTCGTCTCAACGCCCGTTTCCTCGACACGCTGAAACCCACGGGCCGGCGGGTCGACTTCTTCGACGCCGACGAACCTGGTCTCGTGCTCCGGCTCTCCGAGCACGGCCGGAAGACCTGGTGCTTCCTGTATCGGGCTCACGGCTCCCGACGGCTCCGACGACTGACGCTCGGGACGCATCCCGCCGTCACGCTCGCGGATGCTCGCGCTCTGGCGCTCGAGCACCGCCGTGGCGTGCAGATCAAGGGAGAGAATCCGGCGGATGTGAAGGCCGCCTGGAAACAGATCAAGTCGTTCGGCGAGTTGGGCGACTGGTACCTCAAGGAATACGCCGCGAAGCGCAAGCGGTCGTGGAAGGAAGACCGCCGAATCCTCACGAAGGAGCTGTTGCCGCCATGGCGCGACCGCAAGGCGTCCGACATCAGCCGGGCCGACGTGCGGGGGCTGCTGCGATCGATAGCCGACCGTCCCGCCCCGGTGATGGCGAACCGCGTCCTGGCACTCGTCTCCCGCATCTACAACAAGGCACTCGAAGAGGACATCCCGGGCATCGTAGCCAACCCGGCATTGCGGCTGCCGAAACCAGGCGGCGGCGAGCAGGGGAGGGAGCGTGTGCTGTCAGATGCGGAGATTCGGGAGCTCTGGGCGGTGCTCGAGGAGATCAAGCGGCTGAAGCGCAGGAGCAGCGAGGACGAATACGTTGCGGCCATCAGCCCGATGATCGCACGCGGTCTGCAGGTCCTGCTGCTCACGGGACAGCGGCCCGGCGAGGTCTTCAGGATGCGCTGGGCCGACGTGGACCTGGACGCGAAGTGGTGGACCTTGCCCGAGTCGGCGACCAAGAACCGAGTCACGCACCGGGTACCGCTGACCGATCGCGTGGTGGCTTTGCTCGAGGAGGCCAGGGGCGACGCGCCGAAGGAATCGCCCTGGGTGTTCGCTGGCATCAAGGGCGGCTCGGTCGCGCTGCGCGCCGTGAAGGCCGGGGCCGAGCTGAAGCGAGCCACGAAGCCATCCGGTGAGAGCGTGCTGTCGTTCTCGTTTCACCGACACGACTTCCGCCGCACATGTGCCACGAACATGGCGATGGCCGGGATTCCCCGAACGACAATCTCGCGCGTCCTCAACCACGTCGACCGTGGCGCGCGGGCGACGCTCGTCTACCAACGGTATGAGTTCGACGCGGAGAAGCGCGTTGCGTTGGAAACGTGGGACCGGCGGTTCGCGCAGATTCTGGAGCCGTCCGAAGCACAAGTCCTCGTGTTCCAGCGACGGTAGATCGATGGCTACCAGCGGTGCAGCTTAGCCGTTTCAGAAACAATGTCCCATTTTAGATACATTGGATGTATATTAGCTGGGACATCATGACCGCTACACCGTCTCCAACGGACAGACTCCAGCGACTCTACGAAATCGCCGCCACCCAGGCCGGCCACTTCACCACCGCGCAGGCGCGTTCGGTCGGCTACAGCGGTCGGAGCCTCGTGCATCACACCGATGCGGGCCATTTCGAACGGATCAGCCGCGGCTTCTACCGGCTCCCGGGCGTCCCGGCTGACTCGCACGAAGACATCGTGGCCGCCTGGTTGAAAACTGCGCGGCGGCGCGCCGTCGTGTCCCATGACACGGCGCTGACGCTCTACGACCTGGCGCCGTCTCGCACCTTCGAGATTCACCTGACGGTGCCGCGAAAGCGTCGGCCGCGAACCACACCAGCCTCGACCAACGTCAGGATTCATACGACCACGACACCGCTTCGAAGGGAGGAAGTGGCAAGCCGTTTCAGCGTGCGGGTCACTTCTCCAGCCCGGACGATCGCCGACGTCGCCGACCTTGGCGCCGATCCCAGCGTCGTGATCGAGGCGGCGGCGCGCGCGCTCGCGACCGGTCTGGCTTCTCCGCGCGAACTGAGCGCGGCGGTCAAGCAGCGCTCGGCGCGCGTCCAGCAGCTCGTCAACCGAGCTATCCAGGCGGCAGGCGACCATGCGTAGGTACGCGACCCCGGCAGCCTTTCGGTCGGCCGTCGAAGCCAAACTCCGCGACCGCGCGAGCCGCCTCAGCGTTCCGGCCTACATCGTCCGACGCCAGGCAGCGCTCGAACGATTGATCGTGCGGCTGGCCCGTGTGGCCCCCGATCGCTGGGCAGTCAAGGGCGGGCTGGCGCTCGAAACGAGGCTCGGTGATCGTGCGCGCGTGTCGCTCGATCTGGACGCCGATCACCTCAAAGGTGGCGAAGCGGCTCGCGCGGATCTGCAACGTGCCGCCACCGAAGATGTCGGCGATCACTTCGCCTTCGCGCTTGTCGGGAGCGAGACGCTACGCGATGCCGGTGTCGGTCTGGCGGTGCGCTACACGCTGGAGTGTTCACTGGCGGGCCGGTCGTTCGAACCAGTCCAGGTGGACGTCACGATTGCGCCACCGGACGTGTGGGACGCCCAACCGGCCCGGCGGCCGGGCCTGCTGACCGACCTCGGGCTCGGCCCGATTGACCTGCTGTTGGTCCCGTTGGAGCGACAGGTTGCGGAGAAGCTGCACGCTCTTACTCGAACGTACAGCGGCGGTGAAACAACCAGAGTCAAAGACCTCGTCGACCTGCTGCTCGTTCGGCAGCACGAGCACGTCAATGCCGCCAAGCTTCGAAATGCCATTCGGCAGGTCTTCAATCGCCGGGCGACGCACCGTGTACCGGCCCGCCTCCCGCCTCCTCCTCGGGCTCTGGCCGTGGCGTATCGCAGGGCGGCGGAGCCCGTTGTTGTCGCCACCACACTGGACGCGGCCCACCGGCTGTTGGCGGATTGGCTGGACCCTGTGTTGGCCCAGATTCATGAAACTGGCGACAGCGGCAACACGCCTGGACGGCGAAACTGACCGCCGATCCCACGCGCCCACGAACCACCGTTCGACCAGCCGACGAGGTCGCGAGTCATCGATTTGTCGACTGGCTAGCGCCGGTTCCCACCCATTCGATGATGTACTTCGTTCATCAAATGTAGGCGCTGCGGGTGACAACTGGTGTACGAAATATCACTCGGACCGGGGTCGCGGAATCGGCGACGCTGCCGCAGCCGCTGGGCTCGGTGCGAGACGGAGGCTGAGACGGAATCCGGTTGGCCGTCTCCCCCTCCGCCTCAGCCTCCGCCTCAGGAGCCATCAGCCCGGGCCAGCGGCCTTCGGACCCAGGCCGCGTGGTCTGCGGCCTGATTTCGACGGTCCTCGCCCCAACGGAGCCACACGCCCGGTCGAACGGGCCCAGTGCCGCGGGTCAGGCGAGGCTGTCGGTGGCGGTTCCAGCCGTGCCTTCGCGCCACGCCAGGACGGTATCGAACGGCCCGTGGCCCGGCCCGTTACTGACCACGCACCGGGCTACTTGGCGGGCCGGTTGGCGGGCACTCGTTGGTCGTGTCCCGTCAAGTGGTGGAAATTGAATCGCGTCCGTTCCTGAGTTCCTGACCCCCGTCGGCGTGGACGCTGACGCGCCCGCGGACGGGAAACGCACCGTCCGCCGTCTCTTGGAAAACCGGAGAGCCGGTTTTCCACAGCGCCCACCCCGGTTGATGATCGTCTTACGCAATCGCCATCAAGAGCTCCTGGTCCGTCGAGATCCCCAGCGGTGCGAGCAGCCGTTTCATCGACTCGACGCTGAAGTAGCGTCGCTCGGCAACCGCCCACTCGTCGTCCTGCTCGATCAGGATGGCGCCGACCAGGCGGATCGTGGCTCGCACGTTCGGGAAGATCCCCACGACGTTCGACCGCCGCTTGATCTCCTTGTTCAGTCGCTCCAAGGGATTCGTGCTGTGCAACTGCCGACGATGCTCCTCCGGAAAGTGCTTGTGGGCGAGGATGTCCTCGGCGGCCTCCTCGAGCAAGGCCGCGGTTCGCGGCAAGCGGGTCCGCAGGCCGTCGGCCACCTTGTGCAGTTGCACGAGGGCGCTCGCATGATCGGGCTGCGCGAAGATCGTCCGCACGACCGCCGCGATGGGCTCCCGCGCCGCGTGTGGCACGGTCGCCAGCAGATTGCGCATGAAATGCACGCGACACCGTTGCCAGGCGGCACCGCTCAACACCGTGCTGATCGCGTGCTTCAGGCCCTCATGCGCATCCGAGATCACCAAGCGGACGCCGGTGAGCCCCCGCTTCACCAGACTCCGCAGAAACGCCGTCCAGAAGCCGCGATCTTCCGACGCCCCGACATCGACGCCAAGAATCTGGCGCTCCCCCTCGGTCGTCACGCCGATGGCCACGACCGTCGCTTGGCTCACCACCCGGCCGTCGATGCGCACCTTGTGATACGTCGCGTCCAGCCACAGGTACGGATGCTCCCCACCCAGCCGACGCGTCCGAAAGGCGTCGACGACCGGATCGAGATCCGCGCAGATGCGCGAGACCTCCGACTTCGAGATCCCGTCGAGCCCGAGCGCTTTCACCAGGTCATCGACCTTCCGCGTCGAGACGCCGTGGACGTAGGCTTCCTGGACCACCGTCAGCAGCGCCTGCTCCGCCCGGCGCCGCGGCTGCAGGAGCGACGGAAAGTACGTCCCCGGCCGCACCTTGGGAATCGCCAGATCGACCGTGCCCACGCGGGTATCCCAGGTGCGTCCCCGGGTCCCATTGCGGTAGGCCGTGCGCTCGTCGCTGCGCTCGTGGCGCTCCGCGCCGACCAAGGCTGTCACCTCGGTGTCCATCAGCGCTTGGGCCAACACCCGAACGCCCTCCCGTAGCACATCCCCGTCCTGCTCTTCGAGCAGCTTGCCAACGAACGTCGACAGATCCATCCTTGGCTTGGCCATCGTCGCATCACCTCCGTGTGCTCGTCTCCCGCCAGAGAGAACTCACGGAACGATGCGCGATGGCCGCTTGCCCTGTCCAGCGTCAGCGGCCTACCGAATTTCCACCACGTCCTGGGACTCTAACCACTCGTTTCGCGGATTCCGGGGCGCGTAAGTGGCGCCCCGTGTGGCACTTCGTGTCCCGAGCCGCCCGAGAGGATCCCAACTCCTCGAGGGCAGGCGAGTGAGGGAGCGACCCCCTGTTGAGCCCTTCGGACCGCTCGCGCGGGCCGGCGGTCCGGAACCCCCAGGGGGTCGCTCCCTCACTCGCCCAGTCTGAGTCGTCGCTGGTGTGGTCCGTGACGGAGAGTTCGTTCATCGACTTGTCGACCGACCCCCAATGCCGCCATGTCGATCGACTTGGCGATCGCCCGGTCGATCGACTTGCCGCGCCGGAGTACCCGAGCGGCCGCAACCGCAGGCGGCCACACCACCGCTTCCCCAACCCCACGATCGAGCTCAACAAGTCCCACCGCTGGACGATGCCGGCGCCGTGGACGGTCTGGCGTAGCGGAAGGGGTCCTTTGTTCACTCCACGCCGTACGAGCCGTTGGGGCCGCCGCCAGGCCTGACGTGATTGGCTCGACCCAGGCGAGAGCCTTTCAAACAGCCGATCATCATGATCGCATCGGCGAGCGAGATTCCCTGGGACGTTTCTCCGCCCGGGGCCACATACCTCCGACGGTCGTCTCTCGGCCGCTGACGAGTCGCCGCACCCGGCCTCGCCCCGCTGCGCCCAGGACGCCTCACGCCTTCGGAAAGGAAGGAGAAGTCATGCATCGGATGATGAAGTTCGGCGCGCTGACCGCAATCGTGCTGGCGGCGGGTACCTTGACCGTGACCCACGGCCAGACCGGCGACTGTGATCTGGCGCAACCCGGATGTCTGGACTCCTCGTTTGGAGGCGGCGGCAAGCTGCTGTCGGCCTCTCTCCGGAGCGTAGCCGATGCAGCCTTGCAGAGTGTAGACGGCGAGCAGAGAATCGTCGCGGTCGGTTACGTTGCCGGCACCCGAGGGGCGACAAGATGGACCGTCGTCCGGTATCACCCCGACGGCTCCCTCGACGCTTCCTTCGGGTCGAATGGCGTCGTGACGGGACCGGTCCTCGACGGGTCGAGCCCAAGTTCGGTGGCGGTGCAGCCGGACGGGAAGATCGTGGTGTCCGGTGAGGTCGTCACCAAGACCTACAAGAACGGCGTCCCCGGCGTCGTCCGTTACAATGCGAACGGCTCGGTGGACTTGAGCTTCGGGACCGCAGGCGTCACTGCGGTGCCGTGTTCTTGGAGCGTCAAGCGGTGCTCTTTGTCGGGTTTCAGCTCTTCCGTTGTCGTGCAGTCGGACGGCAAGGTGGTCATCGGTGGGGAGTACTACGGGCCCAGGCTGACGGTGATTCGCCTGACAGCATCGGGCCTCGCCGACACCTCGTTCAATGGCAATGGTCAGTACATCATGACCACGGCGCTCGCGAGCGCCAACAGCGTTGTCCTCCAGACGGTCGATTCTGGCATCAGGATCGTCGCTGCCGGGAATTACGACGCTGCTGCAGGCATGAAGGATGCGGCGATCTTCCGCTTCAACGCCAACAGCTGCCTTGAGTGCGTCCAGAACGGCTGCGCGCTGCTTGGGATCGCTTGGCAACACGATCAACTGTCCGGTGGGGTCCACGTACTTGAGCGGATTGTCCCTGGTAAAGCTCTGCCGATTCCACCGTTGCGGGTCGACCAGATTCTGCTTCACGGAGTAGATGGGATCCGTGCTTGTGAATCGAGCGGTCCTCGCACGATTCGATGTCGTCATGGACGACTGGTTCGAGCACCTGGTGGACGGTGCGAATGTACGCGTCGCGGGCGTCAGAAAGCGCGGGCGGAATCAGCAGGCGAAGCCGCCAGGATCCCAGCGCCGACAGCAGCGGCACGTGCCGGGTCAGGAAGGTCCGAAACGTCGTCGGAAACGGCGTCGTGATCAGGAAGAGAAACAGGCAGGATCCGTCCGGCGCGAGGCCGATCGGAAACGGGTCCGGAGAGGGTCGCACGACCCCGCCGACTGTCGCGTGTGGCAGGGCGTTCGGCGGCACGCAGAAGGGTGCCGTCGTGAACGCCGCGACCTTGTCACGGGCCAAGCCGAGCCACGTGACGTCCGGCTCGGCCAGCACGCCGTCGAGCACCATCAAACGCTCGATGGCGCGCCCGATACTCATCGCCCGTCGGTGCGGATGATCGGGCTCGCCAATCGCCCGGTACCAGGGCTTGTACTGCACGTGGTAGATGCGGCCGGCGTGTGCCGGCGCGGCCACGTCCGTGGTCGCGAAGCCGCCGCCAATCAGCTTCTCGAAAAACCGGTGCGTCTGCCGGCCGTGGGCCACGCCCGCAAACGTCCGATACTGCCGCGGCAGGCACACCCCCGAATGCTCGAGGACGAGCATCAAGAAGCGCGCCTGCCGCGGCGGAAACCCGGCGGCCTGTATTGCGCCGATGCAGTCAGCGCCGATCACAGCCTCTTCTCAAGCGCCTTGCCGCCACTACTGCGCGTTGCTACTCGGCTTCGAAAAATGCCGCAGACACCTCGGCTCCAAGCGTCGCCAAGGGACACAGTCCCGGCAGTTGCCGCCGACGCTCCGGCACGTTCACAAACCCCTCGGAAGGTCCTCCGTTCCTTGTCGGCGTGACACCCACCCCGGTCTCATATTCCGAGACGCTAACGAGTTTCGCACCACGCGCAAACGCACCGAAGGTCCGGGCGCCGGCCGCGAGCAGAAGCGGCTCGCTGACGAGCCTGGGTGAGGCAGGATGCGCGACGTCAGACACCGAGTTCTCGATCGCTCGCTCGACAATCTCCCCAATCTCGACCGCCGGCGCGTCCGACGCCTCGGTCAGCACGGGCCGTGGTCTGCCCAAAGGCCCGCCGTCGGACCAACGTCAACCATAAGAGAGGGCGGCTGTATGTGCGGTCGTGCGCGAGAACGTCCCACGCTCACGTCGTGCGTAAACTCCGCGACGACGGCGATGTAGGCGACGCTGTCATCCCCGGAGCTCGACGATCAAATCATCCGGGCGCGGGTACCGCCGAAGCGGCGAGAAGTCGGCCTTCCAGAAGTCGATCTCGAACAGATCGCCGTTCTCGTCCACGTTGACCGTGATGCTGACAAGCACGCCGTCATCGTCCGTGTACTCCGCCCTTGCGATCTCCGCACCGAACGAGCGAGAACCTTCCCGACGCGCGAACCGGACGCTGCCCATGCCTCCATCCTGCAGATCCAGGACACGTGCAGGCTCCTCTCCCTCAGCCCGTTCGTGTAGGCGCTGCGGAACTAGCTTGCGAAGCAGCTGTTCCTCGAGGACAGTTAGGAGTCTCGTCGTACTACTTGGCAACGGTGATTCTTCCGACATTAATCGTTCCATCGGTGAGCTTGTACGCGTTGTAGGTGACCTTCGTTCCGTTTACCAATACCGTCTCGGTATAGAGCTTCCCCACCTCGAGCGACTTCGCGACGGCCGACACAGCCTTCATGATCACGTCCGCGACCACTGCACGTTCCAAGGCGTTGGCGTCTGTATGTCGGAATGCGTGCTCCAACTGAGCGGAGTTCCGGCCAAACTGGACCGCCACTCCTTCACCGAGTGCGGCCACAGTCCCACCCGCCAGCGCCACCTCTCCGGCGGCCACCGCCGGCGCCGCCAGCCCCAGCGTCAGGCCGACCACTAACCCCTTGGTCGCCTCCACTCCGACGTTGTTGTACCAGGGCTGCCCGTGGGATACGTTCTGGTAGATCGCAAACCCGCCGTAGACGGCCGCCCCGATGCCGCCTGCGATCAGCAGCGGATTCCTGCCGTCCGGATCGGTGAATTTCAGCGGGTTGTTCGTGACATAGGCGTAGCGGTTCCACCGCTGCGGATCTGTCAGGTTCTCCTGCCACGTGTAGACCGGGTCGACGGTCGTGAACCGCGCCAGGTCCGCCCGGTAGTATCGCGCGCCGAAGTAGTCGAGCGCCGTGTCGTGGTCGCGTTCCTGACCCGTGAACAGCTTCCGGTCCTCGAGGCTGACCATGCCGTTGCCGTCGGGCACCTCCTCGCCGAACGGCAGGTAGTCGTGGGTGCGGAGGAGGATGCCCGTGGCGCCCGTCACCGCGCGCACCGAGCCGAGGGCGTCCAGGTGGTAGTACTCGACCGTTTGGGTCGTCGTCGGCGTCTGGTCCGGCAAGCGCAGCACCGTCAGCATCCGCCACGCGGGGTCGGTTACCGACGGCAGCAGCACCTCGCTGAGGTACGTCGCCCCATCGAGGAACCACACCACGTTGAACCCGGTGGTCGCGTTGCGCCACACGAGGTCCGGCTTGCCGTCGCCGTTGAAATCGGCGGCCTCGACGATCCCCCACGCCGGGTCTGCCACCGACGGCAGCAGGACCTGGCCGAGGAGCGTCACGCCGTCGAGATACCAGACGCAGTTGGACCCCGTCGTGGTGTTGCGCCAGACCAGGTCCGGATGGCCGTCGCCGTTGAAGTCCGCCGCCCCGGCGATCTGCCACGCGAGGTCGCTGATCGTGGGCAGCAGCGCCTGGCCCAGGAATGCCACGTCGTTCAAATACCACACCACGTTCATGCCCGACACGCTGTTCCGCCAGACCAGGTCCGGATGGCCGTCGCCGTTGAAGTCCCCGACGGCCACGATGGCCCACGTGGTGTCCGTCACGATCGGCAGGTTGCCCTGCGACAGGAACGTCACCCCGTCCAGATACCAGACGCAGTCAGACCCCGTCGTCCCGTGCCGCCATACCAGGTCGGCCTTGCCGTCCCCGTTGAAGTCCCCCGACCCCACCACCTGCCACCCCGTGTCGCTCACCGTCGGCAACAGCACCTGCCCCTGAAAGGTCGCCCCCTCCATGTACCACACCACGTTCATGCCCGACTGCGCGTGCCGCCACACCAGGTCCGACTGCAGCACCGCCGTCGTCGCGTGCATCGCCGCCAGCACCCGGTCCCCCGCATAGATATAGTCCACCACGTCGGCGTTGGCCGCCGCCCCCACCTCCGTCAGCAGCACGCCCCCGGGCCCGTGCAAGCGGTACTGCGTTTCGCCCGACACCTCCACCACCGTCCGTAGTTGGTCCGCGTCGTAGCGGTAGTGGGGAGTGACGCCGCTCGTCATCGCCGGCGTCGTCAGCAGGTCGAACGGCGTGTAGACGTACGTGCCGCGGCCGTCCTGCGTCAGCCGCCCGGCCCCGTCGTAGACGAAGCCCTCGGCGGCCGCCCCGGTCGTCGACGTCAGCCGCTGACTCGTATAGTGGTAGGTCGTCGTCTGTCCCTGCCGGGTCCGCGTCGTGCGGTTGCCCGCCCCGTCGTACTGATACGCCTCGGTGCCCCACGGCCCCGTGGCGCTCGTCAGCCGGTCCTCCGCGTCGTACCCGAACGTCTGCGTCCCCGACGCCGCGCCGGCGACGCCTTGCACGTTCCCGACGTTGTCGTAAGTGTAGGTCAGTCCGAGCGCGCTCCCCGCGGTGATGGCGTGGAGCCAGCCCCGCTGGTGACTATCATCGTACGAGAGCGTCGTGACGATCCCATTGCCTGCCGTGTACCCCGCCACGGCTCCGGAGGCGTCGTAGGAGAAGGCGCTCCCGTACGTCGGCCCTCCGTCCTCCCACACGGCGGTGATCCGATTGCCCGCGTCGTACCCGTACTTCACCGTCCGCCGCGGCCCGGCCGGGTACCGGATCGCCGTCACGTTGTCGCGGCCGTCGTAGTAGTAGTCCGTCGTCAGCGGCGCCGTCGGCCACCCGCCCGTGCCGCTCGGCCGCAGGTAATCTTCGACCGTCGTCAGCCGGTTCGCCTCGAATGTGAACTCGCGCTGGACGTACCCATTCTCCGCGCTCCAGCGGTTCCCCCAGCCATCGTAGCGCAACTGCACGTCATCGGCCGTGCCGCCCGCGCCCACCGTGATCGCCGTCAGCCGGTTGTCGCCGTCATACGTGTAGTGCAAGACCGTGCCGGCCCCGTCCGTGCGGCTCGTCACATTCCCGACCGCGTCCACACCGTACCAGACCGTCCCCGACTCCGGATGGGTTTCGCTCGTCAGATGGTGGTGACTGTCGTAGGCCCACGTCCGGCTGGCGCCGCCCGGCAGGCTTACGCCGGTCAGCGTGTCGAGCGCATCGTAGCTGTAGGCGGTCAGCTCCCCGGCCGCGTCGATGACACCCGCCAGCCGCCCCCGGCCCGGATCACCGGCCGCCTGCCAGACCTGCGTCGTGGCGTGTCCCTGCTCGTCCGTGATCGTCACGGTCGGCCCGTGCGGACCCGCGCCCGTCGCGCGATAGCCGTAGGCGTAGGTCACCGCGGTCTGGTCCGGGTGCGTCCGCGCCGTCGGCCGTCCCATCTCGTCGTAACTCAACGTCGTGCCCCGCTCGCTCGTCCCCGTGAACGGGTCGCTCTCGTAGCTGCGTCCGCCCCACGCATGATACGCGACGCGCGTCTGGACACCGACGGCGTTCGCCGTGCCGGTCGGCCGCCCCACGCCGTCGAGGCTCGTGGTCGTGGACGAGACGTCTCGCGACGTCGTCACCCAGGTGCCGGCCGGGTCGTACGCCGTCTGGACCGGGGCGTTCACGACGCGGCCGGTCTCACCGCCCTCGTGCAGCGTTCGCGCCGTCTCGCGGCCGAGGTCGTCGTACGAGACCGTCCACGTGTAGCCGCCCCGCGACTCCGCCGCCGTCGTCCCGTCCGCATTGATCGCCCGGGTGATCACCCGCGTGCGGCCCCCGCCGGCTTGCTCGGGGCCCGTCAGGCTGGCGACGGCGCCCCACGCCACCGTGTAGGCCGTCGTGTGGCCGTTGGCGTCCGTTTCTGACGCTACGTTCCCCCGTCCGTCCGGCTCGTAGCTCGTGGTCACGCCGTGCACGGTCTTCGTGCGCACGAACCCGTCGGCATCCCGCGTCACCGCCGTCGCGAACGACGTCCCGTCGCCGGTGACCGTTGTGGACGCCACCTGGCCTCGGATGTAATAGCTGGGGCTGTCCCAGAACGTCCACGTGGTGGTGCGGGTGACCTCGCCGCTCTCCTCGACCTGGTAGGGCTGACCGTAGTCGTTGAAATTGGCCGAATGAAACGTGGAGGCGGTCGACCATGTGTGCCCATTGCGCGTGATGGTCCGCCCGGTGGGCAACGGCGAATAGGCGTAGTACGTCTGGTCGCCCCGCGTCTCGTTCAGGCCGACGGCCACGCCCGTGGTCCACGTCAGCGTCTCGCTCTCCAGGTCCGAGGTACCGTCGGACGTCGTCCTGCTGAGCGGGGTCCCCTCGAACGGTGAACCGTCCCCATAGAACGTGTAGGTCGTGACGTTGAGCGGGCTCGTGACGGTACTCGCGCCGCCGCCGTAAGCGAAGGTCCAACTCGCGGCCGGCACGCCCGCCACGCCGAGCGAGTCACGCTGGGTGACCACGTAGCTGCTGCCCCGCCCCTGGTAGTCGTACGTGTAGAGCACGTGGCCGCCGTTCGGTGTCGTCACCTGGTTCACCCGACGCCCCGCATAGGCGTACTCCCAGCCAGAACCGACAGGCGGCGTCGCCGTCAGCAGCAACCGATCGTCCGTCTCGTCCCACGTGTAGGTCCACGTGCGATCGAGGTAGGTCATCGTATGTACGCGGGCGCCTTGGTAGGTGAAGGTCACCTGTCGGACCTGGTCGTTGCCCAAGTCCTGAGTGATCGACACCAACCGGGGCTCAGCCGCTGAATTCGAGCCGCACGTCCCGTCCTGGTACTGAAAGCTCAATGAGTTCCCGTGCGTATCCCAGGCCGCCGTCGGGTAGCGCGCGTTCGGGTAATTGTCGGTCCCTGCGTCTGGGCTCCACAGGCACCCATACTCCTAGGTCACCCCGTCGGGCAGCGACAGCCGGTGGGCCGCCCGGTCGTACTCCCCATAGGACAGCGTCCGATACACCGACGACGTGGTCGCCGCGCGGAAGGTGGTGTGTTCCGCGCCGTCGGTGCTGACCACCGTCGGCGAGTCACCCGCGTGGCCCCCGGCGGTCGGGGCCTCCGCGGTCTGCACGAGCCCCGGCCCGATTCGCCACCCTGCCCCGCGCTTCGAGTTGAAGGTCCGCGTGACCCGCAGGTCGAATCCGGCGTTTCCCGGCAGCACCAGGTCCGTGAACGTCAGCACCAGGCTGCCCGAATACGCATCGATGCGCTCCCAGGGCAGCACGCTCACGTAGGCGCGCGACGGACTCAGGCCCGTCGCCTCCACCGCCGACTGGTCTTGCCCCGCCGCGGTCCGGGCCGGCGCCAGCGTCGCAAACATCAACACGGGCAGGAAGAACGCAATCCTCCAAGGCCCCGGGCTCAAGCACCGCCGAAAGCAACTGGTCCAGATCGAGAACATAAGTAGACCTCCGAGGATGCGAGGACTATTCGCCTGAGAACGGCGCAGACGACGGTTCTCAGGCGCTACGACGACTCCGCAGGCCGATTCGACTGCATGGCGGCGACCGTCGCGATGAGCGCTTCCAGCGACGGCCTGGCCACAGCGGACGGCTCACAGCTTCCGCTGATGCAAGAGGAGTTGTTGCGAGCGTTTGCCAGACAAATCTCCCTTCTGCTGGCCGCCAGGCGGGCTCAGGGCGGCACGCGGCGACATTCTACCTACTTATGACAGGAGAAGTGATGGTGGGGGCAGAACTCAGCCCGGCGACGCTCAGCGTCCGGCGTCTGGACCGGATGGCCGAAGGCAGTACAGAAACGGGGGACTCGGACGGCGAATGCCTCACCAAGCCGTAATCAACGGCCGAGGGCAGTCTTGGGCAGGCCAGTTCCGGCTGGCTGGTTACCTACTGGTTACCTTGGAGATGGGAATTTGGTGGACCTGACCGGGATCGAACCGGTGACCTCCTGAATGCCATTCAGGCGCGCTCCCAGCTGCGCTACAGGCCCACCCTGGACGGAACTTCTTATAGTAGCCCAGTGCACCGACACTCGTCAAAACAAAGGGGGGGTCACGCCGTGCCCGACATCGCGCGGTGGGCCCGCGTGAGCCAGTCGAAGAGCTGCCGCGCCGCTTCGTCCGCCGTCTCGCCGTAGAACGGCATCATCGCCGTCGGCATGCCGGGCAGGCGGGCAAGCTGCGCCCGCCACCGATCGTCGCCGAGCATCGACGCTTCGATGTGGTAGACGCGGCCGGAAATGCTCTTCTGGAACCGACGGACGACCTTCATGGCGATACTGGCGCGCAATCTGAAAGAGCGAGCCACCATTCTATGCTCCGGCACGTACCCGTCAAGCGAAAGGGCCGACGAAGCCGTCGTGCACAACGGGCAACCCGCCGGTCTTCGAACGAACCTGCAGAAAATAGTGAATCGCTGTCGGCCTCTCCACAGGTTTTGCACCGAAGGTCCACAGGATTCCCACAGGGTGCTTCGAGTCCTCCTTGACGGGCGCCGTCGCGGACCCGTACGCTGGAGGCGCCATGAACAGCCGGCGCGCCTGTCGTCTCGCCGCGATCGCCGCGCTGCTGGCCCTCGGCGACAGCAGCGGAGCCGCACCGCAGGCGGCGTCTGAGACGCCGCCGAAGACCGCCGCGCCGGCGGCCGCACAGGCCGCGGCGCAGCCCGTGACGCCGCAAGCGGCACAGGCCGCACAGGCCGCACAGGCCGTGCCGCCCCCGACCGCCGCCAGTTCCCCGCTTTTCCGCATCATCCTCAACGACGGCACGGCGCTGGTGTCGTTCGGGGAGTTCACCCGCGTCGGCGACCGCGTCGTGTTCTCGATGCCGCTCGACCCGGCGCGCGGCGACCGGCTGCAGCTGGTCAACCTGCCCGCGTCGGCGGTCAACTGGGAGTCGACCGAGCAGTACTCCGCCTCCGCGCGCTACGCGCAGTACGTGGCCTCGCGCGCCGAGGCGGATTTCGCCGTGCTGACCGGCCAGGTCGCGAGCGCCCTCAACGAGATCGCGCTCGCCAAGGACCCGGCACGGCGCCTTCAGAATCGCCGAGCAGACCCGCCGGCTGCTCGTCGCGTGGCCGCTCGAGCACTACGGCTACCGGTCGGCCGACGTCAACGACATGCTCTCGCTGCTGGCCGGCACGATTTCCGAACTGCGCGGCGCGGCCGGCGTCCGGCGATTCGACTTCGACCTGGTCGCCACCATCGAGCCGCCGACGATGCCGCTCCTGCCGGAGCCGTCGGCGACCCAGGCGATCGAGCAGGTGCTGGTCGCCGCCCGGTTGTCAGACGTGCCCGCCGAGCGGATCACGCTCCTGCGGTCGGCCATCAACGCGATCGACGAGAAGGCCTCCCGGCTTCCGAAGAACTGGGCGCGAAGGACCCGGGCGTCGGCCCAGGCCACCCTCGACGCCGAGCTGGAAGTCGAGCGGCGCTACGCCGCCCTGTCGCGCGCGACCGTGTCGAAGGCCACCGCCGCCGCCGCGAACGCCGACGTGAGGGCGGTGGAGAAGGCGGCCGCTCAGCTTCAGGCCAGGGACCGCGCGCTCGGCCAGCGGCGGAAGGACCAGGTGGCCGGCCTGCTGGCGCTGCTCCAGGAGAAACTGGACTCCGCCCGGCGGCTTCGCCTGCTCCGCGACCAGTGGGCCCGCAAGGCCGAGGCCTTCCACGCCTACCAGCACGCGACCGACGGCCCGATCGGCCGGCTGGCGAGACTCGGCCCGAGGCTCGAGGACGTCAAGTCGCTCGCGGGTCCCGCCGTGTCGTCGCTGCCCGGCCTGATTCAAAGCCTCGAGCGGATCGCTCGCGAGCTGGCGACCATCAGCCCGCCCGCGGATCTCGCACAGGCGCATGCGACCCTGCAGTCGGCGGCCGAACTGGGGCAGCAGGCCATGCGCACGCGCGAGCGCGCCGCCGCTCTGGCGGACGTTGCCATGGCCTGGGACGCATCGTCTGCCGCGGCGGGCTCCATCATGATGCTGTCCCAGGCGCGCCGGCAGATCGACGCGGCCATGCGCCCGCCGGAACTCCAGTGATCACGCCGCGCGTCACCCGGCTCGTTCGCGCCGACGGGCTGCCCGCCCTGCACCGCGCCCTCTACGCCCTGGCCTGCGGCGGCAGCCTCGCCGACGTGCGAAGCCGCGTCGTCCTCGTGCCGTCGCGGGCTGCCGCCGAACTGCTCCGCCAGACGCTGGAGGAACTGCGCTTCCGCGAGACGCCGCGCGCGCAGGATGCGGTCCTCGCGCTTCCGGACCTGCTGACGCGGGAGGACTGGTATCAGCGCATGCACGAGCGCGCCGGGCTTGCCGCTCGCCGACTGACGCCGCTCGAACGGGAAGTCATCCTCGGTGCGGCGGCGCGCGACGCCATCGAGTCGGGCGCTGTGCCGCCGTTCCGCCTTCGCCCGGGGTTGATCGCCGAGATGCTCGCGTTCTACGACGCACTCGGCTGCCGGCAGCGGACGGTCGAGGCGTTCGAGCGGAACGTCTCGAGCGAGTTGGAGCGCGACGCCGAGCTCGACCGAGGGGCGCGGCGGCTGCTCGGCCAGACACGATTCCTGGCGGCCGCATTCCGCGCGTTCGAAACACGCGTCGCCGCCACGGGCGCGCTCGACGAAGGGGCGCTCCGCCGGCGGCTGCTCGAGCCGGACGCCGCACCCGGGTTCACCCACATCGTCGTCGCCGTCGGCAATCTGACGGCCGAGCCGTCCGGTGGGCTTTCGCCCGCCGATTTCGACCTGATGACCAGGCTTCCGGGCGTCGCGGCGATCGACATCGTGGCCACCGAGCGCCAGCTGGCGTCCGGGCTGCACCAGCGGCTCCGCAACCTGATCGTCGACTTCGACGAGACCGAGGCCGCGTGGCTTCCGGCGTCGGCCAGGCTGGCGGCGCCCGTCGACGACGCGGAGCGGCTCCACTTCACGAGCCGCGACCGCGAGGAGGAGCTGCGCGGGCTGGCCCGCCGCATCAGGTTGTCGGCGCGGCAGCCCGGCCCGCTCCGCGCTCTCGACAGGACGGCCGTCGTCTTCAGGAGGCCGCTGCCCTACGTCTACCTGGCCACGACGGTGTTCGACGGGGCCGGCATCGAATACCAGGCTGCCGACGCGCTGCCGCTGGCCGCCGAACCGATGGCGGCCGTCCTCGACCTCGTGTGCGCGGCGGTGGAGTCGCGCTGCTCGCGGGCCGCGCTCGTCGCCCTGATGCGGTCGCCCCACATCGAGGCCAATCCCGCGGGAGAGAGGCCGTCGGCGGCCGATGTCGACGCTCTCGACCGGGGACTGGTGGAGGCCCGCTACCTCGGCGACCCTCGGGTGCTGCTGCGTCTGGCGGAGGAGTGGACGGGGGGCGGCGCCACCGCCGCCCGGGCGGCCGCGGCGCTGGCGCTGGCGCTCGAGCCGTTCGGCGGCGTCGATCGCGTGTCGGCGCACGCGGGGCGGCTGCTCGCGTTCCTCCAGGCCCACCAGCGCATGGCCGTTCGCGACGCCGCGCTCGCGTCGCGGCACCTGCGCGCACGCGGTGCGGTGCTGTCGGCGCTCGACGAGCTTCGACAGGCTGCCGTCGCGTTCGACGATCCGCTCGCGCGTTTCACCGACGTGGCCGCGACCCTCCGGCGGTGGATCGAGTCGCAGACGTTCTCGCCGCGCCGGGGAACACGCGGCGTCCACCTGGCCGACGCGCAGGCCGCGCGCTTCGGCGCGTTCGACGTCCTGCATCTCGTGGGCCTCGCCGAGGGCGACTGGCCCGAGCGCTCGTCGCGCAACATCTTCTACCCGGCGTTTCTCCTCTCCGAGCTCGGCTGGCCGTCCGAGGCCGAGAGGCAGGCTGGCGTCCGGGCCGCGTTTCTCGACCTGCTCACGCTGCCGAGCGAACAGGTGTCGGTGTCCACCTTCACCCTCGAAGACGATTCGATCGTCGGGCCGTCGCCGCTCGTCGACGAGATCCCGCGCGCCCGGCTCGAGGTGGATCGCGTCGAGTCTCCGCGGGCGATCGTGTTCGCGGACGAGGGGCTGTCTGCCGCGCCGCCCGCCGACACGGCCCTGCCGCCCGCCGCGTCCGCCTGGCTCGCGGTCAGGCGCGGGCGGTCGCCCGCCGCGCGCCCGGAGTTCCACGGCGACGCCGGCCCGGTCCCGCCCGCGGCGCACACGGTGACCGCCATCGATCGGTTCCTGCAGTGCCCGTTCAAGTACTTCGCGGGCACGGTTCTCGAGCTGCCCGAAGAGCTGACCGACGAACCGTCGCTGACGCCGCGCGCGGAGGGGGAGTTCGTCCACGGCGTCCTTCGGGCGTTCTTCGAGTCGTGGCAGGCGGCCGGCCGCGGCGCGGTCACCGCGAACCTCCTGCCCGACGCGCGGTCGCGCTTCGCCGCCGTGGCGGAAGAGGCGCTCCTCGGTCTGCCGGCCTCGGAGGCGGCGGTTCAGCGGATGCGGCTGCTCGGCTCGGTCGGCGCGCCGGGAATCGGCGAGGTCGTTCTGGCCGCCGAGGCCGAGCGCGCGATGCCCGTCCGCGAACGGCTGCTCGAGTACCGATGTGCGCGGCGAGTTCACGATTGCCGCCGGCGGAGAGTCCCGAACCGTCCGGCTGCGGGGGAAGGCGGATCGCGTCGACCTGCTCGAGGACGGGCGCTTCCGGCTGGTCGACTACAAGAACGGGCGCGCCCCCGCCCCGGCCGAGACCATCCAGCTGCCCATCTACGCCGTGTGCGTCCAACAGCAGCTGCAGCGCGCGCGCGGCGGGGACTGGCCGGTGGCGGACGCGGGCTACCTCGCGTTCGGCGAACGGAAGCCCGTCCATCTCGTCATCGACGATGGGGCGGGGGCGGCCGAGGTGCTGGCCGACGGCCAGCAGCGCCTGCTCGACGCGATCGCCCGGATCGAGCGGGGCTCGTTCCCGCCTCGTCCGGTGTCCACGCGCCTCTGCGGCTACTGCCCCTACGCCACCGTGTGCCGGAAGGACTACGTCGATGGCGAGTGAGATGGAGGCGCTCATCGGCCGCGACAGGGCGGCGCGCGAGTTTGCGGTCGATCCGGCCCGCAACGTCGTGCTCGAGGCGTCTGCCGGCACGGGCAAGACGCACGTCCTCGTCACCCGGTACATCAACCTGCTGCGGGCCGGCGTCGATCCGGCCAACATCCTGGCCATCACGTTCACGCGGAAGGCCGCGGCCGAGATGCGCGAGCGGATCGTCCACGACCTTCGCGCGCGGGCGGGCCAGTCCGACGCCGACGAGGCCAGCTGGACGGCCCTGCGCGAGCGTCTGGCCGACATCTCCATCAGCACGATCGACGCATTCTGTTTCGCGCTGCTGCGCGAGTTCCCGCTCGAGGCCGATCTCGACCCGGGGTTCGACATCGCGGACGAGACGGTCACCCCGCGCCTGACCGAGGAGGCGATCGACGGCGCCCTCGGCGCGGCGCGTCGGATGGCGTCGGCCGAGGACGTGGGGCTGTTGCTGGCAACGCTTGGCGAGCGACGGGTGAGACGGGGGCTCGAGGCGCTGGTCGGCCGCCGCCTCTCGGCGGGACCGGCCATCCGCCGCTACCTGTCGGGAACGGCCGGGCCGTCACCCTCCCACGCGCTTTCCCGCGTCGTCGCGCGCCTGCAGGGCGTGCTGGCGTCGCTCGATGGAGGCCTCGAGGCGTTCATCGCGGATGGACCGTCGGCACACGGTTCATACAATCTGGTGACGGCCGACCTCCGTGCGCTGGCCGCAGGGTTCGGCGGAGGGCCTGCGGACGCGGGCGGGCGGCCGGGTGGCCCTGAGGTCGCCCGGGCCGTCGTTGACCGCGTGTCGCGGTATTTCCTGAAGGACGACGGCGCGGCGCGGGCCAGGCTCGCGCGCCGCTATCTGAAGCGGCACTGCCGTGACGCGGCCGGGTGGACCCGGCACTCGCGTGCGCTGGCGGCCGCGGCGCCGCACGTCGCAGACGCGATGGCCGAGTTCGAGCGGAACCTGAACGGCGCGCTGGTCGGGGCGATGAGCCGGCTGTTCCGGGTCGCCCGCTCGCGCTACCGGCGGGCGCTCGACGCGCAGGCGTCGGTGGACTTCACCGAGGGGTTGTCCAGGACGCTTCGCCTGCTCCTGCGGATGGACGAGTTCGCGCGCAGCCGGTACCGGCTGGAAGCCCGGTACCACCACGTGCTGGTGGACGAGTTCCAGGACACGAACCCGTCGCAGTGGCGCCTGATCGAGCGGCTGATTGCGGCGTGGGGCGAAGGCGTCGGGCTCGCCCACGGCGGGCCCCTGCAGCCCTCGATCTTCATCGTCGGCGACCGCAAGCAGTCGATCTACGCGTTCCGCGACGCCGACGTGCGGATGCTCGGCCGCGCGCGCCGCCACGTGTCGGCGCTCAGGCCGGACGGCAGGGTCCGGCGGTCGATTGCCCGCAGCTACCGGGCCATGCCCGAGCTCCTCGCGTTCACCAACGACCTGTTCTCGTCGATCGACACGTCGGTGCCGCGCGCGGACGCCTTCAGGTTCACGGCGCGCGATCGGTTCCCCGAGGAGGCGCCCGCACAGCGAGGCGGCCGGCTCCACCTGGTGGCCGCGGCCGACACCGCGTCGACAGCGGCGATCGTCGCGGCCGAGGTCGCGAGGCTGGTCGCCGAAGGCGAGGTGCGCGATCGCCAGACCGGCCTGCCGAGGCCCGTCCGCCCGGGCGACATCGCGATCCTGTTCAGGTCGCGGGCGAGCCATCGCGAGATCGAGTCGGCGCTCGAGTCGCGAGGGATCCCGACCTACGTCTACAAAGGCCTCGGCTTCTTCGACGCCGACGAAGTGAAGGACCTGGTGGCGCTGCTCCGGTACCTGGCGCAGCCCTCGTCGCCGCTCTGTGCCGCGGCGCTGCTGCGATCCAGGTTCGTCCGGCTGTCGGACCGTGGCGTCCGGCTGCTCGCGCCCGGGCCGGAGGCCGTGCTGTCGGGCGCGGAGCCGCCGCCCGACGGCCTGTCGGCGGAAGACCGCGGCGTGCTCGACCGGCTGCGCGCGTCGCTCACCGAGTGGCTGCCGCTCGTGGACCGCGTGCCGCCGTCGGAGCTCCTCGACCGCATCGTCGCCGAGGCCGCCTACGCGTTCGAGCTCGGCGGCCCTCGCATCGTCCAGGCGCGCGAGAACCTGAAGAAGATCCGCGCCATGACCCGCCGGGTGCAGAACCGGGGCTACGCCACGATGGCGCGAGTGGCGGACCATCTGGACAGGCTGTCGGCGGGCGACGAGTCGAACGCCGTGGTGGACGCGCTCGACTCCGTGAACCTGATGACCGTTCACGCGGCGAAGGGGCTCGAGTTCCCGATCGTGTTCGTGACGAACCTGACCCGGGGCACCGGCGGCCACGGCGACCCGATCGTCATCGTTCAGGCCGGCGCGGGCGGGCCGCCAATCATCTCTGTCGGCGGAAGCCTGCCCGAGGCCGACGAGGCCGTGCGCGAGCGCGAGCGCGAGGAGACCAAGCGGTTGCTGTACGTTGCGGTCACCCGCGCGCGCGAGCGCCTGTACCTGGGTGCCGTGCTCAAGGACGGGCGCTTCCAGGCCAGGGCGGGAAGCCTTGGCGAGGTGCTGCCCGCCTCGCTCAAGGACGCGTTCGCGCAGGCGGCGACCGGCGCCGCGTCGGTCGAGTGGCGGCCGGAGAAGGGCGCGGCGCACGTCCTTGGGGTGGCCCGGGCGGACGCCGGTGGCGGCGCGTCATCGCTCGAAGCGGGCGGCGCCGGTCCGTGCCCGCCAACGCCAGCTGCCGTCGACGCGGAGCGCGTGACCAATCTGATCGGTGCCACACACGTGGGCGCGGCGGCATACGCAAGGTCGCTGGTATCGGGGGGCGTCGAGGAGCCGGACGCGCCGGTCGGCCGACCCGCGGGTCCCGATCCCGCGCTCGTCGGCACCATCGTCCATCGCCTGTTCCAGGCCAGCCGGCTGACCGCGGACCCCGACGCGCGCGCCCTGACGGAGCGCGCGCGCTCGCTCGCGGCCGGGAGGGAAGAGGGTGGCGGCCAGGGCGGTGCGGACGTCGCGGCTGCCGCCGTCGACGCATTTCTCCGCCTGCGGCGCCGGGCCGACATCGCCGGCGTCATCGACGAGGCCGCGTGCGAGTACCGAGGTGCCGTTCTCGCTGCGGCTTCGCCCGCCGGGCGCCGACGCCGCCGAGGGACAGCCCGTCGTCGTTCGGGGCAGCATCGACTGCCTCGCACGCCGGCCTGGCGGGACGGTCACGGTCCTCGAACTGAAGACCGGCAGGCGCCACGACTGGCACCGGCACCAGCTCGATCTGTACGTCCGCGCTGCCCGAGGCCTGTTCCCGGGGCTGGCGGTCGACGGGCGGCTCGTGTACCTGGAAGAGGACGAAACCGCCGCCGGGACGAATTGATGCAACCGGATCAGGGAGGCGAGCGTCTAAACAGACGAGAAGCGTAGGACTCAGAACTCAGAACTCAGAACTGAGAACTCAGAAGCCGGGAGGGGGTCACGCTGTCATGATCGCGGGCGAGAGCAGACGTCATCGCGCGGCGCCGCAGGGCGACCAGCTCCAGCTGGAGATGCTGGAGCGGCTGCCGTGCGGGTGCGTCGTGGCGATTCAGAGCGTCAAACCGTCGCGCGTCATGGTCGTCTCGATCGAGGCGAAGGGGCCCCACTGCGCGTACGCGCCGCACCGCGCCAACAAGGTCATCCGCCTGGGCGGGTCCTTCGACGCCTTCGGCTACGAGGACGGAGACGACGTCTCCATCTGAGCCGGCAGCGTCGCACTCCAGTCGCGCGCCCTCGTCTCGGCTTCCTCGCGCGACGCGCCCACGAGCAGGATGGATCGGCACGGGCCTTTCTGGCCCGGTTCGCTCACCCAGGCAACCCAATGCGGACCGCGGGCCTCGCTGTGAATCTCGAACGTGATCTGCCGGTTCATGTGGGGATTCCCTCCAGGTCCGCGTCAATTCGCGACGGCGGAGAAGATCGTGATTGCTTCGTCAGGGTCGGATTCCGTACAATTCCTCGATCCGCTCGATGTCGAAGGAACCGGCAGAAGGAGCCCTGTCATGGCGTTGACCTGTCCGACGTGCGGCAATGCCCGGAATTTCCTGGTGAAGACGCTGCAGATGCACGTCGTCCGCCTGGAGGACGCGCAGGTGGACGTCACCGAGGAAACCCGGCCCGCCGTTCTCGAGATGCTCTGTGACGAGTGCGACACCGCGCTCGCCTTCGACGAAGTCGAAGAGGCCGTCCGGAAGGAAGTCCTGCTGACGCTTGGCGCCAAGTAGACGTCCGGCGCCCCGCCCGGTTCATCTCCTGCCTTCGTCCTCAATCTCCTCGAAGTACTCGCACTCGGGGCAAATCCACTCGCTGACCCGACGCTTCTTGGCTTCGGAGGTACCCGGGACGTAGTCGACGAGATCCATGTCCTTGCGGCGCATCTTCTCACCGCACTGGGGGCAGTCCTTGGTCTCAGGAAGCAACGGCATAAGGTGTCCGGGCGGGATGGTACCACCCGCCACCGGCCTTGACAAGGCTCGCGCAACGCCCCTATCGTAGCTCCCGCGACTTACCATGCGAAGACACGTGGACCTGGTCGGCCTGCTCTTCGTCCTGTGGGGCGGGATGAGCCTGCTGCTCAGCGTCTCGCTGCTGTCGACCGGGATTGCGGCCACCGCCATCGGGGCCGCGGCGCCGGCGACTGCCAGCGGGAAAGTGGCGGCCGGCATCGTGGCCGCGGTGTTCTTCGTGCTGGCCGCCGTCGGCATCGTGTTCGGCGCGGTCCACATATGGATCGGCACGCGGCTTCGCCGTTTCCGCGAGTGGGCACGCGCGTTCGCCATCGTGCTCGCGGCCGTGGACCTGGTACTCATCCCCTTCGGCACGGGCCTCGGCATCTACGCGCTGTGGTCGCTGCTCCACGAGCAGTCGAAACCTCTGTTCGAACACGACGGGGCCACCGCGTAGGCCGACCCTTCGGGGTCGCCTGGCGGGGCTTCGGCCCCACCCTACTCCGGTGAATCCACCGTTCCCATCGGCGTCCACGGGCCGCAGCGAACCAGACGTTTCGCCGTGAGCCACCCGCCGCGCACGGCGCCGTGGCGCCCGAGCACCGCGAGCGCGTAGTTGCTGCAGGTCGGCGTGAATCGGCAGCGGACCCCGAGGCGCCCCGAGAGCGCGCCCTGGTACCAGCGGATGGCCGACACCGCCGCACGCGTCGTCAACTGGCGCCCGGGCGGACGCGACAAATCCCAGCCCAGCACGCCGCCGGCCGCCAGGCACAGAAGCGCGGCTGCAGCGAGCGGGCGGATTCGGATTCTCACAGGGGCCGCGCCTCGCTAGAACCTGTCGGCGTACTCGCTGACGACCGGGATGATCAGCCGCCTGCCGCCGAACGCCCTCACGACGGCGACGATGTGCATCACGAGAAACGCCAGAAACGGGATGGGTACGAGCGCCAGCAGGACGCAGCCGAAGCCGGCCGTCATAAGGCCGAGGATCAGGGCGACGACCACCAGGCCGAGCAGCAGCAGCATCTCCGCCGTCATCAGCACGATGCCGTGCTTGGCGTGCCACTGGAGGTCCGGGTCGTCCTTCTCGACGAGCAGCGGGATGACGGCGAAGGGGGGCAGGTAGGCGAGCACCAGCATGATCGAGCGGCTGCTCGGCTGGCCGTGAACGCCGCCCGGCGAGTCTGGTGCCTTCATGTCGCTCCCAGCCGGTCATCGTCCCGACGCGCCGCGGGCCGGACGGGAGAGCGGCCGCAGCCGCCCTCCCGCTCGGGGTCCTGGCCGACGCTAGAACTTGTCGGCGTACTCGCTGACGTAGGGCAGCGTGAAGCGCTGGCCGTTGACGCCCTTGACGATGCACATGATGTGAATCACCAGGATGCCGATGACGACCACGAACCAGAGGAGCCCGCCGACGAGCCCGGCGATGCACCCGAGGCCAGGGATGTTGGTCACGATCATCATCAGAATCCAATACGCGATGAAGATCGCGACCTCGGCCACCAGGAGCACCAGGCCGTGCTTGGCGTGCCACTGGACTTCCTTGTCGTTCTTCTCGACCAGGAGCGGAATCAGCGCCAGCAGACCCAGGTAGGACAGGACGATCATGATCGTTCTGTTTCCCGAGGGCGCGCTCGCCGGAGTGGGATCGGTCATCGTGCGTCTCCTTTGCTGCGATGGGATCGGTAGAGAGGCAGAAGTGTACCGAAGCGCGGTCCCGAGGTCCAGTGCAAACGACAACGGCGTTGACGCTCGTTGGAAACATCCCCGCGCTTCGCTCGTTAGAAATGTCCCCTGTGTCGGCTATGACGTCGAGGCCGTTCACGCCGCGCGCAGGCCGGCGTGCACGGCGGCGCCCAGCAGCGCCGCGTGATCGTTGAGGATCACCGAGACGGGCACGCGGGACAGGAGCCCCTCCATCGGCCCCTTCGCGCGGAACGCTTCGATGAAGCGGCCGTCCAGGAGTGCCGGCAGGATCTTGGGCGCGATGCCGCCGCCGACGAAGACGCCGGCCGTCGCCACCGAACGGAGCGCCAGGTTGCCGGCCTCTGCGCCGTAGACCGACACGAACAGCTCCAGTGCGCGGACGCACGCCGGGCAACGGCGCCCGAGCGCCGCCGCCGAGACGAGCGCCGGCGGCGCGGCTTGGCCGGCCTCGATGCCGCCGGCGGCACACCCGTGCGGGTGCGTGAACCGGTGAATGTTGGTCAGCCCAGGGCCCGAGATCACGCGTTCGTAGTCGGCGCGGCCGAAGCGCGACACCAGGTGCTCGAGCAGCGCCATCTCGTCCGCCGTGCGCGGGGCGAAATCGGCGTGGCCGCCCTCGGTCGGCGAGGGGATGAACCTCCCGTCCACGTTGTGGAGCAGCGCCTCGCCAAGGCCGGTGCCGGCGGCGATCAGCGCCGCGTTCCCCGTGGGCTCGGCGCGGCCTTCCTGCACGACCGCCAGCTCGCCGGGCTCCAGCACCGGGACGGAGTACGCCATGGCCTGGAGGTCGTTGAGGAGCGTGACGCTCGAGATGGCGAAACGGGAGGCGATCCGCGCGGCGTCCACGACCCACGCGACGTTGGTGAGATGGGCCACCTGGTTGATGATGGGCCCGGCAACGCCGAAGCTGGCGGCGGCGAGCCGGGGCACCGGCGACGGCTGGGCGCCGAGGAACGCCTCGATGACCTCCTCGAGGCCCGCGTGGTCGCGTGTCGCGAACGTCCGGGCGTCGACCAGTCTCGGCCGCACGGGGCCGTCCACGAAGAGGCCGACGAGCGCCTTGGTCCCGCCGACGTCGCCTGCGAGCAGCATCGCGTGATTCTACACCGCGTCGAACACAACCTTCTCGGGCCCGCCGGGGACCGCGAGCCGTCGCGCGAAGTAGGTCTCGACGCGCAGGTTCGGGAACGTCTCGCGCATCCAGGCCGCCGCGCGTCGCAGGTCCTTCAGCTGGCGGTCCTGGAGGTCGATCGTGATCGGCCCGATCTTCCGCTCGGCGTACCACGAGCAGTCCTGGTGCGCGATGCACACGATGCGGCGCGTGCCATGGCCGGCGACGAGCGACTCGATCCGCCGCCGGAAGAAGTTGAAGTCCTTCGGGATGAGGTCGACGAGCGTCAGCGGCTCCACGCCGCCGGGCACGGCCATGAAGTCGGTGTGGGGCGAGATCCCCAGCCCCCGGTCGAGGAACTCCTGGATGAACGGGCGCCAGCGCCCGTCGACGCAGGAGATGACGAGCGTCTGAGGACGCTCGCCGTCCCACGGTTCGGCGCTCTGGAACACGACGCTGTCGGCCATGGCGGTCCGCCTCTCACTTCGCGGGGGGCCGGCCGGCCCCGCCCGCCTCGGCCTTCGCGGCGGCGACGTCGGTCTTCGCCGCCACGAGCCGGGCGACGTCGATGCCGAACTGGTCCTTGAGCATGGCCAGCATCGCGGTCATGCCGCCGCCGACGGTGCCCATCACGCGGCCGACGCCTCCCGACTTGTCCCCGCTCGTGCCCATGTCGATGATGTTGATCTTGTCGATGCCGGCCAGCTGGGTGGCGAAGGCCTGCGCCAACTCGGGCATCTTCTCGACAATCATGTTGAGGACGGCCGCCTCGTTGAAGTTCTTCCACGCTTCGGCCTTCTTCTGCAGGCCCTCCGCCTCGGCGAGGAGTTTCTTCTTCACGACCTCGGCCTCGGCCTCGCCGATCGCCAGCACCTTCGCCGCCTCGGCGCGCCCGACCTTCTCGATCTTCGACGCCTCGCCGGCGCCCTCGGTACTCGAGTTCCTTCTGCGTCGCCTCGGCCTTGATGACCGTCGCCTGCTTGGCCCCTTCGGCCTTGATGACCGTCGCCTGCTTCTCGCCTTCCGCCTGGACGACCGCCGCCAGCCGCTGCGCCTCCGCGGGCCGGATCACCGTCGCGAGGAGTTCCTTCTCCTTGCGCGCCGCCTCCTGCTCCTGCACCAGCACTTCCTGCTGCTTGCGCACCTGCTCGATGCGCGTCTCCTGCTCGGTCACGCGCTGGCGGGCGGTCGCCGTGGCGAGCGGCCCGGCCTGCGCGGCCTCGGCGGTCTTCGCCTGGACGGCGGCGTTGAACTCCGCCTGCTTCATCTCCTTGTCGCGCAGGGACTGGGCGATGGTGACATCGGCCTCGTAGCGCTTCGTCTTCCCTTCCTGGTCGGCCTTCGCCGACTGGATCATCGCGTCGCGCTGCGCGAGCGCCTCGCCGATGACCGCGTCGCGCTTCACCTCCGCCGTCCGCTTCTTCCCGAGGGCGTCCAGGTAGCCCTGCTCGTCCGAGATCTGCTGGATCGTCAGGATGTCGATGTTGACGCCCATCTTCTTCAGGTCGACGGCGGCCTCGTCGGTCATCTTCTGCGCGAACGCCGACCGGTCGGCGTTGATCTCCTCGACCGTCAGCGTGCCGAGGATCGCGCGCAGATGGCCTTCGAGCGTCTGGAAGATCACGCTCTTGATCTCCTCGGTCGTCATCCCGAGGAACCGCTCGGCGGCGGCCCGGAGCGAGACGTCGTCGCCCGCGATCTTCACGTTCGCGACCGCCTCGACCGTCACGGGCACGCCCTCCTTGGTGTAGGCCCGCTGGATCTTCAGGGGGATCGAAATGATGTTCAGCGAGAGGTAGGCGACCTTCTCGACGATCGGGATCAGGAGCGCCGCACCTCCCCGGACGACGCGGAAGCCGACGGTCGACTTGACGCCCTTCTCGTCGATGAGCGTGTGCTTGCGTCCGTAGAAAATCGCGACCTCGGACGGCGGGACCTTGATGTAGTTCCGCGCGTACAGCGCCATCGCGGCGAAGATGACGACCAGGAGGAGCATCAGGGCCATCGCCACGATGAACGCTCCCACGCTCGCTTGTATGAGGCCCATGAGACCAGACATGGCTGACTCCTCCTACTGCCGTTCGACCACGACGTAGTCACCCCGGAGCTCGCGGATGACGACCGAGGTGCCCTGTGGAATGGCCTTCCCGTCGCGGGACCGCGCGATGTGCATCGATCGCTCGCCGGCGGCCGAAAGCGAGACCTGGCCGAGGTGTCCCTCGGGGATGGCAATCGCCACCTCGGCCGTCATGCCGACGAGGCTCGTCATCTTCACTTCGCTCGACGCCTGCTGCGAGTAGAGGATCTCGGCGAACTTGAAGACGACCGACGCGAGGACGACGCCCGACACGATTCCGACAGCCGACGAGGCGGGATACCCGAACTCGAGATACCTGCCGATCGTCCCTCCGAAGCCGAACGCCGAGATGAACGAGGCGATGATCCGGGAACTGAAGATCGACGGCCCGCCTTCGCCGCCGCCGGCGTGCGAGACGTCGTGGCCGCCGTCCATGTCCGCGTGGAAGTCGTGGCCGCCGCCGAAGAACAGCATGACGAGGAGGAAGAGCAGTCCGAAGGCCCCGATCGCGGCGAAAATCAGCATGGTGGCGTCTCCTCCGGGAGCGGGCGGATGATGCGCTGATTATGGCCGCGCTGGCCCCGGAGTCAAGGCGAAAGCGGGGCGCCGCCGGCCCGCAGGGAACGCGCCGTTGACTTTCCCGGACCGCTGCGACATCGTAGCGCCCGTGAGTGCCCCTCCAGCTGACTCCGCCCCGTCGCCGCTCGCAGGCCAGTCGGTGGCGTTCAGCGGCCGCCTGTCGTCGATCAACCGCAAGGACGCCCGGGTGCTGGTCGCGCGGCTCGGCGGCACGGTCGTCGACGAGGTCAGCGCACGCACGACGGTGCTCGTCGTCGGAGCGGCGCTGGCGGCCGGCGCCGGGGAGAACGGCGCACCTGCGGAGGCGGACGAGGGGAAGAACCAGAAGATCCGTCGGGCGCGAGCCATCAACGCGCGCGAGCCCGGCCGCGTCCGGATCCTCGCAGAAGAGGACTTCTGCCGGCTGGCCGGCGTGCCGTCGCCGTCGACCCTGCGGCAGCAGTGGTACACGCTGCAGGCGATCCTCGCGATGTATCCGCTCCTGCGCGAGGACCACCTGCGCTACCTGCAGAAGTGGAACCTGATCGGCCCGGCCCTTCGCACCGACGCCGAGACCTACTTCTCGTTCGCCGACCTGACCGTGATTCGCCAGGCGCACGCCGAGCTCGAGCGCGGCGCGCCGTTCCGCGCCGTCCTGCGCTCGCTGCAGTCGTCGCGCGAAGGGCAGCTGAGCTTCGAGTTCTGGCTGGAGGCCGAGCCGGCCAAGATCATCCACCTGGCGCGGGCGCCCGTGCCGCACCCGGGGCGGCCGGAGGCCGACCCGGCGGTGGCCGAGGAGTTCTTCAGGTCCGCGTCCGCGCTCGACGACGGCGACCCGCGGAAGCAGGCGGCCGCCAGCCGCGCCTACCGGCGGGCGCTCGAGGTCGATCCCAGCCTGGTCCCGGCCATCATCAACCTCGCCAATCTTCACTACTCCCAGGAACACCTGCCCGAGGCCGAGGCGCTCTACGAGCGGGCGATCGGCATCGACCCCTCCGTGTTCGAGGCCCGCTTCAACATGGGCAACGTGTACCACGACCTCGGGCGGCTCGACGAGGCACGCGCGGCCTACGAGGCGGCGCTGCGGCTCAACCCCGACTACGCCGAGGCGCACTTCTACCTGGCGGTGACCCTCGAGAAGCTCGGGCGCTCGCAGCAGGCGAGGCGCCACTGGAGACGCTACAAGGAGCTGGCGCCGGACGGCGAGTGGGTGCAACTGGCCAGCGAGTTCGGGGAGTGATGGTCGGGCAGGCGCGCTGCCGGGGTCAGGTACCCGGGCGTCCCAGTCGTCGCGCTTCTTCGGGGTCCGGCGGAGCTTGTAGAAGCCGCAGTCGGGGCACCAGGCGGACGCGTCGAATCCGTTCGCGCCGGTGAGTGGCAGGACGTCGCGGTGGGCACAGCAGTCCGGCGTGCCGTCTTCGGCGGGCCGGCGCCAGCGGCAGGCCCGGAAGCGCTCGACCGCCGCGGCGCCCGGCGCGGGCGCTTCGGCAAGGCCCGGGGTAGCGGAGTCCGAGGTCACGAACGAACGGTCCACGACGAAGTCATCATTCAACGGCAACGCGCCCTCTTCCTCTGCCGGCCCGGCAAGCAAACAGCGATCCACACCCGAGATCAAGCATTGTGCCATACGGGTGACGCGCGGGCAAACGATTCAGCCCTCGCTTCGTCCGGCCCTCGGTCGGCCCCTCTCTCAGAGACCACGCACGGCGGCCTCGACCCGGCCGGCGAGCTTCGCGTAGTCCTCACCGTCGAGCATCAGCGGCGGCCCGAACGCCACACGGACCTTTCCGCGGCGCGCCATCTTCCAGGACGAGTGCAGCACGCGGTCGACGCCTTCGAGCCGGACCGGGACCACGGGCACGCCCAGGCGGGACCCGATCATGCCCACGCCGGGCTTGAACTCGCTGATCTCTCCGGCTTCCGTGCGCCTGCCCTCCGGGAAGATCAGAACGGACCAGCCCGCGCTGACGAGGTCGCCGATGTAGCGGAGGGTCCGGCGGGCGCCGGCCTCGCGCTGGGGCAGGGGGAATGCGTTGAAGAACAGCGCGGCCAGGACGTAGAACGTCCCGGCCGTGAAGCGCTCGCGCCGCGAGTGGCCGGCGGGGTGAAAGTGCGCGTCGAAGAACTCCTTGGCCATGGCGACCGCGACGTGCCGGCGATGGCGCCCCGGCAGGGCCGCGAGGATCACCGGCGTGTCCATGTGGCTCTGGTGGTTCGACGCGAACACCACCGGGCCGTCGACCGCGGCCAGGTGCTCCAGCCCCTCCGCGCGAATCCGGGCGAAGCACCTCGCGAGCGGCAGCACCCAGGCGACGAGGCTCGCCGTGCGGAACACGCGGACCAGGCGGCCTCGGTTCCAGGCCGGCATGACCCACTCGGCCGCCGCCTCGCCGCCGTCGCGAGCCGTCCCCGGTTCCGCGCTCACGAGGGCCCGCAGGTCGGCGACGCTTCGCGCCTCGGCGAACCGGCCCTCGTCGATCCGGGTCTCGGCCCGCTCCTCGAGCGCCACCATCAGCTCCACGCGCTCGAGCGAACTGAGCCCCAGCTCCTCGATCGTCGTCTCGGGCCGAAGCGGCCGATCGCCGGCGAAGCGCGCGAGCAGCGCGTCCAACGGCTGGCCGGCGGATGGCGCGCGCGGCGGCGCCACTCCCGTCTCGACCCAGCGCTTCACCTCTCGCCGCTTGAGCTTCCTCGTTCCCTCGGTGCGCGGCAGTTCCGCGGAGGGCCACACCGAGATGCCGCGGATCCGCTGGTGGTCGGCGAGCCGCGCGTTGACCGCGCGGACGATCGGTGCGGTGTCGGTCCCCGGGTCCACGACCACCACCGCGTGGACGCGTTCCTCCCCGCCTTGCGCCAGGCCGACGACGGCGCAGTCGACGACGCCCGGCTGCCCGGCAAGCACGCGCTCGACGTCTTCGGGAAAGACGTTCAGCCCCTCGGGCGTGACGATCACCTCCTTCTTGCGGCCCCTGACGAACAGCTGGCCGCCGGCGTCGAGCTCGCCGATGTCGCCCGTGTGAAGCCACCCGGCCTCGAACGCCTCTGAGGCCTCCTGTCCGGCGCCGTAGTAGCCGCGCGTCACGTTGTCGCCGCGCACGAGGATTTCGCCGTCCGGCGCGATCCTGACCTCGACGCCTGGAAGCGCCTTGCCCACCGACCCTTTACGCGCCGAGAACGGATGGTTCAGGCTGACGATGGGCGCCGTCTCGGTGAGGCCGTAGCCCTGGATGACCAGGAATCCGAGGCGCGACCAGAACTCCTCGAGCGCGGGCTCGAGCGGCGCCGCGCCGACGACGGCCGCCCAGAACTTCAGGCCGAACGCGCGGTGCACCGCACGGTACCGCCACCATCGGCGCGCGACGTGCTCGCGCCCGGGCGGGGCGTGCTCGACGCCGGGAATGGTGCGCCTGACATGCTCGGCCACGACGTCCAGGATCTTCGGTACCGACACCAGCACCGACACGCGGCGCGTCTTCACCTGGAAGACGATGTCGGCCGGGTTGAAGCCGCGCATGAAGATGACTGTCCCGGGCAGCATCGGCGGGATGAACGTGGCCATCGCCTGGCCGAACATGTGGCTGAGCGGCAGCAGGTTCAGGAACCGCAGCGGGAAGAACGGCCGGCCGTAGCGCCGGTACTTCAGCACCTCGCCCTCGATGGGGACGATGTTCGCGAGCACGTTGCGGTGGGTGATGACGACGCCCTTGGGCTCGGCCGTCGCGCCCGACGTGAAGATGATCTCGGCGACGTCGTCGCGCTCGAGCGGGACGGGTGGCGCGCTCGGCCGGTCGCGCCAGTCGAGGTGTGACAGGCGCCAGACCTCGATCTCGGCTCCCAGGCCGGTCTGCCCGTCGGCGTCCGCTGCCGTCACGTCGTCGCCGACCAGAGCCACGCGGGCGTGCACGATGCCGCAGACGCGCCGCGCGAACTCGGGCGACGAGCGAAAGTCGACCGGGACGACGACCACGCCCGCGAGCACGCAGCCCCAGAATGCCGCGATCCACGCGGGCCGGTTCTCGGCCCAGAACAACACCGCGTCGCCCTTCCGAAGGCCGGCCTCGTGCAGGCGGCCACTGAAGCCGCGGGCGGCGGCCGCCACGTCGCGATAGGTGTAGCGGCGCGTCCTGAAGCCGTCGTCGTAGACCAGGAACTCGCCGGCCTTCGCGGACAGGTCCTCGAAGAAGTCGACGAGCGTCTCGCGGGGCATGGCTGATTATAGTGGGCTACAATGTGCTCGATGCGCGTCTTCCTGACAGGGGCCAGCGGGTACATCGGAACGGCGGTGCTCGACGCGTTCGCGCGGGCGGGGCACCAGGTCACAGGGCTCGTCCGCAACTCCGAGAAGGCCGCCGAGGTGGCGGCCCAGGGCGCCACGCCGCTGATTGGCGACCTGCGCGTGCCGGCGTCGTATCGCTCGGCAGCCGAGGAGCACGACGTCTTCATCCACACCGGGTTCGACGGCGCCCATCCGGTCGAGACGGACCGGTTGGCCATTGAAACGCTGATTGCCGCCGCGCGCACGGGCGGACCGGCCCGGCCGAGTGCACTGATCTACACCTCTGGCGTCTGGGTGCTCGGCCACACGCCGACCCCGGCGGCCGAAGACGCCCCACTCAACCCGGCGGCCATCGTCGCCTTCCGGCCCGAGCACGAACGGCTGGTGCTGTCGGCGGCGGGCGACGGGCTGCGGACGGCCGTGGTGCGCCCGGGACTGGTCTACGGCGGGTCGCGCGGGATCGTCGGCGACCTCTTCCTTCACGCCGCCAACGGCGTGGTTCGGGTCATCGGGACCGGCGAGAACCGCTGGCCCACCGTCTACGACCGCGACCTGGCCGACCTCTATCTGATTCTGGCTCGGCGCGGCGATGCGTCCGGCGTCTTCCACGCGAACGACGGGAGCGACGAGCGCGTCAACGAGATCGTCGAAGGGATCGTGGCGCATACCAAGCCGACGCCGGACGTGCGGCGCGTGCCTCTCGAAGAAGCCCAGACGAAGCTCGGCCCCTATGCCCTCGCCCTGGCGCTCGACCAGGTGGTGCGCAGCCCGCGCGCCCACGCCCTCGGGTGGTCCCCCGAGCTGAAATCCGTCGCCAGCAATGCTGCCCGCCTGCTCGACGAGTGGCGGGCCGACTCGGCGGTGCGCCAGGGGTAGCGCAGGCGAGCGGCCAGCCGACAAACCGCCGAATCGAGGCCCCGATGAGCGGATCACGACTCGAGCGCGACAGCTTCGGCGACGTCAGTGTGCCGTCGGACCGGCTCTGGGGCGCGCAAACCCAGCGGGCGCTCCGCCACTTCGACATTTCCACCGAGCGCATGCCGCGCGAGTTGATCCTCGCGCTGGCGCTGGTGAAGCGCTCGGCGGCGCTCGTCAATCTGCAGCTGGGCGCGCTCGACGAGCGGAAGGCCCGGGCGATTGCGGCGGCGGCCGACGAAGTGCTGGCCGGCCGGCACGAGTCGGAGTTCCCGCTCGCGGTCTGGCAGACCGGTTCGGGCACCCAGACCAACATGAACATGAACGAGGTGCTCGCGAACCGGGCGTCCAGCCTGATGGGAGGGCCGCTCGGCCGCGATCGGCTGGTCCACCCGAACGACGACGTGAACCGCGGTCAGTCGTCGAACGACGTCTTCCCGACCGCGATGAGCGTGGCGGCAGTCCGCGCCATCGAGGGCGCGCTGCTTCCCGCGCTGAACGGGCTGCGTGACACCCTGGCGCAGAAGGCGCAGGCCTTCTCGGACGTCGTGAAGATCGGGCGCACGCACCTGCAGGACGCCACGCCGATGACGCTCGGCCAGGAGATGTCGGGCTGGGCGGCGCAACTCGATCACGCCATCGGCTACATCGAGGCGTCACTCCCTCACCTGCGGGAACTCGCGATCGGCGGGACGGCGATCGGCACCGGGCTGAACACGCACCCGGACTTCGGGCGCCTGGTCGCGGAGGCGCTGTCGCGAGAGGCGGGCACGCTCTTTGTCACGGCTCCCAACAGGTTCGAGGCCCTGGCCGCCCACGACGCGATGGTGCACGCGCACGGCGCGCTCAAGACCGCTGCCGCCGCGCTGACGAAGATCGCCAACGACGTGCGCTGGCTCGCGTCCGGGCCGCGTGCAGGCCTCGGTGAAATCCGGATCCCGGAGAACGAGCCGGGCAGTTCGATCATGCCGGGCAAGGTCAACCCCACGCAATGTGAGGCGCTGGCGATGGCGTGCTGCCAGGTGATGGGGAACGACGTGACGGTCACCATCGCCGGCGCCTCGGGGAACTTCGAGTTGAACGTCAGCAAGCCCGTCATCATCCACAACCTGCTGCAGAGCATCCGCCTGCTCGCCGACAGCGCGCGCAGCTTCGACGCGCACTGCGCCCGGGGCATCGAGCCGGACCGCGGGCGCATCGCCGAGCTGCTCGGACGATCGCTGATGCTGGTGACGGCCCTCTCGCCGCACATCGGCTACGACAAGGCGGCCGAGATCGCGCGTGCGGCGCACGCGACGGGATCGACGCTGCGCGAGGCGGCGGTCGCGTCCGGACACGTGACGGCCGAACAGTTCGACGCCTGGGTGCGGCCCGGCGACATGGTGGGCCCACAGCGATGACCAACGTCCTGCACGACTTGCGGTTCGGCGGCCGGTCGCTGTGGCGGCAGAAGACGCTGAGCCTCGCGGCGATTGCGACGCTCGGCGTCTGCATCGCAGCCGCCACCTCGATCTTCAGCATCGTCAACGCGGTGGTGCTCCGGCCGCTGCCCTTCCCCGAGCCCGATTGGCTGGCCTTCCTCCACAACAGCTACCCTCGGGCCGGCGTGGCCGCGGCCGGGTCCGGGGTGCCCGACTACTACGATTGCCTCGAGGAGAAGGGCCTGTTCGAGGAGGTGGCGCTGTTCAGGTCGCGTGGACAGACGATTGGCGGCGGCGGCGACGCCGAGCGCCGGACGATGATGACCATGACGCCGTCGCTGTTCCGGATCCTGCGGGTGAAGCCGCTGTTGGGGCGGGCGTTCACCGAGGAGGATGCGGAGGTCGGCAACGACCGCAAGATCATCCTCAGTTACGAGCTGTGGCAGCGGCTGATGGCCGGGAGTCCGTCGGCGGTCGGGCGGGATGTCCGGCTCAACGAGGTGCCCTACACGGTGGTTGGTGTCATGCCGGCCGGGTTCCGGTTCTGGTCGGCCGACATCGCCGCCTGGATTCCCGCCGCCTTCACTGCAGAGGAGCGGTCGGACCAGGCGCGACACAGCAACAATCAGCAGATGGTGGCGCGCCTTCGGCCAGGCGTCGGCTTCGATCTCGCGCAGCAGCGGATCGACGCCCTCGCGAAGAGGAACCTCGAGCGCCTGCCCGCGATCAGGCAGATCCTCGTCGATGCCGGGTTTCGAACGTTCGTGCTGCCGCTCCAGGAGTACGTGGTGCGCGACGTCCGGGGCACGTTGTACCTGCTGTGGGGCGGGTCGCTCTTCGTGCTTCTCATCGGCTGCGTCAACATCGCCAACCTGGCGCTGGTCCGGACCAGCGGGCGGATGAAGGAACTCGCCACCCGGTACGCGCTCGGCGCGAGCCTCGGCCACCTGGCCCGCCAGACCGTGACCGAGGCGGTTATCGTGGGCGCCGTCAGCGGCGCGCTGGGGCTCGTGCTTGGAAGGTGGGGGCTGGCGCTGGTGCGCACGCTGGGGCTGGAGCGGCTTCCTCGCGCGTTCGAGATCGGGTTCGACGTGCCGGTCGTGGTCTACACGCTTGCGCTCGTCGCCGCCATCAGCGTGTTCGTCGGGCTGGTCCCCATGGCCGCACTTCGCCCGCGCGCGCTGGGGCAGGCGGTCCGCGAAGAGGGCCGGTCGGGAACCGCCAGCCGGGGCGCACGGATCGTGCGGCGGGCCCTCGTGACCGTGCAGGTCGCGCTCGCGCTCGTGCTCCTGGCCGGAGCAGCCCTGCTGTTCGCGAGTTTCCAGAACCTGCTGGGCGAGGATCCCGGGTTCAGGGTGGACCAGGTGTGGACCGGCGTCGTCAACCTGCCGACCGTGCGCTACGAGAGTGACGAGAGCATCGTGGCATTCCAGGCGCGGCTGCTGGAACGCCTGAAGGCGGTGCCGGGAGTCTCGGCGGCTGGCCTTACCGATACGATTCCGTTCGGCCCTGGCTCCAGCGACGGCGTGATCTTCGCCGAAGGCTACGTCCCGAAGCCCGGCGAGTCGGTCATCAGCGCCTACCAGTCCCGCATCACGCCGGGCTACTTCGAAACGATGGGCGTCAGGCTGCTCGGCGGACGGCTCTTCGAGGAGCGCGACGCGGCCGCGTCGCTCCGGGTGATCGTCGTCGACGACCGGACGGCGGCCCGTTTCTGGCCCGGCGTCGATCCCGTCGGCAAGCGGATGTGGCGGCCTGCCGATCCGCGGCTGCGGCCGCCGACCGACGACGCGCAGTTCCTCACTGTCGTCGGCGTGGTCAACACGATTCGGCTGCGGACCCTCGATGGGGAGGGAGAACGCCTCGGGGCGGTGTACTACCCGATGACGCAGTCCCCCAGCCGGACGCTGGCCCTGGCGGCGCGCAGCAGCGTGGAGCCCTCGGCGCTCACGGCGGCGATTCGGGCGGCGATGAAGCAGCTGGACGCAGAGATCCCGCTGTCGAACGTGAGAACCATGACCGAGCGGCGCGACCAGGTGATGGAGACGCGCCGGACGCCGCTCGTCCTGTCGGTCGTCTTCGGCGCGGTCGCGTTGTTCCTGGCGGCGGTCGGCCTCTACGGCGTGCTGGCGTACCAGGTGACGCAGCGCAGCCGCGAGATCGGCATCCGCATGGCGCTCGGCGGGCAGTCGGTGGCAATCGTCACGCTCGTGCTCGGCGAGGGGCTCGTCATGGTGGGGGCGGGCGGCCTGCTGGGCTTCGCCGGGATTCTCGCGTTGGGCCGCGTTCTCGGGAGCCAGCTGTTCGGCGTCGGGCCGGCCGACCCGTCGATCATTGCGGGGATCATGGCCGGCGTCGGCCTCGTCGCGCTCGGGGCGTGCCTCGTCCCGGCGCGGCGCGCCGCCGCCATCGACCCCGTGCAGGCGCTCAACGATCTCTGAGATCGCGCCGCCAGCCGAGAGGCAGGGCGGGCGGCTTCCGGCTCTCGGCTCTGGGCGCAGCCGGCGGCAGCCGCTAACGTTGTGCCACTGAGAGGTACTCCATGAGGTTACCCAATCGTCTGCGGTCATTCTGTGCAGTCGCATTCCTTCTGGTCTTCTCTGTCTTCGCGGGGCGTTCGTCGAGCGCCGAGCCCCAGGCGGTGAAGGACTCCCCCGAGGCCGCGGCGCGTCTGCAGCAGTTCGCGAAACACCAGGCGATGCTCGCGAAGTCCCCGTTCAAGGACTTGAAATGGACGGGCGTCGGCCCGATGAGGCCGAGCGGGCGGATGACCGACGTGGAGGCGCATCCGTCGCAGCCGGGCACCATCTACGCCGCCGCCGCGCAGGGGGGCGTCTGGAAGTCGATCGACGACGGGGTGACGTGGACGGGCATCTTCGAGAACTACCCGACGGCCTCGATCGGCGACCTGGCGATCGCGCCGTCGGATCCGAGAATCGTGTGGGTCGGCACCGGTGAGGCCAATATCTTCCGGAGCTCCATGGCCGGCATCGGGATCTTCAAGTCGGTCGATGCGGGCCGGCGATTCACCTACATGGGGCTGGCCGACACGCAGCACATCTCGCGCGTGCTCGTTCACCCGACGAACCCCGACATCGTCTACGTGGCGTCCGCCGGGCACGAGTACACGTTCAGCCCCGACCGCGGCGTCTACAAGACGACCAACGGCGGCAAGACCTGGCAAAAGGTGCTCTACAGGAACGAGCGCACCGGCGTGATCGACCTCGCCATGGACCCGTCGGACCCGAACATCCTCTACGCCGGCACCGCGCAGCGCCTGCGGTATCGCTGGAACGACCCGGTCGAGAGCATCGAGAGCGGGCTGTACAAGACGACGGACGGCGGAAAGAGCTGGACGCCCCTGACGAACGGCCTGCCCGACTTCTCGAAGGGCGAGTGCGAGCGGGTCGGCATCAGCGTGGGCCAGGCGAATCCCAACGTGGTCTACGTGGTCATCAACCAGCAGCCGAAGGAGGCCGCCAGGCAGGGCGCGTACCTCTACCGCAGCGACGACAAGGGCGCGAGCTTCAAGCTGGTGGAGGGCAACGAGAAGATCCGGGCGACGTTCGCCTACGGCTGGGTCTTCGGCCAGGTGCGCGTCGATCCCGGCAACCCGGATGTCGTCTACGTGATGGGCCTGAACTACCTGCGATCACGGGACGGTGGAGCCACATGGGAGAACCTGCGGGGCAACCACGTCGACTACCACGGCATGTGGATCGATCCCACGGATTCGAACCACGTGCTGGTGGTGAACGACGGCGGCATCGCCATCTCCCACGACGGCCTGGCCACGTTCACGCACCCGGTGAACCTGCCGATCGGCCACCTGTTCAGCATCGCCGTGAGCCAGACGAAGGGCACGTTCTGGGCGTACTCGAACATCCAGGACACCGGCGGCTGGCGCGGCCAGATCGACATGACCGCGGGTCGCGACAAGATCACGTGGAAGGAATGGGAGAGCGCGCCGGGGGACGAGTCGGGGCGCCACGCCGTTCATCCGACGGACCCCGACGTCGTCTACTTCGTCACGCGCTACGGCGGCGGGCCGTCGATGGTCGATTTCAGGAAGATGGCGGAGGCGCAGGCGCTGGCCGCGGCTGCGGCGAAAGCGGCGCCGCCGCCGGCACCTCCAGCGCAGCCGCCGGCCGGCGGGCGCAGGGGAGGGCGCCCGGGGCAGACGACCATCGCCCCTGACTTCGGGACCGAGCCGAAACGCGCGCAGTGGGTGTCGCCGCTCATCATCTCCCCGCACGACCCCAACCGGTTGCTCTACGGCGCGCAGTTCGTGTTCCTGACCGACGACCAGGGGAAGACGTGGAAGAAGATCAGCCCCGACCTGACGAACTTCGACCCGGCCAGGCAGGGCAACATCGCGTATTCGACGGTCTGGTCGATTTCCGAATCACCGCTGAAGAAGGGGCTGATCTACGCCGGGACCGACGACGGCAACATGCACGTGACCAGGAACGAGGGCGGCGACTGGGAGAAGATCACCAGGGGACTTCCCGCGGAGCTCTTCATCGCGAGCATCGAGGCTTCGCGCTTCGACGAAGCGACGGTCTACATCGTCGTCAACGGCAAGCGGCACAACAACTTCAACACGTACTTGTTCAAGTCGACCGACTACGGGAAGAGCTGGACCAACATCGCCACCTCTGTTCCCGGCGGCATCGCGAACGTGGTGAAGGAGGATCCCACCAACAAGAACATCCTGTACCTGGGCACGGATCTCGCCGTCTACGTGACGATCGACGGCGGGAAGAAGTGGAACGTGCTGGGAGCGAACCTGCCAACGGCCTACGTGTTCGACCTGGCGATCCAGGCCGCGGAAGACGTTGCCGTGATCGGCACCCACGGCCGCAGCGCGTTCGTCATCGACCTGCGGCCCGTCAGGGCGGCGGCGAAGCAGTAGGGTTATTGACGGGGCGGGCGCACGATGTTCAAGCGCCTCATCCGGAATCGCAGGGTGTTCGGCTTGAGGCCGAGCACCTCGGCGGCGTTGCCCGTTCCGTTGATGCGCCAGCTGCAGCGCTCGAGCACGTCGACGATGTGATCCCGCTCGACGACGTCGAGACGCTGGGATTCGTGGCGGTGCATACCGTCGGCGGGCACTGAGGCAAAGGCGCCGTCGAGCTGCAGGACGTCGCCCGTCGTCAGAATCAGCGCCCGCTCGATGACGTTCTGCAGTTCGCGGACATTGCCCGGCCAGTCGTACGCTTGCAGCGCGTCCATGTCCGTGCGGCGCACGCGGGCGATCTTCCTCTGGAGCTGGTCCTGGCGCCGGTTGATGATGCCCCAGACGAGCAGCGGGATGTCGTCGCGCCTCGCGCGAAGCGGCGGCACCTCGATGGGGAAGACGTTGAGCCGGTAGTACAGGTCCTGCCGGAACGTGCCGTCCCGGCTGGCGACTGCGAGATCCCGGTTCGTCGCCGCGATGACCCGCACGTCGACCTTGATCGTCCGGTTCGACCCGACCCGCTCGAACTCGCCGTCCTGTAGTAGCCGCAGGAGCTTGGGCTGCAAGTCGACGGGCAGCTCGCCGATCTCGTCGAGAAACAGCGTGCCGCCGTGCGCGACCTCGAACCGGCTGACGCGCATCGAAACGGCCCCGGTGAACGCGCCCTTCTCGTGACCGAACAGCTCGCTCTCGATGAGGGTGGGCGGGATCGCCGAGCAGTCCACCTTGACCATCGGCTGGAGCTTCCTCGGGCTGCGGGCGTGAATCGCCCGCGCCAGAAGCTCCTTGCCGGTTCCCGTTTCCCCTTGGAGCAGGACGGCCGCGCCCGTCGGCGCGACCCGCGCCACCTGCGCCAGCGCCGCCTGAAGCGGGGCGCTGCGCCCGATGATCTCGGCAAAGTCGTGCGTGGCCTTGAGCTCCTCGCGCAGGTACACGTTCTCGTGCTCGAGCCGGGTCTTGAGGCTGCCGATCTCCGCGATGCGGGCCCGCAACTCCTCATCGGCGCGCTGCCGCTGGAAGGCACCCCCCAGGATGTTCGCGATGAGCTGCAGGCGACCGACCTCGCGCTCGGTCCAGGCACGGTGACGCCTGAGATCGCTCGTCGAGAGCACGCAGATGCTGTCGTCACCCACGACGACCGGCACGCCGACGGTGGCCAGCACGCCGCCGCGGGAGACGGAATCCCGGTCCTCCAGCGCCCCGTCCGGCAGGCCGTCGGGCAGATTGCCCAGCACGACACGACGCCCGTGCCGGAATTCACCGAACGCCCACGGAGCCACTTGATGCGGCAGCGTCGGCGGGACGGGTTCGGCGATTCCCGCGCGCGTCCACCCGTGCCGGACCGTCAGTCTGGCGAAATCGTCGTCGAACTCCATGAAGAGACAGCGGTCGGTCTGAAACCACTCCGCGACCAGGCGCAGCGCGCCGGCGATCTCGTCATCGATCTTCCCCGGAGGGAGGGTGATGAACCGGGCGGAGAGTTCACCGAACAACGTTTCGAAGTCCGCGTCCCTCGACGGCGTGTTGGCGTCCCGCTGGTCGTCGGTGCCGGCCATGCCCACGAGCATACCACGCTCGCAACATGTTGCGAGTGGCTGGCCATATATTGAGATGTCGCGGCCGTCCCGCCAGTGGTGACAGCGGGCCACGTGGCCAGTAAGCCGAGACTTCACAAACAGATCCGGACCACCGTCCGTCGGTCGTGCGTGTGGGTCGCAGATTGCATTGACGTCTGGAGCAGGGCTCCCGCCATCAGGAGGAATCGACGAACGTCTGCGGGCTGTGAGCTCGCTGTCAGGGAGGTCCGCCGGTGACCCTCAAAGTCGGCGAAGTCGACCACGTCGGCGCCCGCACGGTTGCGTTACACGGCCGCCTGGACGTGGAGTCGCTGCCGGCCTTTGCGGGGATTGCCGCCGGACTGTCGCCGGGCATGCGCTGCGACCTCACCGAGCTCAGGTCGGCCGACGACGTGGGGATCGTGGTGCTGGCGGAGTTGCGAGGTCGCGGGGTGGAGCTGGTCGGTGCCTCGCCGTACCTCGAGTTGCGCCTCGAGCACGCCCGGGCGGACCGAGGGTAGGGCTCGGGCCGGATTCGGTCCCGGGCATTCGAAGGAGAACGACGATGCGAATGTTGCTGAAGGTCAGTATTCCGGCGGAGCACGGAAACCTGGCGGCCAAGAGCGGGGAGCTCCAGCGGATCATCCAGGCCACGATGGCCAAGCTCAAGCCGGAGGCCGCGTACTTCTACCCCGAGGACGGCAAGAGGACCACCCTCATGGTCTTCGACATGCAGGGCTCGTGGCAGCTCCCGGCGACGGTCGAGCCGCTGTTCGAGGCGCTTGGGGCGTCCATTCACCTCACGCCGGTGATGAACAGCGAGGACCTGGCGCGGGGGTTCAAGGAAGCAGGGATGTAGCGGAGGTAGCGCATGGCACTGCAGATCGGAGACATGGCTCCAGACTTCGACGCCGAGACGACCGAAGGTCCCATCAGCTTCTACAAGTGGCTGGGGCGCTCCTGGTGCGTGATCTTCTCGCATCCCAAGGACTTTACGCCCGTGTGCACCACCGAGCTGGGGTACCTGGCCAGGCTCAAGCCCGAGTTCGACAAGCGCAATACGAAAATCATCGGCCTCAGCGTCGATTCGGTCGAGGACCACAAGGCGTGGGCGAACGACATCGAGGAGACGCAGGGATACGCGCTCAACTTCCCGTTGATCGCCGACACCAGTCTGAAGATCTCCAAGGCCTGGAGCATGCTGCCGGGGTTTGTCGGAAGCTCGTCGGACGGCCGGACGGCGGCGGACAACCAGACGGTCCGCAACGTCTTCGTCATCGGTCCGGACAGGAGGGTCCAGCTGATCCTCATCTACCCGATGACCACGGGCCGCAACTTCGACGAAGTGCTGCGCGTGCTCGACGCGCTGCAGCTCTCGGCCGCGCACAAGGTCGCCACGCCGGTCAACTGGAAGCCCGGGGAGGATGTCATCATCGCCTCCACGGTGTCCGACGCCGACGCGAAGCGGATCTACCCGCAGGGGTGGCGGGCGCCGCGGCCCTACATGCGGATCGTGCCGCAGCCGGGCGTTCGGGGCACGCCCGCACGCGACGACTAGATCCGTTACTTCTGCCGCGCCGCCCGCCAGTTGACGAAGACGGTGATCGCGGTGGGGTGCGGCTCCCGTCAGAAACAGCGCCTTGGGCGCGCCGGCGTCGGGGAGCCTGGCAGGTGTGGTTGGCGAACTGCCCGAAGTTCAACCATCGGCAGCGCGTGTCGCTCGGCGGCGGAGGGCAGCCGTCTTGAGTTCGGCCTGTCTACCCTTGACGCCTCAGTGCCGCCGCCGTGTACCGCGAGGCCCGCTGCACGTAGTCGTCTTCGTCGGACACGGCCTTCTCGATGGCGGGGAGCGCTGCGGCGGCCCTCGGTCCGATGTTCTGAAGCGCATTTGCCGCCTGCAGGCGAATCCAGGGACTCGCGTCCCCGAGCAGCAAATCCTGGAGCGCCGCCAGTCCCTCTCTCCGCCGGCCGGTGTAGCAGAGCGCTTCCGCGGCGGCGACCCGGACCGGTCCTGAGCGTTCACGCGGGCCCAGGGTCAACGCATCGGCCGCCGCGGCAGCCCTCTCCCGCAACATGACGCAGCCCAAGGCGGCCCAATACCGGATGCACTCATTGTCGTCCGCCAGCCATCGAATCAGTCTGGTCACATTCGCCGGGTCCCGCCGGGTGGCGGCGTCCGCGACTTCGAGGATCCTCTCCAGGGGATACGCCTGCGGGACCCGGGACGCGTCGAATCCCTCGATAGGCGACCCTTCGGGAACAAAGCCATTGTCGCGGATGTCGAGCATGTGCCCGCGGAGGGCCGCACGCATGCGGTTCAGCACTTCTCGATGCGCGGGGCTTCCGGCGAGGTTCTTCACTTCGGAGGGGATCGTTCCGAAGATCGTACAGCTCCTCCGCGGGCTTCTCTTCCCAGAAGAACTTCTGCGGCCCGGAGAGCTTCCCCTCCTTGTAGGCCTTCTCCCAGGCCGCCATGGATCGCATCTGAAACATGTACTCGACATGCTGCCCATAGATGAGGTGCGGCATGTAGTTGCGCATATACCGGTATCGCGTGTCTCGAACCGTGCGCACCATGTCGTAGCGTTCGTCCATGCGATTGCGGAACGAAAACACATACGGCTGCGCGGCGGCCTTTGCCGGCCCCGCGAACGCGTGTCCCTGGAAATGCCGTGGGAATCCAACTCCGGCCAGGCTCAGCACCGTCGGGGCAAAATCCACGAAGGAAACGGGGGCATCAACCCGCGCGCCGGGACCGCCGGGCGCCAGGTGTCGATACCTCTCTGGAAACCGGATGATCAGCGGTACATGAGTGCCGCTGTCGTAGGGGAAACGCTTGCTGCGCGGCAGCACGCCGCCGTTGTCCCCGTAGTAGAAGACGATGGTGTCTTCTGCGAGGCCGTCTTCCCGCAATTGCCGCAATAGCGTGGCCACCTGCTCATCGAGGCGGGCCATCTGATCGAAGTAGTTGGCCCAGTCGGTGCGAAACTCCGGGAGGTCCGGGTGATAGGCCGGCAACTCCACCCGCGCCGGGTCGGCGCGAGTCGGCAGGGGTTTGTACTTGGCGATATTCTCCGCAAACAGCTGGCTCTCGTGGGTGACTTCGTGGTTGAAGACGGCGAAGAAGGGTTTCCCCGGCGGACGATTCCGCCAATGAGCCGTCCGGCTGGATTCATCCCAGGTGTCCTTCATGTCGATCGGAGCGTTGTAATCGGTCTTGGCGTTGTTGGTGCAGTAGTAGCCGGAATCGCGAAGGTAGGCAGGGAAGCCGCGCAGGCCGGCGGGCATCCTGCCTTGTGCGCGCATGTGGTGGGCCGGGCCGCAGCTGGTGGCATACATCCCGGTAATCAGCGTGAACCGCGACGGGGCACAGACCGGGGCCTGAGAGAAACAGTGTTCGTAGAGGATTCCCTCGGACGCCAGGGCGTCCAGCGTGGGGGTCCGGGCAAGCCTGGCGCCGTAGCATCCCAGGAGGGGATTGTTGTCTTCGCTGACGATCCAGAGAATATTCGGGCGAGAGGCGGCCGAGTCTGCGGCCCGCACCGTGTCCAGTCGTGCGACGGAAGCGGCTGCCAGCCCTGCATGTCTCAGGAAACTGCGGCGGTCGATGTCCTTCATGGCAGAGAACTCCGATCACAAAGTGCTTCCTGCCGAGTGTCGGGTTGCCGAGACCGGTCGTCCGGCTCACCGTTCGACCGGGGCCGGGTGTACTGGCTGGTGGCGCCTGGCCAGCTCGGACAGGACGAGCGTCCGCTCCCGCCACCTCGTCTGCCTTCCGACCACGAACCGCGTTCCCTCCAGCCAGCTGTCGAGCGGATCGGGCGCGGATTCGAGTTCGCTTCGCACCACCGACACGTTCGATTCGCCGTCGAGCAGCGCCAGCGCTCGCCGGGCCGACGTGGTGCCGTCCACGAACAGCACGGTCCGTGTCGGGTACATCGCGGCCGTCACCTGCTGGAACCACCAGAGATCCGTGACCACGCAACCGCCCGGTGGGGTGCCGCTCTCGACGAATCCGAGGAGCCGCTCGTAGGCCAGTTTGGCGCCGCGCAGGTTCTTGTAAGCGCTGCGCTGCACCATCAGGCTCGACGCCATGACCACGGCGACCACGACTGCTGCCGCGACGCCGCGGCGGCTGGCGGCCGCCGACAGCGCGTCGGCCGTGAGGATGGCGAGCGGGATGAACGCGAAGAGCAGGTAGCGCGGCCCCCATTGAGCGCCGCCGTCGTTCGGCGCCGTCAGCAGCACGAACAGCACGTCGGCCGCCGCAACCACGGCAAGGAACGTCGTGCCTCGCCGTTCGCCGAGCCAGAGCGGCGTCAACAGCAACAGCGTCGCCGGCGCGGTCCGCCATGCGCTCGCGGGCTCGAAGCCTCCGGCCGCTGCAGCCACGGTGACGGCCGCGACCGACGTCGCACCTGCGATTTCGACCGCCCTCCTGGCGGCCGGCCGGGCTCTCGTCGCGACGGCCGCCGCAGGCAGCAGGAGGCAGGCGGCCGCCCACGCGGCGTGTTCAGGCGTGAGCCACAGGCGGAACGTCGAGGCGCGGTCACGCCACCAGCCCTCGGAGAGTCCCGCCATGTTGCCCGTCACGTGTCCGCCGAGCAACTGGCCGAAGTGAAACAGTGAGACCGCCACGGCCGGCACCCAGGCGATGGCCATGCCGGCGACGACGGCAGCCATATCGCGGAGCGTCAGTCGGGAAGGAAACCATCTGGCGCCGACCGCGAGCGCCGCACAGTACCACGCCGCCTCCGGCCGCAGCAGGGCCGAGACGCCGAGCAGGAACCCGCTCGCCATCAGGCCGGTGACGGAGCGACGCCGCACCAGCAGTGCGGTGGCCAGCGCTGCGACGCCCACTGCGGGCGCGTGTTCCCAGCACTCGAGCCCATAGAACAGCAGTGGAGTGCACGCGGCGGCGGCGAACACGATGGCGGCGGGCGACCGGCGGCCATCCAGCGTGACGCCCAGCCACGCCGCGGCCGCCAGCGCCAGCAGAAAGCCCAGTGCCGGAAGGACGTACACGCCGCCGATCCCGAACGCGACGATGAACGGAGCGGTCAGCACAGGGAACAACTCCGACGTCTTCGCATGCGCATGGTCGCCGTGCATTCGAAACGACGGATCGAGGAGACCGACCGGGCGGCCGCCCACGCGTGGCAGGTCGATGTCGAGCGGGCGCGTGGGATGCTCCGCCGCGTTTCGGGCGGCGATCAACTTGAGGCCGGAGTCGCCGGCGAAGAACGTCCGCTGCGGCAGTCCCCGGGCGAGGAGCAGCAGCGCGACCGCAAACGCCGCCCACAGGAGGACGGCGCTCCGGTGTCTCATCGGTCGACCCCGGTGCTCGGCCGCCGGGACACGGTGGAACCCCGCGGCGACGACGGCGAGGCGGGCACGGTCGGCATCGCCGCCTATGCTAGCATTCCGGCGTGGCAGAATCCCTCTCGCTCGATCAAATCAGCCAGGCCGCGGCCCGCATCCGCGGCGTCGCCCGCGTCACCCCGCTGCTCGAGGTCCGCGACCTCCAGGCCTGGGGCGGACCGGACCCGGCCCCGCTGCTGCTCAAGTGCGAGAACCTGCAGGTGGGAGGCGCCTTCAAGATCCGCGGCGCCTACAACATGGCGTCGTCGCTTCCCGAAGACGCCCGACGCGCGGGCCTGCTGACGTACTCCTCCGGCAACCACGGCCTGGCCCTGGCGCTGACCGCCCGAAGGCTGGGCGTCCCCGCCGTCATCGTGATGCCGACGACGACGCCGGCGGTGAAGGTGGAGGGGGCGCGGGCGCTCGGCGCGGAGGTCCTGTTCGAGGGGACCACCACGCTCGAGCGGAAGGCGAGGGGTGAAGCCGAGGCGGCCCGGAGAGGCATGACGATCGTGCCGCCGTTCGATCACCTCGACACGGCCGCCGGCCAGGGCACCATCGGCCTCGAGATTCTGGATCAGCGGCCCGACGTGGTCAGGGTCTACGTGCCGATCGGCGGCGGCGGGTTGATCTCAGGCGTGGCGGCCGCGATCAAGCTGAGCCGACCGTCGATCGAGGTCGTCGGCGTCGAGCCGACGGGCGTCGCGCGGATGACCGCGTCGCTCGCGGCGGGGCACCCAGTCACCATTCCCCTCACGCCCGGCATCGCCGACGGCCTGCTGGCCGTGCGGCCGGGCGACATCACGTTCCGCCACGTCCAGGCCTTCGTGGATCGGATCGTGACCATCGACGACCACGCCATCATCGCCGCGCTGCAGTGGATCTTCCGCGCGGCGAGAATCGTTTCCGAGCCGAGCGGCGCCATTACCGTGGCGGCCGCGCTCGCCGAACGTGCCTCGGGCAGCCTTGCGCCGCGCGGCCCGGCGGTCGCCGTGATCAGCGGCGGGAACGTGGAACCGCAGGCCTTCGCGAACTATCTATCTTGCGATCTTGCGACCCTTCGACTCGCCGCGGTCTAGGACGAGGCGCTCGCTCCCTTCGACGCTGCTCAGGGAGCCCCGAGCATGGTCGAGGGGCGAAGTAGGATCGCGCGAACTGAATCTTGCGATCTTGCGATCGTGCGATCTTGCGAACTGAATCGTGCGATCTTGCGATCGTGCGATCTTGCGAACTGAATCGTGCGATCTTGCGAAGTGGCGATCTTGGGAACTGGGCGAGGGGTCCAAGAGGGCAGGGTACCCAGTGTCGACCTGACCCGTTCACGGGTTGCGGCTCGAAGCCGGCGGCGTGAGGCGGCGCCGGGTGACCGCGGTCCGGCCGCTCCCGGTATTGGATGTCCGCTGAAGGGGGCAGACTCATGCGCAACGAATCGTCCGACGCTCGAGGGACACACGTGGCCTGTCGGGTGGCTCTGGCGTCCGTGGCGATGGTCGCCTGGCTGCTGCTGCTCTCCGGCCTCTCGCCGCTCGGTGCCGCGCGGGGTCAGTCGGAGGGCGTGCGCCAGGCCGCCGACCGCTTCACGGTGCGGGACGAGATGATCCCGATGCGCGACGGCGTGCGTCTCCACACGCGCATCTTCGTGCCCAAGGACCAGCGCGCGCCCCTGCCGTTCGTGATGAGTCGCACGCCGTACGGCATCGATGGTGCGGAGGAACGGTTCGTCACGGCCTACAAGGCGCTGGCAGACGAAGGCTACATCTTCGTCTTCCAGGACCTCCGCGGTAAGTTCGGTTCCGAGGGCACGTTCGTCATGCAGCGCCCGGCGCGCGCGCCCGGTGACACAAAGGCCCTGGACGAGGGCACGGACACGTACGACACGATCGACTGGCTCCTGAAACACGTGCCGCGGAACAACGGGCGCGTCGGGATGCTGGGCGTCTCCTACGGCGGCTGGACGACGATCATGGGCGCGCTCGAGCCGCACCCGGCCCTCAAGGCGATCTCGCCGCAGGCGTCGCCCGCCGACATGTGGCTCGGCGACGACTTCCATCACAATGGCGCGTTCCGCCTGAGCTACGGCTTCGAGTACGCCGTGATGATGGAGAGTGGCAGGGACACCCGGCAGTTCGCCTTCGACCGGTACGACACGTTCGACTGGTACCTGGCCCTCGGCCCGCTGTCGAACGCCAACGCGAGGTACCTGAAGGGCCGAATCCCGACGTGGAACGACTACGTCGCGCACCCCGACTACGACGCGTTCTGGAAGCGGCAGACTCTGGTGCCGTTCCTGCGGAGCGTGAAGGTTCCCACCCTGAATGTCGCAGGCTGGTGGGACCAGGAGGACTTCTACGGGCCGATCCGCATCTACGACGCCCTCGAGCCGCACGACACGGAGCGCCTGAACTACCTCGTCGTCGGTCCCTGGAATCATGGCGGCTGGTCGGGCGGCACGGGCGAGAACCTCGGCGCGATTCCGTTCGGGAGCGCAACCTCGACCTTCTTCCGCGACCAGGTGCAGGCGCCCTGGTTCGCGTGGTTCCTGAAGGACAAGGGCAGGCTGGACCTCCCGGAGGCGCTGACCTTCGAGGCCGGCACGAACACGTGGCGGCGATGGGACGCCTGGCCGCCGAGGCGGCAGACGACGGATCGGCCGCTCTACTTCGGGGCGGACCGTACGCTGTCGTTCGACAAGCCCACGGCGTCGGGCAATCAGGCCGCCGACGCGTTCGTCTCGGACCCGGCCCACCCGGTGCCCTATCGGCACCGCCCGATCCAGGCGACGTACTTCCCGGGCGGCTCGAAGTGGTCCACCTGGCTCGTGGAGGACCAGCGGTTCGTGGACGATCGGGCGGACGTGCTGAGCTGGGAGACCCCCGTCCTCGACGGGGACGTCACGATCGCCGGCGAGATCGTGGCCAGGCTGTTCGCGTCGACGACCGGCAGCGACGCCGACTGGATCGTGAAGCTGATCGACGTCTTCCCCGAGCACTACCCGACGAACTGGAACCTCGCCGGTTATCAGCTCATGGTGGCCAACGAAGTCTTCCGCGGCCGCTATCGCCGGAGCTTCGAGCAGCCGGAGGCTGTCGTGCCGAACCAGGTGCTCGACTACACCTTCAGCCTGCACACGCAGAACTACACCTTCCAGAAGGGCCACCGGATCATGGTGCAGGTGCAGAGCACGTGGTTCCCGCTCATCGACCGCAATCCGCAGACGTTCGTGCCGAGCATCTTCGAGGCGAAGCCCGGCGACTTCCGCCCGGCGACGCACCGTGTGTATCGCTCGACGCAACACCCGTCGCACGTGTCTCTGCCGGTCGTACGGAAATAGCGGGCGGCTGGACCTTCACGACTTGTCTATCTTGCGATCGTGCGAAGTAGGATCTTGCGAACTGGTTCGCAGGATCACGAGATCGCAAGATCTCAAGATCGCAAGATCGCAAGATCGCAAGATCGCAAGATCTCAAGATCGCAGGATGTCTTCGGCCAGCGCCACGGCCTGTTCCACGGTTGCTACCTGGCCGTCGAGCTGGCGTTCGTAGACCTGCCTGAGGATGACGCCGACCTGCGGGCCCGGCTTCAGGCCGAGCGCCAGCAGGTGGCGGCCGAGGAGAAGCGGCTTCGGCGCGCCATGCTCGACGCCGAGCGCGCGGGCCCGCTCGAGGAACCACGCCATCGCGGTGCAATCGAACTCGCCGGTGCGGCCCGTGCAGTCGGCCGCCGCCAGCCTGGCCAGCAGCTCGAGATCCACCTTCTGCGCCAGCCGGCGGAACGCGCCGTCGCCCACCTCGTCGCGGACCTTGTACCACGAGCCCGGCTTCAGGTGATGCGCGGTGAGGCCGAAGACCTGCGGGCGGACGTCGACGCCGTCGATGGCATGCACGTTCAGCCGGTCGAGCAGCGCGCGCGCCGGGGCGACGCCCGCCTCCTCGTGGTTGTGCGAGCGGATCCGGCCGTCGAAGAACGCGGTGGTCGAGGGCTTGCCGAAGTCGTGGCAGACGGCGCCCAGCATGACGGCGACCTTCGCCCACCGCGGGAGGTCGTCGATGCGGCGCCTGGCCTCGTCGACGACCATCAGCGTGTGGACCCACACGTCGCCCTCCGGGTGCCACTCCGGCTCCTGCTCGCACCCGGCGAGGGCCTCCATCTCGGGCAGCAGGCGCGCCGCGATGCCGGCCTCGCGCGCGAAGGCGAACCCGAGCGACGGGCGCGCGGCGAGCAGCAGCAGCTTCTCGAATTCAGCCCAGACCCGTTCCGCCGGCAGGTCGTCGAGCGGAATCGCGCGGCAAATCTCGACGGTCTCGGGCAGGGCCGACAGCTCGAACCGCGCGACGAACTGCATCGCGCGAAGCACGCGGAGGCTGTCGTCGCCAAACGTCGCGGGATCGACGACGCGGAGGACGCGGGCGTCGAGGTCGGCGCGACCGCCGCGGGGGTCGAGGTACTCCCCGGTCAGCGGGTCCCAGGAGATGGCGTTGATCGTGAAGTCGCGCCTGCGCGAGGCCTCCTCCACCGACATCGAGGGGTCGCCTTCGACGAGGAACCCGCGGTGGCCCCGCCCGATCTTCGACTCGCGGCGCGGGAGCGCCACGTCGACGTCGCCGACCTTGTAGACGGTGAAGCTCTCGCCGATCGTCTCCACGCGGCCGATACGCCCGAGCAGGGACCGCAACGCGGCCGCCTCGACGCCGAACACCTCGACGTCAGCGTCCTTCGACGTCCGGCCGAGCAGACGGTCGCGCACCCAGCCGCCGACGACGAGCGCGCGGCCGCCCGCCAGGCGGACGGCCTCGGCAATCGCCCGCACGCGGTCGAGACCAGGGTCTGAAGACGCCATCGCGCCCATCGTAGCATCGAGTCCCGCTGCGATCGAACCACGATCGACAACCACAGAGCTCACAAAGACCACAGAGGCTCTCACGCCGAGGGCTTCGGCCGGGTGCGCCCGGTCGAAGCCCTTCAACTGTCACGTGAACAGGCGTGATCGGGGCCCGTCTCCGTGTTCTCTGTGTGCTCTGTGGTTGAGAATCGTCGGGGGATGCAGCTGGCGGCCCGTCAGTCCTGTTCGATCGCGGCTTCGGGCCTGTGCCTCTCGGACCGCGGCGGGGCGAACAGGTGGTCGAGCATGCGGCCGTAGTAGCGCAGCACCAGCCGGTTGCGGACGCGGAATCGATCCTGCTCGACGACGATCACGCCGCGCTTTTCGAACGGCCCGATGGCCTCGTCCACCGCCTGCCGCCCGCTGTCGACGGCGAGGTTCGCGCCCCGCCGGCGAAGTTCGTCGAGCATGCCGTCGATCCGGTCCTCGAGGTCGCGCCGCCCCATGGACGGCTTCAATGCCGCCGCGACGAGCGCGGTGGGCGTCACTTTGAACAGCAGGCCGATGGCCTCGCGGGTGCGGTGAGCCAGCTCGAGCACGTCGCGCTTCGACTGCGCGTCGTATTCGGACGTGGCAATCGGGGTCCCGAACGTCACGAACGCCCTCGAATCGATAGCCGACGGCGCACCGCATCATCTCGGCGATCTCGCTGGCGAACGGCCGCTGCCGCTTCTTCACCCCCTGCCGCGACAGGATGCGATCCTCCAGCACGAGGTCGTAGGAGATGGCCATCGGCAGGATGACGAGGCTCTCGGTGTCCGACTGCATGGCGGCGTGGATGAGGCCCGTCTTCGGCGCCTTCAGTTCGCCGCTGTAGCTGCGCCCGCCCTCGATGTAGAAGAGCAGGTCGTGGGCGCGCAGCAGCTCGGCCACGTAGGCCTTCAGCGTGATGAGGTACGCCGGGTCCTTCGTGGCGCGCCGGATCGGGACCGCGCCGGTGACGTGCCTGTGCAGGAGGCCGAGCGGGCCGCCGAACAGGTTGATCCCGGCGGCGATGATCGGCGGCCGCACGCCGTGGTCGTCGAGGACGAGCGGCTCGATCAGGTAGTCGGTGTGGCTCTTGTGGTCCGACGCGTAGATCACACGCCCGGCCGAGGTGGCGGCAATCGCCCGCTCGACGTGCTCCACGTGCCGCGGGATCTTCCTGAGGATCGGGTAGACGGGGTGCTGCAGCGCCCGATAGAGGCGGTAGCGCTGGGTGGTGCGCAACTCCTCCAGGTACGCGTACACCCGTTCCTGCGCCGCCTCGGGGCTCTCACCGTGGGTGCCCTTGAGGTAGCGGACAACCTCCTCGCGGGAGAGGACGGCCTGAGAGAGTTCGTCGAGCATCGTACCTCAGGAGACTATAGCATCGCGCCGACCCCCATTATAATGGGCTACCCGGCCACCCGGCCGGCCGGCCCTTCTTCCCGAGCCCGTGCCCTGGCACGCGCCCGGCACAATCCTCCTGGAGGTTACGAGTGGCTGCCGACAACGCGCTGGTTCCGACGCTTCACAACATCGCCACCCGGCTCCGGATGGAGTCGATCCGCGCGACCACTGCAGCCGGCAGCGGCCACCCGTCCACCTGCTGCTCGGCCGCCGACATCGTCGCGACGCTGTTCTTCGCCGAAATGCGGTTCGACCCGAAGCGCCCGCAGGACCCCGACAACGACCGGTTCGTGCTCTCGAAGGGGCACGCCGCGCCGCTGCTGTACGCGGCGTGGGCCGAGGCGGGCGTGGTCGACCGGTCGGAGCTCGTGAAGCTGCGGCAGCTCGGGTCCGACCTCGAGGGGCACCCGACGCCGCGGCTGCCGTTCGTGGACGTCGCGACCGGGTCCCTCGGCCAGGGGATCTGCGCGGCGGTCGGCATGGCGCTCAACGCGCGCCGCATCGGGTCGGCCTACCGCACGTATGTGCTGCTCGGCGACGGCGAGTCGGCCGAAGGGTCGGTGTGGGAGGCGGCCGACGTCGCGCGGCACTACGAGCTGTCGAGCCTGTGCGGGATCATCGACGTCAACGGCCTCGGCCAGAGCCAGGCGGCCGCGCTCGCCCACGACATGGACGCCCACGCCCGCCGCTGGACCGCCTTCGGCTGGCACGCCATCGTCGTCGACGGCCACGACATCGACGCGCTGCTCGACGCCTTCGAGCGCGCGCGGCAGACGACCGACCGGCCGACGATGATCCTGGCGAAGACGATCAAGGGCAAGGGCGTCTCGTTCGTCGAAGGGCTCATCGGCTGGCACGGGCGGCCGCTGAAGAAGGACGAAGAGGCGAAGGCGATGGTCGAGCTCCAGGCGCAGTTCCTGGCGGAGGGCGGCGGCCCGGACGTGGCGGCGCCGGCCATCCCGCCGCCGCCGCGCACGGGCGCCCGCGCGGACGGCGGGCGGGCGGAGATGGCGGCCCCCGGCTACGCGCTGGGCGAGAGCGTGGCCACGCGCGAGGCGTACGGCACGGCACTCGTCAAGCTGGGCGAAGTGGACCCGCGGGTCGTCGTCCTCGACGCGGACGTGAAGAACTCCACGTTCAGCGACAAGTTCGAGAAGATGTTCCCGGGCCGGTTCTACCAGAACTTCATCGCCGAGCAGGTCATGGTGGGATCGGCGATGGGGCTGGCCAGCCTCGGCGCCGTCGCGTTCCCTTCGACGTTTGCCTGCTTCCTGACGCGCGCCTACGACTTCATCAGGATGGCGGCCATCAGCCGGCTGAACGTGAAGCTGGCCGGATCGCACGCGGGCGTCTCGATCGGGGAGGACGGCCCGTCGCAGATGGCGCTCGAGGACCTCGCGATGATGCGCGCGCAGCCGAACATGGCCGTGCTCTACCCGTGCGACGCGGTGAGCACGGAGCGCCTGGTGGCGGCGGCAGCGGCGTGGGAGGGCCCGGCCTACATCCGGACGTCGCGGCCGAAGACGCCGGTCATCTACGGGCCCGGCGATCAGTTCCCGGTCGGCGGGTGCAAGGTGCTGCGCCGGAGCGCGCACGACGTGGCGACGGTGGTCGGCGCCGGCGTTACCGTGTTCGAGGCGCTGAAGGCCTGCGACGAGCTGATGAAGGCCGGCATCGCCATCCGCGTCATCGACCTGTACTCGATCCAGCCGATCGACGAAGCGACGCTCAGACAGGCGGCGGTCGACACCGGCGGGCGGGTGGTCACCGTCGAGGATCACTATCCGGGCGGCGGCATCGGCGACGCGGTGGCGGCGGCCACGACGGGTGTGGCGACGGTCCGCGTCCTGGCGGTCCGCGACATTCCGCGGAGCGGCAAGCCCGAGGAGCTGCTGGACCGCTTCGGCATTTCCGCACGCCACATCGCCGACGCCGTGCGGAAGTCGCTGTAGCGCGGTCGACGGCGTGCCGCGGGAAACGGTGTGGCGCGGGGCTTTAGCCCCGCGATCGTAACAACGGAGGCTTCTTCTGCCCCTTCGCCTGGTCGCGCAGCCGCCGCCCGGACCGCCGCCCGTCGTGCTGATCACCGGCGCGTCGTCCGGCATCGGCAAGGCGTGCGCCGAGTATCTCTTCGCGCGGCGGTGCCGCGTGTACGGTACGAGCCGCAGGACGCCTCACGCGGAGCCGCGCAAGTTCGGCCCGGAACTGGTTCCGCTGTTTCAGACGATCTCGCTCGACATCACCTCTGAGGAGTCGGTGGAACAGGCCGTCGGGCTCATCCTGGCGTCCGAGGGGCGCCTGGACGCCGTCGTGAACAACGCGGGGTTCGGTCTGGCAGGCGCGGTCGAGTCGACGTCGGTCGCGGAGGCTCGCGAGCAGTTCGAGACCAACTTCTTCGGCATCGTGCGCGTCTGCCGGGCTGTGCTGCCGGTCATGCGGCAGCAGGGCCACGGCCACATCCTGAACGTCAGCTCGATCGGCGGGCGCATCGGCATTCCGTTCCAGGCCGTCTACAGCGCCAGCAAGTTCGCCGTGGAGGGCTTCACCGAAGCGCTTCGGCTGGAAGCGGCGCCGTTCGGAATCCGCGTAGTGCTCATCGAGCCGGGCAACTTCCGCACCGGGTTCACGGTCGGCCGCCGCATGGCGGCCGGCGCGGCGGCTGCCGCGTACGCGGAGAGGCAGGCGAATGCGCTCCACATGATGGAGCACGCCGAACTGCACGGCGCCACTCCCGAAGCGGTCGGGCGGCTGGTGCATCACGTGATCACGACGCGGCACCCGCGCGCCCGCTACTCGGTCGGGCCCTTCTTCGAGACGCTCGCCCTCGTGCTGAAGCGGTTCGTCCCGTCGCGCCTCTTCGAATGGGGTCTCGCCCGGTACTTCCGCGTCCAGTGACCGGCTATGGCCGGTCGATCGCCTCGGCCGACGGCGACTCCGGCCAGACGGGCAGGGGGGCGGCGGCATAGCCCGCGTGCGCCAGCAGCGACTGGAACAGCGAGACCTCGGACGCGTAGAACACCAGCCTCACCCAGATCCGCGCCAGCAGGTAGGCCTCGCTGACTGCGAACGCCGCCCACATCGTCCAGCCGGTCGTGCCCGCGTCGGACGCGAACACGGCGTAAACCGCAACGGCCGCGACGAACAGCACGCTGTCGGCCACGTAGAGTCCAATCGTCTGCGCCGGGTGGCGCCCGATGAACCGGCACGCCGAGACCAGCGCGCCGATCATGCTGCGCCGATCCTCGACGACGGCCCGGACCCTGGCGTAGTCGAGCCACAGGTTGAAGGACGCCAGCGCCGCGCCAAACACCGCGTAGAGCGCCAGTCGCAGGAGGAATGCGTTCCGCTCGACGGTCCACTCGCGCGTCACCCAGGGATAAAGGGCGTCGAACAGAAGCCGGTGGAGGGGGCCGAACAGCAGCAGGTAGCCGGCGCCCGCGAACACGGCAAGCCTGAGGAACCGGAAGAAGTACACGCCGCACGCCGAGAAGAACGCGGCGGTGCGGATAGGGCGGTTCCTCGCGTACCGGTCGAGGATGCCGCCGGCCAGGAACGTCCACAGCAGCACGTACACCGCCGCCACGCCGGTCGTCACCAGCGCCTGCGGCCTGGCGTCGAGCACGGCGCTGAGGTTCGACGCCACGGCGCCGAAGCCGATGATGTTCGGGGTGAACGTCTCCCCTAGCCCGGAGGCCCGCGACGCGAACAGGCGCCACCACTCCGAGTTGACGCCGCTCGCCGCCGTCTCGGCGGCCAGGCTGGAACCGAGGCTTCCGGCGATCATCCCCCGCAGGACGAGGCCGAGCGGAAGCGCCAGCAGAAAGGTCAGCAGCAGGACGGCGGCGACCACCGTGGGCGCGGCGTTCACACGCCGGATTCCGTCACGAACAGCCTTCAGCACCATGGAAGCCCCCGCTCGCTCGAATGCTCAGCCGAAGTAGGCGGCGGTCAGCAGCAGGTCCTGCAGCCAGACCATCCACTTCAGCATCCACTTGGTGGCCGCCGCGCCGCCGCGCGGCTCGAGCGTCCGGCTATTGTTCGCGTAGTCGATGTCGAGCAACAGCACGCGCTCCGGGTCCACCTGGGCCGACAGCGCCTCGACGCCGCGGTCGTACGTGAACGTCCGCCACCGGTCGCGGCCGTCCCAGCGCTCGCTCACCCGCGCGCCGCCCTTGAACGTCACCAGCACGTCGACCGGGAAGATCCCTTCACCCAGCCGGCGCACCACCACCGTCGTCCGGAACCGGCCCTTCGTCGGGTTGTCGGCCCTGAACGCCCGCCCGCCCTTCGGGTCGTCGAAGTACCCGCTCGCCGTGACCGCCTCGCTCCGCAGGTCCGTGACGGCATAGTCGAAGACGTTCGAGTTGCGGTGAACCTCGTCGAAGAACCAGGTCATGTCGCGGCCTGCCACCTCGTTGACGACGGCGAAGAAGTCGGCCGGCTTCGGGTGGCGGAACTTCCACCGCTCGAAGAACGTGGACAGGATCCGCTGCACCGTCGACCAGCCGAGGTGCCGTTCGAGCGTGTTCAGCCACAAGGCGGTCTTGCTGTAGGAGAGCGGGCCGGCCGCCGCCGGCCAGTAGCGCCACGACGGCGTCGACTGGGCGTCGAGTTTCGCGCCCGCGCGGTAGCTCGCCAGGCCGTTCTCGTCCACGGCCCGCGTCGCCCTGAAGTCGTGCAGCACGATCGGCACGAACCCGCCGAACAGGCGGTACGCCTCGAAGTTCGGGTTGAAGGCCAGCGCCATCGTGCGGCCCGTGGAAAAGGTGTTGAACCCCTCGTCGATCCACGCGTCCTCGAACTCGTTGTTGCCGACCATCGCGTACCAGAACTGGTGGCCGCACTCGTGCACCGTCACGCCCTCGGGGTCGGCTACCTCGGACGGAGCCAGCCAGGACGAGCCGGCCGTGAACAGCGTCGGGTACTCCATGCCGCCGGCGCCGCTCTGCCACGCCGGGTCGACGATCGTGATGTGCCCGTAGGGGTAGGGTCCGAACCACTGGCCGTAGTAGCGAAGCGCGGCGCGCGTCGCCTCGAAATGACGATCCGCCTGGCCGAGGTGCTCGGGCTGGAGCAGCAGCCGCATCTCGACCGGCGGCAGCCCGGCCTGCTCGAACCTCGCCTGCCTGACGACGTAGTCCGGGCTCGTCGTCCAGGCGAAGTCGTGGACGTCCTCCTGGACGAAGCGATGGGTCGTCGTCTGGTCCGCGTTGTCGCGGGCCTCGCGCTCGAGGCCGGTGGCGCCGACCACCCAGCCTCGAGGGACCGTCAGCCGCACGTCGTAGACGCCGTAGTCCGAGAAGAACTCGGTGCTCGAGTGGAACTGGTGGCAGTTCCACCCCTCGTCCTGGAGCACGCCGAGCTTCGGAAACCACTGGGCCAGGAAGAAGAAGCTGCCGACAGCGCCCGTGCGGGCAATCGTCCGCGGGACCTGCGCCGTCCACTCGAGGTAGACGGTGATGGTCTCGCCCGGCGCCACGGCCCGCGGCAGCGGCACCGCCATCACCGTCTGATCGTCCGGATTCCCGTCGTCCGGCGCGAGGTAGCGGCGGCCTGCCGTCAGGTCCGCCGGGGCGACGCCGTCGGCGGCCGCCAGTTCGACCTTCGTGACCTCGGTCCAGCCCCAGTCCTTCGCGCGGAGTTCGGACAGGTCGAGCGTGTCGAACCAGCCGCTGTTCCTGCTTTCGCGCAGGAACGTCGAGCGGCTGTTCTTGAACGCGTTGTAGTAGAGGTGATACTGGAGTTCGGAGGTCGCCGCGGCGGTGATGTTGCGCCAGGTCAGCCACTGCCTGCCGGTGATCGTGCGCGTGCTCGTATCGAGGCTGGCTTCGATGCGGTAGCTCGCATTGCGCGGCGAGAGGGCCCCCGGCGCCGCAGCCTGGGCCGTCGCCGCCGCGGGCTTCTCCGGCGGCGGTTGCGGCTGTGCGGCGCGCCGTGCGGAGACGACGGCGGCGCCGATGGCGAGCATCAGGAGCAGGAGAACGAGCGGCTGCGACCGGCGGCGCATGGAGCCTCCCTTGGGGATGCGAATGCGTCATGCTACATCAGAACAGGCCGGGGAGGCAGTGGGCGTGGGCGGTCGGGCGTTGGACGGAGGGACGTAATCTTGCGATCTTGCGAAGTAAGGATCTTGCGAAGTAGGGATCTTGCGAAGTAAGGATCTTGCGAAGTGGGGATCTTGCGAAGTAGGGATCTTGCGAAGTACGGATCTTGCGAAGTAAGGGTGGTGCGATCTGGAAGGCCTGCGCCCGCCGTCCGTCGGACTCTCCGGGTCACCGGGGTGCCGGTTCGCCAGTTTCCCAGTTCGCAAGATCGCAAGATCGCAAGATCGCAAGTTCGCAAGATCGCAAGATCGCAAGATCGCACGATTACGGGTCCGCCCCCCCCTCTTCGTCGTCCCAGAGCGACGCGAGCTCGAGGTCGATGTCCTTGAACGGCTCGGCGCGCACGACCTCGTTGCCCGCGTGCGTCGCGAGGATCGTCCAGCGCCCCGCCTCGAGGCCGAGGACTTCCAGCGTGCGGGCGATCGGATCGACGAGCCACGCGTAGCCGACCTGCTCGCGCGCGTAGATCGTCAGCTTCTTCACCCGGTCGAGAGACGCCGTGGACGGCGACACGACTTCGCACACCCAGTCGGGCGCGACCGAGAAGTAGGCCACCTCTGGCAGGCGCGGCATCCGTTCCCGCCGCCATCCGGCCAGGTCGGGCACCAGCACATTCCGGCCGAAATGGAGCTCCGGCTCGCCGAGAATTCGCCAGCCGCCTGGCCCGCCGCGACCGCGCTGATACGGCAGGACGATCTCCCCGGTGAGCGAGGACGCGGTGTGCGCGTGCCGCGGTGCCGGCCGCGGCGACACGTGCAGTTCGCCGTCCACGATTTCGGCCACCATGATGTCGGGAACCTGCATCAGATCATCGTAGGTGGCCGGACGGTCGAGCGGCGGGACGCGGGGCATCGGCTCCATATTACATCGTCCATTCGCATGGGGCGTGCCAACGCAGTCGTTCGAAATGCTCGGGTTTCGCCAGTCTGACGAGAGCAGCTGGCAGATTCCGCAGGTCCGCCGCCCGCCACCGGCGCAGGAATTGCGGACCTTCCAGATCGCAAGATTCCCAGTTCGCAAGATCGCAAGATTCCTCTCGCCGCCTTGACTTCCCCCCGCACGCGCGGAGATAGTGCAGCAGTTCCCGGCCGAGTTCTGAGTGTTGAGTTCTGAGTTGTGAGTTGTGAGTTGCGGGCCTTGAAGAGGGCGCCATGGACTCCTCCTCCGAGACGCGCGTCCGCACCACCCCGTCATCGCACCCGATCGATCCCGGCGGCTTTGCGCCGGGGACGGTCCTGGCGGACCGCTACCGCATCGTCGCGCTCCTCTTCGTCGGGTGGATGTACTTCAACGTGCGATTGCAGCGGCCGGCGGAACTCAACTCGTTCTGGGCGCTTGGGGTTTCGGCGTTCCTCGTGACGGTATGCGGCTGGGTGTTCAGGAAACACCGGGCCCTCGCGCTCTGGGGCTTCCGGAACGCGCTCGGGAAGCAGTCGGCGTTCCCGGCCGAAGCCCTGGACGGTTAACGGGAATCTTGCGATCGTGCGAAGTGGCGATCGTGCGAAGTGGTGTGGCGAACTGGCAAAGCGCGGACCAGATCGCCAGATTCCTAGTTCGCACGATCGCAAGATGGCCCGGGCTTTCCCTCTGCCTTGACCTCCGCCCGCGGGCGCACTAGTCTACCCATCTCCGCCGCGGCGACGGCGGAATCCCCGTGATCGTCATCTGAACGGGTTGAGGGGGGGCGTGCGGTGGCAGACGAATCGCGCTCGCTCGCGTCGACGCCGGCCGAGTGGCGCCTGCGCTTCAGGCAGGGAAGCGTGGTCCGCCCGACGGCCGGCCTGGCACCCGGGTTCGTCCAGGCCAACCTCGTCGTCCTTCCACGCGGGCTGGCGTTCGACTTCCTGCTGTTCACACAGCGCAACCCGAAGTCCTGCCCACTGCTCGAGGTGGTGGAGGCGGGTGCCACGGAGCCAAGGGAGACGGCGCCGGGAGCGGATCTCCGGACGGACCTGCCCCTGTACCGCGTCTACCGCGACGGCGCGCTGTCGGAGGAACGCGGCGACCTGGTGTCGCTCTGGGCCGACGACCTGGTGTCGTTCCTGATTGGCTGCAGCTTCACGTTCGAATCGGCGCTCATCGACGCCGGCATCCCGGTGCGCCATGTCGAGCAGTGCACGAACGTGCCGATGTACCTCACCTCGGTGCCGACCATTCCGGCCGGCGTGTTCCACGGTCCGACGGTCGTATCGATGCGGCCGGTGCCGGCGGCGCAGGTGGCGCGGGCGGTGCAGGTGACATCGCGCTTCCCCGCGGTCCACGGCGCGCCGATTCACGTCGGGGATCCGGAGGCCATCGGCATCCACGACATCGCGCGTCCCGATCTGGGCGACCCGGTCGAGGTCCGGCCGGGAGACGTGCCGGTGTTCTGGGCGTGCGGCGTGACGCCGCAGGCGGTTGCGATGGCCTCGAAGCCGCCGCTGATGATGACGCACGCGCCGGGGCACATGTTCATCACCGACCGGCGGGACGCCGAATTCGCCGTGTTGTAGGACTGGCTGCAGCGCGCATGTCGATCGAGAACATCGTCCTCTCGCAAGACCAGCGGGGCATCTCGGCCCTGAGGCCGTACCTCGCGCCGGACTTCTGCGAGCGCGCCGCCACACTCATCCTGGAACATCCGGGCACGGTGCTCGTCGCGACCGGCTTCTACATCCCGGCCGGAGCGGCGCCCGAGACCGACGGGCCGCCGGGAGCGATCGCGCTCGGCCGTGTCATCGCGTCGCTCGGCTCCCGCGTCCTCTACGTCACCGACGCGTACTCCGCGCCGGTTCTTCGCGGGCTGCTCGAGCGTGGCGAAGAAGTGCTCGAGTTCCCAATCGTCGATCACAAGACGAGCTGGACCCACGCGGCCGACCTCATCACCTCGCTCGAGCCCAGCCTGACGATCGCGGTCGAGCGCTGCGGGCTCACCGACGAAGGCGTGCACCGCAACATGCGCGGCGTCGACGTATCCAGCTACCACGCGAAGATCGACTACCTCTTCCGCATCCACAACTGCAGCGTCGGCATCGGGGACGGCGGGAACGAGATCGGGATGGGAGGCGTGGCCGCCGCGATCCCGGTGGTGATGCCGCAGGCCGGTCCCCCGTGCGTCACCGCGACGACGCGCCTGGTGATCTCCAGCGTGTCGAACTGGGGCGCGTGGGGCGTCATCGCCGCGATGTCCAGGCTCAGGAAGCAGAACCTGCTGCCGACCGTGCCCGAGGCGCGCGACCTGCTGCTTCGGACGATCGCGCTCGGCGCGGTGGACGGTACGACCGGCAAGCGGACCGAGAGCGTGGATGGATTCCCGCTGAAGGACAACGACCGGGTGCTGGCCGAAATGCACCGGTGGCTCGGCCGGTACGGAATAGAATCTACTTCTTCTTGACGCTGGGCGCCGGGTGATCGGCGACGAAGTCGGTGAGCTCGGTCACCATGTCTTCGACGGCGCCCTCGAAATCCCGCCCTTCCGTCCGGTGATGGAGCTTCGCCAGGACCTTTCCCTGCGCGTCGCGGAAGATCATCTCGACGACGATGGAGTGGCCCTGCTTCTCGTCGTCGACCGCCGCCACGACCGCGATCTGCGCGTTCACGATCACCGTGCCCTTCGTGCCGACTTCCTCGTCGATGGCGGCCTGAAGCCCCGCCGGAAAGGCCGCCTGAACCTGGGGCCTGTCGAGGCCCGACAGGTTCTGCGCCTGTCCGACGACGACCTTGAACGTCGAGAGCTTCACGCCGGGAGCCACCGCGGCCCAGTTGGCCGGGCTGCCGCTGTACATGTCCTCGTAGTTCCTGATGATGCCGCGCTGGAAGCCCGACTTCCACTCGGGGCTCGCCGTCAGCGCCTTCGAGCGCCAGCCGAGCGAGCCACTGTCCGGGATCAAGTCGCCCGCGGGCGCGGGGGAACTCGCGGCCGGCGTCGTTCCGGCGGCGGCAGCTGCGGCCGCCGGGGATACGCCGCCCGCCGTCGGCGGCGCGCCTGCCGCAGGCGGATTGGCCGGCAGCGGCGTCTTCCTCACGACCGTCGTCGGCAGGTGCTCGCCGGGCGGAGCCCCCGGCTGAGAGGGCGGCGTCGCGGCGCCGGCTGCGGCCGTCGTCGTCGGAGGAGGCGCGATTGGCTGAGTCGGAATCGCGGCCGCGGGTGCCTGGGGAACCGCCGCCTGCGCAGGGGCCGGCCTTGCGGCCTGCGACGCCGGCGGCAGTGTGACCTGCGGCTGAGCGGCTGGCGGCTGAGCGGCCGGCTTCTGACCCACCGGCGGCTGGGTCGCCGTGTTCGCGGCTGGCGGCGCGGTGGCGGCCGGCGGCGCGGCCGGCGGCGCGGCCGGCTGGCCCTCGGGCGAGGTGGCACCTGCCGGGGCGGCGCTCGCCCCGGCATCGGTGACGGCCGGTGTCGCGGCGTCGGTCGCCACCTGCCCGGGCGTGCCGGTCTGCCACCGCTGATACACCGACCAGATCCCGGCGCCCACCAGCCCGAGGCCGAGCGCGACGACGATGACGGCCGCGGCGATCATGGCCGGGCTCGATTTCGGCCGCGATGCCGGTCGGAGCGCGGGCGGCGGCTGGACCGGCGCCGTCCGGACGAGCGGCGGTTCGCCTTGCGGCGGCGCGGCGATCGGAGGCGGTCCGGCCGGCCGGGGCTTCTCGGCAACCGTTGCGGCCAGTTCCGTGGCGGGCGTGGACGGCGGCGCCGGCCCGACAGCCAGGGTCTGAGCCACGGTCGGCGCCAGGACGGGCGCCGGGGCCTGTCCGGGGGTCGGACGGGGGATTGGCGCCGTACTGTCGATCCCGACCGCCGTCTGGGGCTGCGTCGAGCCCGTCGTGCTCTGGAAGACCGCCGTCTGCTCCAGGTCGCCCTGCTCGAGCTTCGCCATCAGCGCCGAGAGGGCCTTCGCAAACTCCTTCGCGGTCGGGTAGCGCTGCTCCCGGTCCTTCTCCAGCGCGCGCGCGAGGATCTTCTCGAGCCCCGGGGCCTCGGGGAACGAGAGATTGTGCAACGTCACCGGGTTGGGCGTCTCTTTCGAATGCAGGATGAAATACTGCCCGGGCGTCGTCGCCTCGTACGGCGCGCGGCCCGACAGCATCTCGTAGAGCACGATGCCGAACGAGAAGAGGTCGGCGCGCCCGTCGATTGTCATGCCCTCGGGCAGGAAACCCAGGTGCTCGGGCGAGGCGTACTTCCACTTGCCGACGAACATCCCCGTGCGCGTGACGGCGCCGTCGACGGCCTCCGACTTGGCGATCCCGAGGTCGATGACCTTCACCCGCAGCGATCCCGACGGCTCCTTGAACACCATGATGTTCTCGGGGCTGATGTCGCGGTGGATGATGCCCGCCTCGTGGATGGCCTCGAGGCCGTGCAGCGTCTGGATGGCGATGTCGATGGCCACGCGCGGCTTCAGCCGGCCCTCGCGTCTGACCATGGCCGCGAGGTTCGTGCCCTCGATGTACTCCCAGACCATGTAGAGCGAGTTGTCCGCGAGCTGGGAGAAGTCGTGGAGCACCGCGACGTTCTGGTGCTGGATGCGCGTGGCCAGCTTCGCCTCCCGGAGGAAGCGCTCGTGCAGCGATGCGTCCTCCATCAGGTGCGGGCGCATCGTCTTGATGACGCGAATCGCACCGAGGCGCGTGTGCAGCACCTTGTAGACCTCGCCCATGCCGCCGCGGCCGAGCCGTTCGATGATCCGGTACTTCCCGTCGATCAACTCCACCATGTAGGTGCGCAGGAAGTCTGTGATCGGCTCTCCGCAGTGCGGACAGCTCCGACCGGCCGGATCGATTTCCCTCTTGCAGGCGATGCAGGTGAAAGCCATGGTCGTGTCCAGGCAAATCATGCCACGATTCGGCCCCGTTCGCGACACGTACGTGATGGGCGTACGTGATGGGCGCCCCTCGTCCGGTCCGTTGCCATCCCGGGCCCCCCGCGCTAGAGTGTCACTACCCGGTGCGAGCCGAATCCGACTCGAGGTCACGGAGAAGATCGGGCAGCGGGCCCGTCTTCGCGGCCGGCGCTCCGGGGCCCGGTCGCGATCCACCGGAACCGTCCGAGAATCTGGGTGCGGCGCCTTGTCGTCAAGCCCATGAAGGAGAGGACTTCGAGATCCGCATGGGTGTGACGCCGCCTCGCGCGATTGGGTGTTTTGTCGGCCTCCTGCTGCTGGCCGGCGCGGCGTCGGCCGGTCAGGCGCCTCGAGGGCAGGTGCCGCCTCCCGCCGCTTCGGCGCCAGGCGTCGTGCCGCCGTCCCGGCCGCTGCTCGGCGACCAGACCGACGGCAGCCGCGCCCGCCCGGTCCACCGCATCCCCTTGCGCGACGTGGCGGGCGGGGTCGTCCGGACGACGGGCGAGCCGCCCCTGTCGTTCTCGTCGACCGGGACGTGCGGCGCCGACTGCCACGACGTGTCGATCATCGGGAAGGGCTGGCACTTCAACGTGGCGGCGGAGGGGTCCGCGAGGGCGAGGCCCGGCGAGCCGTGGATCCTCGTGGACGCGGACGCGGCCACGGCGCTGCCGTTGTCGTACCACTCGTGGCCCGGGACGTTTCATCCGGAACAGGTTGGCATCACGTCGTGGGCGTTCGCGCGGATGTTCGGCGGGCGCACGCCGGGCGGCCTGTCCGGCGGGCGCGAGCCGAGCCCGGATCTCGAGCGGCGATGGGCCGTGTCCGGGCCGCTCGAGCCCAACTGCCTGGCGTGTCACGACCAGTCACCCGCCTACGATCACGCGGAGTACGGCCGGCAGGTCGGCCTCGAGAACTTCAGGCGGGCCGTCGCTGCGGCGAGCGGCATGGCTCAGGTGACGGGCGCGAAGGTCGTCTTCGACGTCGTCCGGGAAGTGCCGGCGCGGCGATGCTACTTCTGCCACTCGAACGCCGACCTCGAGCACACCGGCCAGGGGAGGTGGGCGGCGGACGGCGACATCCACATGGCGCGGGGCATGACGTGCGTCGACTGCCACAGGAACGGCCTCGACCACTCGATGACACGCGGCTACGAGGGCGATCCGTCCGGGGACCGCGCGGTGGCGACCGCGGTCACCTGTCGCGGCTGTCACCTGGCGTCCGAGCCGGAGCGCGTGTTCGCGCGCGGCCGGCTGGGTGCGCCGTATCCGCGGCACGCCGGACTTCCCCCCGTCCACCTGACGAAGCTCGCGTGCACCGCGTGCCACGCCGGCCCGAGGCCGGGCGCGTCGATGCGGCGGCTGAAGACGAGCCTGGCGCACGGGCTGGGCGGCCCGGCCGCAGCCAAAGCCGGCGATGCGCTGCCGCACCTGATGTACCCCGTGTTTGCGACCGGGGCCGACGGGGCGACTGCACCGAACCGGCTGCTGTGGCCCGCGTTCTGGGGTCGACTGTCGCGGGACGCCGTGCGCCCGATCGCACCCGAACGCATCAAGCGGCAGATGGAGAAGGCGGGCGTGCGCCTGGAGCGTGCGCTCGATGGTAGCTGGCCGCGCCTGGACGAGGCGATGCTCGCCACGGTACTCGAGGCGCTGGCTGCCGAGGCCGGCGGCGAAGGGGAGCCGGTCTACGTCGCGGGCGGGAAGCTGTACCGGCTGGGTGACCCCGGCCGCGTCAGGGCCGAGTCGCACGCGGCGGCGCGGCCGTATCTGTGGCCTATCGCCCACGACGTCCGCCCGGCCGCGCTGGCGCTCGGCGCGCGGGGGTGCGAGGATTGCCACGATCAGGAGGCACCGATCTTCTTCGGGCGCGTGCCCGTCGATTCCCCGCTGGGCTCGGCGCGCGGCGAGTCGTGGGCGATGTCCGACTTCCAGAAGAACCTCGACGTCGCGCACGCGGCGACCCTGGCGCGGACCTTCCGGTATCGCCCGTACCTGAAGGCGAGTCTCGTCGCCGCCGTCGTGGTCCTCTCGCTCGTCAGCGCGGTCTATCTGTTCGCGGCGCTCGGGGCGGTGTCGGCCGCGATTGGCCGGGGCCCCTGGCTGCGGGCATTGACCGTATCGGCCGCTGTGATATCGTGCGCGGGAAGCGTGGCGAGCGCGTGGCCGGCCCTGGTGTTCGGCGGGCCGCTTTCGGGCACGCGGCTCATGGTGCACGTGACCGTCGGGCCGGTGCTGGCCGCCTGCCTCGCGCTGGTGGCGGCGTTCTGGGCGCACCAGAACCGGCTCTCGCGCGACCGCGGCGCGGGTGCGGAGTGGACGGGCTGGCGCTGGTGGGTGATCGGCGTCGGCAGGCTCGCGTTCTGGGTCGCCGTGATGGCCGCCGTGCCGGTCGTGGTCACGGCGACGCTGCCGATGTCACGGGCGTTCGCGTCGATCTGGCAGCCCGCGCTGTTCCTGGCGCACCGCTGGGCGGCCGTGACGCTGGCCGCGTCGCTGGTGGTGTTCCTGGCGATCGCCATCGGCGTGGCGCGGGGCTTTGGCGCCGCGCGGGGCTTCCCGGGGCCGAGGGAAGTCGAAGGCAGTCCCGAGGCGTGAATCCTCATGTCGCTGAACACGGAGTAACAGTCATGGACGAGCAGAACAGCAATCCGACCTTCATCTCACGCCGCACCTTCGTCGGGGGCGTGGCCGCCGCCGCCGGAGTCATGATCGTGCCGCGACGCGTACTGGGCGGCCCCGGCTACCAGGCGCCGAGCGACACGGTCAACGTCGCGACCGTGGGCTACATCAACGGCATGGGGACGAGCAACACCAACGCGTGCGCCGACGCCAAGGCGAACATCGTGGCGCTTTGCGACGTGGACGAGAGCGAAGCCGCGATGCGGAGGATGAGGCGCTCGAAGACGCCCATCCTCGAGCGTCTCCCGAACGCGGCCCGCTACAAGGACTTCCGCGTGATGCTCGAGAAGCAGAAGGACATCGACGCGGTCATCGTGGCGACGCCCGACCACGCCCACGCCGTCGTGGCCATGGCGGCCATGCAGCTGGGCAAGCACGTCTACGTGCAGAAGCCAATGACGCGCACCATCTCCGAGGCGCGCGCGCTGACCGAGGCCGCCCGCAGGTACAAGGTCGTCTCGCAGATGGGCAACCAGGGACGATCAGGAGAGGGCGTCCGGCTGATCCAGGAGTGGATTGAGGACGGCGCGATCGGCGAGGTTCGCGAGGTCCACTGCTGGACGAACCGGCCCATCTGGCCGCAGGGCATGGCGCGGCCGACCGACACGCCCGCCGTGCCGGACGGGCTCGACTGGGATCTGTGGATCGGGCCGGCGCCGATGCGGCCGTACCACACGGCGTATCACCCGTTCAGCTGGCGGTCGTGGATCGACTTCGGCGCCGGGGCGCTCGGCGACATGGCGTGCCACGTGATGGACGCGTCCTACTCGGTGCTGAAGCTCGGGTCGCCGACGAGCGTCCTGGCCTCGGTCGCCTACAACGTCGTCGAGGTCCCGCGGCCGGATGGCACGACCTCGAACCAGCGGCTGAAGTACAACGACAGCTTCCCGCCGGCGACCGTCGTGCACTACAACTTCCCGGCGCGCGGGAAGAACCTGCCGGCGCTGAAGTTCCACTGGTACGACGGCGGCATTCTGCCGGAGCGGCCGGAGGAGCTGGAGCCGGAGCGGCGGCTGCCTGAGAGCGGGACGATCTTCGTCGGCTCGAAGGGGAAGCTGATGAGCGAGACCTACTCCGAGAGCCCGCGGCTCATCCCGGAAACGCGGATGCAGGCCTACAAGCGGCCGAAGAAGACCATCCCGCGCGTGGAAGGCGGGCGGCACGAGCAGAACTGGCTCGACGCGATCAAGGGGACGACGAAGGCGACCTCGCCGTTCGACTACGCCGGGCCGTTCACCGAGACCGTGCTGCTCGGCAACCTGGCGATCGGGTTCCCGGGCACCAAGCTCCTCTGGGACGGCGCCGGGATGAAGGTCACCAACAGCGCGGAGGCCAACGCCCTGGTGCAGCACAACTACCGCGAGGGGTGGAAGCTGTAGCTGACTGACAGCTGGTGGCTGTTCGCTGGCTCCTCGTGGCCGCGCTCACTCCCGACGCGCGGCCCGCTTCGTCAAAACTGCTCCGCCCCCCGTCCCTGCTGGATGAGCGGCACGTAGGTCTCGAGCTCTTTCTGCGTGGCCGGGTCGGTGAGGTTCACCACCCGCTTCTTCTCCGCCGACATGTACGCGGCCATCACCAGCCGGGTGATCTCGAGGCCGTAGCTCCACGGCAGCATCCCGTCGCGGTCGTTGAGGAATGCCTCGAGGGCGTCGGCGTTCTCGTCGGTGTAGCCGTAGAGATCCGGCTCGTTGTACTGGACGGCCAGCAGGCCGCGCGACGCCGTGGCCTTCTCGAGCGCCAGCTCCGCGTCCTTGATTGCCTCGGCCGCCACGTCGCCGATGAAAATGTTGAGCGGCGACACCAGCGTGTTGATCTCGAACGCGTAGCCCGGCCCCATGCCGTCCATGAAGAGCCGCAGCCCCTGCTTCTCGAACATCCACGAGTTGGTGAACTGCGCCTTCACCTTCTGGCCCGTCTCCGGGTTCCGGTAGGTCACCATGCCGGTAGCGAAGTCCTCGGCCGGCGTCTTCGCGTAGTCGACGCCGCGGTCCTTCAGCAGCTTCTCGCGCCAGGCCGGCTGGCCCCACTTGAGGAGCGCGACGTCGGCGTTCACCTCCTGCGGCTGCAGGAAGGTCAGCGGCTTGCCGGCGGGCGTCAGCACGTGCCAGCCCACCGCGATGCTGTGGCACCCCATGTCGCAGAGCACGCCGCCGCCCTGCCGCGTCGGGTCCCAGAACCACCCCTCGTGCGGCCCGCCGTGCTCCTCGGCGGACCGGGCCAGCGCCAGCGGTCCCATCCGCTTCTGGACCGGCTCGAGCTGGGCCAGCTGGCTCCGGATCGGCTTCATGAAGATCTGGTTCTCGAAGTAGGCCGTGCGGAGCGTCGCCGACTGGGCCATGTCCACGAGAAGGCGCGCCTCGGCGACGTTGCGCCCGAGCGGCTTCTCGCAGATCACGCCCTTCAGCCGCGCCCCGTGCCGGACGGCTTCGACGATCGCTTCCACGATCGGGACGCGCGCGAAGTTCGGCGCGCACACCGCCACGCAGTCCGCGTGCTGCGCCAGCTCGTAGGCGCTGTCGTAGACCGCCGGCTCGCCGAGTCCCCACGCGCGGGCCATCGCGGCCAGTTCCGGCGCCCCCGCGACCGCCGTCACGCCGGCCACCTCGATCCCGCGCAGCTGCCTGAGCGCCGCCAGGTGAAACTTCGCGTTGAACCCGGCGCCGACGAACCCGTACTTCAACGACGCTCGTCGCATGATGTGTCTCCGTCTCTGGGTGGCCCGCACGTCCCTGCAGGTCCGTGACGGCCCCCACGGTGCGTCGCCAGGAACGCCGCACGCTGGCCGCCAGCCGCGGGCCGCGCGCCGGGCTACGCCTTCGCCGTCCCGGCCGAACGCGAGCCCGTTCCGAGGAACAGCGAGATTACGAACAGCGCCACCGCCATGCCGAGCACGATGTACAGGCTCTGCTGAACCGTCCCGCCGGCGCTGAGGTTGCCGACGATCTTCGGGACGAACGTCGCGCCCAGCAGGCCGACCGAGAACATGATGCCGAAGATGCTCCCGTAGAGCTTCGGCTCGAACTTCGAGAACGTGACGCCGATAATCGTCGGGAAGATGGGCGCGAAGACCAGGCCCGTGAGCACCACGGCCACCATGGCCGTGGCAGCCGACGAGGTCGTGATCATCGCGAAGATCGCGCAGACCGCTACGAGCGTCGTGAGCGCGATGAGCCTGACGCCGATCGCCGTCAGGTTCTTCACCATCGAGGTCGCGAACCGCCCCGCCATCATGGCGACGCCGAACAGGCTCAGGACGAAGCCCGCGTTGGAGACCGCGGTCGGGTTGTCCTTCCCGCCGAGGAGTTCCGTCATGTACGGCTTGCTCCACGTCGTCATGCTCACTTCGAGCGAGATGTAGCAGAACAGCGCGAGCGCCCCGACGATCACCGCCCCCTTGCCGAGCACCTTGAACGCCATCGAGAACTCGTAGCCGGTGGCGACCTGCGGGAACTTCGTGGCGAGCGCGGCCAGCAGGCCGAGGAAGAACAGGCCGGCCAGGATGAAGAGGCCGAGCTTCCAGTTCACGAGCGAGAAGAGCAGCGGCGTCACCACCAGCCCGAGGCCGAAGAACGCGTTGCCGAAGTTGCTGGCGCGCGCCGGGTCCTTGCCCTCGAACAGCACGACCGGGATGAGCGTGTTCCCGACCGTGTTCAGGCTCATCGCCCCGACGCCGAGGAGAATGCAGGCGAGGAGGGCCGCCTGCTCGTTCGGGGCCGTCTCGAGCAGGATCATGCTGGAGCCGGTGACGAGGAACCCGACGAGGGCCAGCGGCTTGTAGCCGAACTTGTCCACCAGCGGCCCGATGACGAGCTGCACGATCGCGCTGGTGAGGAAGAGCGCCAGCGTCAGGTTGCCGATGTTCGAGATGCTCAGCGCGGCCTGGTACTCCACCGAGATCGCGCCGACGATGACGAAGCAGATGCCGAGTCCGAACACCGCCATGAGCGCGACGATCGATGTGCTCTTCGATGCCGTCGGTTCCATGATGCCTCCGTTCAGGCGAGCAGTTTCTTGAGTCCGGCGAGCGACTCCCGCGTGCAGTCCATCGGCGACTTGCCGTCCGGATAGGTCTCCTGTTCGACGACGATCCACTTGGTGCCGCCCTTGTAGGCGCAGGCCTCGTAGACGGCGCGCCAGTCGACCGCGTCCTGGCCGAGAATCGCCTTCTTCCCCACGTCTTCCTTCCGCACCGTCGGCTTGAAGTGCGCCGTCTTCGTCCGGCCGGGGTACTTCCTGACGTATTCGACCGGGTCGAACCCCGCCGCCAGCGTCCAGCCGCAGTCCTGCTGCAGGATGACGTCCTTCGACGTCCGCTCGGCGAACAGGTCCCAGTACGTCTTGCCGCCGTCTCTCCTGAACTCGGCCGTGTGGTTGTGGTACCCGCACGCCATCCCGAGCGGCTTCAGCGTGTCGGCCAGCTTGTTGAACGTGTCGGCCAGCGCCTTGCTCTTCTCCGGGTCCGTGAACGCCGCGTTGCTCGGGACGACCAGGTACTTGCACCCGAGGGTCTTGTGGAAGTCGATGGTCTTCTGGAGCGCGTCGCCCTGCAGCGTCTCGAGGCCGACGTGCGTGCCGGCCGCCTTCAGCTTCAGCGCGTCGAGCCGCTTGCGGAGGTCGCGCGGCCGATCCGCGTAGCCGTAGTATCCGGCGAACTCCACACCCTTGAATCCCATCGCCGCCACCTGCGCGAGCGCGTCGTCGAAGTTGGCCTTGCAGTCGCCGCGGACCGAGTAGAGCTGGACCGCGATCGGGATCTTCGACGCCGCCTCCACGCGCGCGGCGAGCGGCCAGGCGACGGCGAGCGGGGCCGCCAGTCCGAGGAACGAGCGGCGTGTCAGCGCGTACGGAGCGTCGGTCGGTCGAGTCGTCGCGGTGTCCGGCATGATAGGCTCCTTGACAGCGGCTGCGATAGAATCGCCGGCATTATATGTCGAGGCGGAGGCGTTTGGTACGCGGCTGAGATGAAAAAGGCCGCCTTCCCGGTCGTCGTGGCGAGCGCCATCGTGCTCGCGCTCGCGTGTCGCCTGGCCTGGCCAGACCGTCGGCCCATGCATCATGACGAGGCCAACCAGGCGGTCCGGTTCGGCCAACTGCTCGAGACCGGCGAATACCGGTACGATCCGAACGATCATCACGGTCCAGCGCTCTACTACCTGACGCTGCCGGCGGCGTGGGCGCGGGGCCAGACGACGCTGGCGTCGCTCGACGAGCGAACGCTGCGCCTCGTGCCGGCGCTGTTCGGCGTCGGGGTCATCCTGCTGCTGCCGCTCGCGGGTGGCGGCCTCGGGCGCGCGTCCGTGGCGGCGGGCGCGTGGCTCGCGGCGCTGTCGCCGGCGCTCGCCTATTACAGCCGGTTCTACATCCAGGAGTCGGTGCTGCTGTTCTTCGTCGTCGGGTTCCTGATCGCGCTGGGGCGATTCGCCGCCGGTGGCGGCGTCGCGGCGGCGCTCGGGGCCGGCGCGTGCGCCGGGTTCGCGCTGGCGACCAAGGAGACGGCGGCGCCGCTCCTCCTGGTCGCGGTGGCAGCGTGCGCGACCGCCCGCGCATCAGTGGCGGGGCCGGGAGGCGCGGGGGGGCCGGCCGCCGAGCGGCCGTGGCCGCCGATTCGCGTCGCCCCGATTGTCGGCGGCGCGGCCGTGGCGGCGGTCGTCGCGGTCACGCTCTACTCGTCGTTCTTCACGAACCTGTCTGGCATCGCCGACGCCGGCCGCGCGTTCGGCGTCTACGCCCGGCGCGGCCTCGAGCCCGGCACGCACGGCGAGCCCTGGGACTACTACGTCCGGCTTCTGACGTACTCCGCGTCCGGCGGACTGGTCTGGAGCGAAGGAATCGTCCTCGCCATGGCGCTGTTCGGGGCGGCCTTCGCGTGGAAGAAGGGGACGGGGGGCTTCTGGCCGCGCTACGTCTGCCTGTACTCGGTGATCGCGCTCGTCGCGTTCTCGGCCGTGCGCTACAAGACGCCGTGGAACCTGCTTCCGTTCTACGGCGGGGTCGTGGTGCTGGCGGGCTTCGGCGCGTCGCGGCTCGTTGGCCTGACGCGACCGCGAGCGGGGCGAGCGCTGCTGGCCCTCGCGCTGCTGGCTGCGGGCGCGCATCTGGGCCTGCAGAACTGGCGCGCGAACGTCCGGTATCCGGCGGACCCGCGCAACCCCTACGTCTACGCGCAGACGAGTCCCGACTTCCTCCGGCTGGTGACCCGTGTAGCCGGAGTGTCGGCGGCGCATCCCGACCGGGCGCGCATGCTGGTCGCGGTGATGGCCGGACCGTACGAACAGTGGCCGCTGCCGTGGTATCTGCGCCGGATGGAGCGTGTGGGCTACTGGACGAGCGCGGCGGATGCGGGCCCGCTCGATCGCCTGCCGTTCATCATCGCGTCCGCCGACTTCGCCGGCGGCGTCGAGGCGGCGCTCGGCGACCGCTACGTGTCTGAGCACTACGGCCTGCGGCCAGGCGTGCTGCTGACGGTGTTCATCGAGCGCGGCTTGTGGGACCGGTTCCTGTCACAAAGGTCGGGAGGTACCGCCAGCTCAGGCACCGGACGATGACGGATTTGTCAGTGGCCTCCGCCTCGAGAGGCGGATTCATTTCTGTAATCGGAAGCAACGAAGTTCCTGGACACCTCCCGACCTCTTTTCCGATACAGTACCCGCGTGCCGCTCAGTGCCGGGACCAAGCTCGGCGTCTATGAGATCCGCGGTCTGCTCGGCGCGGGAGGCATGGGGGAAGTCTACGTCGCCCTCGACACCCGCCTGGGGCGCGAGGTCGCCATCAAGATCCTGCCGCCCGGCTTCTCGGACGAACCCGAGCGACTGGCCCGTTTCGAGCACGAAGCCCGCACGGTCGCCGCTCTGAACCACCCGGGCATCGTCACGCTGCACGCTGTGGAGGAGGCGAGCGGCGTTCGCTTCCTCGTCATGGAGCGAGTCAGCGGCCGGACGCTCGCCGCCGTGATCGGTGACGACGGACTCCCGGTCGGCCGGATCCTCGAGCTGGCCGTGCCGATCGCCGATGCGCTCGCGGCGGCCCACGACAAGGGCATCGTCCACCGCGACCTCAAGCCGAACAACGTGATGGTGACCGACGAGGGTCACGTGAAGATCCTCGACTTCGGCCTGGCGAAGGCTGCCGCCGTCGGGTCACCGGACGGAGACGACCTTGCCACGACGCTCGAGCGGACGATGCCCGGACAGATCGTGGGGACGATTCCCTACATGGCGCCCGAGCAGGTCCGTGGCGGCCGCGTCGACACGCGTGCGGACCTCTTCGCCTTCGGCGCGATCCTCTACGAGATGGCGAGCGGCGTCCGCGCCTTTCGCGGAGACTCGTCGGCCGACGTGATGTCGGCCGTGCTCAAGGACGATCCGGTGCCGCTCGAAGCGCTGAAGCCGGCGCTCCCTGCCCGCTTCACCAGGATTGTCGCGCGGTGCCTCGAGAAGGACGTGCGCCGGCGCGCGCAGTCGGCCATCGACCTGCGGCACGAACTGCAGGACCTGGCCGACGAGCTCAGATCGGGGCCGGCGCGTCCGGCGGATGCCGGCGCCTCGGTTCGATCGGGCGCCGCGCGTGCGCCGGTGCCGCGGCGCGCGAACAGGTGGCTCCTGGCGGCGGTCGGCGTGGCCGCGGCCGGTCTGATCGTCCTCGGCACGATTGAGGTCACGCGGTGGCGGGGAGGCGCGACGAGGGGCGGCGGCGCCGCGCCCATCAAGGCGCTGGCGGTGCTGCCGTTCGAGAACCTGATGCACGACCCGTCGCAGGACTACTTCGTCGACGGGATGCACGACGCGCTGATCACCGAGTTGGTGAGTCTCGACGCGGTGAAGGTGACGTCGCGGAACGCCGTGATGCGCTTCAAGGGGAAGTCCCTGGCGATCAAGGACGTCGCCCGGGAACTCGGCGTCGACGCGGTCATCGACGGGTCGGTGCTGCGCTCGGGTCAGAGTGTGCGGATCAGCGCGAGCCTGATTCTCGGCGCGACCGACCAGAACATCTGGGCGCGGAGCTACGACCGGGACGTCCAGGATGTGCTGAGGCTGCTCCGCGAAGTCTCCGGGGCGATCGCGGGCGAGATCCGAGGGCGCGTCGGCCCGGAGGCGGCAGCCGCGCCAGCCGCAGCGCCGACAGCAGCGCCGGCGCCCGGCGCATCCCTGGCGCCGGCAGATGCCCCGCCGGACGAACAGACGGCTCCACGAGTCAGACCGGACGCGTACGAGGCCTACCTCCGCGCCCGTCACATCTTCAATCAGGCACTGGCTCCAAAGCAGATCATCGAGGCGAGGGAACAGCTGCTGCTCGCCACGACACTCGATCCGGGATTCGCGCCCGCGTGGGGTGGGTTGGCGAGCACCCACGCCGTCGATGCGCTGTTCGGCTGGGCGCCGAGGGCCCAGGCGCTGCCGATGGCCCGCGAGGCGGCACGAAGGGCCCTGGCCCTGGCGAGGAACGACGGCAGCGGTCTGGTCGTCCAGGGGATGATCGAACTCTACTTCGACTGGGACTTCGAGGGCGCGCGCGCGACGCTTGAACGTGCCCTGGCCTTCAGGCCCCACGAGTCGATGCTCCGCCACGGGTGGGCGGATTACCTCATGGTGACCGGCCGCTACGACGAGAGCCTGGAGCAGACGCGCCTGGGTCGCAGCTACGACCCGGTGTCCCCACTCGCGGCTCAGGTGGTGGCCTTTCATGCGATGGCGGCGCGCCGGTTCGACGATGCCATCGCCGACGGTCGTCTCGCCCTGCTTCTCAGCCCGGGGAGCACCTCGCTCCATGGGACGATCGGCGACGCGCTCTGGCGGCAGCAGAGGTACGACGAAGCCCTGGCCGAGCTGAAGCTGTCGGCTGCCGACGACGCCGAGAGCTGGCGGGTCTTCGAGGACACCTACCGCCGCAGTGGACCGCAGCAGGCGCTCAAGGCGTATTCGAGTCTGGTAGCCGCCGCTCTGGTGAAGCAGCGGGGCGATAGAGCGCCCGTTTCCGTGGCCGCGGCCTTCGCCGAGGCCGGCGACCCCGACCGGTCGATCGAGTGGCTCGAGCGTGGCTACGCAGCCCGCGAACCGACGTTGCTGCACGTTCCCGCGAACGTCGCATTCGACTCCCTTCGCGACGATCCCCGGTTCCAGGATCTGCTCCGCCGCGTCGGCCTCCGGATGCCGCCGCGGCCGCCGGCCGTGCCTACCCGCACACCGTGACCGCGCGCGGGACGATTTCGTAGACGGCCGGGAGCCGCCCAATCACCTCGCCGTCGCAATCGACCAGCACATCCTCGCGGGACGTGACGTCGACGCGGCGCGCGGACGTCACGCGCACGCCCCGGACGCGCTCGAGGCGCCCGCCGTAGAGCCGCGGCCACTCCAGCATCGTTCGCAGTCTGCCAATACCGGCGGCCACCACCACCAGCAGCAACCCGTCGTCCAGGCTGGCGCCTCGGCCGACGTGCATCCCGCCGCCGCAGGTACTCGCCGTTGCAGGCGAAGAACATGTTGAGCGTGACCTCGTGCGCGGGCCCTTCGTCCGCCCGGATCTCGACCCTCGGCCACCGGTAGCTGAGCGTGGTCAGCGCCGCGGCCGCCGCGTAGCCGAGGGCGCCTGGAATCGTACGCCGGTTGAACCGGCCGGCCGCCTGAGCGCTCGCGCCGCAGCCGCCCATGTTGACGAAGTAGCGCTCGGTGCCGCCCGCCGCCGCCGCGGTATCGAGCGACGCGCACACGATCCGGCCCGCGTCGATGCGTCGTCGCCGGCCCGAGGCGAGCACGGCCAGAGCCCCGGCGACATCACGCGGAATGGCGAGCGACCGCGCGAAGTCGGACCCGCTGCCGGCGGGCAGGATGCCGAGCGCTGGCGGGGTGCCGGGGGCCGTGTGGGGCACACCCACGGGTGCCGTCAGGATGCCGTTGGCCACCTCGTTGATCGTGCCGTCGCCGCCGACGGCCACGACGAGGTCGGCGCCGGCGGACGCTGCGGCTCGAGCGATCGCGATGGCGTCGCCGGCCGCCGCCGTCAGGCTCCAGCCGGCGCCGGGGAACAGGCGCTCGACAAATCCGCGAAGCGTGGCGAGCCGCGCCGCACCCCGCGCCTGCGGCGACCAGGCGTTGACGACGAAGTGCGGGCGCTGGAAGGGCCGGTTCTCCACCGCGAACATGATACGCGCAGGCGGCCCCGGTGGTATGCTGCCGCGCATGACGCGGCGGAACGTCACGACCGCCTATCTGGCCTCGTGCCTGAAGAACATGCAGTTCTTCGGCGCCGTGTCCATCCCGTTCTTCATCGACTGGCTGCGGCTGGACTACACGCGCGCGTTCATCCTGGAGGCGTGGTTCCTCTTCTGGGTCGTCACGCTCGAGATTCCCACCGGCGTCGTCGCCGACAGGTTCGGCCGGAAGATCTCCGTGGCCGTCGGCTGCCTGCTGTTCGGCGCCGACATGCTCGTCTTCGGCCTCGTGCAGAACTACCCGGCCTTGTTCGTCGCCGAGTTCCTGGGTGCCGTCGGCGTGACGCTGATGTCCGGCGCCGAGCAGGCCCTGTTCTACGACTCGCTGGTGGCGCTGAAGCTCCAGGACCGCGCCCGTCACTACCTGTCGCGCTACGATGCGGCCGGCACCCTCGGCATGCTCCTCGCGTTTCCGGTCGGCTCCTTCGTGGCGAGCCTGGGCCGGTACCCGCAGATGATCCCGCTGTCGTTCGTCATGACCGCCGCGTCGGTCACCCTCGCCTCCGTCGCCTACTTCTCGATGGAGGAACCGGCCCGAACCAAGCCGCGGGAGGGCTTCCTGCAGATGGGCATCGACGGGCTGCGGACGCTCTTCGTCCACCGGGAGCTGCGGGCGTACGTGCTGAACGCCGTGACGATTTCGGCGGTCACCTTCTTCGTGTTCTGGCTCTACCAGCCAATCGCCCGCCGCGCGGGCCTCGGTGTCGCGTGGCTCGGCGTGCTCGCGGCCGGGTTCAACCTGTTCTCGACCGTCCTGCTCTCCAACTCGGCGAGGCTCGAGGCGCTCGTTGGCCTGCGGCGACTGCTGCTCCTGTCCGCCGTCGTTCCGGCGGCGCTCTTCGCCGCCCTCGGCTTCGTCTACCAGGCCGCCTTCATCGTTCCCGCGCTGTTCGTGCTGGTCGGGTGCCGGATGATCCGCATCCCGATGCTGAACGACCTGATCAATCGCCACATCGAGAGCGAGAACCGCGCCACGGTCATCTCGGCCGTGTCGCTCGTCGAGCGGTTCGTCACGTTCCTGCTCTACCCGCTGGTGGGGCGGCTGACCGACGGTTCGCTCGACCGCGCGCTCTACGGCCTCGGCGCGCTGTGCGCGGTGTTCGCGGTGGCGACCAGGCTCGGCGACCGGCACCTTGCAGGGGATTCCGGACGGCAGTCTCCTGCCTGAACGAGAGTCCGCGATTCGGGATCGCGCTCCCTCGTTCAGAACACGATCCGGCAGCCGAACGACGGGAGAATGGGGAGCGCCCCTGCGGATTCCTGCGTGATCTTCGGCTTGTCGGAGGTGGGGTCGTACTCGAGGGTGGTCTGGTAGCTGCCCGTGTTCTTGCGGTTGAACGCGTTGATGACTTCCACGTAGAACTGCACGCGGTCGTTCCACCGCGCCGGCCGGAACGTCACGCGCACGTCGACGCGGGCGAACACCGGCAGCGTGCCGGTGTTCAGGTCGCCGACGTTCCCCGGGTCGGTCGTCCAGACCAGCAGGCCGTTCTGGTCGTACTGCGGCACGTAGCTGACGACGGTGCCGCTCTCGTCCTTGATTTCCTGCGCCGCCACCCGGAGTCCCTGGACCGGCGTGTACGGGAAGCCGGACGCGACGCGCACCGTCGCCCCGAGATCGATCGTCCGCGTGATCCTCGCGGTTCCAACCGCGCTCAGCGCATGGCGGCGGTCGTAGTCGAACGGGTAGCGGCGGCCGTAGGCGTCGACGTCGGCGCGGCCCCACGCGTAGGACGCCCACCCCATGAACCGATCCGTCGCCGTCGTCGCCCGGTGCGCGACGTAGACGTCGAAGCCGTACGACGTGCCTCCGCCGTTGTTGGTCGGGAAGCTGGTGATCTGCGGGGACGTGGGCACGCTCGACTGGAGCTCCGGCGGATAGTCGTACAGCGCCACGCGCGCCGCCGTCTCGGCCGGCGTCTCGAGGCGTCCGATGAGCAGCCGGTCGTACGTCTTGTAGTAGCCCTCGACGCGGGCCAGCAGGCCGTGCTTGAAGTCGCGCTCGACCGCACCGATGACGTGCACCGCACGTTCGCTCGTGAGCCCGAGCCTGGTCGGCGACGTGAGGTCGACGAAGTAGTCGGCCTGCAGCAGCTTCTCGTAGCCCGGGCTCTGCGTGAACAGGCCCGTCGCCGCCCGCACGCGCAGGTTGGGCTTCACGGCGATGTTCGCCGAGATTCGCGGCGAGAAGATCGCCTCCTGCGTGATGCTGCTCCAGTCCACGCGCAGGCCGGGCTCGACCGCCAGCCACTTCGCCACGGTGTACCGGTCGAAGAACCACGCGCCCGCGCGCGTCGAGTCGAGGTTCGAGTCGAGTGTGGACGGCAGCCCGGTCCCGCCGCGCGCGCTCGAGCCGTTCGCCTCGCTCGTGTTGCGGCCAGTGATGAGATCCCACCGCGCCGATGTGGCCAGGTCGTGCGTCTCGAAGCCCGCTTCGAGGAGGTGGCGGTCGCTCGCCTTGAACGCGGCCTCCTCCCGCACCGACACGTCGCGCACCGCCAGGTCGTAGGTGAACTCCAGCTGCGTCCGCCCGAAGCCGCTGTCATCCGGCACGTTCGACCGGGCCGAGTCGTTCTGGACGTCGCCCTCGGCGCCCAGCGCGTCCGTGTAGCGGTACCAGGAGACGATGGTGTGCGAAGACGCTCGCCTGCCGAGCGCCGTGATGAAGGACGCGGAGACCGAGATCGTTGCCGGCGTTGTCGGTGAGGCCGAGACGCGACGCCGTCTCCGATTCGGTGAACTCGGCGTCGGTCTTCTCGCGGCTGGTCAGCCCGAACACCGTGAGCGTCCGGCCCGGGCCGAACTCCCACACGCCCTTCGCCTGGACGTCGGCGAAGGTCGGCAGCTTCGTGTCCGTGATCTTGTTGGCCACCAGGTCGTAGTAGGTGCGCCGCGCCGAGACGAGCCACGACCCGTCGACGGGACCAGGCATCTTGCCCTCGCCGACCACGTTGGCGTCGGTGAAGCTGACCGAAGCCGTGGCGCGCGCCTTTCGGGCCCTCGTCCCCGCGCGGTTGTCGATGACGAGGATCGACGACAATCGGTCGCCGTACTTCGGGCTGAACCCGCCGGCCGTCAGTTCGAAGTTCTGCACGGTTTCCGGATTGAACGCGCTGGCGAGGCCGAACAACCGGTAAGGGTCGTGGATCTCCACGCCGTCCATGACGGTGAGGTTCTGGTCGGGACCGCCGCCGCGCACCGAGATCCGGCTGTCGAAGTCGGCCGTCGCGTTGACGCCGGGCAGCGTCTGCAGGACCTTGAAGATGTTCTCGCCGGCTCCGGCCACCGTCCGCACCTGGAGCGGGCTCAGCTCGATCGTCGCCGGTGCCTGCGGCGCCTGGCCGGCGGCGCCGCTGACGGTGACCTCTTCCCTGAACTGCGCCGAGTTGAGGAGCACCACCTCGAGGGTGACCGGCGCGGCGCCAATCGTCACCTTCACCTCGTCCGCAATGTACCCCTGCGCGGAGACCGAGACGCTCGTTTCTCCGGGCGGCAGCGTGAGCGCGAACCGCCCGGATGTGTCGGTGACCGCGCGCATTCCTCCCGACACCACGACGGCGTCGACGATGGGCTGCATCGAGAAGGCGTCGAGCACGCGGCCGCTGAGCGAAGGCGCCGGGGCAGCGGGCGCTTGCGGCGCCGGCCTGGCCGGCTGGGCTGCCGGCGGCTTCTGGGCCGGGGGCGCGGTCTGCGCCGTGACGGGCAAGGCCGCGGCACACGCGAGCAGCAGTGCCAGGCCGAGAATCAGGACGGACGAACGCGTCGACGACATCGAATCTCCCCCGCCCCGGGTCCAGGGCTGCTGTCATTATGCACCGGCGCCCTCCTTGACACGTCGGTTGCCGCGGCGATAATCGGGTCAGTGTTCGGTCGGCGGCTCCGCGGAGCGTCCCGCGAGCTGCACGGTCCCGGGAGCCGACGATGGCCAGAACGAAGGGTCACATCCATCCGATCCTCGCCACAATCAGCCTCGCAATCCTCCTTCTCGGCACGACGGGATTCTCCGACGAACACGCCCTGCTCGGCATCGACCTGACCCAGCGCGTCAGGGTTCCGCCGGAGGCCGTGGCGGCCCGACGCGCCGACGACCGCGTGCTGCTCTGCATCGACCGGGTCCAGCGCGTCAGGGTTCCGCCGGAGATCGTGGCAACCCTCTCGCCGGTCCTCGAACTCCGCACCGTGTGGGTGGCCTCGGCGCCGTCGTCTGTGGTCCAGGCGCTGCAGCGTCTGGGCGCGTCGCTGCGCGTTCTCGAACGGCCGTCCGGGGGCGAGACGCTCCATCTGGTCCGCGCACGCCTGACCGACCCGGCGCGTCAGCTCCAGGCCCCCGCGCGAGCCTGGCCCCTCGAAGAGGGACTCTGGCTCGTCGCCGGCGCCGCCGGGCTGACTCGTGACCAGTTGCCGGCAGACGCGTCGTTCGAGCCGCTGACCGGGAGTGTGAACGTGCCGGTCGTGCTGGAGACGTCCGGCGCCCGCGCAGTCGTCCGCCAGCAGGCGTCGACGGAGGTTGCGGCGGACCCGCGGATCCAGGCGCTCGTCGCCTGGGTGTCGCCCGACCGTCTATCCGCTGACATCCAGGATCTCGAGAGCTTCCAGACCCGCTACGCGACGACCGGCAACGCCCGGGCCGCGGCCGAGGCCATCTTCCGCCGTTTCGCCGAGGCGGGCGTCGCCGTGCATACGGAGGAGTTCGTGTCCGGCGGCGTGACGGTCAGCAACGTGATCGCCACGATCCCCGGGCGCGTGTCGCCGAACCAGGTGGTGATCGTCGGCGCCCACTACGATTCCTTCGCGCGAAACCAGTATCTGACGACGGCGCCCGGTGCCGACGACAATGCGAGCGGGACAGCCGGCGTGATGGAACTGGCGCGAATCCTGGCCGGCCGGGCGTTCGACTTCACGATTCGACTGGTGGCCTTTGCCGCCGAGGAAACCGGCCTCAACGGGAGCCGCGACTACGCCACCCGGGCCAGGCAGCGGGGCGAGCAGGTCGTGGGGATGCTGGACCTGGACATGATTGCGTTCGTGGACCGCGCGCCCGAGGACGTCGACGTCACGGCGAACCCGGCGTCGACGTGGCTCGCGGACCATTACGTGTCGCTGGCGGCAGCCTACACCGGTCTACCGGTCAGGAAGATCGTAGACGCGTCGTCGAGGTCGAGCGACCACGCGCCGTTCTGGGACCAGGGGTATCCCGCCGTCGAGATCATCGAGGACGTCCCACTCGCCAATCCCTACTACCACACGACCGAGGACAGGTTCGGCACGCTCAACATGGGTTTCGCGACCGATGTGGTCCGCACGACGCTTGCGGCGGCCGCAGCGCTCGCGCAGCCCGTCAATGCTCCCGCACCCCCAGCGACCGTCCGCATGCGGAGCCAGACCAGCAGTTCGCTGTTCTCCAATCTCGAAACGATACTGATCGAATGGGACCGCAGCACCGACGCGGCGATCGGCTACAACGTGTACCAGGCGGCCAACTCGCACGGCGACTACCGGAAACTGAACGCCGCACCGATCACGGGCACGTCGTTCGCACAGAACCGGTTCTTCCGGTCGACCACCATGCCCGACCGCCCGTTCTACGTCGTCACGGCGGTGGACGCCTCGGGGCGGGAGGGCAACCGGTCGATGGAAGTGCGCGCGCAATGAGGACCAGCCACCGCCTGTCGGTCGCGATCCCGCTGGGATCGTGGATGGTCGTGGCCAGCGCCGTGCCGGTGGCGGCGCAGGCTCTCCCCGTTCCACGCGTCGACGTGAGCGTCGCGGCCGGTGTCTTCGTCGCGTCGGACGCCGCGGTCTCGGCGGTCTATCCGGGCACGAAGATGCCTGTCACGGTGTCGGCCGACGTCAACCTCGCGCGGTACCTCTCGGTGTTCGCCGGCGGCCGCTTCCTGAAGACGACCGGCCACCCGGTCCCTGCGGACAGCGCGACCGGGGCCTCCGAGCCGGAGGTCGACCTGAGCGTTCGCGCGGTGGTGTTTGGAGCCAGGGCGCATTACCGGAGAGGCCGAATCGACGCGACTGCCGGTGTCGGGGCCACCTGCTCGAGCTACACGGAATCGTGGGCCGGCACCACCGAGTCGGTCAGCGGAAGCGCCTGGGGACCGATTATCGACGGGGGCTTCTCATTCGGTCTCACTCGACGGTTCGCTGCGATCGGCCGGGTCGTGTGGAGCCGGGTGGCCACCGGGCAGGGCAGCCTGGGTTCGCCGAGCGTGCAACTGGGCGGCGTCGACGTGCTCGGCGGGATCGCCGTGAGATTCTGAGCCGCGCGCCTGTTCCCCCCTGACAATCAGAGGCTCAGCCGACCTTCGCAGGGCCCAGCGACCGGCCTCACCGTTATCTGACAGTCCCGGCATCAGAATCCCACGGTGCGGCGGTATAGTTGTGCGGGGTCGGTCAGACATGGCCTCGACCAGGTCGCCTCGCTCGTGGTTCGGGTCCCCCTACGGACTCCTGGCAGCATTCCTCGTTCTCACGCTCGGACCGTCCCTGGGTCTCGTGTGGCTCGGCTGGCGGCTTCTGGATCAGGATCGCGCCCTCGAGAACCAGCGGATTGACGAGCGCCGCGAGCGGGCCGCGGATCAGGTCGTTGCCTTGCTGCAGCGTGCGCTGCAGACAAGCGAACTCGACCTCGCGCAGCTTCGTGCACCATCGGCCGGCGACGATGCGCTGATGGTCGAATTCAAGGCGTCGGAGGTTCTCGCACACCCGAGCGGCAGCCTGCTGTTTCGTCCCGTGGCGTCCGTGCCGCAGGACGTCCTCTTGAAAGTCTACCGGGAAGCCGAGACGTACGAGTTCCAGCGCCGGGACTTCGATCGCGCAATTCTGGCGCTTCAGCCGCTGACGCGTTCGTCCGACCCGTCGATCCGGGCCGGGGCCCTCCTCCGCATGGCGCGCAATCAACGGAAGGCCGGCCAGCCGATCCCGCGCTCCGCACCTACGCCGAACTTGCCACGTATGACAAGACCTCCGCTGACGGTCTCCCCGCCGGCCTTGTTGCCCGCAGGGCCCGCTGCGACGTGCTTGCGGGGCTCGGCCGCCGGCAGGATCTGGCCAAAGAAGCGACCGACCTCTACGCGTTGCTGCGCCGAGGGCAGTGGCGGCTGTCGCAGGCCGCCTTTGACGTCCACGCGGAGGAAGCGGCAGCCTGGCTCGGCGTGAACCGTGATTCAGAGGCTCCGACGCTGGCGCTGGCTGAAGCGGTGGCGTGGCTCGCGGCACAGGAAGGCCGGGAGACGCTCGATTCAGGCCGAGCATCCAGCGTCCGGCACAACCGCCTCGTGACGATACTGTGGGCCCGAGGGGCCGAAGGGCTGCGCGCCCTGGTTGCGGGTCCGCAGCACCTCGAGAGCAGGTGGCTGTCGCGGGTAGCGCCCCTGGCCGACACGCTCCGCGTCACCGTTACGTTGAGCGAGCTGCCCCCCAGGGCGGCGGCGACCGGACGAAGCGCGTCGGCGACGGGTCTGCCGTGGCCCGTCCTCGTGGCAAACCGGGACGCGAAGGCGGAATTGGAGGAGTTCGCAGGGAGGCGCAGGCTGCTGCTGGGCGCCCTCGGCCTGCTGACGGTTGTCGTCGTCGCCGGAAGCTACTCGGTCGCCCGGGCGTACGCGCGCGAGCTCGCGGTCATGCGGCTGCAATCGGATTTTGTGTCGGCGGTCTCTCACGAGTTCCGGACGCCGCTCACGTCTCTGCGTCAACTCAGCGAAACGCTGAACGAAGGCCGACCGCTCGAGGACGAACGCCGTGCGAGGTACTACCAGGCGCTCGATCGGGCCACCAACCGGCTGCAGAAGCTGGTGGAGGGTCTGCTCGACTTCGGGCGCATGGAATCCGGGGCGATGGTCTACCGGAGGCAGGACCTCGACGTCGCGGCGCTTGTGACGTCGGTGGTGGACGAGTATCAGCGCGACGCGGGCGACCGGGGCTATCACGCGGAACTGAAGACAGAGGGCGACCTCCCTTCGATTCACGCCGATCCTGAAGCCCTCGGCCGCGCGGTCTGGAACCTGCTCGACAACGCGGAGAAGTACTCCCCGGAGTGCACAACGATTCGAGTCGATGTCGAGCGTGAAGGAGCCGGGATTGCCATTCGCGTGCGGGACCGCGGGCTTGGCATCCCCGCCGCCGAACAGCGGGAAGTACTGCGCAAGTTCGTCCGCGGCACGGCAGCCCACACCACCGGCATCAAGGGCACCGGCATCGGTCTGGCGATGGTGAAGCACATCGTCGACGCCCACGGCGGATTGCTTCGCCTGCAGAGCGCGCCAGGAGAAGGCAGCACCTTCAGCATCGTGCTGCCGGCGGGAGGGTGATCGTGGCTCGAATCCTCGTGGTGGAAGACGATCGCGACATCGCGATGTTCCTGAACGACGACCTCACGGCTGAAGGGCACAGTGTCGAAGTGGTCCGGGACGGGCCGACCGCAAGCCGCCGCGGCGTCGAGCCCGGGTGGGACCTGATCGTTCTGGACGTGATGCTTCCCGGGCGCGACGGTTTCGACGTCTGCAGCGACATCCGCAGAGCGCGCGTGCGGACGCCGATCATCATCCTGACCGCCAGAGCACACGAGGCCGAGAAGATCCTCGGGCTCGACCTGGGCGCCGACGACTACGTGACCAAACCCTTCAGCCCGCGGGAGCTTCGCTCGCGCATCCGCGCGGTGCTGCGCCGGGTCACCGAGCCGTTGGAGGAGACGTTTCGATTCGGCGACGTCGAAGTCGACTTCGCGCGCGGCGAACTCCGACGCCACGGCACACCTGTCGAGCTCACGCCGATCGAGTTCAAGCTCCTGGGAGTGTTCGTGCGCAACCAGGGGCGCGTGCTGAGCCGCGGCCAGCTGATCCAGGACGCGTGGGGCGGGCAGACGTTCGTGACCGATCGGGCCGTCGACGGCCACATCGTCTGCCTGCGGCGCAAGATCGAGGGCGACCCGACGCGGCCCCGCTACCTGGTGAGCGTCCGGGGGCTGGGCTATCGGCTCGACCCCTGAAACCTCTCGGGTGCCACACCGAAATCGCACGATTGCCCGACGGAGGTCGAATGCACGGTTGTTAGCTTGGAAGCAGGAGGTGACACCATGCCCGTCAAGATTCTGAGGGCTCTGCTCGTCATCGTGCTGCTGGCCGCCAGCGCGTCGTGGCAGCCGTCGAGCAACGCCCAGGGCGTGAGCGAGGCGGAACGCCTGCTTCAGAAGGCCATCCTGCTGGAAACCGTCGACGGCAATCTGCAGGCCGCGATCGATCAGTACAAGAAGATCGTGGCTGAGAGTGGCGGCAACCGAGTAGTCGCCGCCAAAGCGCTCCTGCGCTTGGCAGGGTGCTACGAGAAGCTCGGCCGGAACGAGGCTGAGAAGACCTACCGGCAATTGATCAGTGACTTTGCCGATCAGACGGCCGTGGTAATCCTGGCGAGACAGAAGCTCGCCGCGCTGGCCCCGACAGAAGCGAAGCCGCGGTTCACGAAGATTCGAGTGCCGACCGGATTGCCAGACAATGCCAGGTTTGCCCTTTCCCCCGACGGTCAGCGCCTCGCCTACCTCTCAGGAGGCACTGTCTGGCTCGTTCCAGTCCACGGTGCGACGGACCCTACCATCGCTGGTGCCCCGCGCCAGATTACACAGCCGATCACGTCCTGGTCCGAGGCAACCGACATTGTCTGGTCAGGGGATGGGAACTGGCTCGCTTTGCACGTGAGAGAGCGCGAGGCCGCCAAATACGAGTATGCCGTCTACATGGTACGCGCCACCGGTAGCGAGCCAAGGCAGATTCCTCTCGAGTTGAGGAGCCGGGAGCGGATCTTCCACGACAGCCGTCTGAGCTTGTCGCCAGATGGAAAGCGGCTGGCGTACACAACCTGGCCGGCAGCGGGAAGCCCGGCAGAGCGCTCCGTCTACCTGGCTCCGACAGACGGAGGACCAGCCACGCGGCTGACCCAGCCAACCTCATCGGATCCTGCCTTCTCGCCGGACGGGAAGAGAATCGCATACCTCGGTCTTGCCGAGGACCTGGACTGGGGGCCTGGGCGTGAGCGAGGGAGACAGCTCTGGATCAAACCGGTGGACCGTGGCACTCCGGTGCTGGCATATGAACTGCCCCGCCCAGGCAGGATCGCCGGCCCCACGTGGTCGCCCGACGGAAAGACCGTTGCGGTCCTCGTGAACCGTGAGAATCTCACGGACGACTGTGAGGAGATACTCCTGATCCCCATTGGGCCAGATGGGCGTGCTTCCGCATCGCCTGGCAGGCTGACCTTGCCTCACACCGCCGGGCAACGGCCGGTGGCCGGCTGGAGTTCCAGTGGTCAGATTGGGTTGATACTCCGCACGCCTGCAGCGGCCGCCATCTACACGGTGACATCTTCCGGAGGCAAGGCCGTTCAGCTGACACCGGACTCGGCTCAGGTGCCGGGTTGGACGCCGGACGGCAAGAGAATCTACTTTGCCGGTTCCCACTTCGAGACATTCGGGAACATTGAGTTCATCCCCAGTCAGGGCGGCAAGATGGAGAGGATTCTCTTTCGCGCTCCTGGCCCAAATCCCCTTCATCTCAGCTACCCTGGCACGGGCATCTCGGTCTCGCCGGACGGGAAGAGGATCCTGTTCATGGCGTCCTATCGCGGGACGGCCAAGCGAATGGCGCAGATCTTCACAGTCCCCGTCGAAGGCGGAGATGTCGCTGCATTGACCGAGGGTATCCCTGCTACGAACCCTTGCTGGTCGCCGGACGGCGCAACGGTCGCGTTCATCGGGTGGCAGCAGGTGGACAACAACAAGTACCTGCGTGACATCTACACGGTGCCCGCGAGGGGAGGACAGCCACGCAAGTTGACTTCCCAGCCGGACCAGGTCGCCTACGCCGGGATCGCGTGGTCACCCGATGGCGGCCAGATTGCCTTTCACTCAGAGGAGGGCCAGAAGATCGCGCTGGTTCCGGTCCGCGGCGGTTCGACCAGGGTTCTGGTCGAGGGGCTCACGGGGAATCGTTCCATTACCAACCTGGCTTGGTCGCCGGATGGAAGGCAGTTGCTCTACAGCACTGAGAACCGCATCTGGAAGCTGAACGTCGAGACTGGCAAGAGCGAGGAGGTCCAGACCGGATTGAAAGTGAACCACGTGGACCTGGCCTGGTCACCCGACGGCAAGACGATCGCCTTCGCGGGTCTGCAAGACGGCGAAAACGAATTCTGGCTGATGGAGAGCTTCCTTCCCCGCGCAACGGACAAGTGATGAAGGCGGAGCCGGGTGGGGCCGACGGCTACGCTCGGTCCCCTCACCCGTCGAACCGGTACCCCATACCGCGAACGCTCGTCAGGAAGCGGGGCCTGGCCGGCTCGGGCTCGATCTTCTTGCGCAGGTTCAGCACGTGGGTGTCGACGACGCGGTCGGTGATGGAGGTGTGCTGGCCCCAGGCCGCGTCGATGATCTGCTGGCGGCTCAGCACCCGCCCCCGCGAGCGGATGAACGCGGACAGCAGCCGGAACTCGAGCGCGGTGACATCCAGTGGGGCCCCAGCTCGCCGGACCTCGCCGCGATCGAAATCCACCTCGCAGTCGCCGAAGCGATAGACACCTCCCGACCCCTGTGCCGGCTCCGCGGTCCGCCGGAGCACCGCGTTGATTCGGGACCGCAGTTCCCGCAGGCTGAACGGCTTGGTGACGTAGTCATCGGCCCCCAGGTCGAGGCCCATGATCTTCTCGGCCTCATGGGTCCGGGCGGTGAGCATGATGATCGGCGTCCGCACGCCGGCCTGGCGGAGTTGCTGGCACACGTCGTAGCCATCCTTGCGCGGCAGCATGAGGTCGAGGAGGATCAGGTGCCAGCCGGGCTCCCTGCCCCGCCGGGCCGCGGACTCGCCGTCGCGGACCGTCTCGACTTCGAAGCCGTGGCTCCTGAGGTTCTCCTCGAGGCCGAGCGCGATGTCGGGTTCATCCTCAACGATGAGGATTCTGGGCATGTGCCCTTCCTTCTGGATTCTGACTTCTGGCTTCTGGATTCTGACCTGGGCAGTGCGCCTGCGAAAGCTTGATCGTGAACGTGCTTCCTCGGCCGGACTCGCTGTCGACCGTGATTGTGCCCCCGTGGGCGTCGACGATATGCTTCACCATGGCCAGACCGATGCCGGTTCCCTTGATGCCGTGCTCGCGGGCGGCCGCGCCGCGCGCGAACTTCCGGAAGATCTGCTTCCGCTCGGACGGGGCGATTCCGTAGCCCGAGTCCCGCACGCGGATCACGACCTCGTCATTCCTCTCGACTTCCATGTGCACGTCCCGACTCTCATCAGAGTACTTGACGGCGTTGTCCAGCAGGTTCCAGAGCGCCTGGGTGAGCGCATCGCGATCCGCCCTCACCAGCGCGCTGCCGGGCGGGCGCGTGTAGTGGATCGTGAATCCCGCTCCGTCCACCTGCTGCCGGAAGTCGCGTACGACATCTTCTGCGAGTTCGGCGGCGTCGAGTGGCTCGAGCCGGTACGGACGGGCACCGGCCTCCATCCGGCCGAAGTCGAGGAGCGACTCGACGAGCCGCGTCAGCCGCCGCGTGGCGCGTGCCTGGGCCTCGATGAACATCCGCCGCTTCTCGACGGGCGCCTCCTCCTGCTCGGTCAGGATCTCGGTGAACTCGGCCAGTGAGGTCAGCGGCGTCCGGAACTCGTGGGAGACCGCCGAAACGAAGTCGGACTGGAGGCGCGCGGCGGCCAGCTCGCGCGACACCGCCCGGCCGATCAGGTAGCTCGCCGCGACGATCAGCAGACTCAGGGCTCCAAGTCCCATGACGATCAGCCGCCGGCGTTGAGCCGAGCCGCGCAGGTCGCCTTCGAGATCGGTGTTGGCCGCGACGATGGTCCACGGCAGACCCGTCGCAGAGGTGGGCCGCCTGGTCGCGGGCGAGCCCACCGCCGGCGCGGCTCCGTGAAGCACGTGCGCGCCCTCGTCGAGCAGAGCGATTGCGATGCCCGGCCGGTCGAGCGCGGCGAGCGCGGGCTCGAACCAGCGTCGCTCCTGGTATCGTGCGCCTGCAACCAGTACCGCCAGGCGCCCGCTCGACGCGCGCCAGAGGACGGTGACCGGCTCGCCTTCGACCTCGAATGCCCGGCGGCCGGACGAACGCGAGTCAGTGGTCTGCCCTGCCCGCCAGCGCTGCCAGACCCAGTCGAAGGCTTCGGCGAGCGCCCGCCGCTCGGCGTCGCCCTCGGAGTCCGTCCCGAGCCAACGTCCTGCCTGCGCGGCGTAGTAGTACCACGCCGCCCGATCGAGTTGCCAGCGCCCATCTCGGAGGCCCGCGGAAAGAGCCTGCGCCTCCTTGCGCAGCTGTTCCGTGCGCCCCAGTTCCTCGAGCAGCGCACAGCGAACCCGGCGCGCCACCAGGTCGGCTGGCACGCCTGACAGGCTGGCGTCAGTCACTGTGGCGAGGTCGGCATAGATCGCCAGCGCCGCCTCGGCGCGGCCGGTCTTACGAAGGTTGCGAGCCAACCTGAGTTCGGCCCCCGCCCTCACGGCGGAGTCGCGAGACGCGGAGAGTTGGCGCAGGAGGGCAATGGCCCGTTCGTAGGCACGGTCCGCGTACTCGAGTGTCTCGGCTGCACGAAACACCTCCGCGGGCGGTTCGGGCAGGGAGGGCACCTGAGGAGAGAAGAGAAGGCTTCGTTCGGGCCAGACCTGCAAGCCCGACGAGTCGGCTGCGGCCAGGAGCGCGTCGTCTCGGCCGAGATTCCTGGGTGCCGCCACGGGACCATCGAGCAGCTGCTCGTCAGCCGAGAGCGCCCGCTCGAGCGCAGTGGCCAGGCGATCGGCGGCTGTCTCCCGGCGTTCGTCGAGACGCTGAATCTCGATCGCCCGATCCTGGCGCAGGATGCCGACGCCCAGCCAGACGAGCGCGAACACAGAGACGCCCGCGACGGCCAGGAAGACCGCCGTGAGGTTGCCCGGGGCGCGGATCCGTAGACGGCGCGGCTTCATGTCGGCACGTGTCCGCTGTGTCGCCTCACCTTACCACCGCACCAACGGTCACGGCCTCTTTCCGGGTGGCGCGAGCATCCTTAGCTCCTCCCGGAGGTTCTCGATCACCCACACCTCTGAGCTCGTCGAGTAGCTGACGCGGCCGGTGAAGCCCAGCAGACGCCCGTTCGGATGAAAGCTGAGTCCGAAGAACTGCCCGGCCCACTTGTAGATCAGGTCCGGTGACGCTGCGGCTCCGTCAACCCGAACACGGCGAAGCTCGAACGACAGGTTTCCAGTCCGCTCCTCGGACCTCACGACACAGAGGATCGACCGTCCATCGGGCGCCCAGACGTGGGCAACGCCTCCTCCGGTCGGCTGTGGGAACTCCAGAACCTGTCGAGGTGTGCCCCCCTCGGCCGGCACGAGGAGCAGTGCCCGGCGGGTGCGATCGACCCTGGTGATGATCGAGAGCGTTCTGGCGTCGGGCGAGAGAGCGATGGCGCCGCTGATGCCCTGGCCTTGCGGCGCTCGGAACACTTCCCGCTCGTTGCCTCCCGCGAGGTCGAGTCGGACGACGTCGTCTGCTTGTACGCCGACTTCCCCGGATTGGGGAGCGCTGCGGGCCACATAGATGAAAGGCGCGCGGGTCGCGCACGCGTGGGAGAGCAGGCGGCGCCCGGCGGCGGGGGAGTAGACCTCGGTTCTGCGGAGGCTGGGCAGGTCGACGCGATACAACGCGCTTCCCTGTGGCTGGCGAGTTCCGCCAAGCACAACGGCCGTCCCGTCGGCCACCCAGCACGGTCCGCCGACCTGGGGCGGCCCGAACTCCTCGAAGCCCACGACCGCAGGCTCGGCCGTCGGGTCTTTCAGGGACTGCACGACTAGCGAATCTGCGCTGTGCACGGGAAGAGGGCGCGGCCCTCGCTTGACGACGTAGGCCACGCTCCCACCGTCCGGCGAGAAACTCGGGCTGCCGCTGACGCCGTCCCACCGAGTCGTGAGCTTTCGAGCCTCACCGGTGACGCTGACGGTCCCAGGATCGAAGTCGACGAGATAGACATCGTCGGTAGCCGACAGCGTAGCGTAGTAGTACCGTCCGTCGTTCGTGAACCCAAGCGGGTAGAACCTCCCGAGGCCCTGCTTGACGAGCATGGGCTGGCCGTCGGCCTTCCCCCGACGGAAGGGGACCGCCCACAGGTCGAGGCGCCCTCGGCGATCGCTGGCGAAGCACAGCCACTCTGTGCCGGGAAGGACACCCACCAGCAAGTCTTCAGCGGGATGCTGAATGACCGGTGTGGACACACCGGTCTTCAGGTTGCACAGGAAGATGTCATGGGGGCCGGCTTTGCCGTCCGGCGGCGCGGAATAGAGAATCGCATCCCCCTCCGCGGTGAATCGATGCACCAACCAGGAAGCCGGCAACGGGTCCAGCTTGTCGATTGTGCCTTTGGCGACGCCGATGAGCGCGGCCGCGGTGCTTCCATTGGGGGACCCGTACGAGCAGAGGATCCGACTTCCATCCGGCGACCAGTCGTACGGCATGATCCACGTCGCCCCCGGGATCAGAATCGTCTCGGGTGGCGTTTCGCCAATCATGGAGACGATCCTCAATTCATAGCCGCTTCCTTGCGCACCTGCGACGTACCACTGATACGCGATCTTCCGGCTGTCGTGGGACCAGGCGGAGAACTCGGCCCAGCGACTCGCTTCGGCCAAGGCGCCGTCCTTGGTGAGCGCTCGCGTCGCACCGGTGGCGACGTCCCGGATCGTCAGATTCCCCGACTTCCAGTCGGTGTACGACAGGTACTTCCCGTCGGGCGACGGCCTGACGTACATGTCGAGGTCCGGCACCCGGCGGACGGCCAGCCGCGCATCGCGCGCGCCCGGCGGCGCGCTGGCCGCCAGCGACGCCAACCGCTGCCGCGCGGCCGCGACCTCCTTGGCCTGCTCGCCGTAGTCGCGGATCAACCGCTCGTAGGTCTTGCGCGCCTCCTGCGGGCCGCGCTTCTCGTAGCAGCCGCCCAGCCGGAGCAGCGCCTGCGCGGCCACGGCCCGGTTGGTGCCGGCGATCGTGATGACGTGCTTGTACTGCTCGATCGCGGCGTCGAGGTCGCCGTCGACCTCTTCTTTCTCGATCGCCGCGCGCAGGAGCACGGCGGGGTCCCCGGCCTGGGGCACGCTCCAGGCCGCCAGGGCCGCCGCGCCGAGGACGACGAGACCGGCGAGCGCCAGGGCTGTTCTGCTCATGACTTCGCGCCTCCGCCGATCACGGTAGCGGGCCGACTTCCAGCGTTCGTCCAGCGCGGGTCCAGTGTTGGTCAAGCCGGCGCCGCACCGATCACTATAGGCCAGTTGTCACGGGGTGATGAACCTTTCGCGGTGAGCCGTTCCGGTGGCCAGGGAACGCCCGCTCGACATCCTGACGACAGAGCATCATACCTTGCACATGTGAAGTCATAGTGCAATAATGCAAGGTATGCGCTACGTGCCGCGTGTCGACGGTGCGCGACTCCGCGCGCTCCTGCGTGTGTTTCCAGCCGTGCTGATCGTCGGCCCGCGCCAGTCGGGCAAGAGCACGTTGGCCCGCCACGCCCTTCCGAGATGGACGCACCTGGACCTCGAGCGGCCCCTCGACTTCGCCGCGGTCACGGCGGACATCGAGGGGTTCCTCGCCGCGAATCCGCGCGCCCTCGTGATCGACGAAGCCCAGCGCCTGCCCGAACTGTTTCCGGCGCTCCGCCATGCGATCGACCGGGGACGCGGGCGCGGACGGTTCGTGCTGCTCGGCTCGGCGAGTCCCAGCCTCATGCGCGGGGTGTCCGAGTCGCTGGCCGGCCGAGTCGGCACGGTGGAGTTGACGCCGTTCCTGTCGGCCGAACTCGCCGGGACGCCACATCTGGCGAGTCGCTGGTTCTGGGGCGGGTATCCCGCGGTTCACGCGGCGCGCAATACCAGCGCCCGGGTGGAGTGGCTCGGGGCGTACGTTTCGACGCTGCTCGAACGAGACCTTCCGGGCGTCGGCATCGGCCTGCCTGCCCGCCGGCTGCGCACGGTCTGGACCATGCTCACCCACGTGCACGGGAACCTGCTCAACGTGTCGGACCTGGCGCGCTCGATTGGCGTCTCGTCGCACACGATCGCCGGTGACCTGGACGTGCTCGAGGGGGCATTCATGGTGCGCCGCCTCCAGCCGTTCTTCGCCAACGTGCAGAAGCGGCTCACGAAGAGCCCGAAGATCTACGTGCGCGACACGGGGCTGCTGCACCACCTGGCGGGGCTCCGGCACCCGCGCAATCTCGCCACGTGGCCGCGCCGCGGGAACTCGTTCGAAGGGCTCGTCGTCGAGGAGCTGGCGGCGCTGGCCGCGCGCCGCCTCACCCGGCCGGGACTGTTCTTCTGGCGCACCCAGGCCGGCGCCGAGGTCGACCTCCTCATCGTCGAGGGACGCAAGATCCTGCCGGTCGAGATCAAGCTGGGTGCGGCCGTCGATCGATACGGACTCGCCGGATTGCGTCAATGCATGAAGGACCTCGGCCTCCGTCGGGCCTGGGTCGTCGCGTCCGCCGGCGAGCCGCGCCACCTCGCACCCGGCATCGAACTCGTGCCGTGGGAGCGCGTGGCTGACGGGTCCGTGGATCTGTTCTGAACGCGCCCGCGCATCGTGACTGGCCGGACGTCTCGAGCCCGGCCGCCACGCTGGTCGCCGCCGCCTCGAGCCGCTCCTGGAGACGCTGGCGCTCCAGGGCCCTGTCCTGTTCGAAGGTGCGCCACGCAAGCCAGGCCAGTGCCGCCGCGGGCGGAACCACTCGCGGAGGAACATGACGGACTCCGGCGAGGCGTGCGAGCAGTATACGCCGTCGGGTCACCGGTCCGTCACCGCGGTGTCACGGCCGTGTCACGCGGATCAAGCCTGGTACTACTGCACGAACTGAACCGATCGGAGCACGGCCTCGAACGCCAGCCGGTAGTCCGCGAACTCCTTCTCGGGAACGACGCACACCAGGTAGACCAGCCCCTCGGGGCGAAGGACCGTGAAGAGCCAGTTCGTCTCGGCGCCCCCCAGCGCCGAGTCGTTGCGCAACTGGGTCGAGAGCGAAGGCTGTCCGCCGAGACGGCTCTGCCTGGCCGCCTGCACGACGCTCAGGTTCGGGTTGCCGCGCTTGTAGCTCGCGATCAGCTGGTCGGTCGCGTCCTTGAGCTCGAATCGCCCGGACTTCGCCGGCTGCTCGGCGAAGAGACCCTGGATCACGCCGTAGGCGAGCGACTCGCCCTGACCCACCGCGACGATGCCACCCTCCGGCGCCAGCCAGGCGCCATTCGGCTCGCGCCGCTCCTTCCAGTTCTCCGGGTACGACAGGCGCAGGAGATCGCTCTCGAAACCGCGGAGCCGCTCGGAAGGCGCGGCGGGTCGTGTCCGCGCCGCAGGCGGCGCGCCCTTGGGGACCTCCCTGGGCTTCGGCAGCGGCTTCACGTACCGGCGAATCGACTGGAACTCCGGCGCGTCCGTCTGCGCGCCGGCGGGCGGTCCCCCGAGCCGGCCGATTTCGCCGTTGATGTCCTTGATCCGGTTCTGGGTGTCCGGGTGGCTGCTGAGCCACTGCGGCCCGCGGCTGCCGCCCTGCGCCTGCATCTTCTCGAAGAACTGCGTCATGCCCCGCGGGTCGTAGCCGGCGTCGTAGAGAATCTGCGCGCCCATCAGGTCGGCCTGCCGCTCCGCGTCGCGCGAGTATTTCAGCAGGACGGAGTTGGCCGCGAATCCGCCTCCAATCTGCGCAAGCACGCCGGCGACGGATTGACCGCCCAGCCCGCCCAGGACGGCCAGCGGCATCTGGGCGATGTAGGCCTTGCTCGCCTGGTTCGTGCCGTGGCGCAGGGCCGCGTGCGCGATCTCGTGCGCAACGACGCCGGCCAGCTGCGCCTCGGTGTCGGCCGCCTCGATGGTGCCGCGATTCACGTACAGGAATCCGCCGGGCAGCGCGAAAGCGTTGATGCTCAGGTCGTTCACGGCCTTGAACTGATACGGGTACTTCTCGCCCGGCGCGCGGGCCGACAGCTTCGTGCCGAGCCTCGACAGGTAGGCGTCGACCCTGGCGTCGTCCAGCATCTGCAGCTGCTTCTCGGCGTCGGCCGACACCTGGCGGCCCAGCTCGACGTCCTGGGCCGTCGAGAAGAGGTTCATGCCCGGCTTGAGCGGCGTGCGCTGCGCAGAGGCCGGCGCCGCCCACGCGACGACGAGCAGGACCAGCATGGACGTCCGCTGGAGCCGGGACCCGACTGGATTCGGCATGGCGCTCTCTCCTCCCCGCATTCTATCCGGGCCTCGCGTTCCCCGCGCGCGCCGGCGTCATGCAGGGCTCCGGGTACGATACTGGCGCACCAGGACGGCCGCGCCCCACCCGAGGGCCGCCACCATCAGCAGCGCGCCCAGCGCGAACGACGCCCGGCCGAGCGCGATGTCGCGGTGCAGCCACCCCAGGGTCTGCAGCAGGTACTCCCAGTCGTGTCCCTCGACCTCGGCGCCGGTGTGGCCGCCGAGCAGGACGAGCCGCAGCGCCCGCGCGTCGGCGATGTACGGCGCGAGGTCCATCAGGCTCTGGCCGGCCCACCACAACGCCGCCGACGCGGCGAACGGGTCGCGGGTCCTCGTCAGGAACACCGCGGCGCAGACGACCGGAACCGCCACCTGCAGCAGGCTGCCGCCGAGCGTCATCATGAAACGCCCGAACACCACGAACAGGACGTGACCGGCTTCGTGGAACGGCAGGTTCACCAGGTGCAGAAACGACCCGCCCAGGTGCTCCGCATCGAGGCCGCTCCGCAGGAACCCGGCGGTCCAGAGGGCCAGAGCGCCGAGCAGCAGCGCGCGGCCGGCCATGCCGGCCGGGCCCGCCGTTCCGGCCTCGCCGAGCCAGAGTTCCGAGCGGTCGTCCTCGGGGAGTCGGGTGGGCATGCGACTTGTCTCGTACGGGGAGATTCTACCGCGCCCGGGGTCCGTGCCAAGGGAAGCGGGCGTCGCCGCCGGACTGCCAGGCCTAGCGTCCCCCGAGCCGTTCCAGCAGCAGCCTGGCCTCGGGGTAGTCGGGCTGCAATCGCAGCGCGTCCTCTGCCAGCCGGGCAGCCTCGGCAACGCGACCGGCCTGGGCGAGCGCGAGGGCCAGGTGGTAGCGGGCCGTGGCGCTCGACGGGTCGAGGCGGACGGCGTCGCCGAGCGCGACCCGGCCTTCGACTTCCCGGCCCTCGAGCATCAGCGCCACGCCGAGCAGTTCCCGGGCGGCGGCCGACGCAGGCCACCGGGCCACCGCCTTCCGCGCGACCAGCTCGGAGCGGGCGACATCGCCGTGTTGGAGCACCTCCGCCCCGAGCGCCAGGATGTCGGCTTCGCGCGCCTCTCCCTCGCCGAGTGCGTCCTGGACGGCGCGCAGGAAGTCATCCCCCCTTCCCAGCATCTGGAAGGCACGCGCCAGGTCGAGGCTGGCCCCGTACGGCTCGACGCCTGCCTTCCGCGCCGCCTCCAGATGGGGCACCGCGTCGGCCGGACGAGACAGCGCCAGGAGCGACTCGCCGAGACCGAGCCTGATGTCGGCCTGGCCCGGGTCCGCTTCGAGGGCTCGTTCGAAGAGCGCCGCCGCGCGGGCGTGGTCGCCCCGGTCCTGCCAGGCCCGGCCCGCGCGATAGAACAGCAGGCCGCGCTGCGGATGCCGGGCTTCTGTCACCGCGAGGAGCGCTGTCGCCTCGGTGTCCTGTCCCGCCGCGACGAGCTGGACGATCCGCTCGGTGCGCTCGTACTGTCGGCCGGTGTCCGGCTCGAGTGGGAGGAACGCCACGGCGCCAAGCCCGACGACCCCCGCGCCGGCCAGGGCCACGTCGCGCCACCGCCGCTCGGCGAGGCATCTCGACGCGAACACGAGCGCGTGTCCCGTGCCGACACACCAGACCACCAGGAGCGGCAGGCGGTAGCGCGACGCCACGAAGAACACGACGAGCGACGCGACGTACCCGGGGACGAACGACACCCATGCGGCGTAGGCAGCCGGGCCGGCCTCTCCCGGTCGTGCGGCGGCGCCGTTCGCACGTCGAAGGCCGAGCGCCAGCCCGACCAGTCCGAACGGCACGAGCAGCCACGGCCCGACGACGAGCGCCGACAGGACGGTGGACTCGTCCCGCGCGTAGTAGGTGTAGCTGTAGTTCAGCGCCAGGTCGGTGGCGCTCAGCGTCAGGCCGAGTTTCCTGATCCACAACCGCGCGGCGTCTGCCGGGTGCTCGCGAATCCACCGCCATCCCAGCGCGTAGTAGTAGTCGGACGCGTCGCCGGCGGATGCCGGGCGCCCGAGCGCCGCCGAGGCGATCCGCGCGGCGTCGCGCGACTGCCCTTCGATCGACGGCGAGATCCCGGGCAGCATCGACCAGACCCCGCTCGCGCCCTCGTGGTTGCCGATGTAGAAGTTCAAGCCGCCGTGAGACGTCACCAGGGCCCACTCGCCCGCCACCACCCGGTTCCGGATCACGAATGGCGACATGGCCAGCGCGACCCCGAGCGCCATCGCCGCCACCTGCATCGAGGCCCGTCGCGAGCGCCTCATCGCCAGAGAGACCACACCGACCACGACGACGGCCACCAGCGTGTTGGGCCGGTTCACGGCCAGCAGCCCGAGCGCGGCGCCGGACGCGAAGAACGCCGCAACGGTTCCGCCGCCGAGGGCGCGCGCCAGGGCGTAGAGCGCGAGCGACGACAGAAAAGGATCGACCGCCGACTGCAGCAGCAGGATTTCGTTGAAGGTGAACAGCCCCGTCAGGGCCTGCGCGGCCGCGGCCGCCCACCCCGCGCGGTTGCCGAACCATCGTCTGCCGGTGAGGCCGGTCAGCACCACCGCGGCTGTTCCGAGCAGGACCTGGCTCAGGCGGGCCGCGAACACCGATCCGCCGCACGCCAGGATTGCGCCCAGAAAATACGTGTAGAACGGCGACAGGAAGTAGACATCCGGCCCGAGCGCGAGGTCGCCGTGCGCCACGCGCTCGGCCAGTTTCAGGTACGCCCCGTCGTCGAGCACGCCCTTCGGCTGGAGGAGCGGGTGGTTTGCCAGCTGGAGCAGCGCGGTCAGCTTGACCGCGAGCACGAGCGCGACGGCGGACGCCGGCAGCCAGAGCGACGTCCGCCACGAGGTGACGGCGCCGCTCGAACCCGGTGTGCCGTGCGACGGGCGGATGGTCTGCTGCGGCCGAGACATGCGTGGTGACAGTATGCGGTACACAAGAAGGGCCCGCGCCCTCTTTCCGAGGACGCGGGCCCGAAGACGAGGCCGGCCTCCGAGGCCGGCCTCTGAAGCGAGCGAACTAGAACAGGAACTTGAACCCGATACGCGCCTGGATGGGCGTCTGGTACCCGCTGTCCAGCATGAACCGCGGATCCTTCGCCACGTGCTGCGCCGCCGCGAGCTGGTCGAAGTCCAGCTTGTGCGCGTAGAAATCGGCCTCGTCGAACGTGATGTAGCCGCCCGACGCGCTCCACAGCGAATAGTAGTTGGTCCCCGTCCTCTGGTTGAACAGGTTCAGCACGTTGACGCTGATCTGGGCCCTCTTGCTCTTGCCCACCTTGAATTCCTGCTGGACGTAGAAGTCGGTCTGCGAATACGTCGGCATCCGGCCGTCGCTGCCGCGGCCCATGTAGAAGAGCGGGTAGCCGCTCGCCGCGACGGTCTGCATCTCGCGGGTCTTCGGGATCCCGCTCGCAATGTACTCGTTCAGCCCCATCGTCATCCCGAAGTTGAACGAGTAGATGAACTGCGCCTTGAACTGGTGCGGCCGGTCGGTGGCCAGCGCGCCCTCGACGTCGTAGCCCCCCTCGTCGAACGACATCGTCGGGTAGTCGTACAGGCGGCCCGTGTTCGGGCTCATGCGCCCGTTCTCGTCCGTCTGGTCGAGGCCCGAGTAGTTGCCGTACAACCGGCTCCACTGGTAGCTGCCGCGGAGGTACCAGTTCTTCGACATGTTCTTGGTGAACGAGAGCTCCACGGCGTCGTAGTCGCGTCTCGCCTTGGGCAGCGGCACCTGCGGGCTGCAGTCGGCGCACGCCAGCGAGGTCATGCCGATGCCCGGGTTCGCGATGACGTAAATCTCGCCGTCCTCGTTGTACGAGCCGGTGTCGTCAACCGCGGTGATGAGGTTCTTGTGGACCCAGCGGACGCCGAAGGCGGTGACCGCCGACATCTGGTGCTCGAGGCCGAGCGCCGCTTCCTGCGACTTCATCGGCTTGAGGTCCGGGTCGATGGCATCCGAGCCGAGCGACACCGCGCGGTAATCGTACGGACCGCGGATCTTCGTGCCCGAGCAGGTCGGCGGGCACGACGCCGAGCTCACGAGCCCCTTGTAGTCGTAGGTGTCGAGCGTGTACCGGTACCTCGAGCCACTTCTCACCGCCGAACGACCCGCGGGCGAGGTTCATCTTGAAGATGTCGTAGAAGATGCCCCACGACCCGTAGGCCTTCCACTTGCCGTCGCCCTTGAGGTCCCACGCGAAGCCGAGGCGCGGCGCCAGCTTGTCCTGGAAGCTGAAGGTGATGGCGCTCTCCGGGATCTCCGCGCCCGTGGTGAACGGCGGGACTTTTTCGTTCTCGGTGCGGAGGCCGAGGTTGACCGTCAACCGGTTGCTGATCGTCCAGGCGTCCTGGATGAACAGCCCGTAGTTGTTGGTCGCCACGTCGCCCTCGGTGATGAACCCCTTCTTGGGCAGGGGAGCGTTGCTGCGCACACGGTAATAGCCGTACGCGCCCTTCATGCCCTGGTACGACTGGCCCCAGTAAAGCCGGACCAGGTTGCCCTGCTCGCCCGAGTCGACGCCGTTGGCCAGCCGGTCCACCTGGAAGCCGCCCTTGATCGTGTGCGAGCCGGCCAGGCGGCCGTACCACGTGGCATCGACCTGGAACGACGTCCGCTGCTGCTTGTCCCTGACCGTCGAGCTGTTGGTCGGGATGCTGCTCTGGTTCGTCGTCATCTGGTAGGCAGGCGGGACACCCATGCTTATGTTGTCGTAGACCGCCAGGAAGCGCGGGTCCGTCGGGATGCCGAAGCTGGCCGCGTCCGACGTGTAGTAGCCCATGCGGGCGCCCACGAAGAAGTTCTGCTTGGCAATCCAGTCCGCCTGTGCCGACAAGCTCCAGTTCGGGTAGGTCGTGCCGTAGGCGTAGTTGGTCGGGACCGGGTCGGAGCCGTCCAGCGCCGGCAGCGCGCCGTCGGTCTTGCTCCAGCTGTTGTTGTAGGCCACGCGGGTGTGCAGCTTCGAGCCGATCTGCGCGGTATCGTTGGCCGTGAAGTACTGGACCGTCTGCTTCTGGGTTTCGGACACCGGCTGGCCGGTGGACTTCGCCGTCACCGTCCGGTCATACGAAATGATGCCGGGCTGGTAGGCCACGAAGAACCAGGTCTTGTCCACCGCGAGGGGGCCGCCAATCGATCCGCCCGGCTCGGAGCGGCTGTAGCCGTCCTTCGGGTAGGTGATGTACTCGGCCTGTGTCGCGTCGGTCGGCTTGAGGCGCAGCGAGGGGTTGCGGTCGCCCTGGAGGCCGCTGCTCTCATAGTTGTACAGGACATTGCCGTGCCAGTTGTTCGTGCCGCTCTTGGTCACCACGTTGATGACGCCGCCGGTCGCGCCGCCGTACTCCGCGGTGTAGCCCGACGACTTCACCTGGACCTCGGCGACGAAGTCGGCGATGACCGCCTTGCCCGTGCCGCCGTTGACGATGTTGCTGGTCTCGGCGCCGTCCACGATGTAGCGGTTCTCCGAGGTTGACGCGCCGTCGATCATGACGCCGCCCGACTTCGCCTCGTTGTTCGCGCCGGGCGCCTGCGTGACGACCGACATGAAGTCGCGGCCCTTCGGCAGCATGTCGAGCTGCTCGGCCGAGATGCTCGTCGCGCGCGCGCTCTGCTTGACGTCGACCAGGGGCGATTCACCCGTGACCTGGACCTCCTCGGTCACGCCGCCGACGGACAACGTGAAGTCGACCGTCTTGATCTGCCCCAGCAGCACTTCGAGGTTCTCGACGCGCGACGGCTTGAAGCCGGTCAGCTGCGCCGTGACGGTGTACCTGCCGGGCGAGAGGGTCGGGAAACGGAAGACACCGGCCGAGTCGGTGACCGCCGACGTGGCGACGCCACCCGAACTCCTGACCTCAACCGTCACGCCGGGCAGCACGCCGCCCGATGAGTCCTTCACGACGCCTTGAACGGCGCCGCGCTGTTCCTGCGCCAACGCCGGCGCGGCCAGCGCCAGGACGAGGAACAGCATTACCACGGAACGTAAACGCATGGATTCTCCTCCTTACGGATTACAGTGCGATTGCGCGATTGGGACGCCGCGACCGCAACTACCCGAACCGACACGAAGCCGAGACCCACAACCACCATCCGCCGCCCGTCGCCCGCCGAAATGTCGAACATCGAGCCGTGCGAGTCGCAGACCTCAAGCCTGAGCGGGAACCATTACAGCACAGATCGGGCCAGCCTGGCCAGGATCTCGCGCCTTTTCGTTTCAATGGCTTGCAGCGTCCGTTCTCGGTCCGGACGCCCGGAATTCAATCCTTTGAAGGCCCTGGATCCAAAAACCCGGATCGTCAGCTTCCAAGCCGCATCTTACGCAAGAGCTTCAAGAACCGGGGGTCACCGCGCACCGGGTCGAGGAACGGGAACGTTCTGATCGGCATGACGATCGGGTCGCGTGCGTCGATCGCCCTGTCCAGCCAGGCCAGTCCGGCGTCCCAGTTCCCGAGCCCGATATGGCCCATGGCGAGCGCGCTGGGAGGCACGTAGCCTGCCGCCGCGGTCTTCTCCAGGCGGTCGAGCAGGCCGAGCGCGTCGTCCTTCCGTCCGGCGCGCCCGCACACGTAAGCCCGGAAGCCGGTGGTGAACGGCGCACCGCCGGCAAGCTCGTCCGCCTTCGCCATCGAAGCATCGCGTCGATTTCGGCCAGGCCTTCCTCCACGCGGCCGTGCGGCAGCAGGCCGCTGATCGCGTAGCGCAGGCGGACGAGCGGGAACTCCGGGTTCAGCTCCCGCGCCCGCCGAAGCTCGCGGTCGACCTCGGGCCAGTTGTAGTCGAGCTCCTTGCGCAGCATGCCGAGCAGGGCGTGCGTCTGCGCCAGATGGTCGTCCAGCTCGAGGGCCCGCAGGGCATGAAAGGTGGCAACCGCGAAGGCCTCGCGCGGCGGCACGTTCCCGAAGAAGCCCAGGTACCAGTAGAGCTCCGCCAGCGAGTCGTAGGCCAGCGCGAAGCCGGGGTCGAGCGACGTCGCGCGCTCGTAGCTGGCCATCGCCCGGGCCAGGCCGTCCGGGGTGCCCCGCGCGAAGTAGTACCGCCCTTCGAGATAGGCGGTGTATGCCTCGGCGCTGGCGACAGGCGGCGGCTGCCGTCGGCCGGCGCCCGCCAGTTCGACCCGAAGCCGGGCCGCGATGGCCTGCGCAATCTCGTCCTCGAGCTGCAGCACGTCGGTCAGCTCGCGGTCGTAGCGTTCGCTCCACACGTGGGCGCCGTCGGAGGTGGACACGAGCTGCGCCGTCACGCGCACGCGCGGGCCGGCCCGGCGTACGCTGCCCTCGAGGATCGTGCCGACGTCGAGCCGCGATCCCGCCTCGCGGACGTCGAGCCCCATGCGCCCGACCGCGAAGGCCGACGTGCGGGCGATGACCCGCAGCCCCGGGATCCGTGTGAGCGCGTCGATGATCTCCTCGGCCAGCCCCTCGCAGAGGTAGTCGTCCTCCTTCACGCCGCTCATGTTCGTGAACGGCAGCACCGCGATGGACGGCGCCCCCGCGCCGCGCCCGGGGGCGAGGCAGTCCTCGATCGCCGCCTTCAGTTCCGTTGCCGACTGGAATCTGTCCGCCGGGTCTTTGCGCAGGCAGCGGTCGACGAGCCTGGCCACCTCCGGCCCGGTCCCTGGGATTGGCGCGGGCGTGTCCTTGAGGATCGCCGCGAGCGTGCCGACCGCCGAATCGCCGCGGAAGGGCATCCGCCCGGCGAGCATCTCGTACAGAATCGTGCCGAGGCTGAACAGGTCGCTTCGCGCGTCGACGACGGTGCCGGTCGCCTGCTCGGGGGACATGTACGGAGCCGTGCCCACGATCGCGCCGATGCTGGTGAGCGGGGTCGTCGTCTGGGACGTCGTCGCGACGGCGCCGGCGACCTTCGCCAGGCCGAAGTCGACCACCTTCACGCGATCCGCGGAGGGCGTCATGATGTTCGACGGCTTCAGGTCCCGATGCACGATGCTCCTCTCGTGCGCGGCTTCCAGACCCTCGGCAATTCCGCGGCAGATCTCCAGCGCCTCCTTCATCGGAATCGGGCCGCGCTCCACTCTCTTCTCGAGCGTCTCGCCCGCGGCCAGCTCCATGACGATGAACGGCTTGCCCGCGGGTTCTTCCAAGCCGTATATGGCGGCGACGTTGGGATGGGTCAGCGAGGCGAGCCGCCTGGCCTCCCGCCGGAATCGGGCCAGGCGCTCCGGGTCGCACGCGAACTGGTCGGGAAGGAACTTGACCGCGACCTTGCGCTGAAGGGAGGTGTCCCGGGCCAGGAAGACTCCGCCCATCCCTCCCTGGCCCAGCTTGTCGATGATCTCGTCGTGCGAAATCGTGCTGCCGATCATCTGGCGCGACTCCAACGCGGTGCACGACGCGGGGAGTCAGCCGGAGACGCGGCAGGATACCGTAACTGCGAAGCCCGCCTCAGAAGTTGCCACGGAACGACCGCCCCCGCGAACCCAAGCCAACCCTTTGCCTGCCCCCTCGAGTCACGGCCCAGGAGGCTCGCGACAAACCTCGATTCTCCATCCGGGCGCGGCCGTCGCATCACGGGCCGCTCGGAGGTTGGACAGCGAGCGCAGCTTTGCGAGCAACTGGTCGAGCGCAGCGCGCGCACATTCGACAGGCGTCCTCCTCGACCTATGTGACGAGCGGTCGTTCGATGTCAGAACTGGAAACGGACCTGCAGCTGAATGTTGCGCAGGTCATAGGCCCCAGTTGCGGCGCCGAAGCCGGCGTCTTTCGGCTTCAGTCGGCTCTGGTTCAAGGTGCCGTCGGCATTGAACTGGTTGTTCGTCAGCGTCATGCTCGTCGGGTTGTCGAACTGAGCCGTCGCGTTCCGCGCGTTGATCACCACGGCGTTGAACGCGTTGAAGACCTGCACCCGGAACTGGAGACGGCGGTCGCCCCCAAGGTTGACCGCCCGCATGATCGACAGGTCAATGCGCTTGTCCGGACAGCCACGCATATAGTTGCGGCCTGACTCCGTCTGCGTGCTGCCGTAGGCTGGCCCGCGTACGGCCAGGGCATTGAACTGCGCGTACTGGTCGTCCGAGCATCCGCTGCCGAGTCCGTCGCCCAGGATCACGCGGCCGTTGTAGTCCGGTGACCCCGTGATGTTCCTGTTGGTGCCCCGGCTCTGGTAGCTGTAGCCGAGGGTGTAGGCCGCCCCCGAGGCAAATGTCCCTACGCCGGAAATCTGCCAGTCGTTCGTCAGCGCCGCGAGCACCTTGTTGCCCTCCTTGGCCGTGCCCGGGATGCTCCAGACGGCGTTGGCCTTCACCATGTGTGGCCGCTTGTCCAGCGTCTTGTTCAGGGCCTCGAACGCCGCGTTATCGGACCGCAGCGAGGGTGTCCCATCGGCGGCGTGCTGGTACCGCAACTGCAGCCCGGTGTTGCCCTCGAAGAAGATCCCGAGGGTGTAGTTCACGCCGAACGAGAACCCGTTACGGAACCGCCGGTTCACGTTCATCTGCAGCGAGTGATACGTGTCATAGAACGTCGTCGAGTTCTGCTCGATCGGGCCGATGCCCCTGTACGGACGGAGCAGGTTGTCCGTGTAGGCATTGTTCCCGGGAATCGTGGTCGTGCCGAGGGTCGGATCCTGGTTCTGCGGCAGATACGCCGCGCCGAAGTCCACCGCGTTCAGGAGTTGACGCGTGCCGCCCTGGAACGCACCCAGGCGGTTGTACCCGTGGTTGCCCACGTAGGTGACGTCCGCGGCCATCGACCACCGCAGCGTCTTCTGGACGCCAAAGTGCCACTGCCACTGGGCGGGGATCTTCGCGTCGTACTGGAACGTGATGAGCGTCGGCACCGGCTGCGTGTTCAGCCCCTGCCCAAGGGTCTGCAACTGCCCGTTGAGGAGGTTCTGCGCCGTCGCGATCGGCGGGTTGCCAGGTGTCGAGAACACCGTGTTGCCGTCCGGCCGGTCGTAGAACAGGCCGCCGCCGCCGCGCAGCACCCACGCCTGGTCGCCCCTCAGGTCGTACGCGAAGCCGAACCGCGGCCCGACGACCAGCGTGGGCCAGATGTAGTTCGTCTTCGCGATCCCGTCGCCTGCCTGCTTGATCCCGTTGAGCGAGTTGCCCGTGCCTGGAATCGGCGTCCCGATGGCCGCCTGCGTGTTCGCCGCGCCCACCGCCGTCAGGATCTGCCCGGTGCGCGGGTCCATCGCGTTGCGGGTGTTGCCCGAGCACACCGTCGCGCCGTTGCTGCACCCGGCAACGTAGAGCACCGGGGCCTGGCTCGCCGTCCACTGCTCGGGGAAGAAGTTCGACATCTGCTGGAACTGGTCGTACTGCGGCTGCTGGTGCACGAACCGGACGCCGTAGTCCAGCGTCAGGCGGCTGTTCACCTTCCAGTTGTCCTGGATGTAGAACTCCGTCTGGTTGTAGACCAGGCTGCCTTCGATGAACTTCGACGCCTGCAGGTACTGCGTGAAGATCCCCAGCGCCGCGTTCGAGTACCCAAACCCCGAGTCGAGCGCGTTGGTCGAGTTGTTGCCGAAGTCCACGTAGCCCTGGAAGCTCAGGTTCGGGATGCCGCCAGCGCCCACGTTCTGCGCCTTGTAGCTGTGGTTGTTGTAGCCCCCGGCCTTGATCGTGTGCCGCCCGGTAACCTTGGTCACGCTGGCCGCGAAGTCATTCGTCCGGTTGATGTTCAGCCAGCCGGGATACCGCTGGCAGACCGGCGACCCCCCCCCCGGCCCCGCGCAGGTGTTTCCGATCTTGCTGCCCCAGCCGAAGATCGGCGGAAGGTTCAGCGTACCGTCGGCGTAGAACGGCGGCATCTCGGCCTCCATCACCTGGTAGCCGTAATACCGGTCGTCGAGCACGCCCGCGTCCTTGTACAGCATCGGGAAGGCGCCGAGGCTCTTCAGGCGGTTCGACTCCTCGTTGACGAGGATGCCGTTTTCGTTGCCGCCCGCCAGCTGGTTCTGGATCATCCCCCACGTCCCCTCGAGGAACGTCGTCGAGTTGAGCACGTAGTTGACGGTGATCGCGTAGTTGGTGATGACGGGATACGGGACGTAGGCGTCCGAGAAGCCCCCGATGAAACCCGGCTGTACCACCGCCCGCTGCCGCTGCCCGGAGTACTTGCCCGTCACCCGCAGCTTCGACGACAGCTGGTAGTCGAGGCGGATGGCAGGCTGCTGGGTCAGCTGATCGTAGGTCGGGTCAGGTCCCTCCCAGTTGTAGTTCATCCCCGTCGTCTGCGTCACGTTCGGGAGGGGGTAGCGGTTGAGCACGGCCTGGCCGGGGCGTACAGCCGGTTGGCCGGAATCTGGTTGTTCGGGAACGCCAGGCCCGTCGTGAAATCGGTGATCGTGACCAAGTTGCCGTTGTTGTCGCGGCTCTGGGAGAAGTCGCCCTGGCGCTCGAGCGCCGACGGCACCCGATACCGGACGGGGTTGCCGTTGTTGCGGGTGACCAATTCCGGCCGGAACTCGTGCGCGTAGAAGAAGAACAGCTTGTTCGTCCCTCCCGGCTTCCCTACCGGTCCGCCGATGGTGTAGCCGTAGATGTCCTGCTTCGACGGCCGGAGCGTGTCGCCGTTCTTCTGCGTCACCCACGGCACTTCGTTCCAGTCCGAGTTTCTGCCGACGTAGTAGCCCGACCCGCGGAACTGGTTCGCGCCGCTCTTGGTCACGGCCGTGATCTGCAGCCCGCTCGACCGGCCTGTACTCCGCCTGATACCCCTGCGTGAGGATCTTCACTTCGCCGATCGACTCGATGTTCATCAGCAGCATCTGGCCGTTGTTGCCCGTGTCCATGGCCGAGATGCCGTCCATCATGATGTTGTTCTGACTGGCGCCGCCCAGCCGCGTGCCGCCGGCGGAGGTGGTGTTGTTGCCGTCCACGCCTGGAACAAAGCCCACCACACTCGTGAAGTTCCGGAGGAGCGGCAGATTCTCGATCTGTTGTCTTGTGATGGTGAAGGACCGCTCGCCGCTCTGTGTCTGCACGACGGGGCTTTCGATGTTCACGGTGACCGTTTCTTCGATCGCCCCCGGCTCCAGCATCACCGGCTCCACACCCACACGATCGCCGCCGGTCACAATGATTCCCGTGCGCCGCACGGTCTTGAACGTCCGGAGCGTCACCTCGACGGTGTAGTTGTCCGCGGTGACGTTCGGGAACACGTAGTCGCCCGTCGCGTTGGTGACGACCGGGGCGCTCCTCGTGCCGCGTGTCTCGCTGATAAGTACGACGGTCGCACCCGGAACGACGCCTGCCAGCGTGTCAACGACCCGTCCTGTCACGTTTCCGGTCGTGATCTGCGCCTGGGTCCACGAGGGCAGCAGGCACAAGGCCACGACGAGTCCGCCGCCGATGCTGCACGTGGTACGTCTCATGGTTTCTCCTCTTCGCTGATGAGTACGTCGCTCGATCCACCGAGGTTGTTCCCGGCAGCGGTCCACGAGGATACGGCGCATCGACCGCGCGAGTGCAACAGGAGGCCCGCCATGCCACACGCTCGGCCCTCGACCGCACGAACGCTTCGTGCAGGAGGGCCGTCATGTCGAGTGCCTGCGAGCCGGGCGACGCGGCCGTCAGATGCGTGCGTGCAAGGGGGTAAAGCTCAGGGTGCGCGAGGGGAAGGAACCAGTCCGGCGCGTCGGGCTGGCCATGCCGCCAGGCCAAGGAGAAACTGCGTGACGTCCCGTGCCGGAGGCGTGGACAAGAGGCGACCTCCCAGGACACCGGATTGTAACTCCGCGAGTCTACACCTTTCGCGTGAAGGCGCATACACATCCTGCCCTACGCCAGCAACTGCCACGTCGCTGCCGTTCGGCACACGACAAGGGTCGGACAGGCGACGAAGTCCCCCCTGTCCCTGCCGAGAACTCCATCGGCCGCGCGTCCAAGGTCGCTGAGTCGTGCCGTCGTCGTCGAAACCCGCGCCCGCCCGCCTCCCGAACGCCGCACCTTGCGTGTCGGTTCCGCCGGGACGAGGCACTGTCGGAGTCTTCCGCCGCCACGAGTGGATGGGCAGAACGAGCATCCAGCGGTCGACAGACGGACCTCGACGCGAAGGACGTCTCGTGAGACAACTTGGATTGACACGCCAAGCCGCGGTCAGGCGGCGCGTCCTTGTCCAACGCCAAGTGAGTTCGTCACTGGTGGTAGTAGGCAAGGTACCGTGGAAGGTGCCGACGCAGCGAACACTCATTCCACACGATCACGCGGGCGAGGCACTCCCGCCGGCTGGCACCGATCACCTGCTCGACGAACGGATTCTGCCACGGCGCCCGGGGCGGCGTGCCGCGGCGGCGGCCGAGGGACTTCGCGACGGTTGCCTGGCCGATCGTGATCCCCAACGCCTGCAACTCGCCATGGATGCGTGGCGCGCCGGGACCGTGACGGTCGGCGGCGTCCGGGCGCTCGTCGCTGCGATGGACTCGGACAACGACGCCGTCTTCGACAAGCAGGGAGGTGCGCCGCTTCTCCGGCTACATGTGATCGAAGCAGGCGCTGGAGTGGCTGAAGTTGAAGGAGTTGGACGCGCGAGCTTCCCTCACTCCAGCCGCATCTTCTTCAGCAGCGCCTGGAAGCGCGCGTCGCCGCGCACCGGGTCGAGGAACGGGAACGTCTTGATCGGCATGACGATCGGGTCGCGCGCGTCGATCGCCTTGTCGAGCCAGCCGAGCGCGGCGTCCCAGTCTCCGAGCCCGACGTAGCCCAGGGCGAACGCGCTGGGAGGCACGTAGCCTGCCGCCGCCATCCTCTCCAGGCGATCGAGCAGGCCGAGCGTGTCCTCCTTCCGTCCGGCGCGCCCGCACACGTAGGCGCGGAAGCCGGTGGTGAACGGCGCGCCGCCAGACAGCTCGTCGGATTTCGCCATCGACGCCACGCCGTCGCCTGCGGCGCCGAGCTCGGTCAATGCGACGCCGAGCGTCCAGTGGCCGAGGAAGTGGTTCGGGTCGAGCGCGATCATGTGCCGGCCTTCCGCGATCATTCGGTCGTACCGACGGGCCAGGTCGGCGAAGATGCCCGCCCACCAGCGGACCAGGATGGAGAGCGGGTCGACCCGAAGCATCGCGTCGATTTCGGCCAGGCCTTCCTCCACCCGCCCGTGCGGCAACAGGCCGCTGATCGCGTAGCGCAGGCGCACGAGTGGCGATTCCGGGTTCAGCTGCCGCGCCCGCCGCAGTTCGCGATCGACCTCGGGCCAGTTGTAGTCGAGCTCCTTGCGCAGCATGCCGAGCAGGGCATGCGTTTGCGCGAGCTGGTCGTCGAGCTCGAGGGCCCGCAGGGCGTGAAAGGTGGCGACCGCGAAGGCCTCGCGCGGCGGCACGTTCCCGAAGAAGCCCAGGTACCAGTAGAGCTCTGCCAGCGAGTCGTAGGCCAGCGCGAAGCCGGGGTCGATTGACGTCGCGCGCTCGTAGCTGGCCATCGCCTGGGCCAGGCCGTCCGGCGTGCCCCGCGCGAAGTAGTACCGCCCTTCGAGATAGGCGGTGTATGCCTCGGCGCTGGCGACAGGTGGCGGCTGCCGTCGGCCGGCGCCCGCCAGTTCGACCCGAAGCCGGGCCGCGATGGCCTGCGCAATCTCGTCCTCGAGCTGCAGCACGTCGGTCAGCTCGCGGTCGTAGCGTTCGCTCCACACGTGGGCGCCGTCGGAGGTGGACACGAGCTGCGCCGTCACGCGCACGCGCGGGCCGGCCCGGCGCACGCTGCCCTCGAGGATCGTGCCGACGTCGAGCCGCGATCCCGCCTCGCGGACGTCGAGCCCCATGCGCCCGACCGCGAAGGCCGACGTGCGGGCGATGACCCGCAGCCCCGGGATCCGTGTGAGCGCGTCGATGATCTCCTCGGCCAGCCCCTCGCAGAGGTAGTCGTCCTCCTTCACGCCGCTCATGTTCGTGAACGGCAGCACGGCAACGGACGGCGTTTCCACGCCGCTCCGCGGGGCGAGGCAGTCGCCGATCGCCGCCTTGAGTTCTGCGGCCGACTGGAACCTGCCGGCGACGTCCTTGCGCAGGCAGCGGTCGACGAGCCGCGTCACGGCGGGCGCGACTCCGGGGATCGGCGGCGGCGTGTCCTTGAGGATGGCCGCCAGCGTGCCGACGGCCGAATCACTGCGGAAGGGCATCCGCCCGGCGAGCATCTCGTACAGGATCGCGCCCAGGCTGAACAGGTCGCTTCGCGCGTCGACTGCGCCGCCGGTCGCCTGCTCGGGGGACATGTACGGCGCGGTGCCGACGATCGCGCCGGCGGTGGAGAGCGCGGTCGTCGTCTCCGACGCCGCCGCGGACGTGCCGGTGACCTTCGCCAGGCCGAAATCGACCACCTTCACCCGATCCGCCGCCGGCATCATGATGTTCGAGGGCTTCAGATCCCGATGCACGATCGACGCGGCGTGGGCGACAGCCAGCGCGTCGGCGACCTCGGCGGCCAGCCGGAGCGCGCGCTCGGCGGGCAGCGGACCCGAGGCGATGAGATCCGCCAGCGTGCCTCCCTCGACAAGCTCCATCGCGATGTAGTCCAGGCCCGCGTCCGTGCCGATGTCGTAGATGGTGAGGATGTTGGGATGGTTGAGCGCGGAGGCGGTCTGCGCCTCGCGCAGGAACCGGCGGGTCGCTTCGGCGCCGATCCCGGAGTCGGGGCGCAGGACCTTGAGCGCGGCGAGGCGGCCGAGCCGCGTGTCCCTCGCCTTGTAGACCACGCCCATGCCGCCACGGCCCAGCTCGTCGAGCACGAGGTAGTGCCCGACCGTGTGTCCCTTCAACGCGCTGGGTCCCACGATGACCTCCTGGTTGGAAGCCGCGGGTGCGCCGGACCTGCCGACCAGGCGCGAGAGTCCGCCGGGCCGGCACGCCACGATACCGCGTTCGGCGCGTGGCGCGGGACTTCAGCCCCGCGGACTCGCCTCACAGGATCTTCCACCACGGCGCCGCGAGGATTCCCGGCGCCAGCCACTCCACCCGGTCGCCCGTGTGGAGCAGTAGGGCGCTGCGGCACCGGTCGCGATACTCCTCCCGGAAGCTCGCGAGGTGGCGTGCATCGGAGACGCGAGGGCGGGCGGTAGCCTTCACCTCGATCGGCACGACTGCCGCGCCGGCCTCGATGACGAAGTCCACCTCCTCGCCGGCCGCGGTCCGCCAGTAGAGCACCTCGGCGCGCTGGCTCCGCGCGTCCCGCCACGCGAGCAGGTCGCCCAGTATGAGATTTTCGAGATGCGGGCCGCCCGGCTCTTCGCCCGACAGGTGCAGTGCGAGTCCGGTGTCCGCCCAGTACATCTTCGGCGTCTTGATCAGTCGCTTGGTCCGGTTCGCGGCGTACGCCGGCACGCGCACGAGCTGGTACGACGCTTCGAGCAGGTTCAGCCACCGGTGAACCGTGGGCTGCGGGACCGCGACGTCTCGCCCGAGCTCGGTCTGGTTCACGAGCTGTCCGAGGCGGAGGCAGACGGCGCGCATCAACCGGCGCAGGTCCGGCAGGCTCGCCACCGCCGAGAGGTCCTGCAAATCCCGTTCGAGGTAGGTCTGTGTGTAGCCGGCGAACCAGGTCCGCCGATCCTCCGGCGACCGCAGCTGCAGGGCGGGTACCGGATAGCCGCCACGCCTGGCGAACGACCGCCAGTCTTCCCGCTCGATCTTCTGCGCGGACACGACGTCGTGCCAGGCCGCATCCTCGGCAGCCAGGAGCTCATCCCAGATCCCGCACGTCCCCCGCCCGAGCTGTTCGCGCCGCGTCATCGGCCAGAGCGTCAGGTAGCTGGCGCGGCCGGCGAGGGTTTCCGAAACCTGGCGCATGAGCAGGAGGTTCGCCGAGCCGGTCAGGACGAACCGGCCGGCGCGGCGGTCGGCGTCGATCGCGCGTTTCACGGCGAGCAGCAGGTCCGGCGCGCGCTGCACCTCGTCGAGTGTGACGCGCGGGGCGCGAGCCACCAGATCGTCCGGGGCGGTCCGGGCCTGGCCGAGGACGTCGAGGTCGTCAAGCGTCAGATAGAGCCTCTCCGGCCTGTTCACGATCCGGCCGACCAGTGTGCTCTTGCCGGTCTGGCGGGCTCCGCTGACGACGACGGCGGGCATAATCCTGGCGGCGCGCCTGAGGGCGGTGGCGGCACACCTGGACAAGTCATCCATGTCGTGGATGATAATCATTCATAACATGAATAGCAAGATGACCCGCCGGGCTTTCTGCAGGGTCGTGCTCTCGGCTCAGCTATAATCCCGAGCGTCCTCAGGGCCCAGCATGCCTGTCACCCCAGGCGCTCGCCGCGGTCTCGCCGTAGCCCAGCCGAGGGCTCGGCCATGATTGGCAGCACGCTGGGCCCCTATCGGATCCTCAAGAAGCTGGGCGAAGGCGGAATGGGAGAGGTGTACCAGGCGCGCGACACGCGCCTCGGGCGCCTCGTCGCCATCAAGGTCCTGCCTGCAGGGCTTGCCGCCGACCCGGACCGCCGCCGCCGCTTCGAGCAGGAAGCGCGGGCGGTCGCCGCGCTCTCGCATCCGCACATCTGCGTGCTCCACGACATTGGTTCGCAAGACGGCGTGGACTTCCTGGTGATGGAGTACCTGGAAGGGGAGACGCTGGGCGCCCGCCTTCGCTCCTCGCAAAGCGCGCGGAGCTTCGGCGCGGTTCCGCCCACTCCGCCGATCCCGCTGAAGGAGGCGCTCGAGATCGGCGCGCAGGTGGCCGACGCGCTCGGGGCGGCGCATCGCCACGGCATCGTGCACCGCGACCTCAAGCCCGCCAACATCATGCTGACGCCGACCGGCGGGGTTCGACACGGCTCACCCCAGGCCAAGCTGCTGGACTTCGGCCTGGCGAAGCTGCGGCCAGCGGTGAGTGAGGCGGCGGGTGGCGCCTCGGCGGTGACGACGGAGGCGCCGCTGACGGGCGACCACCAGTTGCTGGGCACCGTGCCGTACATGGCACCCGAGCAACTGGAAGGGAAGCCCGTCGATGCGCGAAGCGACGTGTTCGCGCTGGGCTGTGTGCTCTACGAGATGCTGACCGGGCGTCGCGCGTTCGAGGGCGCGAGTTCGGCGACCGTGACCGCGGCGATCCTGACGAGCGAGCCGCCGCCGGTTTCAACACTGCAGCCGGTGACGCCGCCCATCGTGGACCGCCTGGTGCGGACGTGCCTGGCGAAGCGCCCGGACGATCGCTGGGACAGCGCGCACGACGTGGCGGAGCAGTTGCGCGCGATCTCGGATGCGAGCGATCCGCGAACGACGTCCGCGCCCTTGCCGGCCCTGGCTGTGCGAAGCCCCCGGTGGACCCGCCGTCGAGGAGGTCTCGCCGGCGCAGCCGCGCTGCTCCTCATCGTCGCCGCCGTCGTCGGCGGCTTCTTGTGGGCCCGCCGTGCGCCGGTCCCGGCGAAGTCGACGACCGCCGACATCAAGCCCGCCGCACCGACGCTCGATCCCAACCGCGTCGTCGTCGCGCTGTTCGAGAACCGCACCGGCGATCCGACACTCGATACGGTGGCGGTGATGACCACCGACATGCTGACGCGCGGCCTGTCGCAGAGCGGCGAGCTGGCCGTGTCGCAGAACCCGGCCGTCGCCACCGGCGGCGGCCCGGCCGAGAAGCCGTCTTCCGGGCCGACCTCCGCCCAGGCGCTGCACACGCTGGCCGCGCAGACCGAGGCCGGCCTGGTCATCGCGGGCGCGATCTATCGCGAAGGCGACACCCTGCGCTTCGAGTCGCGCCTCATCGACGAGACGACGGGCGTGTTGGTCGCGACGCTCGACCCCGTGACCAGCCCGCGCGCCGCGCCGTCGCCGGGAATCGAGAGGCTGGGCCAGCACGTGATTGTCCATGTCGCCAGCTTCACGCGGCGTGACCTGCAACCGAGCGTGATGCACGTTCCCCCGTACGAGGCCTACCGCGCGTGGCAGCGATCCCAGGAGACGTTCGGGAGCGACTACCATGCCACCATCCGAGAACTGAGGCGTGCGCTGGCACTGGATCCCGCGTGGGTCAGCCTCCGGGTGCGAATTGCTGACGCGTACTTCAACCAGTTGATGTGCCGGGAAGCGGAGGACGAGTTCACACTGGCGGAGCAACAGGGCGATAAGCTGACGCCGTACGAACGGTTCTTCCTCCGCGGCTCGCACGCCTCGCTGCGGGGGAACTACGATGAGCTTCTCGAGACCCGTCGCGAGATGGATCGCCTCGCGCCCGGGTTGCCGTGGCTCCGCTACAACATCGGCTACTGGGCTATCGTGGCCAATCGGCCTCGGCTCGCGGCCGAGACGCTGGGTACGCAGGCGGCTCAGCGTGGCGCGCCCACGATGAACGCGTGGGCGGTGTTCTTCCTGGCCGATGCGCAGCACCTCCTGGGCCAGCATGCCGCAGAACTCGAGACGGCCAGAAAAGGCCGGCAGCAGTTCCCGACCATGGTGGGGTTCCACGGCAAGGAGGCCCGTGCGCTCGTCGCGCTTGGGCGGCTCGGGGAAGCGGAGCGACCCGTGGACGAGGCGTTGGCCGTCTCGTACGCGTCGCGAACGGGCCCTGGGGGCGAACTGCCGTCGCCCGGGCAGGTCGATCCGGGCGAAGTGATGTGCCTGTTGGCGATGGAGATGGGGGCGGACGGCCACTCCCAGGCGGCGGTGGCGATGGCGCGGCGCGCGGCCGCGTGGTTCGAGGCGAGACCGGCGAGCAGCAGGAAGGCCCCCTCATCCCGGTGGGCGCTCGCGCTGGCGAAGTTCCTGGCCGAGGACTGGGACGGCGCACGCGTGCTCTACGAACCGCTGGCGAATCTCACCCGACCGGAGCGGCCGCCGGGCTGGTCCGAGCAGGCGGCGTTCGCGTTGGCGGTGCGATTTCGCGGCCGCCTCGGCGTCATCGCGGCGCGGCGCGGCGACCGCGCCGGCGCCGAGCGCATCGCCGAGGAGCTTCGACAGATCGACCGGCCGTACCTGTACGGCGAGTCCCTCTACTCGCGAGCGATGATTGCCGCGTCCCTCGGCGACCAGGCTGCGGCCGTCCAGTTGCTGCGCGAGGCGATTGCCCAGGGCCTCGGCGTCGGCGTCGAGTGGGAAGGCCACGCGGTGCTCCTCCACCGCGCGCCCGAGATGGCTCCGCTCCGCGGTTATCCGCCGTTCGAGGAGCTGATCAAGCCGAAGGGGTAGGGACTGGGACGAGGTGATGACATGGACCTGGCACACGGCAGCGAGGTGGGGCGGTACCGGATCGTCGGGAGGCTGGGTGCCGGGGGGATGGGCGTGGTGTACCAGGCGGAGGACGTGCGCCTGAAGCGCACTGTGGCGCTCAAGTTCCTGCCCGACGAGCTGTCGCACGACCACCAGGCGGTGGAGCGGTTCCAGCGCGAGGCGCGGGCCGCGTCGGCCCTGAACCACCCGAACATCTGCACCATCCACGACATCGACGAGCACGCGGGGCGGCAGTTCATCGCGATGGAGCTGCTCGAGGGGCAGACGCTCCGGCAGCGGCTCCACGGCCGGCGGCTGACGATTGACGAGCTCCTCGACCTGGGCATCCAGATCGCCTCGGGCCTGGAGGCGGCGCACGCTAAGGGGATCGCACACCGCGACGTCAAGCCCGGCAACCTGTTCGTCACCGCCGAGGGCCACGCCAAGATTCTCGATTTCGGCCTGGCCAAGCTCGCACCGGAACGGCAGTCGGGTGCCCACGCGCCTGCGGCGACGAGCCTGCCGACCGAAACCGCGGAGGAACTGCTGACGAGCCCCGGGGCAGCCCTGGGGACGGTCGCGTACATGTCGCCGGAGCAGGCGCTGGGCCGGGAGCTGGACGCGCGCACGGACCTGTTCTCGCTGGGCGTGGTGCTCTACGAGATGGCGACCGGGGTGCTGCCGTTCCGGGGCGAGACATCGGCGGCCCTGTTCGACGCCATCCTGCACGGGACGCCGCCGTCGGCAGTGCGGCTGAACCCGGAGCTGCCGGAGGAGCTGGAGCGGATCATCACCAAGGCCCTGGAGAAGGACCGCGAGGTCCGCTACCAGTCGGCGCGCGACATCGTCGTCGATCTGAAGCGGCTGCGGCGGGACACGAGCTCGGGACGGACGGCGATGGCCGCCGAGCAGGCGGTCGGCGGGTGGTGGACGCGTCGTCGCGCCATCCTTGCCGGTGCCGTGACCGCGCTCGTCGTCATCGTCGCGGCCGTGACCGCGATTCAACGGTGGCCGAAGAAGCCTCTCGCGCCAACGCTGGATCCGAGAACGGTGGCGGTGACCGCCTTCGAGAACCGGACAGGGGACCGGTCACTGGATGGCCTCGGCAAGAGTGTCGCCGAGTCGGTGACCGAAGGGCTCACGCAGATTGGCACCACCAAGGTGGTGCCGAGCGCGACGGTGTTCCAGCTGTCCGCATCCGGAACCGCCGCCAAAGGGGCCCCGGATTCGGTTCGTGCGCTGGCCGAGGCGACCGGGGCCGGCCTGGTGGTATCCGGCGCGTACGAGGTGCAGGGACAGACGCTGTGGATGCGCGTGAGCATCACCGACGCGATCGCCAACAAGCCGTTCTACGCGCTGTCGCCGACCGAAGTGCCGCGGGAGCAGGCGATGGCGGCGGTGACGCTCGTTCAGCAGCAGGTCCTCGACACGATCGCCGCCCGATACTTCAATCCATGGTTCAACCTGCTGTTCGAGGAGAGCAGGCCGCCGCGATTCGAGGCCCAGAAGGAGTTCCTGCTGGCTGAAGACCTGTGGGGCTCTTCCGCCACGTTGGCGCACTACCGGAAGGCTCTGGACCTGGACCCCGAGTTCGTCTCTCCGCACATTGGCCTCATATTCGCACATACCTTGCAGGGCAACTGGCCTGAGATGGCCAGGCAGCTAGCCCTGCTCGAGACGATGCAGAAGCAGCTGACCCCGATCGTGCAGCGCCGTGTCGACTGGCACAGGGCGAATGTGGCCGACCCCTCGAGAATGGAGGAAGTGCACAGCGCCAGTCGAGACATCGCACGGCTTGCGCCCGAATCCGTGAAGGCCGCCGACACCGTGGGCTTCACTGCGCTGCTCACGAATCACCCGCAAGAGACCGTTGAAGCGTACAGGAGACCCATCCTGTGGGACCTGATGCTCAGACCGACGAACCGTGTTGGACAGGGGCATATCCGCACGTTCACGGCGGCGCTCCACCTGGTTGGGAGACACGAAGAGGAGCTCGAAGAAGCCCGGAAGGGCGGCAGCATCTATGCGGGCAGCTTCAATCTCCCAGCCTACGAGGCCCGGGCCCTGGCGGCCATGGGGCGGCTCGACGAGGTGGACACGTTGGTAGAGGGACTGTTCACGACGGGGCCCCAGAGCGCCTATTCTGCCTTTCTGCCGGGAGGCTCTCAAGGCTACGTGATGCTGTCGGCCGCCGAGGAACTGCGTGTGCACGGCCGTCGCGACGCCTCGCTGAAGATGGCTGCTCGCGCCTTGGATTGGTATCGGAACCGTGTGGGCGAGGAGGCAAGGAGGGAAGAGACTCGCTCCGGCCTCGGCGACGCCCTCTACCAGGCGGAGCGTTGGCAGGAGGCGAAGGCCGCCTTCGCGGCGCTCGCGAAACACCCAGCGGACTATTACTTCGAGCTCTACTACAAGGGCCGGCTTGGGGCCCTGGCCGCGCGCCTGGGGGATGCCGCCGAGGCCCGGCGGATGGCCGACGAACTGCGGCGCATGGAGAAGCCCTGGCTCGACGGCAAGCACACGTTCCGTGCCGCGCGAATTGTCGCGCTCCTCGGCGACAAAGACGGCGCCGTCGCGTTGCTGAGGGAAGCCATCGCACAAGGGGCGGGGATCTCCGAGGTGCCGGACAACTACGGCTACGCCTTCATCTACAGCCACTGTATGGATCTCGAATCGCTCCGCGGCTATCCGCCGTTCGAGGCGCTGATCAAGCCGAAGGGGTAGGGGCTGGGACGGGGAGCCCCTCCGGCGGCGAGGTGATGACATGGACCTGGCGCACGGTAGCGAGGTGGGGCGGTACCGGATCGTCGGGCGGCTGGGTGCCGGCGGGATGGGGGTGGTGTACCAGGCGAAGGACGTGCGCCTGAAGCGCACCGTGGCGCTCAAGTTCCTGCCCGACGAGCTGTCGCGCGACCACCAGGCGGTGGAGCGGTTCCAGCGCGAGGCGCGGGCCGCGTCGGCCCTGAACCACCCGAACATCTGCACCATCCACGACATCGACGAGCACGCGGGGCGGCAGTTCATCGCGATGGAATTGCTCGAGGGGCAGACGCTCCGGCAGCGGCTCCATGGCCGGCGGCTGGCGATCGACGAGCTCCTCGACCTGGGCATCCAGATCGCCTCGGGCCTGGAGGCGGCGCACGCCAAGGGGATCGCGCACCGCGACATCAAGCCGGGGAACCTGTTCGTCACCGCCGAGGGCCACGCCAAGATCCTCGATTTCGGCCTGGCCAAGCAGGCGCCGGGACGGCAGTCGGGTGCCCACGCGCCCGCGGCGACGAGCCTGCCGACCGAAACCGCGGAGGAACTGCTGACGAGCCCGGGGACGGCAGTGGGGACTGTGGCGTACATGTCGCCGGAGCAGGCGCTGGGCCGGGAGCTGGACGCGCGCACGGACCTGTTCTCGCTGGGCGTGGTGCTCTACGAGATGGCGACCGGGGTGCTGCCGTTCCGGGGCGAGACATCGGCGGCCCTGTTCGACGCCATCCTGCACGGGACGCCGGTGTCGGCAGTGCGGCTGAACCCGGAGCTGCCGGAGGAGCTGGCGCAGATCATCACGAAGGCGCTGGAGAAGGACCGCGAGGTCCGCTACCAGTCGGCGCGGGAGATCGGGGTCGACCTGAAGCGCCTGAAGCGCGACACCGACTCGGGGAAGACGGCCGGCGCTACGGCCGCGACGCGTCGCGGGTGGTGGACGCGTCGTCGCGCCATCCTTGTCGGTGCCGCGACCGTGCTCCTCGTCATCATCGCGGCCGTCGTCGGCGGTGTCTTGTGGACACGCCGCGCGCCGGTCCCGGCGAAGCCGCCGACCGCCGACATCACGCCCGCCGCGCCGACGCTCGATCCCAACCGCGTCGTCGTCGCGCTGTTCGAGAACCGCACGGGGATTCCCGACGTCGACAACGTCGCCATCATGACGACGGAGATGCTGACGCGCGGCCTGTCGCAGAGCGGCGAGCTGGCCGTGTCGCAGAACCCGGCCGTCGCGACCGGCGGCGGCCCGGCTGAGAAGCCGTCGTCCGGGCCGACGTCCGCCGATGCGCTGCACGCGCTGGCCGTGCAGACCGAGGCCGGCCTGGTCGTCGCGGGCGCGGTCTATCGCGAAGGCGACACCCTGCGCTTCGAGTCGCGCCTCATCGACGAGACGACGGGCGTATTGGTCGCGACGCTCGATCCGGTGACCAGCCCGCGCGCCGCGCCGTCGCCGGGAATCGAGAGGCTGGGCCAGCAGGTGATTGGCCATGTCGCCAGCTTCACGCGACGTGACCTGCGTCCCAATCTGATGCACGTCCCGACCTACGAGGCCTACCGGGCGTCGCGGCGAGCCAATGAGACGTTCGGCACCGACTACAACGCCGCTATTCGAGAACTGAGAAAGTCACTCGCGCTGGACCCCTTGTGGGTCAGCCAGCGGGTGTCGATCGCCGTCGCGTACACCAACCAGTTGATGTGTCGGGAAGCGGAGGACGAGCTCGAGCTGGCGGAGCAACAGCGCGACAAGCTCACGCCGTTTGAGCGGCTCAACGTACGCTACGCGCACGCCATTCTGCGGGGGAACTACGATGACGCGCTTGAAGCCGACCGTGAGGCGGATCGCCTCGCGCCGGGGTTGCCATGGCTTGGCTACCGGATCGGCTACGGCGCGATCCTGGCCAATCGACCTCGCCTTGCGGCTGAGACGCTGGGCACGCTGGCGGCTCAGCGTGGCGCACCCACGGTGAACGCGTGGGCGGTGTTCTTCCTGGCCGATGCCCAGCACCTGTTGGGCCAGCATGCCGCAGAACTCGAGACGGCCAGAAGAGGCCGACAGCAGTTCCCAACCATGGTGGGGTTTCACGGGAAAGAGGCCCGCGCGCTCGTCGCACTTGACCGGCTCGGGGAAGCGGAACGACCCGTGGACGAGGCGTTGGCCGTCTCGTACGCGTCGCGAACGGTGGCCGTGTGCGAGCTCGCAACGCCCGATCAGGTCGATCCGGGCGAAGTGATGTGCCTGTTGGCGATGGAGATGGGGGCGGACGGCCATTCCCAGGCGGCGGTGGCGATGGCGCGGCGCGCGGCCGCGTGGTTCGAGGCGAGACCGGCGAGCAGCAGGAAGGCACCCTCATCCCGGTGGGTGCTCGCGCTGGCGAAATTCCTGGCCGAGGACTGGGACGGCGCGCGCGTGCTGTACGAACCGCTGGCGAATCTCACCCGACCGGAGCGGCCGCCGGGCTGGTCCGAGCAAGCGGCGTTCCCGTTGGCGGTGCGATTTCGCGGCCGCCTCGGCGTCATCGCCGCGCGGCGCGGCGACCGCGCCGGGGCCGAGCGCATCGCCGAGGAACTCCGGCAGATCGACCGGCCGTACCTGTACGGCGAGTCCCTCTACTCGCGAGCGATGATTGCGGCGTCCCTCGGCGACAAGGCTGCGGCCGTCCAGTTGCTGCGCGAGGCGATCGCCCAGGGCCTCGGCCTCGGCGTCGAGTCGGAAGGCCACGCGGTGCTCCTCCATCGCGCGCCCGAGATGGCGCCGCTTCGCGACTATCCGCCGTTCGAGGCGCTGATCAAGCCGAAGGGGTGAGGCTAGGGCCAGAGCGTGCCGTTCGCCACCTGGGCGAGGAACTCGTCCAGCGGCAGTATGTCGATCCCGTCTTCAGTTCGGAGCGGGCGATCGCCGAGAAAGACCAGCACCCGCCGCGAGAGCGCAGGCAGATCCGCAATGGCGCGCAGGCCGGAAAGCTGCCGCGTGGAGAACCGCCGCTGGGCCTTGACCTCGATCGCCAGGTACTCACGGCCCCGCCTCAGCAGGAAGTCCACCTCGGTTTCGCGTGCCTGCGCCGGCGCCCAGTAGGCCGCCTCGTCAAACAGGCTGGCGCGCTGGTTGTGCGCCCTGAGAACGGTGAGAATGAAGCCTTCGAGCAGGGGGCCTCGCTCCTCCGCGCCGACCGGTCCGAGTTGCTGCTTCACGGCCCGGACGATGCCAGGGTCGCTCCAGTAGAGCTTGGGATGCTTGCGCTCCCGAACCCGCAGGCGAGGCTCGTGGGCGGGAAGCAGCGCCGCAAGCAGGGTGTCCTGCAGGATCCCGATGTACCCCTCGACGGTGGTGCGCGCGGCGGCCGCGTCGCGGGCGAGCGCGGCGATGTTAATCACCTGCCCGTGGAAGAGCGCGGCCACGGGGAGGAAGCGCAGGAACGCCGGCAGGTTCCGGACCAGCGCTTCCGCCCGGATCTCCTCGCGGACGTAGAGCTGCACGTAGGCCTCGAGCGTGCCGCGCGGGTCCTGCGCCCGGCAGACGAGCGGCAGGGTTCCGAAGCGCAGCGCGCGTTCGAGCTGGAAATCCGCGCCGAGCTCCGACGGGACGAGCGGGAGCATGGTCAGCAGCATCGCGCGGCCCGCGAGGAGGTTGGTCGACGCGGTCTTGAGCCGCCGGGCGCTGGAACCGAGCAGGACGAACCGGCGCCGGTCGGTCTCGATGGCGCGGTGGACCTCGTTCAGGAGCGCGGGCACGCGCTGCACCTCGTCGATCACCACCGGGCGCGCCGACGGAACGGCACGCAGCTCGAGGCCGAGCAGGCCTGGATTGGCGAGCAGCGTCTGGAAGCGGGACTCGTCGAGCAGGTCGACCACGTGGGCGCCGGGAAACCGATTGCGGGCCCACGTGCTCTTCCCGGTGCCGCGAAGGCCGAACAGGAAGAAGCTCCCCTTCGGGTCCCGGACGATCCTCGGATACGGCCCTTTCACCATGCCGTCATTTTACCATGCAAAATGACGACATCATTGCATCCACGCACCGAGCAACCCGGCCCCCGTTCGGATGGGACACGACAGCGCGGGCCATGACCGAGGCGTCCCCGTCTGGCATCGTGAGCAACCAGGGGCAGGCGCCCGGCCGCGCGCCGCCGCGTCAGGCTCGCCGGGCGGATACGTCATCACCTCGCCCCGCCTACTCATGCCGGAGCGCCTCCACCGAATCGACCCGCGAGGCGCGCAGGGCGGGCACGAGGCTCGCCGTCGCCGCCACCAGCAGGAGACCTCCCGCCGTCGTCAGGTGCGTGACGACGTCCACCTGGCCGACGCCGATGAGGTACGGGCGCATCGCCTGGCTGAGCATCACCGCCCAGGCCATCCCGAAGGCGGCGCCGATTCCGGCGCGTCGCACCGCGCGGGCGAGCACGAGCCTGACCACGGCGGCGCGCGAGGCCCCGAGCGCCATCCGGAGGCCGATCTCCCGGTGGCGCAGGCCGACGACGTAGGACATGACGCCGTAGATCCCGACCACGGCGAGCAAGACCGCCAGCGCGCCGAACGCGGTCAGCAGCGTGGCGAGGAAGCGCGTGCTCGTCGTCGCGCGGGCGATCACCTCCTCCATCGGGCTCACCCAGTAGAGCGCGACGTCAGGGTCGAGGTCCCGCACGGCCGCCCTCACCGCCGGCACGGCCGATGCCGGCGGGGCGGTGGTCCGCACGACGACGCTGACCGACTGGATGGGGAAGTCGAAGTCGCGAAACGGCGCGTAGAGGATCGGCTGCGGCGGCTGGCCGACGCCCGCGCTCCTGATGTCCGCAGCCACGCCCACCACCGTCAGCCAGCGATCGGGCGGCTTCCGGTTTCCGTACGCGATGCGCCGGCCAACCGGGTTGACGCCGGGCCAGAAGAGGTCGGCGGCCCGCTGGCTGACGACCATCACGCCCGACAGGGCGCGGTTCTCCTCCCGCGTGAACGCGCGCCCCGAGACAATCGGGATGCCCATGGCACGGAAGAACTCGGCGTTGACGGTGCGGTGCTCGGCGAACGGCTGGTGCCCTGGCCGGTCGTCCGGCCAGCCCTCCACCGTGAAGTCCATGTTCGTGTAGGACATCTGCACCGGCAGCAGGTTGTTCAGGCCGGCCGCCTCGACGCCGGGCAACGCCGAGAGCCGCTCGAGCAGGCGATCGTAGAAAGCGTGGATCCGGGCGACGTCCGGGTACTCGTGGGGCGGGAGCGTCACCCGCATCGTCAGCAGCCTGTCGGCCCTGAAGCCGAGGTCGAGGTCGGCGAGCGCCCCGAGGCTGCGCACGAGCAGGCCGGCGCCGATCACCAGCACCACGGCGAGGGCCGTCTCGACCGTGATGAGCGTGTTCCCGTGGCTGGCGCGCCGACGGGACGAGGGAGCCGTTTCGCCCAGGTCCGCCTGGAGCGCCTGGCGGGACAGGCGGAGCGCCGGCACGACGCTGACGCCGAGGGCCGTCAGCACGGACACGAGCGCGCAGTAGCCGAGCACCGCCCGGCTGATCACGATCGGCACGCCCAGCCGAAGCGGCGTGTCGGGCAGCGCGAGCAGCGCGTCGAGCGCCCAGCGGCAGGCGGCGAGGCCGAGCAGGCCACCCGCCACGGCCAGCAGGCCGCCCTCAGCCAGCAGCATCCCCATGATCTGCGTGCGACGGGCGCCGAGCGCGAGACGGACGGCGAACTCGTGGCGGCGCGCGTTCGCCCTGGCGAGCACCATGTGCGCGACGTTGGCGCACGCCAGCAGCAGCACGAACCCGACGGCCCCCCCGAGCACGATCAGCAGGAGGGCGGTGCGCCCGACGGTGTCCCCGTGCAGCGGCCGGAACTCGGCCGAGCCGCTGTTCGGGTAGATGGCCTCGAGCTCGCGCGAGATCCTCCGCAGGTCCTCGCGGGCGGCGCTCGCCGCGATGCCGGGCCTGATGCGCGCCAGGACCGACAGGCGGTTGAGGCCCCGATCCTGGAAGTCGAGGGACGTGAACGGCATCGGGACGTAGAGCCCGACGCTCGCGCGTGCCGGGAAGTCGAAACCCTCCGGCATCACCCCGACAACCACGTAGTCGGCCGCGTCGATGCGGAGCGTCTGCCCGATGACGTCACGGCGGCCGTCGAAGCGGTCCTGCCAGAGCCGGTAGCCGAGGATGGCGACGCGGTGGCTGGTGCCGAGCGAGCCGTGTTCGGCGCGGAACCATGTGCCGAGCAGCGGAGGGACCGACAGCGCCCGGAAGACCTCCGGCTCGGCCAGCGTGGCCGTCACGCGCTCGGCGCCTTCCGCGCCGGCGAGATTGACGCTGCCCGGCATGAACGCGCCCATCGCCGTGAAGGTCCGGGCGCGATCGCGCCAGTCGCGCAGCACGGGGGCCGACACGGCACCCATGCGGAAGCGGCCGCCGAACAGCTGCGAGTTGTAGAGGTGCACGAGGCGATCGGCCTCAGGATAGGGCAGCGGGCGGAGCACCAGCGCGTCGAGCAGTGAAAAGACCGCCGTGTTGGCCCCGATGCCGAGCGCCAGGGAGAGAACGGCGGCGGCCGTGTAGCCGGGACGGCGGCGAAGCGACCGGAGGGCGTGGGCGACGTCGCGGCCGAACAGCTCCAGCGCCGGGAAGCCGCTCTGATCGCGGTACCGCTCTTTCACCTGGTCGACGCCGCCGAAACTGCGGCGCGCCGCGAATGTGGCGGCCGCCGGCGTCATGCCGTTCCGGACGAGGCGCGCCGTCTCCATCTCGAGGTGGAACCGCACCTCCTCGTCCAGGGCGGCATCGAACCGGTCCTTCCGAAACACCCCCTGAATCCGCCGCGCCAGCGTTCGTGCCCAGCGCATGGTCGTGCTCCCGTTCCGCTCACGCCTCCGGCCGAAGGACGCGCGCGATCACCGCGGACATCCGGTCCCAGTTGCGCTCCTCGACGCGAAGACGCCTCCGCCCGGCGGGCGTCAGGGCGTAGAAGCGCGCGCGCCGGTTGTTCTCGGTGACGGCCCACGTCGAGCTGATCCACCCCGCCTGCTCGAGGCGCAGCAGCGCCGGGTAGACCGTACCCTGGTTCATCTGCAGCAGGTTCTCCGACACCTGCTCGAGGCGCCGGGCGATGCCCCAGCCGTGCATCTCGCCCATCGTCTCGAGCGTCTTCAGCACGAGCAGGTCGAGCGTTCCCTGCAGGACGTCGCGCTTGTCGTGGTTGGCGGGCACCGTGTCGCCTCCGGGGGCTGTTCTGTTGATCGTCAACAGAAATATGGTGCCGGTCCTGTTGACTGTCAACAGAAAAAGACGCGGGAGACGGATGTGCCGGTTCCGTCGCCGGCCGAGGGGCGCTCACCATTCCCCGGGTGACGCCCGTCGCGCGCCGGCGGGACGTCATCGTCCTGGGGACGTAGCGCCCGGCGTCAGTGTCGGGCGCCTCCGATCACTTCGTCGCCTCCGCCATCTTCCGCCGGATCACCTCGTCGAAGTTCAAGACGACGTGCAGCTCGCGCCCCTGGGTCATGGCGGGCAGCATCAACAGCGAGCCGCCGTCCGGTGCGATGTCGTACATTCGACCGTAGGGATATCCAGGCTCCCAGAACCCGCTCGTCACGACGGGTGTGCCGAACTGCGGCACGGCCCCCGCTGACACTGGCACCGCGAACAGGCGCAGCCCCGCCGCATCCCGGTAGTACAACGTCCCGCCGTCCGGGGCCCACACGGGCTCGGTGCCGCCATCCTGGGACACCTGGATCGCCGCGGTGCCCTCCGGGAACGCCCGGACCCAGACCTCCGCGCGGCCCGTCTCGTCGGAGACGTACGCCATCCAGCGCTGGTCCGCTGACACGTGCGGCAGGCGCTCGTTCGCCTTCGTGCGCAGGAGCGGCCGCGGCTCGCCGCGCGGCTCGAGCGGCAGCAGCCAGAGGTCGTAGTTCTCCGCGAGCGTTGCATCCTGGGTGCCGAGGCCTCCGGTTTCCTGGTAGACGAGATATCGCCCGTCGCGCGTCACCACCTGCGGCTGCTGCCAGCTCTTGGAGCGTGTCAACCGCTCGGCGCCCGCGCTCGAGTCCGCCGGCTTCCACGACATGCCCGAGCCCTCGGGGGAGTCCGGCGATTCCTGGTAGATGACCCGGCGGCCATCGGGGGTCCAGGCGGCCCAGTAGTGCCGGCCGGTCGCGAGCACCCGCGTGACACGGCTCGGGAGATCCACGATCATCAACTGCTCCGTCGTACCGGACGACTGGTGGTACAGCACTTCTCGCCCGTTGGGCGAGACGCGGGGAGTGTAGAGAGCGGCGCCAAAACCGGGCGGATTGGGCAGTGACGGTACTGGTCGATCTCCTTGTGCCAGCCACGCGAACCGCCCTCCTCGGTACTCGCCGGTCGCATCCACGTAGAGAAGCGTTCCGGGTACTCGACAGGTCGTAGATGAGCACCCTCGCTTCCAGCGACAGCACGGCGACGGGTGTGCCTGCCACTTCGACGCGGGCCGGGTCGAAAGCGACAGCCAACAGGTCCATCTGTGGTGGGGTCCCGGCCTGGGTCGAGGCCGGGCGACGCGAGAACACGAGGTGGCCCGTCACCGACAAACGGGGCCGGAGCGCGTTCTTCAGCAGGGTCCGGTGCTTCCCGCTGACTAACGCGGCGATTCTGCCGGCGGCACTCGAACCCGCCTGGAAGATTGTCCCGGTGCCACCCGGCAGCGCGACCGGCCAGGTCATGCCATTCTCACCAGGCTCCAGAGCGTCGCGAGGCACGAGAACCTCCGGCACACCGCCGGCGGCCGGCACGCGGCGCACCGGCCCGTTGGAGTCGCCGAACACGATGATGCCGTCCGCGGTCCATGTCCCCTGTCCGATGCCGCGTGGGAGGCCGGCCACATCCGCGACCACGACCGGTCCGCCGCCCGCCAGCGCGATCTTCTTCAACTTCTGCTCCGCAGGCGACGTGAAGGCCACAAACGCGCCGTCGGGGGAGAAGAACGGCGCGATCGCCCCCTCGGTGCCGGGCAGACCCCTCGCCGAGGCCTCCGTCAGGCGGCGGTGGTACAACCGCGGGACGTTGCCCTCGGGTCCGGGCGGGCCCTCTTCCGCGACCGCCGCGTAGACGATGTCGCGTCCGTCAGGCGAGATGGCTCGCGCCGATCCCGTGAGATCCTGCCCTGGCGGCAGCATGACGGACAGGTAGGTTGGTTCCTTCGGCGGCTCTGCCGGCGCGCGGCCGATCGACCAGAGGAGCGCGCCGCCGATCGCCAGCGACGTGAGTGCGAGGCCGACGGGCAGCGGGTGGCGCCAGACGGGGCCGCCGGCGGGCGCTGCCGCGAACGATCCGTTCGTTCCGGTCGGGCCGATTCCGGACGAGACGGCCGCGAGCGCGTCCTCGATCGCGAAGCGGGCATCCGCAATGTCGCGCAGGCGCTGCCGCGAGTCCTTGCGCAGGCAGCGCCGGAGCAGCGCGCGCACGGCCGAGGGCGTCGTGGCCGGCACCAGTGTCCAGTCCGGCTCGCGCTCCAGCACCGCCGCCAGGACGTCCGTCGTCGTCGCGCCTGGAAACGCCCGGCGCCCCGACAGCATTTCGTAGAGCACGCACCCGAACGCCCACACGTCGGTCCGCGCGTCCACCGCCAGGCCGCGCGCCTGCTCGGGGCTCATGTAGGCCGCGGTGCCGACGATGACGCCCGTGTCCGTCCCGCGCGTCGTCGCCCGCATCGCCGTGAGGTTCGCGTCCGCCGTCGCCCCCGCGGCTTCCGCCGCGTGGGCTTTGGCGAGACCGAAGTCGAGGACCTTCGCCGTGCCCTCGGGCGTGACCTGGATGTTCGCGGGCTTCAGGTCGCGGTGGACGATCCCCTTCTCGTGCGCGGCCCCGAGGCCGTCGGCGACCTGGCGGGCGAGTTCCAGCGCGTCCCGAACCCGCAGCGGCCCGCGCGCCAGGCGCGCCGCCAGGGTCTCGCCCGGCACCAACTCCATGACGAGCGCCCGCACGCCGTCGACTTCTTCCAGCTCGTAGACCGCGGCGACGTGGGGATGCGTGAGGGCGGCGAGGACCCGCGCCTCGCGGCGGAAGCGCATGAGCCGATTGGCGTCGCCCGCCACCTCGTTGGGCAGGACCTTCACGGCGACGTCGCGCTCGAGCCGCGTGTCGCGCGCGCGGTACACCTCGCCCATCCCGCCTGCCCCGAGCGAGCCGGCGATTTCGTACGGCCCGAGACGGGTCCCCGGTGTCAGCGGCATGGCGGTCTCCCCCGGCGAGTCGAGGGGCCTGCGCCCAGGGGCGCAACGATCTCGTAGGGACCCAGCTTGGCGCCGATCATCCTCGAGTCCTCCGCCGAACTCGCGTCGTCGATCGGGGCCACCTGACCGAGGGCCCCGAACGCGGGCGGGGCCGCTCGACCGGACGACACGTCATCTGAGGATGGTGACCGGCGCCATGATACTCCAACTCGCCGAGCCGACGGCGCCCGCTACTGCCCCGAGAAGATCACGGGCAGCCCGTTCTTCGGGTTGCCGATCACCACCACCTTCGCGTTCGGGCTCTTGGCGATCTCGAGCGTCGCCTCGATCCCCTTCCACTCGAGCAGCTGCTGGCTGATGCCCACCGTCACGATGCGCTGGAAGTCGGAGATGCCCTGCGCCTCGATGCGCTTGCGCTCGGCCTCCTGGCGCTCCTTCTGCAGGACGAAATTCATCCGCTGCGCGTCCTGGTCGGCCTGCTGCTTGGCCTCGATCGACGCCTTCAGCGTCGCCGGCAGCTTGATGTCGCGCAGGAGCACGTTCTCGATCATGATGCCCCGCGGCTGGACGATCTTGCGCATCTCCACGAGCATCTGCTGCGCGACCGACTCGCGCGCGTCGCTGTAGAGCGCGCTCGCGGTGTGCGCCGCGGTCACCGTGCGCATCACCGACCGGAAGTTCGGGCTGACGACGACGTCCATGTAGTCGCGGCCGATCTTCTGGTAGACGTCGGTCGCCTGCGCCGGCTCGAGGCGGTAGAGCAGCGACGCCTCGAGGTGGATGAGCAGCCCCTCGCTCGACGGGACCTCGGCGATCTCCTTCGATTCCTGCGTCCGGACCGAGAGCTTGGTGACAGCCTTCAGCGGGTTGATAATGTGCATGCCCTCGGCGAGCTGCTCGCGGGTGACCTGGCCGAACAGCGTCAGCACGCCGACGTGCCCGGTATCGATGGTCGTTATCGAGCAGGAGCCCAGGACGACCACCCCCAGGACGACAACGATGAGCCCGGTGCCGCGGGCGAAGCCTCTCCGAATGGACTTGAATCGCTGATCGATCGTCTCGTACTCCACGCGGTCCTCCCTTGTTTGGCCAGGTGTGGCGGGGACAGCATATCGCAGCGCCGCCCGCCGCCATGAGCCAATCCGCCGACGTTCCGCGCATTCCCGTTCAGAGGAGGGCACGTCATGAGATCACGGGCGATGCAGGTCGGAACGGTAGCGGCGGTGTTGGTCGGCGTTCTGGCCGTGCGGGACGGCGCAGCCCAGACGCAGGCGGGTGGGGCGGCTCGGCCCGTGTTCGCCGGTGCCAGCGTCGCGTGGAACATCGACTACTCGGTGTGGAGCGACACGGAACCTGCCGGAGGCGCCCTGGCGATTGGGGTGGCCGCAGGCTTCAACTTCGCGGACCGGTGGTCCTTGCAGGTCGAAGGGGAGTTCCCAACCTCGGACCAGACGGTGGTCCACGAGTACAGCTACCAGTCCGGCTACCCGTACGGTTACTCGTACGGCTACCCGTACGGCAGCCAGACCTACACGTCCGTGAATCGAACGACATACAGGACCCCGACCGTCGCCGTGCTCTTCGGCGTCCACTGGCGGCTGCCCAAGCGCGTCGACATCGCGTTTCAGTTCGGCCCCGCGTTGCTGAACGAGAAGCAGAGCTACGAGTCTCAGACCCTGGCGAACGGCACCGTCACCCAGTCGCAGCGGTACAGTTCGGACGAATGGTACATGAGGGTCTCGGTGGGCGCCGAGGCCGCGGTGGCCGTCACCTCTCGCGTGGCGGTGGTCGGCCAGTTGCGTGTCCATGGGCCCGTCGCTTTGGGGGCCGACGAAGGGGGGGTCGTGCGCCCGGCGGTGGGCGTGCGGGTCAGGTTCTGAGCTGGGCACGGGGTCTGGTCATTTTTCCGGGGCGGCGTTCAGCCGCTCGAGCTCCCTCAGTTCGAAGCGGATCTCCTCGCGGATTCTCTCCACCTTCTTCTGCTTCCTGTTGTAGTTGCTCTTCACGATCTGATCGTGAACGAGCGAAACGAACGCCTGGAACGCCAGGTTGATGGCGACGCCCGAGGCGACCGCCTGGAGCGTCTGCACGTTGTTCATCCCCGTGTACGGCACCATGTAGTTCTGCGGGCCGGTCATCGCCACGAACTGGTCGTGCCACGTCGGATTCGCGCCGCCTCGCCACGCCGGCTGGCAGGCCGTGATGGCAAGACTGCACGGGTCCGGGTCGACCAGGCGCGAGTCGAGCGCGACACGGTAGCCTTGCCGGGTCGGCACGACCGGGGCCACGTCGATTCGAGGCTGGGCATTCGCGTCGTACGCGCTTCGAACGCCTTCAACCGTGTACGGCTTGGAGGTGTCGTCCGACGAAGTTGACCGAGGAGGCGGCGGCGCGGGCGTCGTCGACTGAGGAGGAGACGGCGGCTTGGGCGCGGCCGACTGCGGGTCGGTGCCAGGCACGAGGACGGCGAGTGAGATCAGCGCAGCGGCGAGCACCATGGCGATCTCCTTCCTGGGAGGATATGACAGAATCGCCCGCCGGGGTTACCATTCGTTAGACTCAAACGGCCCGCCGCCGGCGCCCCGGACTGTCCTCGATTGGTGACGCCCGGGAGGGCCCCGCCCATGAATCCGTCAGGAAACACCAGAAAAACGCTATCCTTGCGATTGGCATCGCGGTTGCGACAGAGATGGGCGACGGCCCTTCCCAGGGGGAGCCAGACAGCAGGAACCGGTCGGAGAGGGGCCGCCACATGGAGCGACATATGAACCGCAAATGGACGTTCACCTCAGCCGTCATCGTCGCCGCCCTGAGCGTGGCGGCGCTCCCGGCCGGCGCCCAGGGCCGGGAGAGAGGCGGGCGCCCGGGTGGTGGCGGAGGCCAGGCCGGCAACCGCCCCGCGGCGCGGCAGGAGAGCGCGCGGCAGGCGGTGCCCCGCTCGGCGCCGCCGCAGGCCCGGCAGAGCGCACCGCCGCAGGCCCGGCAGAGCGCGCCGCCGCAGGTTCGACAGAGCGCGCCGGCGCAGGCCCGGCAGAGCGCGCCGCGCCCGTCCGAGAGCCGGCAGTACCAGGCGCCGCAGCCGCGCGCGTCCGAGAGCAGGCCGCTGCCGACCGCTCCGCAGGCGACGGCGCGCACCTACGAGAACCGGCAGTACTCGGGCGCGCGCGCGGTCCCTCGCAGCGACGCGTCGCGGACCTACTCCGCCGCTCCGCCTCCGGCGAACATGAATCGCCCGAACCAGGCGCAGCCGCGCGCCGAGCAGCGGACCTACGGCGGCGGGCCGAACAACGGCCGCGCCTACGGGTCCAACGCGCGGAACGGCTACGGTCAGCCGCCGAATGCGTCGCGGTCGCCTTACGGCGCCTACGGCCGGCCGAACTACGGTCGCCCGAACTACTACTACGCGCGGCCGTACCACTCGCAGGTCTACGCCCGGCCGCCGCACTACGCGCCGTATCGGCCCTACTACTTCGGGCACGCGTATTACTCGTTCAGGCCCTACTGGAGCATCGGCTTCGGGCTGTGGGCCGGGTACTCGGTGGCGTATCCCTACGGCTACTTCTACGCCGGCTACGCACCGCGCGTGTATGGCACCTACTACTCGACGACCGACTACTACTCGGGCGGCGACTACTACGGGGTCGAGCCCTACATGGCGAAGCCGGCCGTGTCGGTCTACGGAGGCGTGAGCTTCGACATCCAGCCGTCCGACGCGGACGTGTTCGTCGACGGCGAGTACGTCGGGACCGTCGGCACGTTCGCGCCGACGGGCGAGCCGCTGACGCTCACACCCGGGGAACACCGGATTGCGATTCAGCGCAGCGGCTACCGGCCGATGGAGTGGGACGTGACCATCGAACCCGGGCAGGTGGTTCCGTACCGCGGGGCGATGCAGAGGTTCTGACGGCCGCGGGCCCCGAGCTGCGAATAGAGGCTCGGGGCTCGAGCCTCAGAACTCAGAACTCAGAACTCAGAACTCAGAACTCAAGGCTCAGGGCTCCGGCATACGGCCCTGGGCCTTGGGCCTTCTTCGTTACTCCCGCACCCGTGATGTTTGGCTGTTGGTGCTCCTGAGCCCGTGAAGGCATAATGGCGCAGCCACCACATCCAACCGGGGGGAGTTGATGGACTGTCCCACCTGCCGCGCTCCGGACCCGGACTCGCAGTCGTTCTGCCCGCAGTGCGGCACCAGCCTGAAGCCGGCCGATGCTGCCAGCGACCTGCCCACCGCCGCCGTCCCGCCCGCCCAGTGGCCCCGCGAGGAACTCGAGACCGGCACGACGTTCGCCGGCCGCTACCAGGTGATCGAGGAGATCGGCCGCGGCGGCATGGGGCGCGTCTACAAGGCCATCGACAAGGAAGTCCGCGCGAAGGTGGCGCTCAAAGTGATTCGGCCGGAGATCGCCCGCGGCCAGGCGAGGTGATACCCGCGCGGCGGTCGCCGACCTGGAGCGCTCCGTGTCGCTCATGCCGCATCAGTCAGCCGCCGCGGACGAACAAGCGGTCTGGCTGACCGCTCTCGCCCAGGCCTACCTGGCTGCCGGGGACCTGGACAAAGCCAGGGCGACCTACGAGCAGGTCGGCGCGCTGACGACAGGCAGGTTGTTCTGGGGGGCGCTCTATGCGCGGAGCTTCTATCAGCTGGGTCTGATCGCCCAGCGCCAGGGCGACACGGCCCGCGCGCGCGAGCATTTCCAGAAGTTCCTGGAGATCTGGAAGGACGCCGACCCGGGCCTGCCCGAGGTGCCCGACGCGAAGAGGCGCCTGGCACGGTAGCGCCACGCCGGCAGGGCCTTGACGAAGTTCTCACATTCCGATAATCTGATATCCGTGATCCGCTCGTTCGGCAACCGGCTGGCGGAAGAGGTCTACGACGACCGCCGGAGCGCGGCCGTTCGCCGGTTGCCGCCGGCGCTCTACGGCGCCGCGCGCCGGAAGATCCTCTACCTCCACGACGCGGACGACCTGAGGGACCTTCGGGTCCCGCCAGGAAACAGGCTCGAGGCGTTGAAGGGCGACCGCATCGGCTGGCACTCGATTCGCGTGAACGACCAGTGGCGGGTCGTCTTCCGCTGGATCGACGGCCATGCCCACGATGTCCGGATCGTCGACTATCACTGAGCGGAGAGGCACGACATGCGTCTACCCAAGAACCCCATCCATCCGGGCGCGATGCTGCTCCAGGAGTTCCTGCGGCCGGCCGCGGAGACGCAGGCGGCCTTTGCGGCGCGCGTCGGCTGGACCCGCGCCCGCCTGAACGAGTTCATCCACGGCAAGCGGGGTGTCACCGCCGACGCGGCGCTCGATTTGGCCGAGGCGCTGGGGACGTCGAGCCGGCTGTGGATGAACCTGCAGGCGACGTGGGACCTCGACGTCGCAACGAGGCGGCGGCGGCACGCCGCGTGAGTGCGCGCCGAATTCCCATGACGCCCCGGCCGCCGCACTACGCGCCGTATCGGCCCTACTACTTCGGGCACGCGTATTACTCGTTCAGGCCCTACTGGAGCATCGGCTTCGGGCTGTGGGCCGGGTACTCGGTGGCGTATCCCTACGGCTACTTCTACGCCGGCTACGCACCGCGCGTGTATGGCACCTACTACTCGACGACCGACTACTACTCGGGCGGCGACTACTACGGGGTCGAGCCCTACATGGCGAAGCCGGCCGTGTCGGTCTACGGAGGCGTGAGCTTCGACATCCAGCCGTCCGACGCGGACGTGTTCGTCGACGGCGAGTACGTCGGGACCGTCGGCACGTTCGCCCCGACGGGCGAGCCGCTGACGCTCACACCCGGGGAACACCGGATTGCGATTCAGCGCAGCGGCTACCGGCCGATGGAGTGGGACGTGACCATCGAACCCGGGCAGGTGGTTCCGTACCGCGGGGCGATGCAGAGGTTCTGACGGTCCAGCGGCTCCTGGCCCTGGGCCTTTTCAGTCCCTGCCGCCAGGCCCCTCACTCCTCAGGCCAGAGCGAGGCCAACTCCAGTTCAATCTCGGTGAACGGCGCGGCGCGGACGACTTCGGCGCCAACGTGAACCGCGAGGATCACCCAGCGCCCCGACTCGAGCTGCAGTACCTCCAGCGTGCGCGTGGCGGGGTCGACGAGCCAGGCGTGGGGGACCTGTTCCCGGGCGTAGATCTTCAACTTCTTCGCCCGGTCGAGCGATGCGGTGGAGGGGGAGAGCACTTCGCAGATCCAGTCGGGCGCGACCGACAGGAACGCGGCGTTGGGAACGCGCGGCAGCCGCGAGCGTCGCCAGCCGGCGAGGTCCGGGACCAGGACGTTCCTGTCGAAATGGAGTTCCGGTCCAGTGAGGATCCACCAGCCTCCCGGGCCGCTGCGGCTGTAGTGGTACGGCCCGCCAATCAGCGCGCCGAACGCCGAGGCGACGTGGGCGTGCGCCAGCGCCGGGCGCGGCGAGGCGTGCAGTTCGTCGTCCACAATTTCGGCGACCATGATGTCCGGGACCTTCTCGAGGTCCTCGTAGGTCGCCGGGCGGTCGAACGGCGGGACGCGCGGCACGGGGTCCATCATACATCGTCGTCTCGCACGAAGCGAGCCCGGCGCCGATGCCGAAATGGGCCTGTTCGGGAGGGTCCGCGGAGTCGGATTGCGGATTCTGCCACCTGCGTGAGAGGGCGCGTGGCAGTGGCTGCCGCCGGCGCCCTGCGACGCCGCGCGCCGTGCGAGTGCGCGCAGCCAGAATCCGGCGGCTTCCCCGACGAGTCACCTTGACGGTCGAATCGCCCGGGCGGTAATCAGCCAATCACCTGGGCCCCGTCGTTGGCTCGCGGCCGGTCCCCTTCGCACGACCGCCACCTCGCACGATCGCAAGATCTTCACGTTCGCAAGATTCGCCTGCCCCGCCCCCTACTTCTTCGGCAGCACGACCTGCTCCTGCGTCTGCACCTGGAACTGGCGGAACTTCGCGTACGTCGCCTTGCCCTTGATGGACAGGTTGGTGTGGATGTACTGCTCCTCCATCGTCACCGGCAGCCACAGACCCGGCACCTCGGGCCGCGGCGCGTAGTCCACGGTGACCGTCGCGATCGACGCGGTGTGGACCGTCCGGTGCACCCGGCCCGTCGTCGGCTCGGCCCAGATTCGGCCCGAGGAGACGATGTCCTCGCCCGCCGGCGTCTTGACGAACGTCGGGTGGAAGACCTCGGTGTACTCGACGACGAAAACACGCCGGCCCGCGAGCGTCTCTTCGCCGGCCTTCCGGAAGTTGAACCGGTGGGTGTTCTGCGGCTCGAGGAACCAGAGCGGCAGCGTGGGGACGTTCAGTTCGCGCCGGAAGTTGCCGACGTTGTAGCGCGCGCTCTCGCGCACGATCGCGTGGGCGTTCTCGAGGGCGCCCTCCGGCGACGCCTGGACGAAGAGCTTCACCAGCCTGTCCTGCCGGTCGCGGACTCTCTGGCCGTCCACCTCGAAGACGTCGCGGAAGGGCAGCCAGCCCTCCATGCCGGGGATTCGCACCTGGAGGTAGTCGGAGACGAGCGTCCTGGTGACCTTCGCGCCGCTGCTCGTCGACGTGCCGGTCGCCTTGCCGTCGAGGACGGTGGCCTTGGGGGGCGCGCCGCCTGCGCCGCGCGCCTCCTGCGTGTAGGTTTCCTCGGAGACGACCGACGACAGCTCGTCGCCGTACACCGACACGTATTCCGCAACGCGCGCGATGAACGGATCGAGGGCGGGGTCGTGCGCGAAATAAGCGCGCGTCCGCCCGGTGACCGGGCCGGGCGCGGTCGGCGGTGCCGGCCGCGGGCCGACCGGCGGCGCGAAGGCGGCCCGCGGCGAGAGCGATGCGGCAATCGCCTCGGCCGTCACGCGGCCGGCCGTCACGCGCTTCGGGGCCTGAACCACCAGGTCGTTTCGGCGGGCGAGGGCGACGCGGAGCGCGTGAGGCCCGGCGTCGGCGTCGCCCGGCATCGGCGCCAGCAGGAGGAGGTACGAGAACGCGAGCTGGCCGGCCAGGCGCTCCAGTGCCGTCGCCGGCTTGGCCGAGAGCGGTACCGAGGGCGCCGCCGGTTTCCTGCGCCAGCGCGCGCAGGTCCTTCTCGCCCGCGTCGCGGTAGGCGGGCGACGACGTGGGCACCTGCAGGGCGAAGATGCGCGCCTGCGCGCGGGCGGCATCGTCGGCCACGGCGGAGGCTTCGGCAGGCGTATCCGCGGCGACGAGGCCCGCCGAGACGAAGAGGACGGTCTTCGCGCCCGGCGATCGCGTGAGCGAACGAAGCACCACGCTCAGGCCGCCGAGCGACGACACGGCGTGGGCCCTGAGCAAGGCGGGCGAGACCTCGTCGGCACCCCTCCCGCGTTCCGGCTGCGGGGGCGGCGGCGGCGCAGCCGGAGGTTCGTCGGGCGGGTTCTCGCCCGCCCGCGCTTCCTGCTGCGGCGCAGTCGTCTGCGCCGCCGACTGCGCGGCCGACGGGCTGACGGCGCCCCCGCCGGCTGGCGGCCGTGTCTCCGCGGCGGCCTCGATGGACTGCGCCTCGGCGCCCGCCATCCTGAGCGGCCTGATGGCGGCCAGCGTCTGCCGGGTGGCCGTGCGCTCGAAGTCGATCGTGGCGCCGCGGCGGAGCGGCAGCGGCACGACGGCCACCTGGTCGGCCACGCCCACCGCCGCCAGCCACGCCTCGACGGTCGCGCGGGCGCGCGACTCGTCGCCGGGGCCGAAGCTCAACTGGTCGAGGACCACGACGAACGCGCGGGCCGATTCCGTCATCGGCAGCGTTTCTCCGGGCGCGGTGGTGGTGACCGACGAGGCCAGCGCGGCGGCGCCGGGGCCGCGGTAGAGCCGCGAGAGGGCGGCGCCGGGGCGGCGGCGGCCGTCGACCGAGATCTGGAAGTCGCTGACGCGCAGCGTCGTGACCGGGGCGCCCTTCCTGTCCAGGACGATGGTCTCGACGATGAGGACCGGGGGACGATTGAGGACGACGGGCTCCGTCGGGGGCTCATCGGGTGCCGTCAGGGGGGCGCGGGAGCCGCCCGAGGATGCGCACCCGGCGAGGAGGGGGATGATGAGTGCGGACCAGGCGACCCGAGCGAGAAGCCACCGAGGCTGGCGCATGATGGGGCTATTCTAGCGCCGATCAGGCTTGCGGCCGTTCGACTCCGACACGACTCCGCTCAGGGCGGTCCCGAGCCATGTCGAGGGGCGGCTTCAGGCTTGCGACTTCCCGTGCCGGCGGTGCCCCTGTCGGTGGTGCCCCTGATCGGCGACCGACAGCGATGCTAGAATGCGCCGAGCAGTCACGTCGGGTCCGACTCGGAGGAGGCTCTCTGCCTGCACCGCCGGCCCGTGACATCACCCAACTGCTGGTCGCCTGGTGTGCCGGCGACCGGACGGCACTCGACCGGCTCGTGCCGTTGATCTACGCCGAGTTGCGCCTCGTCGCGCACCGCCAACTGCGAGCGGAACGCCGGCCGCACGATCTCCAGACCACCGCCCTCGTCAACGAAGCCTACCTCAGGCTCGTCGACATCCACGGTGTGCGCTGGCAGAACCGCGCCCAGTTCTTCGCGATCTCGGCGCAGGTGATTCGTCACATCCTCGTGGACGCCGCCCGCGAACGGGGATCGCTGAAGCGCGGGGGCGACGTCTCGCACGTCAGGCTCGACGACGCCATCGTGCCCGCGCCCGAGCGCGGCGGCGACCTGATCGCGCTCGACACGGCGCTGACGCTCCTGTCAAGCATCGACCCGCGGAAGGCCAGGGTCGTGGAACTGCGCTACTTCGGCGGCCTCTCCGTCGACGAAGCCGCGGAGGTCCTCGCCGTCTCGGTCGACACCGTCATGCGTGACTGGCGGATGGCGAAGCTCTGGCTGCGCCGGGAGTTGAGGAAGACCGGCGCCGGGCCGGGGAGCGACCCGACGTGAAAGCCGATCGCTGGCAGCAGATCGAGGACGTGTGCCAGGCGGCGCTGGAGCGCGAGCCCGCGGCACGCGAGCCGTTCCTCGATGCCGCGTGCGCCGGCGATGAAGATCTGCGCCGCGAGGTCGAGTCGCTGCTCGCCGAGCAGCCGGACTCCGACGGTTTCCTCTCCGCGCCGCCGCCGCAGGCGGCGGCCGACGTGCTGACGAGCGCGGCTCACCCGTCGCTGGTCGGCCGAACACTGACGCACTACCGGGTCGATGCCCTCCTGCGCGCGGGCGGTATGGGAGAGGTCTACCGGGCCACGGACACGACGCTCGGCCGTGACGTCGCCATCAAAGTCCTGACTCCCGAACACGCCGTCGGACGCAGTTCCCTCGCCCGGTTCGAGCGCGAGGCCCGGGCTCTGGCGGAGTTGAACCACCCCAACATCCTGACGGTCCACGATGTCGGGACCGACGACGGGACGCCCTTCGTGGTCACCGAACTCCTCGAAGGGAAGACCCTGCGGGATCTCCTGTCGCATGGCGCGCCGACGCCCTCCCAAGTGGTGTCGTGCATCCTGCAGGCCGCAAGGGGGCTCGCCGCGGCGCATCGCAAGGGCCTCATCCATCGGGATCTCAAGCCGGAGAACCTGTTCCTGACCACAGATGGCCATGTCAAGATCCTCGACTTCGGCCTCGCTCGGCACGCGGCCGCGTCAGGTTGCGGGCGCCATGCTCCCCTCGAGTCGACCGTCACCGAGGCCGGGTTGCGCGTCGGCACGGTGGCATACATGTCGCCGGAACAGGTGAACGCGCAGCCCCTCGACGCGCGGTCCGATATCTTCTCGCTGGGGGTGGTGCTGTACGAGATGCTGGCCCGGAGCCATCCGTTCCGCCGTGACACCATCGGCGCGACGCTGCACGCGATCGTGCAGGAGGCCCCTCCCGACCTTCCGTCAACGGGGGACCATGCGGTGCCGCCGGCACTCGGGGCCGTCGTTCGGCGGTGCCTGAAGAAGAGCCGCGACGAGCGCTTCGAGAGCGCAAACGACCTTCGCCAGGCGTTGGAAGGGACACGGCGGGGGCCGGCAGTGCCGACCGCCCTCGACCAGATTGAAGAGCGCGGCCCCTATCCAGGCCTGCGCCCGTTCAGCGAGGACGACGCGGCCGTGTTCTTCGGACGGGAGGCCGAGGTCGAGGCGCTGTGGGCGCGGATTGAACGGCGGCCGCTGCTTGCGATCATCGGGTCGTCGGGCGCGGGAAAGACGTCGTTCGTGCGCGCGGGCGTCGTTCCCGGCAGGCCGGACGGATGGGCGGCCATCGTCTGCACGCCGGGTCGGGCGCCGATGCGTGGCTTGGGGCGAGCCCTCGCCCCGGAGTTGACCGGCGATCTGGACGCCCTCAGGCAACTGGTGTCGTTCGAAGACGCCGAGGTCGCCTTCGATCTCCTTCAGCGATGGAGGAAACCGTACCTCGGTGTCCTGCTCGTCGTCGATCAGTTCGAGGAGTTGTTCACGCTGAACCCGGCGGACGTCCAGGCCCGCTTTGCCGCGTTCCTCGGCCGGCTCGCCGCCGAAGCCGACATCCGGGTGGTCGTCTCGCTGCGGGACGACTTCTTCATCCGGTGCTGCGAGCAGCCGCCGCTTGCCCCGGTGCTGACGGAGCTGACGGCGCTGCTTCCGCTGAAGCCCGACGCGCTGCGCCGCGCGCTCGCCGAACCGGCGTCGGCGCTCGGTTACCGATTCGAAGACGAGGCCCTGGTCGACGAAATCGTGGCGTCGGTCACCGGGACGCGCGCGGCATTGCCGATGCTCGCCTTCGCCGTGTCGCGACTGTGGGAACACCGCGATCGGGATCGGCGCGTTCTCACCCGGGAGGGATATCAGCAGATTGGCGGCGTGGCGGGGGCCCTCGCGCAGCACGCCGAGGCCACGCTCGACCGCGTCGGCGCCGGGCGTGAGCAGGTGGTCCGCGAGATGTTCCGCAGCCTCGTCACCGCGGATGGCACGCGGACCGTCGTCGAACGGGGCGACCTCCTCTCGGTCGGTCCCGACCGGGACGTGGCCGGCGAAGTGCTGCAGGGACTCGTGGATGCGCGCCTGCTGACCTCGTACGACACCGGGGGGCTCCGAGGACATCCTGCGCACCACGTGGTGGAGATTGCCCACGAGTCGCTGCTGCGAGCGTGGCCCCGGCTCGTCCGCTGGCAAAACCAGGACGAGGGGAGCGCGCAGATGCGCGACCACCTCCGGCAGGCCTCGCGCCTGTGGCACGAGGCGGGGCGCTCGGCCGATCGCCTCTGGACCGGAACGGCGTTCCGCGAATTCGCATTGTGGCGCGAGCGGTACGGGGCGCCGCTGACGCCGGTCGAGCACGACTTCGCTGCGGCCATGGCCCACCGGGCGCGCCGGACGAAGCTCCTCAGAGGCGCGGGTGTCGCCGCCGTCATCGTGGGCCTCGGTGCCGTGGCCAGCGCCGTCGCGGTATCGCGGCAGCACGCGGTCGAGAGCGCGCAGCGCGCCGTGGCCAGCAAGCTCGTGGCGCTCGGCCGCCTCGAGCTCGAACGCTACCCGACGGCTGCGGTGGCCTACGCACGCGCGAGCCTCGAGTTGAGCGACACGATTGAGGCACGGCTCCTCGCGATCGAGGCGTTGTGGCGAGGGCCCACGGCCCGCATCCTCACGCTGCCGGAGGCGGCCGCCTGCTCGCGGGTCGCCTTCAGCGCGGCCGGCGATGCCCTGGCGTGCGCGGGCGTCTCGGACAAGATCGTGGCCTGGACCGACGCCGGTCACGCGTCGCGCGTCCTCGCCGGACTCCCGACGATGGCCGACACTCGCAGTGTGGCGTTCGACGAGAGCGGCCGGAGACTCTTCAGCTGGCTGCCGGGAGATCCCGGCTTCCGGGCGTGGTCCCTGGGGTCGGGTGCCGTCACGACGCTGGATGCATCGCCCGAGTGGGTCGGCCAGATTGGACCCGAGACGATTGCCACTCTCGGCCCGGCGACGCGAGGCGGCAGGGAGCGTGTGCTGAGACGGTGGTCGCTCGACAAGGGCAGCGCCGTGGAGGTCGCACGGTGGACGCCGCCGGCAGGTCTGCGTTTCGACCAGCCCGGCCTGCGGCCCGTCAGCGTGGCCCCCACGCTTCGATGGATTGCGTTTGGCGACGAGCGCGACGTCGTCCTTCGTGATCTCGGCAGGCGACCCGCGCCCGAGCGTCGTCTCGAGCGCCACCGGGCCCGCGTTCGCGAGGTGCGTTTCGATCGCCGCGCCGAGCGGCTGCTCTCGCTCGACGAGACGGGGTTGTTCTGCCTCTGGTCGGTGCCCGGCGGCGAACTACTGCGCGAGTTGCGCACGCTACCGCCCCACCGTTACTCGGTCCCCGAATTCAGTCCCGACGGTTCGCAGGTGTCGTGGACTGCAGGCGATGGGACGACCCACCTGTGGAACCTGCTCGCGTCACCGGATGATCCACCCCTGCTCCTGCGGCGCACCGACCTGAGGGAGCCGGGCGACGAGTCGTTCGACCCGCAAGGACGCTGGCTGGCCACGGCGGGGTGGGGCAGCGTCGCCTTGTGGCCCATCCGATCGCCGCACGCGTCGACGCTGAGCGGCCACGTCGAGGGTCCCGTGCAAGACCTGGCATTCTCTCCCGACTCCAGGATGCTGGCATCGTGCGCCCGCGACGGTGCGCTGCTCTGGTCGGTCCACGCGTCGGGTGGTCGCATGCGGCGCGTGGACCTCGGTGGCGACTACTACTGCTATGGGGTCGGTTTTGCGCGCGATGGCCGCACCCTGGCGGTGAACGCGCCCTACATGGGCGCATACCTCGTGCCGTTCGACGGCGGGAAGGCCCGGCGGGTCGTCGATTACACGGGGGAGCGAGCCGCACCCGTGCCACTGGCGTTCGACGCCGCTGGGCGCACCCTCGCGGTCGCGCCGAGCTACGCGCCCACCGACGCGAACATGCGACTGCGCGTGGTCGACCTCGCGTCAGGACGCCAGCGCGAGTTCCCGCTCCGGACCGATGGCTCTCCCGACGGGTACTCGTCGGGAGTGCACTACCTGAAGTACCTCGCGGACGGCCAGTTGCTCCTCGCCGGGGCGAACGGCATCCGTCGATGGGACCCCGTGAGCGGCGCGATTGAGCGCGTGCAGTGGGGCAGCCGATTCGCCGCGGTGGACACCGACAGGGCCGGACGCACGGTGGTCGCGTTGCTAGGGAACCTCGCGGCGAGCCGCCTGCGCCTGCTCGGTCCGGAACTCGTCGTGCTCGACGGCCGAGGGCGGAGGTTGCGCACGATCACGACGCACGGCAACGTGCTCATGCCGACTCTCGCCGTCGATGGCGAAGGCCGCGTCGTCGTGACCGGCGACGCCAACGGCATCGTGCGAGTCGGTTCGATTGATGGGCGCGAGCCGCACCTCCTCGTCGGCCACGCGGGTCCCGTGAACCGCGTGGCCATTTCGCCCGATGGCCGCTGGGTCGCGTCGGCCAGCGGCCAGGAGATCCGCCTGTGGCCGATGCCTGATGTCGCCAAGCCAGTTCTGCACACGCAGCCCCGCGCGGAACTCATCGCCAAGTTGCGGTCGCTGACCAACCTCCGCGTCGTGCAGGACCCTGCCTCGGCGACCGGCTGGACGGTCCAGGTGGGGCCCTTCCCGGGCTGGAAGCAGGCACCCACCTGGTGAGAGCACGCTGCCCGTCTCTACTGGATCGGGACGAGCCCGAGGCGCACGCCGCGCATGTCTCCCCACCCGGGTCCGGCCGTGTACTCGCCGTCCACGAAATACTGGTAGTAGAAGGGCTTGGCAGTCCACGTGTGTCCCTTCGGGTCCATCGTCACCTTGATGAGTATGCGGTCTGGCACCGTCGGCTCGCCGGTCCATGTTTCGGCCCACGTGCAGTAGAGCGTGACGTCGAACGTGTTGCCGGCGCTTCGCTTCCATTCGCCCGCGCAGGCCGTGCGCGATTCGGCCAACTGGTCTGGCGCCTGGGGCAGGTAGATCACGCTGCGACCGTCTTGATGGAACTGCTGCAGGAACTGGAGGTTGCCATTCGGTCCGGTCTCAGTGCCGGCGTAGTAGTAGGTGAGGCTGACCTGCCAGGTGCCCTCGAGCGACGGCTCGGCCGGTCCGTTTGCCTGCCCGCCGCCCGACGCTCGGATTGCCTGGCCGGCGGCCAGGGCGATTGCGATGGCGGTGGCCCACAAGCACAGCTTTCGCATCATCCCCTCCTTCTGACTGTTGCGCGCGGGCGTGGTCCGCGTTCAACTCGCGCCGCCACGCGACGTGAGCGACGCCCGCCCCACCCGGCTGGCCCCAATCGCCGGTCGGCGAAGAAGCCGTTCACAAGGACAGGCGGAAACGGACGACGAGAACTGGCACGGCCGGCCGCGGACTTCGAACGACTCTCACGGGTCTGCCGTTGCCGCGAGCCCGGTGCCAGTCTTCAGCGGACGCCTTGCCACACTCGCGCGGAACGTTCGGGCCGGTCGAGCGGAACACTCGGCGCGGGGTGTCGCCGACTTCGGTGCGTTCGCGGGCGGCTGCTGGCTGTTCGCCGCTGTCTGGACCGTCCGACTGTATCTGCGACTGGCTGCGGCACCATCGCTCACCCTCCGTCCTGGTGGGACTGGAAGCTCCCTGACCGCTCTGATCAGTACGTGACGTGTCCGACTCCCGCTGAAGATGCGCGGCGCGACGCGCCCCCGCATTTCCACGGCGTGACGCGGCGGCGGCTCTAGCGCCGATCCGGCTTGCGGCCCTTCATGTCCGGCTTCGCGGTCCCCGACATTCGGAGGGTTGCGCAGAGGCGTATAGTTCCTGTCATGGCTACTACTGGACTCATCGGCGCCGGGAAGATTGGAAGCCAGCTCGCTCGGCTGGCGGTCGCACACGGCTACGACGTCGTCATCAGCAATTCACGCGGGCCCGAGACCCTGGCTTCGCTCGTCGCCGAGCTCGGACCGAAAGCCCGCGCGGCCACCGCTCTCGACGCCGCGAAAGCCGGGGACATTGTCGTGGTGACGATTCCACTGAAGCACTACCGGACGGTGCCGGTCGAACCGCTTGCCGGCAAGATCGTGATCGACACCAACAACTACTATCCCCAGCGTGACGGCCACATCGCGGAGCTCGACAACGAGTCGACGACGACGTCGGAGCTCCTGCAGGCGCATCTCCCAACGTCGAAGGTCGTCAAGGCGTTCAACCACATCTACGCCGCCCAGCTGACGAGCGACGGGCGCCCCGCCGGCACGAAGAACCGCCGGGCACTGGTCATCGCCGGCAACGACCCGGCGGCCAAGGCCGCGGTCACGCGCCTGCTCGACGAGTTCGGGTTCGATGCGGTGGATGCCGGCCCGCTCGAGGAGGGGTGGCGCATTCAGCGCGACACGCCCGGCTACGGCCCGCAGCGCACGGCCGAGGAGCTGCGCAAGGACCTCGCGGCGGCCAGGCGGTACGCGGACGGCTAACCCGCGGCGCTCATCCTTTCGGCTTCATCAGTTCGATGAACGGCGGGTAGTCGCGTAGCGGCGCGAACGCCCTGTCGAGGTGTATCTCGAGGCCGCTCCACCGCTGGCCTTGCGCAAACGCCGCCTCGAGCGCGGCCATGGCGTCTTCGCGGTCGCCCAGCGCGGCGAGCACGCGGGCCCGCGCGAAGTGGTGACCGCCGCGGAGGAACGGGCGATCGATCCGGGCCAGGGCATCGGCGATCTTCTGCGCTTCGGCGCGCGGCCTGCCGCACAGCGCGAGCGTCACGCCGTAGTCTCCGAGCGCCTCGAGATCGCCCGGTTCTTCGCGGGCGAGGTCGCCGCGGATCCGGACGGCCTCCGCGCACCCGCCGGCGAAGAGCAGGCTCGCGGCGAGAGAGGCGCGCAACGCCGCCGTTTCGTCCGGCTTCGCCGTCGGCATTCTCTGCCTGAACCACGCGGCCGCGCGCAGGGCCATCGCCCTCGATGCTTCTTCGTGGCCGTGCGCGGCAAGTTCACGCGTCGCGCCGACGAGGACCGTGCCGGTGCCGCCGGTCTGCAGGGACGCCTGTTCGGCCCTGGCAATCACGCCGTCGACGTCGTCCAGGCGTCCGACGGCGACGAGTCCGCCGACCTCGGCTCCGAAGAACGCGGCGATGCCCGGGTAGTGCTGCTGGCCCAGTTTCGCCGCGTCGAGCTGCTTGTCGTACTCGGCCACCTCGTGGTAGTACGCGGCGAGATTGGCGAGAGGCCACGAGGTGTTCGGGGCGGACCCGGCGGGCATGTCGCCCAGCCGGATGTGCTCGATCGCCTCGATGGCGGCTCTCGGCCGGTTCACGCCCGCCTCCGAGATGCCCAGCTTGTACCACGCCCACGGGTCGGCGCTGACCCTGGCGAGTTCCCTGGCCGCCACGACAGCCTGGCGAGCCCCGTCGAGCAACCCGCGGGCCCAACGGACGTGCGCCTGTTCCTGGGGTGTGGCCCGACTCAGGGCGGCCGGCTCTTCTGCCGGCCGCAGTGCCGCGTCCGCCTCGACTGGCCGCCCGATGTTGAGCCACGCGAACGCCAGGAGACACCGGGCTTCGAGGTACTCCGGGTCAATCGACAGCGCGTCGTTCAGATGCCGAATGGTCCCGGGATAGTCGGCTCCAAACGCGGATGCGGCCTGCAGGTACTCCAGGTAGGCGTCGTACCTCGGCGGCCGTTGGGTGGCGGCGTACGGTTCGAATCCCGCCTTGAAGCGCAGCGCGAGGTGGCCCATGACGCGGCGGGCGAGCCGCTCGACGACGTCGCTCGGCCCGGCCCGGTCGCCGGATTCGGGTTCGTAGCTCGTGAGCACCGCTCCCGTGGCCGCGTCGACCAGTTGGCCCTGCAGGCGCAGGTTGGATCCATCGACAAAGTAGGAGCCGGTGACCACGAGGCCTGCGCCCGTCCGCTCCGCCAGGTTGCGAACGGGGTTTCCGCCTGCCGCCAGAGCGGAACGGGGGAGGCCGGGTCCCGCCACGGGGACAACGGGATTCGGCGCGGCCTTCACGCCCGGAATCAGCGTGAGGCGGTGGAACACGGTCTGGCTGATCAGCAGTCCCACGCTGTCGAGTGCGGCGTCGCCCGTCTGATTGTCGAAGACGGCGACCACGACCTTCGCCGGATCCAGTCCGGCGTTCGGCGCGACCGGCGCGGCGGCGGGTGCCTGCCGCCACCAGATCGCGGCACCTGCGATCAGGGCCGCGAGCGCGACCGTCGCGAAGCCGCCCAGCGCCCACGCCCGGCGGCGTGACGGCGGGGGCGTCGCCGCACCGATCGCGCCGACCGGCGCCGCGAGCAGCGCGCGCAGCGCGAACGCCAGGTCGGCGGCCGACTGGAACCGCGCCCCGGGCTGCTTCTCCACGCATCGCGCGACGATGCGCGCCAGGTCGGGCGGCGCATCCGTCGCGACGGAGGACAGCTCGGGCACCGGTGCCGCGAGGATGGCGGCCAGCGTTTCGCCAGCCGTCGGCCGCGCGAAGGCCCGGCGCCCGGCGACCATCTCGTAAAGCACGCACCCCAGCGCGAACAGATCCGCCCGGCCGTCCACTTCGGTCCCATGCACCTGCTCGGGCGACATGTAGCCGAGCGTGCCGAGGACCGTCCCGGGCGCCGTGGCGCCGGCGGGAGACGCGCCGGTCTCGGCCGCGGAGTCGGGCGACGGCGCGGTCGCCGCCAGTCCGAAGTCCAGGATCTTCACCCGGCCGTCGGCGGTGAGGAACAGGTTCTCGGGCTTCAGGTCCCGGTGCACGATCCCCTGCCCGTGCGCCGCCGCGAGGCCGTCGGCCACCGCCGCGGCGATCTCCACCGCCCTCCGCCAGGAGAGGCGCTCGCGCGCCAGCCGTTCGCGCAGCGTCTCGCCGACGAGCAACTCGGTGACGGCGAAGCTGGTGGCGGCGCCCGGCGAGGAGGCCGCGGCGTCCCGGCCGACATCGTGGACGGCGAGGATGTTCGGGTGCTCGATGCGCGCGAGGGCTCTGGCTTCGCGCTCGAACCGCGCGCGCCTGTCGGGGTCGGCGCCGACGTCCGACGGGAGGATCTTGATCGCGACCGAGCGATCGAGGCGGGTGTCGCGCGCCTTGTACACCTCGCCCATGCCGCCGGCGCCAATGGCGGACTGGATCTCGTAGGGCCCGAGGCGGCTGCCTGGGGAGAGCGTCATCGCGCGGCCTCGCCGGCGGCTCGATTATACGCGCGTCGGCTCCGGAGCGGGGCGGGCGTCGGTCGGCTGCCAACGGGCCGAAGGGGAGGGCACCGCGCGTGAAACGAGGCGTGTCAGTTCTCGTCGCGCCTGAGCAGCCAGATCTCGTCGGCGAGATGCTCCGCGTTCGTGATGACGATCGTGCGGCCGTCCGGAGCCACGGCGAACGGATGGTTCGTGCCGAGAAGCCGGATGGCGCCGAGCGGTCGCGGCGTTCCCCCGCCCGACGGAATGACGCGCAGCTGCTGATTGCCCTTGTCGTCGACCGCGAGGTATCCGATCGTCTTCCCGTCGGGCCACCAGACGGGCCAACCCCCTTCCTGCGCCAACTGCCGCTCGTCGGTGCCGTCGGCGGCGATTGTGAAGATGCCGCTCGAGACCGATCGGCTGCCGGAGAATGCGATGCGTCTGCCGTCGGGCGACCACTTCGGCACGGCGCCGGGCGAGGGGGTCAGCCGCCGCGAGCCGTCGCCGGCCACCCCTGCGACGTAGAGGCGCTCGGCTTGCCCCTCGGCGTGCGTGAACACCACCAGCCGCCCGTCCGGCGAGAGATCCGCGAACCCGTCGTGGCCACCCGTGCCGAACGGCATCCATTCGGCCCTGCCTCCGTCCCGCGCCACGCGCCCGAATCGCCGCGGGACGTTCCACGTGTGAAACAGCACGAAGGCTCCATCGGGCGACCAGCGCGGGTACACCTCGCCGCTTTCGCCGGACGTCAGGCGGCGCGGGATGCCGCCGGCGACGGGCATCGACCAGATGTGCCACGACCCGTCCTCCTCCGATCGGGTGAAGGCGACATCGCGGCCGTCCGGTGAAATGGCGGGCCCCCAGAGATACGGCGAGTACGTCAGCAGCGTCCGCACGGCGCCCGTCACCTGATCGTGGACCTGCAGCAGGCTCCGGCTGCGCGAGTTCAAGTAGGCGATGGACCCATCGGCGGCGACGCTGGGAGACACGTCGGGCCCGGAACCGGTCGTCAGGCGGACCGGAAGGCCGCCGTCGAGCGGCGCCACCCAGAGGTTCGTCGCCCCTCCCCGATTCGACGAGTGGATGATGCCGCGGCCGTCGGGCGTGAAGACCGGGGAGTCGGACCACGTCGTGGCGGGCTCGTCCAGCACCTGCCGCGCGGTCCCTCCGCTCGACGGCACGAGCCAGATTTCCCTGGCCGACCCGCCGGTGCTCCTGACCACCGCGACGTGCCGCCCGTCGGGGGACCACGCGGGCCTGATCAGTTTCAGGTACACGCCGTCCGCGGGCAGGATGACCGTCGGGGCGGTGCGTTCGACCGCGTCCACCACGAGCTCGGCATGTCCGCCTGCGCTCGTGCGCACGTAGGCGAGGCGCCGACCGTCGGGCGACCACGCCGGAAACGAGGCGCGGGGGATCTCCACGGCGACTTCACCGCCGAGCGACGGGACGATGCGCACCTCGGGAGCCGCGCCGGCGCCCGCGGCCCTCGCGAACGCGACGAACTCGCCGTCGGGCGAGAACCGCGGACACTCTTCGACCGCGTCATCGTCGGTGAGCCGGACGCGCGCTCCGCCGGCCACGCGGCTCAGATAGACGTCGGTTCGCCCGTCGCCCGTCTCCAGCACGTAGCAGAGCATGCGGCCGTCGCGCGAGAGTGCCGGGTCCGCCGTCTGCTCCTGAGACGAACTGAGGCGCGTCAGCCGCCGCCCGGCGGCGAAACTCTCCCAGCTTGTGTCCGCACGGCGGCCGAGGGCCATCCACGACGCGGCGACCGCGGCGGCCAACAGGACCCCGGCGGCCGCGATCCACAGCCATCGGCGGCCGGTCACCGTGCGCCGGCGCGCTGGTGCGGCCGCCCCGGCCGCCGATCCCGAGCCGGTCGAAATCCAGCGGAGTTCGTCGGCCATGTCCGTCGCGCTCTGCCACCGCGCGTCCGGGTCTTTGGCCAGGCACCGCTGGACGAGGCGGTCGAGCGATGGCGGCGTCACCGGCTGCAGCGACGAGAGCGTCGGCGGCTGCGACGACATGATCGCCGAGATGATCGACGCCTGGCTCCTGCCCGGGAAGGCGCGCCGCCCGGTGAGCATCTCGTAGAGCACGGCGCCGAACGAGAAGATGTCGCTGCGCGCGTCGGTGTCCGTCCCTTCGAGCTGCTCGGGCGCCGAGTACGGCACGGTGCCCAGGACCGCGCCTGCGGCTGTCGAAGGCTCCTGGGTGGGCACGGACGTCTCGACCGTGTCCGTGGCGGTCCGGGACGCGACCAGCTTCGCCAGGCCGAAGTCGAGCAGCTTGGCGCCCGCCTTGGTCAGCATCACGTTGCCGGGTTTGAGGTCCCGGTGGATGACCCCCTGCCGGTGCGCGGCGGACAGCGCGTCGGCGATCTCGATGGCCACCCGGAGCGCCTGCTCGAGGGGCAAAGCGCCCCTTCCCAGCCGTTGCGCCAGCGTCTCGCCCGTCAGCAGCTCCATCACCAGGTAGTGGACGGCGCGGCCATCCGATCCGTCTTCTGCCGGGCCGCCTTCGCCAACAGGCTTCGGCGAGCCAAGCCGTCTTCCCGACTGGTCGGTCGGCACGGCATGGCCGACGTCGTGCAGCGTGCAGATGTGCGGGTGGCTCAATCCGGCGATGGTCTTTGCCTCGCGCTCGAAGCGGGCGCGCCGCTCCGGGTCCGCGCTGACGCCGGCTGGCAGGACCTTGACGGCCACGCTGCGGTCGAGGCGGGTGTCCCTGGCCCGGTAGACCTCGCCCATGCCTCCGGCGCCGATGGCGGATTGGATCTCGTAGGGCCCGAGGCGGCTGCCTGGGGAGAGGGTCATCGCGTGGTCTCGCGGGCGGCTCGATTATAGCCGCGTTGGCGCCGGAAAGAGCCGGGCGTCGGTCAGCGGCCGGCGTCGCTCACTCCAGGCCGAGCCGCTGGCGTTTGAGGTAGAGGCCTTTTCGCGAGAGGCCGAGCAGGCGGGCGGCGTCCTCGAGGCGGCCGCCGCACCGGGCCAGCGCGTATTTGATCTGCGCGCGCTCGGCGTGCTCGACGAGCGCCGCGTGCGGCTGGTCGAGCCGGACGAAAAGCTCGGTGGGAGCGAGGCTCGCGCGATCGACCGGCACGGTCTTCCGGCCGGCGGTGATGGCCGCGTCGAGGTGCTCGGGCATCAGGATGGCGCCTGGCTCGGCCATCGCGGCCAGCCGGCGCATCTCGTTGGCAAGCTGCCTGACGTTGCCCGGCCAGCGGTAGAGCACCAGGTACTCCATCGTCTCCTCGGCCAGGTGGAGGCCCTCCTTGCCGAAGTCGCGGCCCGCGCGCCGGAGGAAGTGCTCGGCGAGCGGCGGCACTTCCTCGCGGCGCTCTCGGAGCGGCGGCACGTGCAGAGGCACCACGTTGAGGCGGTAGAAGAGGTCCTCGCGGAACTGGCCGTCGGCGACCATCTGCTGGAGGTTCCGATTGGTGGACGCGATGATGCGCACATCGACGTGCGTCGGGCGCGATTCGCCGAGCGGCTGGATCTCGCCCGACTCGAGGAAGCGGAGGAGCTTCGGCTGCACGTCGAGCCCGATGTCGCCGACCTCGTCCAGATAGAGGGTACCGCCGAGGGCGGCGCGGATGACGCCTGGATGGTCGGCGGTGGCACCCGTGAAGGCTCCCTTGCGGTGGCCGAACAGCTGGCTGTCGGCGAGGTCCTTGGGAACGGCGGTGCAGTTGAATGGGACGAACGCGCGCCCGCCGCGCGGCGACGAGGCGTGGATGACCCGCGCGATGACCTCCTTCCCCGTGCCGGTCTCGCCGGTGATCAGCACGTTGACCGGCGCGCCGGCCACCTTGCGCGCGCTGGCCACGAGCGTCGTCATCTCGCTGCTGCAGAAGACGACATCGTCCGCCTCGGCGTAGCGCTCGATGGGCCACAGCGCGACGCGCTCGCGCTCCTCGTTCCTCGCGCTGTGCTGGAACCGGGCAACGGCGACGAGCCGTTCGAGGGCGACGAGCGTCACAAGGCGGCCGAGGTCGGCGGGAACGGCGACGGCGATGGCGTAGTCGCGACCCTGCCACGCCCCGAGGTCGATCCGGCGCGGCGCGTGGGCGGCGAGGTCGCGGGCCTCGGTCCACGAGCAGCCGAACCAGCTGACCACCACGGGCCGCTGCCCGGTCCGCGCCACGGCCAGCGCCGCGCGCGACACGCAGCGGGTGTCGAGCATCGCATGCATGATCTCGTGGCCGACGACGGGCGGATAGGCGCCGGAGTCGACGACCGACGCAGCACGCTCGACGGAAACGGAGGCGGCATCCGACGGCGGGGCGACAAGAGGCGTGCAGGCGTCGAGCCGATGCACGACCTGCCTGGGCCGGGGCGGGAGGGCTTCGACGGGCTCGGCGGCGACGAGCGGCGTCAGCGACAGTCCGGCTCGACGGGCCAGGGCTTCAGCGTAGCTGTCGGCCAGGCTCCTCAGCGCGGTGTCGTTGCCCGCACCGGCAAGCGCCTGTGCGCCGCGCTCGAACCACACCCGTCCGGCTTCGAGCGAGCCGTCCGCCGCGAGCACGAACCCCACCACTCTGCCGAACTCCGCCAGCAGGTCCACGGTGGTGGTCCACGTCGTCCGGACCACGTCGGTGAGGACGTGCGCCCGGCGGGCCGCATCGCCACAGCGCGTCTGCGCCTCGAGGAGCGTCAGCTCCATCGCCGATGTCAGAAGCGGCTCGGCCAGTTCGCGCGCGCCCGCGAGCGCCGCGGTGAGAATCTCCGCCGCCTCTCCCGGGCGCTGCTGTCTGATCAGGACCTTGGCGCGGGTCACGACGGTCCAGAGGCCGTAGTACCACGTTCCCTTGGGCGATTCCGGAGTCCAGGTCCGCGCGGTGGCGAGGATGCGCTCGGCCTCGACCAGGTCGCCGCGAGCGAGGCTCAGCTGCGCCAGTCCGTCCGCGATCCCGGCCTGCGTCGTCCCGGCAGGCGGAGACATCCGCGCGGCGCGCTCGAAGAACCGGGCCGCGTGCCCGAACCGCCCGCGCGCCATCTCCACGTGCGCGAGATTCGTCAGCGACGCTCGCATGATGGCCGCGTGGCCGGACTTTGCCGACTCGCGCATCGCCGTCCGTGCCTCCTCCCGCGTCGCGTCAAGATCGGACAGCGAGAAGGCGATGCACGACGCGTCGTTCGCGGCCATGGCCCGGAAGTACACGTTCTGGCTTCCGGTCATCAGGGACCGTCCGATGCGGACGTGCTCACTTGCGTTGTTGAGCAACCCTCGCTGAGCTTCGATGAATGCTACGAAATGGTGAAGTGCGCAGGTGGTCCTGGGGTTACCGGCGCGGGCAACGGCTTTGCGGAGTGTCGGCAAGTAGGCCACCGCTGCTTCGACTCCAGGGCCGTCCGCTAGGGTCAAGAGCAGCCGCAGCCCAGCCCAAGCCACCTGCGTGAGGTCCTTCGCACTTCTGGCTTCTTCCGAGGCGAGGCGAAAGAACTCAATCGCGGAGGCAGTCCGGCCCGCATTGCGATCGACTTCTCCCAGCGCTATGTGGCATCGCGCTGCCAGCGCCGGGTCAAGAGGGCGCCTGCGTAAGACGCTCGTTGCACGGGCTATTGCAGCTTCATCGCGGCCCGTGTACTGGAAGAGTTCAGCGAGGAGTGTGTCGCGCGCGGACTGGTGTTCCGACGGGACACCGGGACTCGCCTGAACCGCGCGAAGGGCTTCGATGTAACGACCAGACTCGACGAGAGTGGCGATCGTCTCCATAGCGAGATGGTCCCTCAGTTGGATACAGGACGGACCTGCATCTCGAGAACAACTCATCTTCGACGATCCAGCAGCGAGGGCTGGGGATTGGTGGCCCAATTGGAGGATGATATCGCCAACTCGCCCGATCGTGGCTAACAGACACGCTGAGCCTGTCGTCGGACCCGCGGAGCCACCTATCGAGACACAGATCTGGGGAACCCGCAGGCAGCGCGGAAGACATCTTGGACCGTAGCGATGGGCGGTGTTCGGGAGTGGGGATTGGCGGCCCGCTACCGCGCGAAAGAAGAACAGGCTGCCAGGCGGTTGCACCTGGCAGGCTGTGTTTGCGGGATCTCCATCGATTCTGTCTAGTCGCCCCAGACGATTCGGTCGCCCCAGACGATTCGGTCGCCCCAGACGATCCGGTCACCCCAGACAATGCGATCGCCCCAAACGATGCGGTCGCCCCAGACGATGCGATCACCCCAGACAATCCGGTCACCCCAGACGATGCGGTCGCCCCAGACGATCCGGTCACCCCAGACGATCCGGTCACCCCAGACGATCCGGTCACCCCAGACGATCCGATCGCCCCAGACAATCCGCTCGTCCTGGACGCGGTCGCCCCACACAATTCGATCGCCCCAGACGATCCGGTCGCCCCAGACAATGCGGTCGCCCCAAACGATGCGATCGCCCCAGACGATGCGATCACCCCAGACAATCCGGTCACCCCAAACGATCCGGTCACCCCAGACAATCCGGTCGCCCCAGACAATGCGGTCGCCCCAAACGATGCGATCGCCCCAGACGATGCGATCACCCCAGACAATCCGGTCACCCCAAACGATCCGGTCACCCCAGACAATCCGATCGCCCCAGACAATCCGGTCGCCCCACACGATGCGATCACCCCAGACGATCCGGTCGCCCCACACGATGCGGTCGCCCCAGACGATCCGCGCCGCCTCGGTCGTTTCGTCCTCCCGCCAGAACGCCATCCCGCTCGGCGTCACCGTCTCGCCGGAAATCTGCACGTCGTCGTTCGTCTTCGGCCCGAACACCGCGATCCGGACCGACGTCACCGCGTCCACGCTCCCCGCGCCGCACGCCACGAGCCCCGTCTCCGGGATGAACGTCGCCCCAAGCTGCAGCGACACCTTCACCTTCACCGGGTCCAGCTTCGGGTTCGCCTCGAGAATGAGCGCCGCAATCCCCGACACGACCGCCGCCGACATGCTCGTCCCGCTCATCTGCATGTAGGCGCCCTCGCCCGCACCCGCGAAGTGCAGCGCCGGATACTCGCCGACGATCGCCGTCCCCGGCGCCTCGAGCGACACCACCTTGTTCCCCGGCGCCACCACGTCCGGCTTCATCACGAAGTCGAACATGGTCGGCCCGCGCGAGCTGTAGGTCGCCACGACGTCGTCCGACCGGAACGCGGTCTGCTTCGTGTTCAGCGCCCCGACGGTAATCGCATACGGCGAGTTGCCCGGCGAGTCGATCCCGCCCAGCACGAGCCGCCCGTCCTCGGTCTTCCCCACGTTCCCGGCCGCCGCCACCACCACCAGCCCGTGCGCCACCGCGCGCTTCACGGCCTGGCACAGCGGGTCGTCGTCGGCCGACTCGAACACGGGGTGGCCCAGCGACAGGTTGATGATGCGGATGCCGAACTGCTTGCGGTTCGCCACCGCCCAGTCGATGGCGTCGATGACGTCGCTCACCGTGCCCTCGCCGTTCGCGTCGAGGACCTTCAGGTTGACGATGTGCGCGCCGGGCGCCACGCCGCCGTAGCCGCCCTGGATCGCCGGGTCGGAGGTCGGCGCCGCGGCGATGATGCCCGCCACGTGCGTCCCGTGCCCGAACTCGTCAACCGCGCCGCTCTTCTTCTTCGCCGTGAAGTCGATGCTCACGACGATGCGGTCGCGAACGGCGGGGAGGGGGGCGACGCCCGAGTCGATGAGCGCGATGCCCACGCCCGCGCCGTTGTAGCCCTTCAGCCCCTCGAGGCCGGCCCACACCTGGTCGGCGCCGGTCGCCTGGCCGGTCACCGCCATGGTCCCGCGCACGGCCACGTCGCCCGACAGGTGCGCGACGGCGGCGTCCTCGCTGAGCGCCTGGAGCCCGTCCGCGGCGACGTCGAGCACGGCGCCCTCGGACAGCCAGCGCTTCGGCGTCAGGCCGTGGCGCGCGGCGAGCGCCTCGATCTCGTCGCGGCTGCCCGTGACGATCACCGCGACGGTCGGCGCGGCCGGGGATGCGAGGTGCCTCTCGAGATCGGCCGACAGCCGCGCGCGGTGCGGCCCCTGGCCGGCAGACGCCACGGCGGCGGCGAGGACGAGAGCGATGAACACGACGGATGTACGGCGGAACATGACGGCCTCCAGAAGGTCACCGGCACGCGACGGGTTGCGACGAAACGGCGGACGCGTCGCCGGACGATGCCGGCGGCCGCGCGGATCGCTGCTTGTCGGTGGCCACGAGATCCCGAATCGACTGGATGAGAACGCGCTGGGACCCGCCGCGGACGCGTATCGTCCGCAGGCGGCCTTCCCGAATCCGGTAGTAGACGGTTCGCTTGGAGACGCCGAGCATCCGCATCGCCTGTTCGATGAAGACGCTGCCGCCCGACAGATTCGGCTCTGCCCGCTCGATTTCGGACGGATGCAACTGCTCCACGCGGAAACCTCCTGCCGGCGCAAGCGCAAGGGCCGCGCCAACCCCGGCTGTTGCGCGGAGTCTGGTGTAAGTGGTTGCGCGGCCGCGAGTTGTTCGACTAGGATGGCATCGCGGCTGGGGCGGGTTCCGCAGGGCGACAGGCCAAGGGATTGGCCGGTGCCGGGACGGCGCCTCGCGCGCACGCAGATTGCAGGAACCGCCAGGCAGGAACCCGGGGAATGCCAGCGAATTGCAGGCGTCGGCCGGCAAATACCGGGACAGGGGACGGAGCGGGGACCGACAGTCGACCGGCCAACGGATTGGCCTGGAGGGCAGGAAATTGACCGCCTCGAAACGCGCCCGCCTCATTCGCACGGCAGCCCTTGCCATCGGCCTTGCCGCGCTGGCGGCGGCGTCCGGCGGGTGCCGGCGCGAGCCGCCGCCCGCCGACACCAAGCCGAAGGTGAAGGAGCTGGTGTCGAGCCTTCGCGTCGAACCCCGGACGTTCAACCGATACGCCAGCCGCGACTCGGTCGCCGAACTGTTCTCCCAGCTCACCCAGTCCCGGCTGGTCCGCATCAACCGGCAGACGCAGGAGCTCGAGCCGTGGCTGGCCGAGTCGTGGACGGCGTCGCCCGACGGCCTCACCTACACGCTGAAGCTGCGCGGCGGCGTCACCTTCTCCGACGGCGCGCCGTTCACGTCGGCCGACGTCGTCTTCGCCTTCAAGGCGATCTACGACGAAAAGATGCCGCCGGTCCTCGGCGAGTCGATGCGCGTCGGCGGCAAGGTGCTGGCCGTCAGCGCGCCCGATCCGTCCACCGTCGTCGTCCGATTCCCGTCGGCGTTCGGGCCGGGCATCCGGCTTCTCGACAACCTCGTCATCCTGCCGCGCCACAAGCTGGAAGCGGCGCTGAACGCGGGCACGCTGGCCAAGGCGTGGGACCCGGCGACGCCGCCGTCGGAGATCGTCGGCCTCGGGCCGTTCGTCCTGAAGCAGTACCAGCCGGGCCAGCGGCTGATCTTCGAGCGGAACCCGCGCTACTGGAGAAAGGGCGAGCGCGGCGAGACGCTCCCCGTGCTCGACCGCCTGACGCTCGAGATCGTGCCGGACCAGAACGCGGAGCTGCTGGCGCTTCAGACCGGCCAGATCGACTTCACGCAGACCGAGGTGCGCCCCGAGGACTACGCGACGCTTCGCAAGGCCGCGGACGAGCGGAAGATCGCGATCCTCGACCTGGGCGTCGGCCTCGACGCCGATTCGTTCTGGATGAACCTCAGGCCGAACGGCCCGGCCGCGGCCAGGCGGCAGTGGCTGCTCAGGCGGGAGCTGCGGCTTGCCATCTCGCACGCCGTGGACCGCGCCGCGTTTGCCGAGACGGTGTTCCTCGGCGCGGCCGTCCCGGTCTTCGGGCCGATCACCCCGGGCAACCAGCGCTGGTACTCGCCCGGCCTCCCGAAGGCCGACTACGACCCGGCGGCCGCGCGGCGGCTGCTGGCCGGCCTCGGCCTGTCGGACCGCAACGGCGACGGCATCCTGGAGGATCGGACGGGCGCGCCGGCGGCCTTCACCATCCTCACGTCGAAGGGGACGAGCGCGCTCGACCGCGGCGCGGCGTTCATCGCGCAGGAGCTGAAGAAGGTGGGGCTCGACGTGACGGTGGCGGCGCTCGACGGCGGCGCGGCCATCGACCGGATCGAGCGCGGCGACTACGACGCGGTCTACTTCCGGTTCCTCACGACGGACCTCGACCCGGCGCTCAACATCGAGCTGTGGGTCAGCTCGGGCAGCGCGCACGTGTGGAACCCCGGGCAGGCCAAGCCGGCCACCGAGTGGGAGCGTCAGGTGGACGAGCTGATGCGGCGCCAGGTGACGGCGCTCGACCAGGCCGAGCGCAAGGCGCTGTTCGACCAGGTGCAGAAGATCGTGGCGGACGAGCTGCCGATGATCCAGTTCGCGGCGCCGCGCATCTACCTGGCGACGAGCGCGCGCGTCGCGAACGCGACGCCGGCGCTGCTGCGGCCGTCGATCCTCTGGAATCCGGACACGCTGGGAGTGAAGTAGACAGCTGACAGCTGACAGCTGACAGCTGACAGCTGTGAGCTGAGAGCTGAGAGCTGACAGCTGTGAGCTGAGAGCTGAGAGCTGTGAGCTGATGGAGGACAGGACCGCGTGGGGCGCTACCTGGCGAGGCGAATCGTGGCGGCCTTCGTGCTGGTGGCCGTGGTGTCGTCGGGCGCGCTGCTGCTGACGCGCCTGGCGCCCGGCGACTTCGCATCGGAGCTGTTCGGCGGCGCGACCGCCGAATCGATCGCGGCCGAGCGGGCGCGGTACGGCCTCGACCGGCCCATCGGCAGCCAGTATCTCGACTGGCTGGGCCGCGCGGCGCGGTTCGACTTCGGCGTCTCGCTCATCTACCGCCGGCCGGTCGCCGAACTCGTCGGCCAGCGCGCGCTGAACACCAGCATCCTGGCGCTGGCGTCGCTCGTCGTCGCGACGCTGCTCGGCCTGCCGGCCGGCGTCCTCACCGGCAGCCGCCGGCGCGGACTGCTCGCGTCCCCGGTCCGCGGCGCGTCGATCGTCCTGCTGTCGCTCCCCTCGCTCGTCACGTCGCTCGTGCTGGTGATGGCGGCGGCGCGCACCGGGTGGTTCCCGACCGGCGGGATGCAGTCGGCCGGCGCGTGGGAGGCGGGCGTTCTGGCGGGCCTCGCCGATCTCGCGTGGCACCTGCCGCTGCCGACGCTCGCCATCGCGTTGCCGCTCGCGGCCATGATTGAGCGCGTGCAGTCGCAGTCGCTCGGCGAGGCGCTGGCGATGCCGTTCGCGACGGCCGCGCTGGCGCGCGGCGTGCCGCGCAGCCGGCTGATTTGGCGCGACGCGCTCAGGCCGTCGGTCGGGCCGGTCGCCGCGATGTACGGCTTCATCCTCGGCAGCCTGCTCAGCGGGTCGTTCGTCGTCGAGGTCATCACCTCGTGGCCCGGCCTCGGCCGGCTCATGTACGACGCCCTCAGGGCCCGCGACCTGTTCCTGGTCGCCGGGTGCGCCGCCGCCGGGTCGCTCTTCCTGGCCGCGGGCGCTCTTCTGTCCGACATCGTCCAGGCGTGGGCCGACCCGCGGCTGAGGCAGCGGGAAACGGAGCACGCGAGCGGGGCGGCCGCATGAGACGACTGGCCACCGCCGTGCTCGTGGCGATTGCGCTGGCGGCGCTGGCGGCGCCCGTCCTTTCGCCGAACGACCCGGCCGTGACGTTCCGCGCCTTCCTTTACGCGCCGCCGATGCGCCCGCACGTCGTCGGCCCTGACGGCTCGTGGCAGCGCCCGTTCGTGCACCCGCTGCGGCTGGTCAGCCGCCTCGAGCAGACCTACGAGGAGGAGGCGAGCCGCACAATTCCGCTGGAGTTCCTCGCCGGCGGAAAGCTCGTGCGCCTGTCGGACGAGAGCCGAGGGCCGTGGCTGCCGTTCGGCGCCGACCGCGACGGCCGCGACGTGCTGGCGCGGCTGCTGTCTGGCGCGCGAACGTCGCTCGGCATCGCGCTCGTCGCCACGCTGGCGGCGCTGCTCGTCGGGGCGCTTGTCGGGGGCGTCGCCGGCTACCGCGGCGGGTTCGTGGACGAAGCGATCGATGAGGGTGGCCGAGTTCGTGCTGGTGCTGCCGGCCGTGTACGTGGTGCTGGCGCTACGAGCGGCGCTGCCGCTGGTGCTGCCGTCGTGGGCGGTCTTCGCGCTGATGGCGGGGATCTTCGCGCTCGTCGGCTGGCCCTGGGTGGCGCGGGCGGTCCGGACGGTGGTGGCCACCGAGCGCACGAAGGACTATGCCACCGCCGCCGTGTCGCTCGGTGCCGGCCCGGGCCGCGTACTCTTCCACCACCTGCTCCCGGCCTGCCGCGGCGTGGTCGGCACGCAGGCCATCCTGCTGCTGCCGGGGTTCATCCTCGCCGAGGCGACGCTCTCCTACGTCGGCCTTGGCTTTCCGGAGACGGTGCCGAGCTGGGGATCGATGCTGCACCAGGCGAGCAACGTGAACGCGATTGCCGCCTTCCCGTGGACGCTGGCGCCGGCCGCGGCCATCTTCGCCGTCACGCTGGCGGCCAACCTCCTCGTCGAGACACCTGCCCGATGAGTGCAAAATCACGCGCCGCCGCCGTCTCGGTGGCCTCCAACACCACGCTGGTCGTGCTCAAGCTGGCCGTCGGGATGCTGTCGGGCTCGGTCAGCATCATCTCGGAAGCGATCCACTCGGCCAACGACCTGCTGGCCGCCGTCATCGCGTGGGTGTCGGTGCGGACCTCGGACAAGGCGGCCGACCGCGAACATCCGTACGGCCACGGGAAGATCGAAGGCGTGTCGGGCGCCATCGAGGCGCTGCTGATCGTCGTCGCCGCCGTGTGGATTGTCGCCGAGGCCGTGAAGCGGATCGTGCGCGGCGGGGAAGTCGAGCACCTCGGCGCGGGCACCGCCGTGATGGCGGTGTCGGTGGTCGTCAACATCCTGGTGTCGCGCCACCTGTTCAAGGTGGCGAAGCAGGAGGATTCGCTGGCGCTCGAGGCCGACGCGCATCACCTCTCGACCGACGTCTACACCTCGCTCGGCGTCGCCTGCGGCCTCGCGGTGGTCTGGAGCTGGCGTGCCTGGACGGGCGGCTCGACGGCGCTCGACATCGTCGACCCCATCGTCGCCATCCTGGTCGCGCTCTTCATCCTGAAGATCGGCGTGGACCTGACGAGGAACGCCGTCGGCCACCTGCTCGACCGGGGACTTCCCGAAGCGGAGCTGGAGATCATCACCGGCATCCTGCGTCGCCATCCGGCCGTGCTCGAATCGCACAGGCTGCGGACGCGGAAGTCGGGCAGCGAGCGCCACATCGACGCGCACGTCACGATGCGCGCCGATTCCACGCTGGCGGCGAGCCACGCGGCGACGCGCGAGATTGAGGACGACATCCGCCGGGCGCTGCCGCCGTCGCACGTCGTCATCCACGTGGACCCGATGGACGCGCTGCCGGCCGAGCGGAGACAACCACTATGAACCTGCACGGCATCTTTCCCCCGATTGCGACACCGTTCCGGGACGACGAGATTGACCTCGGCGCGATGAGGTCGAACGTCACCAGGTGGATGAAGACCGGCCTGGCGGGTCTGGTGGTGGTCGGCTCGAACGGCGAGGCGCCGATGCTCGACGCCGACGAGTCGTTCCGCGTGGCCTGTGCCGCGCGCGAGGCGGTGCCGAAAACGAAGACGCTGATCGTCGGCGCGGGTGAGGAATCCACGCGCTCGACGATTGCGGCCGTCCGGCGGGCGGCCGACGCCGGCGCCGACGCCGTGCTCGTGCGCACGCCGTGCTACTTCAAGAACCAGATGACGACGGACCTGTTCGTGCGGCACTTCACGGCGGTCGCGGACGCGTCGCCGGTGCCGGTGCTGCCGTACAATGTGCCCGGCCTGACGGGTGTGAAACTGGCGGCCGAGGCGGTGGCGGCGCTCGCGTCGCACCCGAACATCCCGGGCGTGAAAGACTCGAGCGCCGACCTGACGCAGATTGCCGACCTCGTGGCGATGACGCCCGCGGGGTTCAACGTGATGGTGGGATCGGCGCCGACGCTCTATGCCAGCCTGTGCGTCGGAGCCGTCGCGGGCATTGTCGCGGTCGGGTGCGTGGTGCCCGACCTGGTGGTGCAGCTGTACGAGTTGACGCGGGCCGGGAAGCACGCCGAGGCCGTGGCGCTGCAGCGGAAGATCACGCCGCTGGCGAAGTCGGTGACGTCGACCTACGGCGTGGCCGGCCTGAAGGCGGCGATGGAACTGGCCGGCTATGTCGGCGGCGCGCCGCGCCGGCCGCTGCAGCCGGCGACCCCGCAGGTCTACCAAACGCTGCGCGGCCAGCTGGCCGCGCTCGGAGTTCAGGCATGAGGCTCAGGACTCAGAACTCAGGACTCAAAACTCGGCACTCAAGACACATGCGCTGCAACGCCGTCGGTCGAGTGCTGATCGTGCTCGCGTCCGCGTTCCTGATCGTCGCCGGGCTGCAGGGGCAGGGCGCCCCCGCGCCCGGCGCTCAGGGCGTGCAGGCCGGCCAGGCCGCGCCGAAGAACCTGAAGCCGCTTCTCCAGGCGCGGCAGAGCGAGATGCGCCTGGTCACGGCGCGGTACACGCTCGACCGGGCAACGCTCTCGGGCAACTTCTTCGGCGCCGCGCGCGGCGGTGGCGGTCGCGGGGCCGGAGGCGCCGGCGGCGCAGGGGGCGCGGCGGTTCAGCCCGAGCCGCTCTCTCCCGGCCGCGTCGCGCGGCTCGCACGGTTCGATCTCGACTGGCAGGCGGCGCTCGCGGCGCTCGATCCGGCAGCGCTCTCGCCGGCCGCGAAGGCAGAACTCGAGACGCTCAGGGGAACCGTGCAGTCGAACCTCACGCAGGCCGAGTCCGCGTCGCTCGCCCTCGCGGAGATGGCGCCGCTCGTTCCTTTCGCCCCCTCCATCGTCGGCCTCGTCGAGGCGCGCATCCGAATCGAGGATGTCGATCCGCAGAAGGCGGCTGGCACGCTCACGGCGGTGACGGCGGAGATCGGGCGGGTGAAGGCGAGGCTCGAGGCGGGTCTGGCCGGCGGCTCGTCGGGCGATGCGTTGCGCGTCGCCAGGGACGCGGCCGCGCGCGGGCCGGCGGCGGTCGACGCGCTGCGCACCGGCCTCACCGAGTGGTTCACGTTCTACAACGGCTACGATCCCCTGTTCACCTGGTGGATGGGCCTGCCGTTCAAGAAAGCGGACGCGGCACTCCAGGGCTACGCGACGTTCCTGCGCGAGAAGGTGGTGCCGGCCGACGGCGCCTCTCCCACGGCGCCGGCCGCGAAGCCGGCGACGATTGCGCCGGCGCCTCCGCCGAAGTATCCATCGGTGCCCGACCTGAGGGAGTTGATTGCGCTTCCGCAGGACGAGATGACCGACATCGTGCAGCGGTTCCGCGGCGCCGGGGGCGCTGGCGGACGCGGAGGTCAGGGCGCGCGCGGTGCGGCCGCTCCCGCCGGCGCGCCGGCCGCGCAAGCCGGCCCCGTGCGGGACCGCGCGTTCTACGAGGGCTGGCTGAAGGCGCTGAAGACGCTCGATTTCGACAAGCTGTCGCGCAATGCGCAGGTCGACTACCTCTACATCAAGAAGATGGCCGAGCTGCAGATCGCGCGCCTCGGCATCACGCTTCCCGAGACTCCGCCGCGCAAGGCCGATTCGTCCGGGATTCCGGGCCCGGCGCGCGGCCGCCAGGGGCTCATCTTCGATCTGCAGGACGATCTGGTCCCCTACACGCCCGAGGAGCTGATCGCGATTGGCGAGGAGGAGTTCGCGTGGTGCGAGGCCGAGATGAAGAAGGCGTCGCGCCAGCTTGGACTCGGGGACGACTGGAAGGCCGCGCTCGAGAAGGTGAAGGGGATGGCGCCGCCGCCGGGCGGCCAGGCGCGCGTCGTGCGCGACCTGATGTTCGAGGCGGTGGACTACCTGCGCGCCAGGGACCTGCTGAACGTGCCGGCGGTGGCCGCCGAGTCGCTCCACATGATCATGATGACGCCCGAGCGGCAGCTGGTGAACCCGTTCTTCACCGGCGGCTCGGAGATCAGCGTGTCGTACCCGACCGACACGATGGAGTACGACGCGCGGCTCCAGAGCATCCGCGGCAACAACACGCCGTTCTCGCACGCCACCGCGTTCCACGAGGTGATTCCCGGCCACAACCTGGTCGGCTACATGTCGGCGCGCTACCGCGGCTACCGGCCGTCGCTCGGCGGCAGCAGCCCCTTCTACGGCGAGGGATGGCCGCTGTACTGGGAGATCACGATGTACGACATCGGCTTCCACGACACGCCCGAGAGGAAGATCGGCGCGCTGTTCTGGCGGATGCACCGCTGCGCGCGCATCATCTTCTCGCTCAAGTTCCACATGGGCCAGTGGTCGCCGCAGGAGTGCGTGGACTTCCTCGTGGACCGTGTCGGCTTCGAGCGCGAGAACGCCATGGGCGAGGTGCGCCGGTCGTTCCAGGGCGGCTACGGCCCGCTCTATCAGGCGGCGTACCTGCTGGGCGGCATGCAGATCCGCGCGCTGCGCAGGGAGCTGGTCGACTCGGGGCTGATGGACCAGAAAGCGTTTCACGACGAGGTCCTGCGCCAGGGCAGCATGCCGATCGCGCTGCTCCGCCTCGCGGTCGGCCGCCAGAAGCTGACGCGTGACACGTCTGTTGATTGGAGGTTCCGATGAGTTCGCTTCCCACGTCCGAACGCCTGCTGCTCGGCCCCGGGCCGAGCATGATCGCCCCCGCGGTGATGCGCGCGCTCGCCGCGCCCGTGCTCGGCCATCTCGATCCCGACCTGATGGCGATGATGGACGAGACGCGCGGCCAGCTGCGCGCGCTGTTCCGCGCGCCCGAGGGCTCGTTCGCCTTCGCGGTGTCCGGCACCGGCACGTCCGGCCTCGAGGCGGCCGTGGCCAATCTGGTGCAGGACGGCACCCGCGTCCTCGCCCTCGTCTCCGGCTACTTCGGCGACCGGCTCGCCTCGGTGTGCGAGCGCTACGGCGGGCGCGTGACGCGGCTCGACGTGACGTGGGGCCGGGCGTGCGACCCGCAGCAGGTCCGCGACGCGCTGGCGCGCGAGGGCGCCGATCTCGTCTGCGTGGTGCACGCGGAAACGTCCACCGGCGTGCGCAACCCGGTGCGGGAGATCGCGGCGGTTGCGCACGAGGCCGGGGCGCTGGTGCTGGTGGACGCCGTGACGTCGCTCGGCGGCCACCCGCTCGAGATGGAGGCGTGGGGCATCGACGCCGCCTACAGCTGCACGCAGAAGTGCGTGGGCGCGCCGTCCGGCCTGGCCCCTGTCGCCTTTGCGCCGGCCGCGCTCGCGCACCGCGTCAAGTGCCGCAGCTTCTACCTGGATCTCGGCCTGCTCGAGGACTACTGGGTGCGCCGCAAGTACCACCACACGATCTCGGCGTCGCTCGTGTACGCGCTCCACGAAGCGCTGCTGGCGATCGGCGAGGAGGGACTCGAGGCGCGCTGGGCGCGGCACGAACGCCACCACCGCGTGCTCGCCGCCGGGCTCGCCGCGATGGGCCTCGGCCTGCTGCCGCCGGAGGGCGAGCGGCTGTGGACGCTGAACGCCGTCCGCGTGCCCGACGGCGTGGACGATGCGAAGGTGCGCAGGGAGCTGCTGACGCGGTTCAACATGGAGGTGGGCGCCGGCCTCGGGCCGCTCGCCGGGAAGATCTGGCGGGTGGGCCTGATGGGCCACAGCTCGTCGATGCAGGCCATCCTGCTGTTCCTGTCGTCGATGGAAGCCGCGCTCCGGCTGCAGGGGCACGCGGTGCCGCCGGGCGCCGGCACGGCGGCCGCCATCGGGGCCGCGGCGGAGATGGCGGGGTAGAATGTCCCGGTGAAGAAGCTCGTCAGGGTCGCGGCGGCCTCGGCCGCCGCCGCCTTCGGGTTCCTCGCGTACCTCTACGTGACGCTGCCCGACGTGTCGCAGCTGGCCACCGTCAACCCGGCCACGACGGCGTTCATCGAGCTTCGCGCGCGCGAGGCGGAGGCGCGCCGGGCGGCGCCCCGCCGCGTCCAGCAGTGGGTGCCCTACGGCCGCATCGCCGGCCCGCTGAAGCGCGCGGTGCTGGTGGCCGAAGACGACGCCTTCTGGCAGCATGAGGGGATCGACGTCAAGCAGATCAAGGAGTCGCTCGAGCGCGACCTGCAGAAGGGCACGTTCGGCCGCGGCGGCAGCACGATCACGCAGCAGCTGGCGAAGAACCTCTACCTCTCGCCCTCGAAGAACCCGATCCGGAAGCTGCGCGAGCTGCTCATCACGAGGCGCCTCGAGGCGTCGCTCACCAAGACCCGCATCCTCGAGATCTACCTGAACGTGATCGAGTGGGGCGACCGCGTCTACGGCGCCGAGGCCGCGGCGCGCACCTACTTCAGGAAGCCCGCGTCGGCGCTCGGCGCGGAGGAAGCCGCGCTGCTCGCCGCGTGCATCATCAACCCGCGGATCATGAACCCCGCCCACCAGACGCCGGGGCTGCTGAAGAGGCAGAAGCTCATTCTCGGGCGCATGGGCGTCGTCACGCCGCCGCCCGACCCGCCCGCGCCGCCGCCCGTCGCCGAGGAGCCGGCGGGGGTCGAGCCGCCGGCCACGCCGGACCAGCCAGTCAAGACCGATCCGCCGCCCGAGAAGATCGTCAAGTAGGCCGGGCGGCGGGGCTGAAGCCCCGCGGTTCTACGGCCGCAGCACGCGTCGCGCCGTGGCGAACCTCGACCGCCAGTACGCCTCGGCGAGCGACTCCTCGCGCACGCTTCCGCGCGAGCTTGGCGCGTGAACGAACGAGCCGGCGCCCGAGGCGATGCCGACGTGAGACATGGTGCGGCCGTCGATCACGAAGAAGACGAGGTCGCCCTCGCGGAGGTCGCTGCGATCGACGCCTTCGCCGGCCGCCGCCTGCTCCTGCACGGTTCGCGGCAGCGCCACGCCGACCTGCGCGAAGAGGTACTGGACGAAACCGCTGCAGTCGAAGCCGCCGGGGCCGGCGCCGCCGTTGCGGTACGGCGTTCCGACGAACGACCGCGCGAGCGCGGCCGCGGCGGTCCCGGACGCGTCGGGCGGGCCGGACGGCTCGACAACGGGCCGGCTTCGCTTCACGCAGCCAGTCAGGAGAAGGACGGCGAGGAGGGGAACGACGAGCCGGCGCACACGAGCTCTTTTCGGCCCGAGCACGCGGCGGCAACAGCGCCACGATGGTAAGCCGTTGTCTGTTAGCGGTTTACCGCGTCCGCCTGGTTGACACTCGGCGCGGCCCTCGGTCAGAATACGTCTCGGTATGCAGCACACGCTGCTCCTCAACGCTTCCTACGAGCCGCTGAAGGTCGTGCCCTGGCGCAAGGCCGTCACCTTGTGGTGCCAGGGGAAGGTTGAGGTCATCTCGGTCTACGACCGGGAGATCCGCTCGGTCTCGATCAGCTTCAAGCTGCCGTCGGTCATCCGGCTGCTGCGCTACGTGCGCATGAGGCGCCGGTTCGACTACGTTCCCTTCTCCCGCGCCAACATCTACGCCCGCGACGAGCACTCGTGCCAGTACCTGCGGCGACACGCTGCCGGCCACCGAGCTGACGTTCGATCACGTGGTGCCGGTCGCACACGGCGGTCGCAAGGACTGGGAGAACATCGTCACCTGCTGCGTCAGCTGCAACCGGCGCAAGGGCGGGCGCACGCCGGAGGAGGCCGGGATGCGGCTGGTGCGCCCCGCGTCGCGGCCGCACGCCGCCCCGGCCATCCGCATCACCATCGGCCTGCGCAACGCGCCCGACAGCTGGCGCGACTACCTCTATTGGAACGTGGAGCTGGACGATACGTAGGCAGCCGTCGGCGGATCACGGACACCCAGGCCGGCAGCGGTCAGCGGATTAAGGAACGCGGCTGTGTGACAGCCGTAGTCCGCTGCCAGCTGCCAGCTGACTGGCGTCGCTCGCTCCCCTCGCGCTATCCTGCTGCCAGATGACCTCCCCTCGCCGCACGGCCGCGCGTGTCGTTCCGCCCCGCGCCATCCCGGGTGGACGAATCGTCGTCGAAGCCGGGGACGTGCCGTTCTTCGTGGACCCGCTGCCGCGCTTTTCAATCGGGTCGACCGAGGTGCGGCTGGCGTCCGCGTCCTCGCGGCGCCTTTCCGCCATCGTCCCGCCCGGTACGGAGTCGGGCCTCGTGCCGATCCGCGTGAACACGGACGAACCGGTCGGTCAGCTGGAGGTCGGCGCGCAGTGGGCGGAAGGCCTGCACCAGGTGGACAACCCCGCGTTCGACCGCGACGGAAACCTCTACGTGACGTTCAGCGGAACGCGCGGGCAGCCTGTTCCGGTCTCGGTGTTCCGCATCCGGCCAGGCGCGGCGGCCGAACCGTTCGCGTCGGGCATCGTCAACGCGACGTCGCTGGCGTTCGATCCCTTCGGGGAGCTGTGCGTCAGCAGCCGGTTCGACGGCTCGATCTACCGCGTCGCGCGCGACGGGAGGATCGAGAAGGTCGCGTCGGACCTCGGCGTGGCGTGCGGCGTCGCGTTCGCGCCCGACGGGACGATGTTCGTCGGCGACCGGACCGGCACGCTGTTCCGCGTGAGTATCGCGGGGCGCGTCGTGCCGTTCGCCATCCTCCCGCCGAGCATCGCCGCTTTTCACCTGGCGGTCGGCCCCGAGGAGGAAGTGTACGTGAGCGGGCCCACGCTCTCCACCCGGGACCCGGTCTACCGCGTCGATCGACGCGGTGACGTGGCGGTGTACGCGGAAGGCTTCGGGCGGCCGCAGGGGCTCGCGGTGGATGCCGAGGGGACACTCTACGTCGCCGACTCGCTGGCGGGGGCGAGCGGCGTCTTCCGTGTCGTGCCGGGCCGGCGCCGCGAGCTGATGGTGGCGGGCGACGGCGTCATCGGCCTGGCGTTCCACCCGGCGCGCGGCGTGGCAGTGGCCTCGGGCGACGCCGTCTACGTGTTCGAGCGCTTCTAGACAGAACCACCCCGACACGGTAGAGTGCCCGCTTATGTCGCAACTCTTCCAAGTGAAGTCGCTCGATCGGATGATCGACGACGCCGAGCACGGAACGAATCAGCTGAAGCGGACCCTCGGGTCGTTCCAGCTCACGGTTCTCGGCGTCGGCGCCATCATCGGCGCGGGCATCTTCTCGACGATCGGCACGGCGGCCGCGGGCGGGGGGCAGCATCTCGGGGCCGGCCCGGCCATCGTGATCTCGTTCATCCTCACCGCCATCGCCTGCGGGTTCGCGGCGCTCTGCTATGCCGAGTTCGCCGCCATGGTGCCGATCTCGGGTTCGGCGTACACCTACGCCTACGCCACGCTTGGCGAACTGGTCGCGTGGATCATCGGCTGGGACCTGATCATCGAGTACACGGTCGGCAACGTGGCCGTCGCCATCTCCTGGTCCGGCTACTTTCAGGAGCTGCTTCGGAACATGGGCCTCGGGTTTCCAGCCTGGCTGGGCACCGACTACCGGTCGGCGGCCATGGCGACGGGCGACATCGCCGCCGCCGTGGCCAGGGGTGTCGAGCCGGCGTCGCTCGGCCCGGCGGTGACGCTCGCGGCCCAGGCGCTCTCCGACGCGCCCCGCGTGTTGGGGATCCCCATCGTCTTCAACTTCCCGGCGTTCCTCATCGTCATGGCCATCACCTGGGTGCTCGTCAAGGGCATCAAGGAGAGCGCGTGGGTGACGACGGCGACGACCTTTCTGAACGTGGCGATCATCGGGTTCTTCTGCGTGGTGGGTTTCTTCTACATCAAGCCAGCCAACTGGACGCCGTTCGCGCCGAACGGGTTCCAGGGCGTCTGGGGGGCCGCGGCGATCATCTTCTTCGCCTACATCGGTTTCGACGCGGTGTCGACGGCCGCCGAGGAGACGCGCAATCCGCAGCGCGACATGCCGATCGGCATGATCGCGAGCCTGGCGATCTGCACGGTGATCTACATCGCGGTGGCGGTGGTGCTGACCGGCCTGCTGCCCTGGAAGCAGCTCGGCACCGCGCAGCCGCTGGCCACGGCGTTCTCGGCGCTCGGCATGAACTGGGCGGCGGGCGTGATCTCGCTGGGCGCGATCTTCGCGTGCACCTCGGTGCTGATGGTGTTCCAGCTCGGCCAGCCGCGCATCTTCTTCTCGATGGGGCGTGACGGGCTGCTTCCGCCGTGGGCCGCGAAGATCCACCCGAAGTACCGGACGCCGCACATCACGACGATCCTGACCGGCGTCGCGGTGGCCGCGTTCTCGTGCTTCACGAACATCAACGAGGTCGTGGAGCTCACGAACATCGGGACGCTGTTCGCGTTCGTCCTGGTGTCGGCGGGCATCCTGGTGCTTCGCTACACCGACCCGCACCGGAAGCGGCCGTTCCGGACGCCGCTGGTGCCGCTCGTGCCTCTGCTGTCGATCGTCAGCTGCCTGCTGCTGATGGTCCAGCTCCCGGCGCGGACCTGGTGGCGGTTCGCCATCTGGCTGGCGGTCGGCCTCGTGCTCTATTTCGTCTACGGGTATCGCAAGAGCAAGCTGAGGACGGGCGGGTAGCTGGCAGCTGGCAGCGGACAGGCCCTGATCCTTGGGCCCAGAGCCAAGAAGAAGGAGTCCCCATGACCTACTACGGAGCGAGCGAGCTGGCCCGGAGCTTCCGGGTCGTCCGCAAGAACACGCTGGCGATTGCGGAAGACATCCCGGAAGACAAGTACGACTACCGGCCGACGGCCGACTGCCGCAGCGTGAGGGAGATCCTCGCGCACATCGCGGTCGCCTCGCGGCGCAGCTACCAGGGGCACGCGGTGCAGAAGATCACCAGCTTCGCCGGCATCGACTGGCCGACCTACATCCGCGAGCGGCAGGAGCAGGAGCAGCAGGTGGCGCGGCTGACGAAGGCGCAGCTGATCGAGGACCTGAGGGCTGACGGCGACGCGTGGGGTGCGTACCTCGACACCGTGCCCGAGGAGGAGTTGTCCGTCGTGATCCCGTTCTCCCCGCCGGCGGAGCCGCCGACCAAGAGCCGCTTCGAGATGTTCCTGAGCGCGAAGGAGCACGAGATGCACCATCGCGCCCAGTTGATGGTCTTCGAACGGCTGCTCGGCCTCGTGCCGCACCTGACGCGCCAGCGGCAGGCGCGGATGGCTCGATGATGACAGGGCCCCCCGCGTCCGCGGGTGCCCTTCGCGACCGCGGCTGGCAGGTGACGCTTGTCGGCATGGGCATCAACCTGGCCCTGGGCGTGCTCTACTCCTGGAGCGTCATCAGCAAGGCGGTTCCCGCCGACTGGGGCTGGAGCGAGGCGGGGCGCGCCCTGCCGTACTCGGTGGCCTGCCTCATGTTCTCGGTGGCCATGGTGCCGGCCGGACGGCTGCAGGACCGGGTTGGCCCGCGCGTCGTCGCCACCGTCGGGGGCCTGCTCGTGGGCGCGGGCCTGATCCTCGCCAGCCTGACCTCGTCGCTCTCCGCCTACATCGTCGGGTTCGGAATGCTGGCCGGCGCCGGTATCGGCGCCGGCTACGCGGCCACGACGCCGGCGGCGGTGAAGTGGTTTCCGGCGGAGCGCACGGGCCTGGTGACGGGCCTCGTCGTCGCCGGCTTCGGCCTGTCGAGCGTCTACATCGCCCCGCTTGCCAACGCGCTCATCCAGACGCGCGGCGTGCCGGCGACGATGCTGACGTTCGGGATCGGGTTTCTGGTGGTGGTCGTCGTGCTGGCGCAGTGGCTGCGCGTGCCGCCGGCCGGCTTCGTGCCGGCGGGATCGGCGCCGGGGGCGGAGGCCGCCGCGTCGCACCAGGCGGACTTCACGCCGGGCGAGGTGCTGCGGACGTGGCAGTTCTACGTCCTCTGGTTCATGCTCGCCTGCGGCGCCGGCGCGGGCCTGATGGTCATCTCGAAGCTGGTCAAGATGGTGGAGGTGCAGACCGGCATCACGCTGGGATTCCTGCTCGTCGCCATCCTCGCTCTCGGCAACGGCGGCGGCCGCGTCGCGGGCGGCGTGCTGTCGGACCGCATCGGGCGGAAGCCGGCGCTCCTGGCGGCGTACCTGTCGCAGGCAGTTGCGATCCTCCTGCTGGCGGCAGCCAGACCGGACAACGCGCTCGGCACGGGCGTAATGATGGCGGCGCTCTCGGCGCTGATCGGCGCCAACTACGGCGCGAACCTGTCGCTGCTCCCGTCGGTCACGAAGGACTACTACGGCCTCAGAAACTTCGGCGCGAACTACGGCCTCGTGTTTACGGCTTGGGGGCTCGGCGGATTCACGCTGTCGCTCGTGGCGGGAGCGGTGTTCGACCGGACGCACTCGTTCGCGTTCGCCTACTACGGGTCGGCGGTGATGCTCGTGGTGGCGGCCGCCGCCACGCTGCTGCTGAAGCCGCCGTCGCGAAAGCGGGCGCACGAGGGACATCGCGGCTAGCCCGTCCGCACGTCGAGGCGCCGGAACCTCGCGAACGTCAAAGTGAATTCGAGCCAGGGACAAGATGGCAGCGATTGACCGCTCACCGGCCCGACGGGAGAATGCGGGCCGGGGTAGGACCGTGCGTCCCGTCGTTCGTGGCCTGCTCGTTCTTCTGACGCTCGGGCTCGGGGGCACCGCCGCGCTCCTGAACGCGGCCCGGATCCAGGCGCACGTCGAACCCGCCCGAACCGTGCTCGTCCTCGCGCGACTTCTGCACGGTCGCGTCCCGCTCGCCCCGAATGCTTTCGACGCTGCCGCCCTCGAGTCGTATCTCGCGAAGGCGGCAGGCAGGGCGGCGGCCGTCGGCGAAGAGGTGCCGGCGCTCCTGCCCCGCGACGTCTGGGAGCGCGCGGTCTTCGGCCGGACGATCGAGCCGTCGCGGCTGGCCTTCGAGATTCTCCGCGACAGGCGCGCCGCGTTCCTCTACTGCGGCCTCTTCTCGCTGGACTCCGAGACGCTCGCGTACTTCACAGAGCGGCCGACCCTGGTGGCTCGCCTCTACTCGACTGCGGCCGGTCCGCTCGCGGCCTTCGGCGAGAGCCTCACCATCCACAACGGCGGCGTCGTGCTGCCGGGCGCACCGGCTCGGGCGCAGCAGTGGGAGGATCTCGTGGGCGAACCGGCGGCCGACCCGAACCGGTTCATTCCGGCGCTCCTCGAGCGGGACGGCAGCCGACTCGCCTGGCTGCTCGACGTGGTCGCGTCGCTCGACCCCGCCCGGCAGCGCTTTGCTCTTCGAAACGACGTCGAGCCGCTCTACGCCCGTTTCGCGCGCGAACCCCTGCCCGTCGACTTCTCGTCGTGCCCGTTCACCCGTCCGTCGGTCGATCTCGGATTCGTCCTGAGGACGATCGCTGTGACCGATGACGGCGCGTTGGCGCCGCCATCCGACCTGGCCTTGTGGGAGCGGGTCTTCAACGACAGCAGCCGCGGTGCGCCGGGCGCCGAGGTCACCGCGCCCTGGCTGCTCCGGTCGCTGGCTCCGCTCGCCAGCGCCGAGCGGCGGATTCCGCCTGGAGACCATGTTGTTCGCCCAGCGGGTGTTCCCCGGGGCTCCCGGGGCTCGCGCGACGGCTGACGACGGCGCAACCCTGTCGCTGGCTCTCTCATTGTACGGCGCGCACTCGGCCTTGATGCTGAGCCTCGAGAGCCTGGGGTTCTCCAGCCCCCGGCACTTCGTGGCCGCCGCCCGTGCGGCCGGCGTCCTCACGAACGGCGCCGACCGGCTTCGCGCGTCGCTGCGCCTGGCGATGTTCCAGGGGGCGCTCGCGCTGGTCACGAGGCTGCGGGCCGTGGACACGATCGACGACCCGACGGCTCGAAGCCTGGCGTCATCGCTCATCGAGTTGCCGGCGAGCGACGCGTCGGGTCTTGCCGAACGGCTGGCATCGTGGATGGAATCCGCGCTGCCGCCGGCGCTCCCGGGCACGGCGTCGGGCGACCCCGAACAACGGCTGCTGGACGGCCTGGCCGGCGCCGGCCGTGCGCGTGCGCGACCGATCGTCACCTGGGAGGGCGACAGGTACCGCATCGACGTCGCTTCGGGGGAACTGGCACGGCTGCGGAGGATTCGCGACCAGCAGCGCGGAAACGATCTCTCCAGCGTACTCGAGGTGCGGCGCCTGAAGGCGCGCGGGGTGGACATCACACCGCACCTGGCCCGCCTCGTGTCGAGACTCCGGCTGACGGACGGTGGTGGCCTCTTCCAGTGCGGCGATACGGCAGGCGCGGACAACGCGCCGTCGGCCGCCGCGAACAGGGCCGGCCTCGGAACGAAGGCGGCCGCTCCGGCCGACCGGCTCGTCAAATGGCAGGAGCTGGTGCTCGGCCAGTTGCTCGCGTCCTACGCCTACGCTATCGCCATCGGCGATCCGGACTCGACCATGCTGCTCGCCGGCAATCCCGCCGACGTGCACGATTTCGGCGTCGGCGCTTCCGGGCGCTCGAGCTCGTGGCTCGTCGCGAAGGGCGAACGCCTGGGCTCGCAGCTCGTCGAGCGCGGGTCGATCCTGGGTCTCGAACGCGCGCTCTCGGTTGCCTCGCTGCGACAGACGACGCTCGCCGCGGCCTCGGTCGCGCCGAACATCGGTGAGCCTGGACTGCTGGGGCTCGCCGAGGGGATTGCGATCCTCAACCCGTTCCGGATGGACGACCGGGACCGCGACATGATCGCCGCCGACCTGCGGCGCGGCCGAGCACGCATCGGGGCGGCCGCGGGCACTCCGGCCGCGATCGACGCGCTCGCGGCTACGGCCGGCGTCGAGCGCTGGCGTCGCCGCCTCATGCGGCTCGCGGCCGCGGGCGGGGCCGCCGGGGTGATGCCGTACTGGTCGCTCGCCGAAATCCGAGTCGTCGGGCGGGACGGTCCGACGCCGCCGGCATTGCACGCGTGGGGCCCTGCGCAGCGGCCCGTCGACGGCAGCTGGCGGACGGCGCTCCCCACCAGGCTGTCGATGCACGAGCTGGGAGGCCGGATACACGGGGATGGGTTGCTGTCGGGCCAGATCGCTGACCTGCACCTGCGCACCGCAGAGTGGCTGGCCGAGATGAAGCTGCCGGCGGCCCTGGCGCTGGCGGTCACGCTCCCGCAGAGGCCGGCGCCGACGCTGGAGATCCTCGAGCCGAAGGACGGCGCGTACGTCAGCGGCGACGTGCTCGTCAAGGCCGAAGTCCGACCGTCAGGAACGTCCGTCGAGCGCGTGCTGTTCTTCGTGGACGGCCGGCTGGTGCGCACGGTGGAGGCCCCGCCGCTCGAACGCGAATGGAACGTCGGCGGCGACGGGCGCCCGCACGACTTCCGCGTGGTCGCGGTGTTTCCGGGCGGCAGGCGGGTCCCGCGCACCGTGCGCACGAACGGCGTGGACTACGTCGACCAGGGCGGCGCCGAGAGGGTGCTCGTGACGGCGACCGTGCTCGACGGCGACCGGCTCGTGCAGGGGCTGCGGAAGAAGGTGTTCCGCGTGTACGAAGACGGCAAGCTGCAGCCGATCGACGAGTTCTTTCTCGAGAACATCCCGCTCGAGCTCGTAGTGGCCATCGACAACAGCGACAGCATGGTCAACGAGATCGGCCGTGTGAAGGAGCACGTCAAACGGTTCCTGTCGGCGCTTCCGCCGGGTGCCCGCGTGACGCTCGTGGTGTTCAACCATCACTTCTTCGTGCTGGCCCCGCCGTCGATCGACCTGGCGGGCTCGCTGAAGGCGCTGGATCACCTCGCGCCGTGGGGGGCGACCTCGCTGCACGAGGCGATCGCCAAGTCGTTCGATCTGCTCGGCAGGGAGCGGAGGCGCCGTGGCCTGGTTATCTTCACGGACGGCGACGACACGACGAGCCGCATTTCGAAGGACGCGGTCGAGCGGCGGGCGGAAACGAGCGATGCGGTCCTGTACATGATCGGGCAGGGGCGCGCCGTCACCACGGCGGGTCTGAAGAACCTGTGTGAACGGCTCGCCACCCGGAGCGGCGGCCGCGCGTTCTTCCCGCGCGAGATGGATGAACTCGGCGCGGCCTTCGACGCCATCCTCAAGGAGATGTCGAGTCAGTACCTTCTGACCTACCCGGTGCCGTCGATCACACGGGACGCGGCCCTCCACCGGATCCGCGTGGAGGTCGACGGCGGATACGAGGTGCGGGCCCGGCAGGGATACCGCCTCGTGGCCCGCTAAAGGCCGCTCACCTATTCCGCCAGATCGGGTTCGGCGAGCGGCGTTCGAGGCCACTCCTGCGGCGCCTTGTCGGCCGGATAGCCGAGCGGCGTGACCGCCAGCGGCCCGGCCGCCGCCGGCTGGTCGAACGGCGGGCGGGCGACGCCAATCGCACGTTTACCGAAACGGCGGGCCGACATGGCGGTCCAGCCAAGCGAGTGATTCCCGGACTTGTTCGGCTCTGGGGATGGAATGCCCGGTCTCGAAATCGACGCGGCGCTTCCGGTCGGCCGGTGTGGCGAAGAGCTGGAACATCGGAAGCTGCGAGGTCTCGACCGGGAAGTAGAAGTCGTAGCGTCCGCTGAGCATGAGTACGGGGATCCGGATGCGCGGCGCGAAATTGAACGGGTCGACCTCCGGAAACACGGCGGTCTGACGTAGGCCGCCGAGGACGAACACCGCCGCCCGGATCCTGGGTTCGAGTGCAACGTAGATCGGGCCCATGGCCGCCCCCCAGCTGAACCCAATGTACGCGATGCGATCGGACGCGATGTCGCTCCTCGTCTGGAGGTAGTCGACCGCCCGAGACACCTCCCTCGCCCATGTGATGACGTGGTCCCGGTAGGCGACGGTCGCCGCCGCCTCACTGGACGAGATCTCGTCGTGCCGCTCGAACGTGCTCCTGTAAATGGGGTGAATCGCGGCGCGCCCGCTCTTCATGATCCAATCGAACCGGCGCACGTCGATGTCGCGGCTCGAACGGGACGTGATCGCGCCAGAACCCGGGAACACCACGACGGCCTGGTAGGGCGGCCGACCGGTCTTCGGCAGGAAGACGGCCGCCGGCAGCCGCTCGCCTCCCGCTCCCGACGTGAACGAGACGTCCTCCCGTTTCCAGTCAGCGCTACCGTCGTCAACCGAGGTCACCTTCGGCGCAAGATCGACCTTGTCGTATGCATACAGCCGCCGGTACGCGTCGAACGTCGCATCTGCCACCGGCGACTCGCGCCGATAGTCCCGTGAGCGGGACAGCACTTGCTGTGCGCCTGCGTCGGCGAGCGGGTCGTTCGGGGAGGAGTACTTCACGCATCTGAATCCGAACGTGGGCAGACGGTCGAACGGCAAGCGAGCGTCGGGATCGTTGAACATGTAGACCGGTTCGTCCCACGCGCCACCCAGGATGTAGCGCTTCGATTGGTCGGCGCTGTTCCAGCACCACTCCTTGACATTGCCCGCCATGTCGAAGGTGCCAAAGCGGTTCTTGCCGCCGCTGGTCCCGACCTGAACCGGGCCGCTGCCGCCGAAATTGCTCTTTGGCACGAAGAAGGCGCTCGAGCTCTGGGCAGCAACGAGGCTCCAGTGATAGATCGTGGGAAGCGCCTTTCCGGCGAAGGCCGCGAAGGCCGCCGCTTCGTACCAACTCACGCCACCCACCGGGAAATCACCGCGGCCTTCCGGGTAGCTCCCGGCTTCCCAGGCGGCGGGACCTGGCTGGCCCGTTGTATCCGTCAGGAGCCGCATCGCTTCTTCGAAGGTCAACTCCCGCCCGTTCCGTACGAACGGGTGCCGCCAGAACCGTTTGTCCCGATAGCCGCCTGCATCGACGAACGCCTTGAACTCCCGATTGGTCACCTCGCGTCTGTCGACCCAGAAGTCGCCCAGGGTGACCGCGGGCAAGCCCTCCAATCCCGGTATCACCGGTTTGAACGGGGCGGCAGTCCGCATGACGTGGACCATTCCGGCCGGGGCAGTCCCTGGCGCGTGGAGTGTGAAGCTGAGGTTCAGGTTGGCGCGTGTGACCGACACCTGGCCCGCGGCGTCGTTGGCGGTCTCCAAACCGGCCTTGGCGATCCGCCATTCGAAGAACCCGTTCGGAATTCGGACCTGGCTCAGCGGCGACTGGCCCAGGCTGATCCACTCTCGCGTCGAGGACCCGTAGGGCCGGTATTGGACGTCTGCACCGGAAGGGACCGTCGTCACGGACACCCTCCCCGTCATCAGCCGATCCAGGCGGGCCCAGGCCGGGTCACCGGGAATCGCCTTCCTCGCTTCGTCGGCCAGGCGGAATGCCGCCACGTACTCTTCCTCGTCCACGAGCCGCTCGATATCTGGAATCACAACCTCTCGGGCCCATCGTGCCCGCGATGCCTTGCGGGCGTACCAGGCGAGCGAGACCGTGGTCGCGAGCAGCAGGATCAGCGCCGCCGTCATCCACACCCATGCCCAGCGCCGGGACGACGGCGCTGCGCCCGCCGCGTCGGACGAGGATGAGAGGGCCGCGTTCAGCGCAGCCAGTCGCGAGACGATGTCATCGGCAGTGATAGTGCGGCGGTCGGCCGCTTTGACGAGCGCTGCGTCAACGACCTGGACCAGTGGGGGAGGAGTGTCTGGCGGGAGCTTGCGCAGGTCGGCCGGCGTGTTCCCCGTGATGGCGAGAAGGGTCGCGGTCGGGCCTTCTCCAGCGAACGGCAGCCGGCCGGCGAGCATCTCGTACGCAATCACCCCAAGCGCCCAGATGTCCGCGCCGACGGCGACCGCATCGCCGCGCGCCTGCTCGGGCGCCATGTAGGCGACCGTGCCCAGCAGCGTGCCCGCACCGGTAATCCGGGTGGACGTCTCGTCGCCGTCAGGCAGGAATCGGGCAATACCGAAGTCGAGCACTTTCACCTGGCCATCGCGCGTCAACATTACGTTGGCCGGCTTAAGGTCGCGATGGACGACGCCGGCGCGATGTGCGGCCGCCAGCCCGGCAGCGATTCCCATCAGAATCGGCGAGGCCTCGGCAGGGGTGACAGGTCCGCGGTCGAGCCGCTGCCTGAGCGTCTCGCCTTCGTAGCACGGCATTGCGATGTAGAGCTGATCCTCCCACTCTCCAATTTCGTAGATGGTCGCGACACTCGGGTGGTCGATGAAGCCCTCCGCCCGAGCTTCCCTGAGAAAGCGCGCTCTCGCTGTTGGGTCGTTGGCGACTGACGGAGGGAGGAACTTCAGTGCGACCTTTCGGCCGAGCCGCGTGTCTTCGGCCTGGTAGACGATCCCCATGCCTCCTGCGCCGAGGGGCGCCAGGATGCGGTAGTGCGAAACCGTCTCACCGATCATGGAGCCTCCGAGGAACTCAGCCCGGACGTCCGCCGACCGCCCACACGGGGCCGATTATAGCTCCGGCCGAGCGGGCGACGGGTCACTGGTAGTTCCGGATCTCGGTCCAGCGGCGCGACAGGGGCTGGTTCAGCCCCAGGCAGACGAAGATCGGGGCGCCATTCTCGAACGGCATGCAGTGCTCGCACTTCGTGGTGTCGGCAAGGACGACGCTCTGAAAGTCCGAGTGCGGGACGTCGCGGCTGCCGCCCACGATGATGACGACCTCTCCGGTGGCACCCCGAGGGCGCCACCCGCTGCACCATGTCCTCCCACCCGAACATGTCGGCGAACACCTGCGGCAGGTCGCCCTCGCCCGCGAGTTCCTGGGCCTGCGGCCGCAGGGAGGTGCGGCCGAGGGGCGTTGCGCATGAACTCGAGGGTGGGCCAGCCATTCTGCCACTGCCAGAACAGATGGGGAGCGAACCCGGCGGCGGCGCCGCCGAACCACAACATGCTCGTCTTGTTGAGCAGCCCGAGCCCCAGCACGACGGTGGCCGCGCCCGAGAACGCGGGCAGAAGCCGCAGCGCCCAGAGCGAGTCGCCGAGCGCGGCCCGCACGCCGGCCAGCACCGCGATCGAGAACGGCGGCTGGTCCACGTACCCCCAGGCGAGGTGTTTGCTGCAGGCGATGTAGTAGAGCTCGTCGCGGGACGTGCATACCACCTGCCTTGCCGAGAGCCGAAAGCCGAGAGCCTGACGCCGCCTACTCCTTCCGCCAGATCAATTCGGCCAGCGGTCTTCGAGGCTTCTCGTGCGGGGGCGCGTCGGCCGGATAGCCGAGCGGCGTGAACGCCAGCGGTTCGATGCCCGCCGGCAGATCGAACAGCTGGCGCGCGACATCCGGGTCGAACGCGGCAATCCAGCAGGTGCCGAGGCCGATCGAGGTGGCCGCCAGGATCATGTGGTCCATGGCGATCGTCGCGTCCACGTCGGCGTAGTTCTTCCCATCGCGGCGGACCCAGGCTTCCGAGGCGACCGTGCAGATGCCGATGACGAGCGGCGCCTGGCAGAACCACTCGCGGTGATAGAGCCGCCCGAGGTCCGTTTCCCGGCAGCGGGTCTCCCGGACCACGAGCCGGAACGGCTGGAGGTTTGCCGCAGTCGGGGCCAGCTGTGCAGCCCGCAGCACGAGCCGCAGCTTCTCGTCCTCGACGGGCCGGCTGGAGTAGGCCCGGACACTGTAGCGGGATTCGATGAGTTCGAAGAAGTCCACTGAAAACTCCCTGGCACGCTGTCCTCTCCGACACGCTACATGCTTGCCCGAAGGCGGTCAAGCCGCCCTGCCGGCCGCCCTGCCGCGCCGGAGCCGCACGGCGGCGAAGGCCGGCGCGGTTGACGCGCGTAGAGCCTCGGGATAAAATCCGCGATTACCCTGTCGGACAAACCGGACCCAGGACCACTCGGCTCGCCGGTTCGGGGCGGACAATGAGGAAGGACCGCAAGACCATGGTTCTCAAAAGAAGTCTGTTGACGGTGTCGTGTCTTCTGCTGCTGCCGGCGCTGTCGTTCGCGCAGCAGACCGGAGCGGTGACCGGGAAACTGGTCGGAACCGATGGCCTGGTGCTCCCGGGCGTGACGGTCGAGGCGCGGTCCGAGGCGCTGCCCGGGCCGCGCGTGACGGTGAGCGACGGCCAGGGCACTTACCGGCTCCAGGCGCTGCCGCCCGGCATCTGCAACATCACATTCGAGCTGTCCGGGATGGCCAAGGTCACCAAGGAGGTCCTGGTCCAGCTCGCGCAGGACACCGTCCTGGACGTCACGATGAGCGTGGCGGGCGTCACGGAAACCGTCACCGTATCGGCCACGATCGTGCCGGCGATCGAGAAGGACTCGGCCGCGATCAAGAGCGGCGTGTCGTCGACGACGATCCAGAACCTTCCGGTCGGGCAGGAATACCGCGATCTGATCAAGCTCATCCCCGGCGTGCAGTACACGCAGGACTCGGTCCGCGGCCCGAGCGCCGGCGGCAGCGGCCAGGACAACGTGTACAAGTTCGACGGCGTCAACGTGACGCTGCCGCTGTTCGGCACGCTGTCGGCCGAGCCGGCCTCCTACGACATCGCGCAGGTCACCACCATCAAGGGCGGCGCCAAGGCGGTGGATTTCGAGCGCGCGGGCGGGTTCTCGGTGGACTCGGTGAGCAAGTCCGGCACCAACGCCTTTCACGGCGGAATCAGCTATCAGCTGCAGCAGAGCGGGTGGACCGAAGACCTCACCTCCGGCAGCCTGTCAAGGTACGCCCAGGATCGGAACTGGCTCACGATGAACGTGGGCGGCCCGGCGATCAGGAACAAAGCCTACTTCTACGCTTCGTACTACCGGCCGACCGTGACGCGGCACAACGCCTCGAACGTCTACGGCGAGCTGCCGGACTACGAGAGCGTCCGCAACGAGGGGTTCGTCAAGGGCACGATCACGCCGATCAACGCGGTGCTGGTGAACATCACCTGGCGCCAGTCCCACCGCCTGGACACCGGCTCGACGTTCGGCCAGACCGCGGCGCCCACGACGGGGAGCGGCAGTGAAGCGTGGCAGAAGATCGGAACGGCCGACGGCTCCTGGGTCATCAACGCGAGGAGCTTCGCGACGTTCAAGTACACGTACTTCGCAAACCCGACGACGGGACGGCCAGACTACGTGGCCACCGCGGTGCCCAGCCAGGTCGCCGGGGCTCCCCTCGACGTCGCGAACCTCGACAAGATCGGCCAGCTCGGCGTGCCCGTGCCCATTACCGGCCAGGACAATTTCAACAACTTCATCGCGCCGCTGATCCAGAGGTACGGATACACGTCGGCGACGACCGGCCAGAAGACCGGCGGGGGCACGGTCGGCTACTACACGGAGTTCAACGATCAGAACTTCTACCGCGACGCCATCCAGGGCGCGTACAACCTCACGCTCGGAAGCACCGTGCGGCAGGACCTGCACGCCGGCCTGCAGTGGTCCGCGGATTCGGAGGACCTGCTCCGGACGTCGAACGGCTGGGGAACGATCAGCGTCCCCGGCGGGCGGCTGACGGGCGCGTTCCCGGCGAGCTCGGCGGCCTACTACCTGGCCACCTACCTGCAGCAGACGACCGGCCAGGTGGCGACGCTCCACTCGGAGTACAAGTCGCTCAACCTCGAAGCGAACGACACGATTACCTGGAAGAACCTCGTGTTCAATGCCGGGCTCCTGATGAGCAGGGACGACCTTTACGGCCAGGGCCTGCGGGAGGATTCGTCGAAGGTGTCAGGGTTCGTCGCGGCGCCCGGCAACAAGTACAAGATGTACTCCATGCCGTTCAGCAAGACGTTGCAGCCGAGGCTCTCGACGACCTGGGCCTACAACGGAAGGGACACGGTGTATGCCAGCTATGCTCGCTACACACCGTCCGCAAGCTCCCTGCCGCGAGCTGCGTCGTGGGACCGGAACACGAACAACCTCTTCATCGACGCCTATTTCGATCGGGACGGCCTGCTGCTCGGGTCGGTCCCCAGAGGGTCGTCGTCCGGCAAGATGTTCGTGCAGGACATGACGCCGAGGACCACGACCGAGTACCTGGCCGGCACGGCCAGGCAATTCACCCCGGCGCTGTCGGGGCGGGTCTACTACCGCTACCGCTATGCCGATCACTTCTGGGAGGATACCAACAACACCGCGCGCGTGGCCTACGCGCCGCCTCCCGACATCCCCCGGACGCCGTACATCGCCAACCTCAACGACATGCTGGCCCAGATCGGCAGCGGCTCCAGCTATGTCATCGCCGAACTCGACGGCGCGTACACGAAGTACCATGAGGTGACAGCCGAGGCCGATTACCGGACCAGCAAGATCTACGTCCGCGGGTCGTACACGTGGACCAGGTATACGGGGAACTTCGACCAGGACAACACGACGACCGGCAACGACGCGGCCGTCTTCATGGGGTCGTCGTTCATCGGCGACGGCGCGGGACGGCAGTTGTGGAACTTCCGCGACGGCACGATGCGCGGCGACCGTCCGGCGGCCTTCAAGGCGTACGGCTACTACATCTTCAACTGGAACGCGACGGTCGGCGCCTACGGCATCGTACAGTCGGGCCAGCCCTGGGAGATGTGGAGCTACGAGCCGTATATTGCGTTCACGTCCAACACGAGCGACACCTCCAGATACGCCGAACCGGCGGGGTCGCGCCGAACGCCGACGCACTACCAGCTCGACCTGAACTACACCCAGAACTTCCGGTTGAAGGGGCGGTACTCGGTCCAGGTCGCCGGTGACGTCTTCAACGTGTTCGACAAGCAGACGGGCTACAACTACCAGCCCGCCTTCCATACATCGACCTTCGGCACGCCGCGGTCGTACTACGACCCGCGCCGCCTGCAGCTGGCGGTGAGGTTCCAGTTCTAAGACGGCTTTCGGCTTTCGACTCCCGGCTTTCGGCCGACAGAGCAGTGGCCACCGACCACTGATCCCTACTCCGGCTGCCGGAAGAGCTTCTCCCGCTCGATGAGAGGCCGCGTCGTGGCGTCCGCGCGCTCGCGGGCGCGCCGGATGCGATCGGCACGGTCCGGTTCGCCGAGCAGCACCGACACCTGCGCGCGTTTGAAGAGCGCCATCGGATACTCGGGGTGGGTGGGCGGCACGCGGTCCAGCGCGTCGCGCGCATCGGCGAACCGCCTCGCGTCGAGATAGAGCAGGCCCAGCTCGAAGTCGTTGGCGAACCGATCGGGCGCCAGCGCCCTCGCGCGCTCGAAGCCGTCGATGGCCGGCCCGGTGCGCCCCAGCCCCATCTGCAGCTCACCGAGTTCGGCCAGCTCCGCGGCGGTCGGCGCGCGCAGCGCGTAGACCCTCTGTCTGAGCGCCACCGCCTCCTCCGCCCGTCCCTGACGTTCACGCAGCCTCGCGAGCGCCTCGAGCGCCGGCACGCGGTCGGGCGAGTCGGCAAGGACCTTCTCGAGCATGGGGACGGCCTGCTCCCACTGCGGCGTCCGCGCGAGGTGCAGCGCGAGGTAGGTGCGGACATCGGGCGAGGTCGGTGAGATCTCGGCCGCCCGCTTGAACATCTCGAGGGCCTTCGCGTCGCGCCCGAGCGAGGAATGCGCGGTCGCGAGCCGCAGGGCCGCGTCGAGGTTGAACGGGTCGGCCGCGAGGATCCTCTCGAGCAGCGGGATCGCCGCCGAGTATTGGCCGGCGACGAACAGGCCCGACGCCTTCTCGATCGCGTCGAAGAGCCGGACCATGTCCGCCGGCCTCGGCGCTCCCTTCCTCACCTCCGGCGCGGCCGTGGCGCTCACGTAGCCCAGGCTGGCGAGCGCCTTCCGCGCGCTCTCGTCGAGGTTCTCCGGCGGCCGCGACAGCGCGGGCGACGGCACGGGATAGTCGCGGAGCGCTGCGGGCACCGGCGGGCGGGTCCGATCGTCGGCCGCCAGATCGCGCGCCTCGGCCGGGTCGGCGACAACGTCGTAGATCTCGACGCGGCCGGAGAGAATCGACTTGTGACGGCCAGAAACGGCCATCACCTGCGGCTGCCAGCCGTACTCGAGGAACGGCTTCATCGCCTCGCCGACGACGACCTCGGTGACGGGACGCCGCAGGCTGAGCGACTCGGGCGTCCCTGCCCAGTCGACGAGCGTGTGAAAGACCCGGCGCGCGCTGACCGGCGTGTCGTAGACTCCGGGCGCGACGCCAGGGCCCACCACGACCAGCGGCACGTGCATCGTCGACTGATAGAGGAGGTTGCCGTGGAGCGCCTCGCCGTGGTCCCCGAGGCCCTCCCCGTGATCGCCAACGACGACGATCGCCGACTGACCTGTCACGCCCTGCTCGAACGCCGCCACCAGCCGGCCCAGCTGCGCGTCCATCGCCGCCACCTCGCCGAGGTACGGTTTGCCCGGGAAACGGCTGCGATAGGGCTCTGGAGGCGTGTAGGGATAGTGCGGGTCGAAGTAGTGGACCCAGAGAAAGAGCGGCTGCGCGGCCGGCCGCGACAGGTACGCGAGGGCCGCATCGGTGGTCTCCCGCGCTGCCCGCTCCACCGCCCCCTGGGGCAGCGCATCGTCGTAGGCGTCGAACCCGCGCGCGAGACCGAACTGGCGGGCGAGGATGAACGACGACACGACGGCCGCGGTGCGATAGCCGGACTTGCGGAGACGCTCGGCCGCCATCTCGGTGGTGGCGGGGATCGGCCTGGCGTTCTCGTGGACCGTGTGCGTGGCGGGGAAGACGCCGGTCAGCATCGTCACGTGCGAGGGGAGCGTCTCGGGGACGGCGGCGTAGGCCTGGGTGAACCGCGCGCCGCGCGCGGCGAGAGTGTTGAACGCCGGCGTCTCGATGCCGACCGCGCCGGGACCGATGGCGTCCGCGCGAGTGGTGTCCAGCGTCACCAGGAGGATCGACGGCCGCGCGCCGGGAGCCGCCGGCCTGCTCGCGGCCGCCTGCTCACCGGAACGGCACGCCGCGCCCGGCAGCACCGCAGCCAGCACGACCGCCGCGCCAACGAGCGTTCGACTTCCTCTGCCCGCCATCGCGTCGATCATACAACGGCGCCGCGCGTCTCACATTCCGTACAGGCTGCCCGTGTTCACGTCCTGACCCTGGAGCTTCAGGTAGTAGAACAGCTGCCCCTTGTGCTGGCCCAGATGCCCGATCATGTTGTACAGGTGCTGGAACAGCGTGACCTTCGGGCCGCCCCACGGCGCCGGGAAACGGTCCGTGAGCAGCCTCGATTCGTCGAGCGCCGCCAGCTGCTTCATCGCCAATTCTCGATCCTGCGCGAGGAGCTGCCGTGCCTGATCCACGCTCTCGACCGCGGGCAATTGCGAAGCGGGCGGCAGCATGTCCTCCGGCTTCATGTCCTCGAAGCGGACCCCTTCCGGCAGTCCCCAGTCTCCGGTGATGAAGCCCTTCATGGACGCGCCGCACGAGCCGGTGCAGTGCATCAGCAGCTGGCCGACCGTCATCCAGTTCTGCCCGGTGGCCGGTTTCCACGCGAGCATGCCCGGCTCGACGCGCCGGAACAGCGCATCGGTCACGCCGTACATCGCCTCCGCTTCTTCCTTCAGGATCTCGAGCGGTGTCATGACATTCCTCCTGCCTGGAGTGTTGAACCAACGATAGGCGGGCGCTGCGCCCAGTGGCGCGCAACCGGTGCGGGGGCGATTATAGTCCCCGCACGGTCGGTCCGGGCCGCGGAATCTGCGCGTCTGGGGAAAGTACCTGTACCATCCGGGTCGCCCGGAGAATCCTCCCATGCTGCTGCGACGCATCGAAATCGAGAACTTCCGGGGGCTGCGGTCCGCCGTGGTGGACTTCGACGAGACGACGGCGCTCATCGGGGAGAACAGCGCCGGAAAGACGACGCTGCTCGACGCCGTGGCCATCTGCTGCGGCGGGCGCGACGACATCGTCACGCTCGAGGTCCGCGACTTCCGCCAGGAAGGACAGGCGCCGCCGTCCGAGACGCTCGGCATCGCGCTCTCGTTCGAGGGAACGGACGCGGAGTGGGCCGACCCGGTCCGGGCGGCCTTTCGCCCGTTCGTCCGAAGCGGCCCGGCGGGTCGGCCGACCATTCGGCTCGAAGTGGCGGGCACTCGCCGTGCGGACTCGGGCGCGGTCGAGGCGCGGTGGACGTTCGCCGGTGCCGACGGGCTGACATCGGGCCAGCAGGCGGGACTGCTCGCCGCGTGGCGCCGGCTCACGCCGATGCTCAGGCTGCGGGCGAACCGCTACGTCGAGCAGGATCCGCGTGGCAGAGCCGCCGCCGCGGCGGCCGGCGGCGCCGATGTCGCCGACGCGACCGACCCGGTGGCCCGGCAGCTCACACAGCAGATCCGCCTGATCTACGACCGGCTCACGGGCGCGTCGGACATCCAGGACGATGAGCTGCGCCGCGGCCTCGAGGCCGCCGACGCGTACCTCGCCGCCCGCGGCCCCTTCCGCCGCGCGCCAGTCTGGCCATCGCCCGCCTCGATGAGCGACCTGGCCGAGACCCCGAGTCCGAGCGTCAGGCAGACCGAGCCGCTGCTGTCGAGCATCAAGCAGGGCACGGGCACCCGCGGTCTCGCGTTCCTCGGGCTGATCGGCGCCATTCTCGAGGCCAGAGAGCGGCATTCGCTTCCGGAGGAGGCGCAGCCGCTGCTGGTGCTCGAGGACGTCGAGGCTCACCTGCACCCGACGACGCTGTCGGCGATGTGGGAGCTGATTTCGAAGCTCCCCGCCCAGAGGATCCTGACGACGAACTCGGGCGAGCTGCTGGCGGCGGTCCCGCTGCGATCGATTCGCCGCATCGTGACCGACCGCCTCGGGACGCGGGTATACCGCATCGACTCCGCCCGGTACTCGGTGGACGACCTTCGACGGATTGCCTACCACGTCCGGATCAACAGGGCCGGCGCGCTGTTCGCCCGATGCTGGCTGTTCGTCGAAGGTGAAACGGAAGCGTGGCTGCTGCCCGAGCTGGCGCAGATCTCCGGCTGCGATTTCCCGTCCGAGGGCATCCGGTGCGTGGAGTTCGCGCAGAGCGGGCTGCGGGCGCTGCTGCGGCTGGCCAACGATCTCGGCATCGAGTGGCACCTGCTGGCCGACGGCGACGCGGCCGGGTTCGCGTACGTCACGTCGGCGAGAGCGCACCTCAAGGGGCGGCCGATCGAAGACCGGGTCACGATGCTCGAGGAGCCCGACATCGAGCACTGCCTCTTCCGCCAGGGCTACGCCGACGTCTACCGATCCCTGGCCGGGGTCCCTCCGCCAGGCCCGCGCGGCCGGAAGATGCGCGAGCGGCCGACGGCCGTCATCCACCGGGCCATCCACGCCCGTTCGAAGCCGGGCCTGGCCCTCGCGGTGCTCGAGGCGGCGAACCGGCCGGACGCACCGCGGGTGCCCTGGCAACTCCGATCGCTCATCGAGACCGTCGCACGCTTGGCGCGGCCGGCGGTGTAGGGCACAACCGACCCGCTCACGCCGCCGGACCGTCCGTGCCGCTGTGAACTAAATTATTAGTTGACAAACTAAGACGTTAGGTTGATCCTGGGTCCATGAAGGAACTGACCAAGGCGGAAGAGCAGATCATGCAGGTCCTCTGGAGGCTCGGCCGGGGGCTGGTGAAGGACGTCCTGGAGGAGCTTCCGGAACCCAAACCGGCCTACAACACCGTCTCCACCATCGTGCGCATCCTCGAGCGCAAGGGATTCGTCTCATATAAGGCGTATGGCAAGACGCACGAGTACTTCCCGGTGGTGACGATGAACGAGTACCGGAGGGAGTACCTCAAGAGCCTCGTCCACCGCTATTTCGGGAATTCGTATCAGGAGCTCGTGTCGTTCTTCGCCGGGGACCGTCACCTGACCCTCGCCGACCTCGAGGAGATTCGGACGTCGCTCGGCGAGGAAATCGAGAGAAAGAAAGGACGGAAGGCATGAGCGGCCTGCTGTGGTACCTGACGGAATCCGGCGCTGCCATGGCGGTGTTCTACGGGGTGTATCGGCTGGCCCTGAAGAACGACACCCACTTCCAGACGGGCCGGCTCTACCTGCTGGCGTCCCTGGTCGCGGCGCACCTGATCCCGCTCTTCCATGTCACCTCGCCGTTCCGGCGGGTGATCGTCCCGGCGGGTTCCCCGAGCGACCTCGGTGCCACCGTTGCGACCGTGAGCGGATGGGACTGGCAGCAGCCGCTCCTCTGGCTCTACGCCGCGGGCGCGGCGTTCGTCTTCCTCAGGCTCGCCTGGCACCTGGCGCACCTGGTCCTCATCGCCCGGCGGTACCCGGTCGTCCACCGCGACGGCGTCCGGGTGGTCTACGTCGACGAAGACTGCCCTCCGTTCTCCTTCTTCCGCACCGCCTTCGTCCATCGTCCGGCGGAGGGCGACGAGCAGGTGCTCGACCAGGTGGTGGCCCACGAGCGGACGCACATCCAGCAGCGACACTCCCTGGACATCCTGCTCATCCACCTCGCGGCCATCGCGCAGTGGTTCAATCCGTTCATCTGGCTCTACAAGCGCTCCATCAAGGAGCTTCACGAATACCTCGCCGACCGGGAAGTCCTTGCGCAAGGCTTCGACCCGTTCACCTATAGGCAGGTTCTCTTCGAGCAGCACCTAGGCGCCAGGTCGCTCGAATTCGCGCACCACCTCCGTCAATCGCAGATCAAGAGGAGACTCGCCATGATGACACGACGATCCGGCCCGTGGACCGTCCTCAAATACCTGTTGGCCCTGCCCGCTCTCGGACTGCTGGTCGTGGCGTTCGCCGAACCGCAGGTCACGATGGCCCAGGGCGCGAAGACGCCGGGCACCGTGACGGCCGCGCCCGCCGACGCGAAGAAGGCGCAGGCGGACGAGGCCAAGATCATCGAGCAGCTGAAGAAGAAGGAATTCGAGTATCAGAAGCAGATGGTCGCCCTCGAAGAGGCCTACAAGGCCACCAGCGACCCGGCCGAGAAGCAGGCGATCAAAGAGAAGATGATGGAACTGCGGGAGAACTTCCCCCGGACCAAGAAGATGTCCATCGACCCCTCGGACCCGGTCTCCGTCGAGAAGGCGCTCAAGAAGGTGACGCAGACCATCGAGGTGATGTCGGCGAAGATCCAGGACATCACCGACCCGGTGGAGAAAGAGAAGTTCCAGCAGGACCTCGCACAGCTGGCGCAGATGCAGCAGGAACTCAAGGCTCGGCTGGCTGAACTCAAGGCCGGCAAGTAGGTTCGAACATCAGACCGGAGCTGCAGGCGGGCATGACGTCCCCTGCAGCTCCGCGCGCCGCGACTGCGCCTCTCTCTCCTGCGCCTGGCTTGTCCCTGGTCGGCACGGCCATGGTCCGGGCTCTCGTCTTCCTCCCCTGATCCCGTCGCCGGACTCCCGCACTCGCCAGATTCCCACGCCAGATTCCCTCGCCAGATTCCCTCGGTATGGCGACCGCGCGGCTGGGCTAGAATGCGCGGTGGACGTAACCGGTGGATCCGGTCCGCCGGTCTCGAAACCGCCGGTACTCGTCGGAATGGAGCCACTCATGTCGAACAAGGACGTCCTCGGCCGCATGGCCCTCGCACTCCTCCTGGTGACGACGCTCACGCTCGCGCTGGCGTGCGGGTCAGGCAGCCGGTCGGCGGCCCCGCCTCCTGCCGCGGACGCCACACCTGGGACGGCGCCCGCTGGCATGACCGGACCGGACGCCGAAAAGCGCATCGACACTATCGTGTCGAAGATGTCGCTCGAAGAGAAGATCGACTACATCGGCGGGACGGACTGGTTCTTCGTGCGCGGGGTGCCCCGCCTCGGCGTCCCGGCGCTGAGGATGGCCGACGGCCCGTTCGGCGTACGGGGTACGTCGCCGTCCACGGCCATGGCCGCCGGCATCGCACTGGCCTCCACCTGGAACCCGACCCTGGCCGAGACGGTGGGCGTCGAGATCGGCCGCGACGCCAGGGCACGCGGCATTCACTTCCTGCTCGGGCCCGGCGTAAACATCTACCGCGCGCCGATGAACGGCCGCAACTTCGAGTACTTCGGCGAGGATCCGCTGCTCGCGGGTCGCATCAGTGTCGGCTACATCAAGGGGATGCAGGGACAGGGCGTCAGCGCCACGGTGAAGCACTTCCTCGCGAACAATTCGGAGTTCGACCGGAACCGGACCGACTCGGTTCTCGACGAACGGACGATGCGGGAGATCTACTTCCCCGCATTCGAAGCCGCGGTGAAGGAGGCGAAGGTGGGCGCGCTGATGACGTCGTACAACCTCATCAACGGCGTTCACGCCTCGCAGAACGGCCCGATGATCACCGACGTCGTCAAGAAGGACTGGGGCTTCGACGGCGTCGTGATGTCCGACTGGAAGGCGACCTACGACGGCGTCGGCGCCGCGAACGCCGGCCAGGACCTCGAGATGCCGAGCGCCGTCTTCATGAACCGCACCGTGCTGCTCCCCGCGGTCAAGTCGGGCGTCGTGTTGGCGTCGACCATCGACGACAAGGTCCGGCGGATCCTGCGCGTGGCGGCCCGGTTTGGGTGGCTGGACCGCGAGCAGGCCGACCTGGCGATTCCCACGCTCAACCCGCGGGGAGACGCCGCCGCCCTCGAGGCGGCCCGCCAGGGCATGGTGCTCCTGAAGAACGAAGGGCAGGTCCTGCCGCTCGACCGGACGCGGCTGAAGACGGTTGCCGTGATCGGCCCGCTCGCGCATCCCGGCGTGCCCGTGGGCGGCGGGAGCGCCGGCGTGCAGCCGTACAGGACGGTGAGCCAGCTCGAAGGCATCGCAGCGGCGCTCGGCCCCAACGTCACGGTCCTCCACCATCGAGGGCTTCCGACCTTCGCGGAGCTGGCCAACCGCACGAACTTCACGACGGAACAGAACGGCGGACGCGCCGGGGTCGTGCTCGAGGTCTTCGGCAACCTCGCGCTCGAGGGCCGGCCGGCCGCCACGCGCGTCGAAGAGCGGATCAACCTCGTGGGACCGTACGTACCGCCGGGACCGAGCACCAATCCGACCGGTGCGTTCTCGTCGGCGCGCTGGACCGGCTGGTTCACGCCCACCGACTCCACGCCGCACCGGTTCTTCCTCTTCGACTTCCGCGGCGAGGGCGGCTGCCGCGCCATGGTGGACGGCAAGGCGGTTCTCGACAACTGGGAGGTGCCGAAGGCGCAGCTCACCGAGACGACGCTGACCTTCACGCCCGGGCCGCACAAGGTCGTGCTCGAGTGTTCGCGGCGGGTCATCCCCGGGTCGACCGGGGTCTTCGTCCGGCTGGGCATCGTGCCCGAGCAGTCCATCGTCGAGCCGGCCGCCCTCGCCATCGCGGCCAAGGCCGACGTTGTCGTGGCGGCGCTCGGCTACGACGCGCAGGTCGAATCGGAGAGCGGCGACCGTCCCTTCGCCCTGCCGGGAGGCCAGGATCTCCTGATCAAGGGCCTCGTCGGCGTCAACAAGAAGACCATCGTCGCCATCACCTCGGGCGGCGGCGTGGACATGGCCGGATGGCTCGACTCGGTGCCGGCCGTCGTCATGTCGTGGTTCTCTGGCCAGCAGGGCGGGACGGCGCTCGGCCAGCTCCTGGTCGGGGACGCCAACTTCTCGGGCCGCCTGCCGATCACGATCGAAAAGTCGTGGGCGGACAATCCGAACCACGACAGCTACTATCCCGCGCCGGGCACGAAGAAGGTCCCGTACTCGAACGGCGTGTTCGTCGGCTACCGCGGCTACGAGCGCGACAAGGTGGCGCCGCTCTTCCCGTTCGGGTACGGCCTCTCCTACACGACGTTCTCGTTCGGCAAGCCGGTGGTCACGCCGAAGGCGGAGACGACGGGACCCGCCTACACCGTGTCGTTCGACGTGACGAACACCGGGTCACGGGCCGGCGCGGCGGTTGCCCAGGTGTACGTGGCTCCGGTCACGCCGAAGGTGCCGAGGCCGCCGAAGGAACTCAAAGGGTTCGCGCGAGTGGAGCTCAAACCCGGCGAAGTGCGGCGGGTGACCGTCGAGCTCGACGCGCGGGCGTTCTCGTACCTGGGACACCTCCAGCCGCCAGTGGCGGGCCGACGCCGGGAACTACCGCATCCTCGTCGGATCCTCGACGGCGGACACACCCGTTGAAGCGACGATCACGCTGAAGTAGAGCCTGCGCGAGGCGCGATTCCGACCGATGTTCCGGCGGCAGTTCTGGTGACAGCGCCGATTCGTTGCGTGGAGGCACAGGGGGCCGCGCCCGCACGAGCGCAAACCCAGGATGGGGCTGGCCGTTCGTGATGGGAATCACTCAGGGAGCGATCTGCTCTCGGCGGGATGACGCCCTACGCCCGCTGGTGGCGCAGCACGCCGGAGACGTAGACCTGCCGGACCGTCGACCGCGTCGCCCGGTGCAGGATGCGCGACAACAGGTCGTCGGTCGATTCGGTGGTCGGCGCACCGGCCGGCACGATCTGCCGCCAGTCGAGCACGATGAAGTCGGCCGCCTTCCCCTTCTCCAGGCTCCCGACGTCGTCGAACCCGAGCGCCTCCGCACCGCCGACGGTCGCCGTCCGCAGAAGTTCGGCCGGGCTCGGCGCCCGACCCTCGAGCAGGTGCACGGTCCACGACATGCGGGCGACACGGAAGACGGAGAGGTCGGGCCCGGCGCCGACGTCCGAGCCCAGGCCGACGCGCGCCACCCTGGCGCGATGCCAGTTCATCACGCCGCTGCCGAGGAAGACGTTCGACGTCGGGCAGTGGGCGATGGCGCACGGCGCGAGGCGCCGCCACTCCCGCGCGGTCAGCCAGATGGCGTGCGCGAAGAGGCTCCGCGGCGTGACGAGGCCGGCCTTCTCGTAGACCTCGAGGTACTCCTCGCCGAAGCGCTCGCGCACGGCCTCGCACTCGTCCTGCTGTTCGGCCAGGTGCGTCTGGATGGGGAGGTTCTTCTCGCGGGCGAGGTCGCCGCACCCTTCGAGCAGCTCGCGCGTGCACGAGAGCGCGAAGCGCGGCGTCACCGCGAAGCGCAGCTTCGGGCGGTCCAGCGTCGCCAGCGCGCGGGCTTCTTCCAGCACGCGCTTCGTCGTGACCTGGCGATACGCCCCGTCGTCCATCAGCGGCGGCCCGATCCAGGCGTGGATGCCGACCTCCTCGGCCGCCGCGAAGCAGGCCTCCACCGAGTCCGGCCACGCCGACGTGTAGAGGCCGGCCGTCGTCGTGCCCTGCACGAGCATCTCGTGCATGAAGTCGCGTGAGAGCGCGAGCGCGCGCTCGCCGCGGAAGCGCTTCTCGAGCGGGAACGTCCACTTGCGCAACCACTCGAGAAGGTCTTCCGGGTGGACGCCGCAAATCGGGAGTTGGGGAACGTGGGCGTGCGTGTCGACGAGACCCGGAAACAGAATGTGGGGGCGAAGATCCGTGTAGTGCCGCGGCGGCGCCGACTCGGAACCGTGCTTCCTCCATGGGCCGGCGTGGACGATCTTTCCATCGACGACGTCGAGGCGGCCGTCGGTCCAGTCGGCCCAGCCGGAGTCGCCCCTCGACGATGCCCGGGGCGACCCCGAGCCTGTCGACGGGTCGCCCACCGGCGTGAGGATGTGGGCGCGGTAAGTGACCCGGCCGCCTTGTGCGTTGCGACCTGCGACCGCCACGAGAGAGGCAGGCGCGGACCGGGTCGGCGCAAAGGGCGACTGTGAGGTCGGCCGAACCGGAGCCCGGAGCGACGAACCGGGCCACGACCCTTCGACTCGCCGCGCTCGCTCAGGGTCGTCCCGAGCGGCGTCGAGGGACGACTGACGTCTCATCGAAGGTCGCTCAGCGGCTCGCCGCGGCGGTCGGCTCATGGCGTCTCCGTCCAGAACTGGCGCAGCAGGTTGCACGCCACGCGGCGGCGGTACTCGGCCGTGGACCGCATGTCGTCGATGGGCGTGATCTCGGTGACGAGCGCGGCCGCGGCCTCGTCGATCGACCCGCCTCTGGCGAGCACCTCTTCGGTACGTGGCACCCGGACGACCGTCGGTGCCACGCTGCCGAAGGCGATGCGCGGGTGAGGCGCCCGGACGGCCGCCATGACGACCTTCGAGATCGCCTGCGCCGCGCGCGTGCCGACCTTGCGGAACCACTGGCGGCCCACCACCGGCGGGATCTCGATCGCCGCGACGATCTCGTCGCGGCGCATCACGGTCTGGCGATAGCCCGTGTAGAAGCCGTTGAACGGCACACGACGGACGCCCGACGCGCTCTTGAGCACCACGACCGCGTCCACCGCGGCGAGCACGGGCAGGCTGTCGCCGGCCGGCGATCCGTTGGCGACGTTGCCGCCAAGCGTGCCCCGATTCTGTATCTGCACGGCGCCGATCTCGCGCGCGGCGGCCGCGAGGATCGGCACCCGTTTGCCAACGACGCGCGACCGCATGATCTCGCTGAACGTCGTCAACGCCCCGATCGACACCGTTCCGGTGCGCAGGCTGATGCCCCGCAGCGTGTCGAGGTTCCAGAGGTTGAGGTATCGCGAGCCAGGCGCCGAGCCGGCGTTGAGCAGCACATACACGTCGGTGCAGCCGGCGAGCGGCACGATGGGCTGCCGGTCGCGGAGCACCTCGAGCGCGTGCGTCAGCGACCGCGGCTCGACGAGTTCGAGCGTCGAGATGGCCGTTCTCATCTTGCCGCCTTCCTCGTCCGTGTCTGAGCCTTGAGCCGTGAGCCGTGAGCCGTGAGCCGCGCGCGGTGCGCCTTCCGCACGGCGCGGTATATCCCCTCGTACCCCGTGCACCGGCAGATGTTGCCCGCGAGGCCGGCGCGCACATCGTCGAGCGACGGGTTCTTCGGGAGCGCGGCAGCCGCCATGATCATCCCGGGCGTGCAGATGCCGCACTGCGTGCCGCCCTCGGTGACGAATGCCTGCTGCAGCGGGTGCCGGCCGCGGAGGCCCTCGATCGTCCTCACCGACCGGCCTCGGACCTGGCCGAACGGCACCAGGCAGGCGTTGACGGCCTGGCCGTCGAGCAGGACCGTGCACGCGCCGCACTCGCCCTCGCCGCACCCTTCCTTGGTGCCGGTCAGGCCGCACTCCTCGCGCAGCACGTCGAGCAGCCGCTTCATCGGGTGCGCCCGGACGTCCGCGGTCTTGCCGTTCAGTACGAATCGCACGGCAGGTCTCCGTTATTCGAGTCATTGTCAGTTGCCAGTGGTCAGTTGTCAGTTGTCAGTCTGGCACGCGTGACAGACTGCCCACTGACCACTGGCAACTGGCCACTTCAATCCGCTACCGGCTGCCAGCTGACGGCTGCCGGCTGACCATCATGATCCGCTCCGGCGTCAGCGGCAGCGAGTGGACGTCCAGGCCCAGATGCCGGACGGCGTTCGCAATCGCCGGGGCCGCCCCGTCGAACGGCAGCTCGCCGACGCCCTTGGCTCCGAACGGTCCGTGCCGGTAGGCGTTCTCCACGATCACCACGTCGATCTTCGGCGTATCCATCGTGGTTGGGACGACGTAGTTGGTGAGTTGCGCGTTGGCCATGCGACCGTCGCGCACCACCACCTCCTCGAGCAGCGCGTACCCGACACCTTGAAGCGTGCCGCCTTCGATCTGCCCGGCGGCGAGCATTGGATTCAGCGCCTTGCCGATGTCCTGCACCGCCGTGACGCGCACGGGCCGGATCTCGTAGGTGACCGGGTCGAACTCGACCTCCGCGACGTCGCACCCCCACGCGTAGGTTCCGTACGCGTCGCCGCGGTAGGTGCTCTCGTCGAACGCCGCCGCGGTCGGCGGCTCGTATTGCTTCGTCACGACGAGCGGCCCGTGGCGTCGCAGGTACTCGCGGGGCGTCAGGCGTCCGAGCTTCCCCTTCATCTCCACGGCACAGCGCTGGAGAAGCCCGCCGACGATCATCGACGTGCGCGACGCCACCGTGGGGCCGCTGTCCGGCACGCGGGCGGTGTCAGCCGGCGCCACCTCGATGGCGTCGAACGGCAGGCCGAGCGTGTCGGCGACGATCTGCGCGTGCACGGTTCGGGCGCCCTGGCCGATGTCGGTCGTCGACACCAGGATCCTCGCACCGCCCTCGGTCAGCTCGAGCGAGGCCTTCGACGCCAGCCGCACCTCGCCCGACCCGGTGAACCCGGCCCCGTGGAAGAAGAGCGCGAGCCCGATGCCGCGATTCGTGCCGTGCAGTGCGCGCCGGCGGCGCCTGAAATCCGTTCGCTTCACCGCCTCGCGCAGCACCCTGAGCGCGGAGGCATCGCGGCCCAGCGTCTGGCCGGTCGCAGTCGCGTCGCCCGGGCGGAGCGCGTTGATTTCGCGGAGCGTCACGGGGTCCATGCCGAGCCGCTCCGCCACCCGCTCCATGTGGACCTCGGCGGCGAACTGCGTCTGCGGCGCCCCGAAGCCGCGGAACGCGCCGTTCGGCGGCGTGTTCGTCATCGCGACGCGGCCGGTCACCCTGACGTTGTCGCAGCGATACGGGCCACTCGCATGGATGACTCCACGGCTCAGCACCACCGGACTCAATGTCGTGTAGGCGCCGCCGTCGAGCACGACGTCCACATCGATCGCGGTCAGCCTCCCGTCCCGGCTCACGCCCGTCCGCGTCCTGACGACCGCCGGGTGGCGCTTGGTCGTGGCCTCCATGTCCTCCGCGCGGTCGTAGACCATCTTGACCGGCCGGTTCGCCTTGAGCGCGAGCAGGCTGGCGTGTGCCGCGAGAATCGACGGGTACTCCTCCTTGCCGCCGAAGCCGCCGCCCGTTTCCGCCTGCGCGACGCGGACCCTCTCCGGCGGAAGGCCGAGCACGGTGCACAGCGCTTTCTGCACGTAGAACGGACACTGCAGGGAGCCGTGCACCGTGATGCCGCCGTCTTCCGGAACGGCGACGACGCCGTTGGTCTCGATGTAGACGTGCTCCTGATGGCCCACCCGGTACTCGCCCTCGACAATCTCGTCGGCGAGCCGGAAGCCGGCCGCGATATCGCCCTTGTTGATGGCGACAGATTTGAAGATCCTGGGCGAATCCAGCGGGTCGAAGACCGGCTCGGACGGTTCATAGTCGACATCGACGTCGGCGGCGATCAGGCGCTCGCGATCCTCGTGGGCGACGAGGAGAATCGGTTCGGCGAAGTGCCGGACAACCCGCTCGGCGAGGCAGGGTTGATCGTCGACGATGAGGGCGACGACGTTGCGCCCGGGGATGTCGCGGTGATCGACGACGGTGAAGCCCGCCTGGTCGAAGAGCAGGTTCACCGACCGGATACGACCGCAGGCGATCGTCGATCGGATCGTCCGGCCGTACAGCATGCCGGGGAAGGCCAGGTCGTCGACGTACTTCGCCGCCCCGGTCGCTTTCTCCATTCCGTCACGGCGCGGGACGTTGCGGCCAACGGTTCGCATAAGAAAGGCTCAAGGCTCAGGGCTCAGGGCGCGAACGGATCGCGCTTCAGGAACCGCCCGCGGCCGGGCGATCCGGTGAACCGGCCGCCGGACACAATCACCTCTCCCCGCGCGAGCACGACGTCGATGGCGCCGGAGAGGACCCGCCCTTCGTACGGATTGTAGTCCACCCGCGTGTGATGCGTCGCCGCCGAGATGACCGTCGTGCCCGCCGGGTCGAACGCCACGATGTCGGCGTCGGAGCCTTCGGCGATGACGCCCTTCTTCGGATACAGGCCGAAGAGCCTGGCCGGAGAGGCGGCGGTGACGTCTGCGAATCGCTCGACCGTCAGCCGGCCGCCGACCACGGCGGCGTCGTAGAGGAGGGCCATCCGGTGCTCGATGCCTGGTATCCCGTTTGGAATCAGGGAGAAATCATGGAGGCCGCGCGCCTTGTCGGCCGTCATGAACGGGCAGTGGTCGGTCGCCACGACGCCGATGTCGCCGCGCGCGAGGCCCGCCCACAGCGCTCCCTGGTTTCCAGTTGCGCGAAGCGGTGGGCTCATCACGAACTTCGCGGCTTCCGGCGGTTCCGTGTCGTAGGCGGCGTCCGACAGCAGCAGGTACTGCGGACAGGTCTCGGCGAGGATGTTCAGGCCGCGCCGCCTGGCCGCCGCGACGTGCTCCAGGGCGAGCGCGGTCGACAGATGGACGATGTAGAGCGGGGCACCGGCGCGCTCCGCGAGCGCGATTCCGCGCTGGACGGCCCCGGCCTCGAGCGCCGGCGGCCGGGTGCGCGCGTGGAACACCGGTGCCGTGTGTCCGGCGGCAAGAGCCTCGCGGACGAGCACCTCGATGGCCTGTCCGTCCTCCGCGTGGAGGCAGACCAGGCCGCCGATCTCCGTCGTCCGGCGAAGCACGCGGAAGATGTCGGCATCGTCGAGCATCAGGCGCCCGGGATACGCCATGAAGAGCTTGAACGACGGAACGCCCGCGGCCGCGAGCGACGCCATTTCGGCTTCGACACCGTCGCCGAGGTCGGCGATGCACATGTGGAAACCGAAATCGACGACGGCGCGGCCCGACGCGCGCGCCATCCACGCGTCGAGCGCCGCGCGCAGCGACCCGCCCCTCGCCTGGGTGGCGTAGTCGACGATGGTCGTCGTTCCGCCGCACGCGGCCGCGATGGTGCCGGTGGCGAAGTCGTCGGAGGTCCGGATGTCGCCCACCGGCAGGTCGAGGTGGGTGTGAACGTCCACGCCGCCCGGGAGCAGCAGGCGGCCCGTCACGTCGATGACGCGGTCGGCCGGGCCGGGAAGGTCGGCGCCGATGGCGGCGACACGCTCGCCGTCCACGAGAACGTCCGCACGGCGCTTCCCGTCGGCGTTGACCACGGTCCCGTGGCGAAGCAGGGTGCGCATGGACGAGAGGATTATACTGACGCAGGAAGATCTTGCGAACTGGCGAACTGGCGAACTGGCACATCGGCAATGTCTGTCGAGTTCACGCTGAACGGCAGAGCGGTGCGGGTCGAGCCGCGGCCCGACGAGACGCTGCTCGAGACGCTGCGGGAACGCTGCGGCATCCGGTCGCTCAAGGACGGCTGCTCGCCGCAGGGGCAGTGCGGGTGCTGCCTCGCGCTCATCGACGGGCACGCGAAGGTGACGTGCGCGATGGCGGCGGCGTCGGCCGCCGGGCACTCCGTGCTCACGCTGGAGGGCCTCTCGGCGTCCGACCGGCACCTGTTCTCGCGGGCGTTCGCGGTGGCGGCCGGCGTGCAGTGCGGCTTCTGCATTCCGGGCATCGCGCTGCGGTCGAAGTACCTGCTCGACCACAACCCCGACCCGACGCGCGACGAGATCGCGCGCGCGATCGACGTCCACCTCTGTCGCTGCACCGGCTACAGGAAGATCGTCGACGCGATCGAATGGATGGCCCGCGGCCGCCGCGGCGAAGAGATTCCGGAGCCGACGGCCGAGGGCGGCGTCGGTGCGAGGCTGGCGCGTTACGACGCGGTGCGCACCGCGCTCGGCGAGCGACCCTACGTGGACGACCTCGACCGTCCCGGCCTGCTCCACGGCGCCCTCGTCCTGTCCAGGCATGCGCGGGCGCGCGTCCTCCGCATCGACACGACGAAAGCGTGCGCGCACCCCGGGGTCGTCGCCGTCGTGACCGCGGCGGACGTGCCGGGCGAGCGGTGGTACGGCCTGATCGAACACGACTGGCCCGGCCTGGTCGCCGAAGGCGAAGAGGTCCGCTGTGTCGGCGATGTGCTGGCGGCCGTGGCCGCGTCCGACCGGCACACTGCGAGAGCGGCCGCCGCGCTCGTGGAGGTGGACTACGAGGCGCTGCCCGCCGTGCTCGACGCGACGGCGTCTCTCGAGCCCGGCGCGCCTCGCGTCAACCCGAGGCACGGGAACCTGCTCTCGCACTCGGTGATCCGCCGGGGAGAGGCGGACCGCGCGCTCGCGTCGAGCGCCCACGTCGTGCGCGGAACGTGGCAGACGCAGCGGATCGAGCACCTGTATCTCGAGCCCGAGAGCGCCCTGGCCGAGCCTCGCCCGGGTGGCGGCCTTCACCTCCATACCCAGGGACAGGGCATCTTCGACGACCGGCGCCAGGTCGCGGCGTTCCTCGCGATGCCGGAGGAGGAGTTGTTCGTCACCCTCGTGCCCAACGGCGGCGCGTTCGGCGGCAAGGAGGACATGTCGGTCCAGGCGCAGACGGCGCTCCTCGCGCGCGCCACCGGCCGCCCGGTCAAGCTCACGCTCAGCCGCGAGGAATCGATCCGCCTGCACCCCAAGCGCCACCCGATTCGGATGGAATACGCCGTCGGGTGCGACGCCGAGGGGCGGCTGACCGCCGTGAAGGCGCGCATGCTCGGCGATTCGGGCGCGTATGCGTCGGTCGGCGCCAAGGTCCTCGAGCGCGCGGCCGGCCACGCCTGCGGCCCGTACCGGGTGGCGCACATCGACATCGAGTCGATGGCGGTCTACACCAACAACCCTCCCTGCGGCGCGATGCGCGGCTTCGGCGCCAACCAGGCCCACTTCGCCATGGAAGGGTGCATGGACCTGCTGGCGAAGAAGACCGGGCTCGACCCGTGGGAGATCCGGTGGCGCAACGCCCTCGAGGTGGGCGACGTGTTCTCGACCGGCCAGGTGCTCGAGAAGTCGGTCGGCATCCGGAAGACGCTGATGGCGGTCAAGCCGCACTACGACCGCGCGCGGGCCGAAGGGCGCGCCGTCGGCATCGCGTGCGGGCTGAAGAACAGCGGCATCGGCAACGGCGCCAAGGAATGGGGCAAGGCCAGGCTGGTCGTCGAGCCCGACCTCACGGTGTCCGTCTACAACGGCTACACGGAGATGGGGCAGGGCCTGCTGACGGTGCTCGTGCAGTTTGCCGCCGAGGTGACGGGCCTGCCGGCCGGCTGCTTCCGCCCGATGGTGGATACGACCTACCAGCTGGCGTGCGGGCAAACGACCGGTTCGAGGGCCACGCTCTTCGGCGGCCGGGCGGTGGTCTGCGCGGCGGCGAAGCTTCGAGCCGACCTCGACGCCGGGCTTCGCCTTGCGGATCTGGTCGGGCGCGTATATGCCGCAGACGTGCTCGTCGACGACACGACAGAACTGGGCGCGGACGTGCCGAAGATCAAGACGCACACGGCGTTCGGCTACGCCACGCAGGTCTGCATCCTGGACCAGGACGGCCGCGTGGCGCGCGTCGTCGCCGCGCACGACGTGGGCCGCGCGGTCAACCCGGCGCTTTGCGAGGGGCAGATCGAAGGGGCGATCCACATGGGCCTCGGCTACGCCCTGACCGAGGAGCTTGCCTGCGTGGACGGGATGCCGGCGACGTTCAAGCTGAGGGAGCTTGGCGTCCTGCGCGCTCGTGACATGCCCGAGATTGACGTCATCCTGGTCGAGGACCCGGAGCCCGAGGGTCCCTTCGGCGCCAAGGGCGTCGGGGAGATCGGCCTGGTGCCGACGGCCGCGGCCGTGGCCGGCGCGCTCGAGGCGTTCGACGGCATCCGCCGGTACACGCTGCCGATGCGGGACTCGGCGGCAGCGAGGGCGATGAGTGTCGGGCAGCGGGCAGCTGGCAGCCGGCAACTGGCAGCGGATGGCACGTGACACCGGATCCGCTGACAGCTGCGAGCTGAGAGCTGCCAGCTACTGAGTATGTACGTCAACGCGCACACCCACCTCTACAGCGGCCTCGCGCCGCTCGGGATGCCGTCGCCGGTCCCGCCGCCGGAGAACTTCGTCCAGAATCTCCAGCGCATCTGGTGGCGGCTCGACCGGGCGCTCGACGAGGCGTCGCTTCGAGCCGGGGCCCGCTACTACCTCGCGCACGCCCGGCGCGCGGGCACCGTGGCGCTCGTCGACCACCACGAGTCGCCGAACGTCATCGAGGGGTCGCTGGACGTTCTCGCCGACGCCTGCGCGGAATTCGGCATGGCCGCCCTCCTGTGCTACGCCGCGACCGAGCGCAACGGCGGGCCGGAGGAGGCGAGGCGGGGGCTCGACGAGTGCCGGCGCTTCATCCGCGGGAACCGGCGTCCTCGCATCGCCGGCGTGGTCGGCCTGCACGCGTCCTTCACGGTGTCGGACGAGACCATTCGCCGGGCCGGCTCCCTGTGCCGGGAACTGGGCACGGTGCTGCAGGTGCACCTCGCCGAGGACGGCGCTGATGTGCGGGACGCGCGTGCGCGCGGCTACGCCGGACCGCTCCAGCGCCTGACGGCGCTCGGCGCCCTGCCGCCGGGATCGATCCTCGTGCACGGCGTGCACCTGTCGGCGGAAGATGTCGTTCGCGCGTCCGACGCCGGCTGCTGGTTCGTGCAGAACGCGCGGTCGAACCGGAAGAACCGCGTCGGCTACCCGAGCGCGCTCGCCGGCGCCGCGCGCGTGGCGCTCGGCACCGACGGCTTTCCGTCGAACATGCGCGACGAGGCGGAGGCGCTCGCGGAAACCTCGGCCGCGGCCGGCGAACCGCCCGCCGCGACCTCCGGCCGCCTCGAGGCGGGGTGGGACCTGGTGGCGGAGCGGTTGGGAATGTCGCGGGAGCGCCTGGCGGCCGACGACGGCGCGACCCAGTCACCCCGGGACATCAGCGGCATCGAGGCGGAGGCGCTCGAGCAGGCGTCACGCCTCTGGGCAAGATGGTGACGAAGGGCAGGCGGCACGCATGAAGAGACTGGGCATCGACACGCACATCGTGGACCGCGGCGTCTACGACCACTCGGTGGCGAGGTTTCGCGAGGCGGGCGTCCGGCTGCCGACATTCACACAGCTGGCCGACCCGACGACCATCCCGGATGAGATCCTCGAGGCGCTGGCCGCCATCGACCCCGACGCGCCCCACCCGCTCAACCTCTTCCGCGTGCACTGGTACAACAGCAGGGACCGCCGCCACCGCGTCCCGACGCCCGACCATCTCGTGCTGCCGCCGTCGCTCACCGGCGTCGCCGCGCCGATCGTCGTGGCGCTGGGGAATCGCTTCCCGATGATCCGCGCGCACAAGGTGCTGGCGGCCTACGGGTGCCTCGCGCCCCGCATCATCACCGGCCAGTTCGACCCGACCGCGCACAAGGCGGTGTGGCCCTCCACGGGCAACTACTGCCGCGGCGGGGTCGCGATCTCGCGGATCATGAACTGCCACGGCGTCGCGATCCTGCCCGAGGGGATGAGCCGGGAGCGGTTCGGCTGGCTGGAAGCGTGGGTGACCGACCCGGCGGACATCATCCGGACGCCGGGCTCGGAGAGCAACGTCAAGGAGATCTACGACGCGTGCGCGGTGCTCGAGCGCGACCCGCAGAACATCATCTTCAACCAGTTCTGCGAGTTCGGCAACTACCTGGCGCACTACAGCTGCACGGGCCGCGCGCTCGAGCGCGTCGTCGAGTCGCTCGACCCGGCGGGGAAGACGCGGGTGAGCGCCTTCGTCTCGGCCACCGGCTCGGCCGGGACGCTCGGCGCGGGCGACTACCTCAAGGAGCGCTACGGGGCGCGCATCGTCGCCGTCGAGGCGCTGGAGTGCCCGACGCTGCTCTACAACGGCTTCGGCGAGCACAACATCCAGGGGATTGGCGACAAGCACGTGCCGCTCATCCACAACGTGATGAACACCGACGTTGCCGTGGCGGTGTCGGATGCGGCCACCGACAGCCTCGGCCTGCTGTTCAACACGCCGGCGGGGCGCCAGTACCTGGTCGAGCGCCGGGGCGTGCCGGCCGCACTGGTGAACGCGCTCGACGCGCTCGGCCTGTCGAGCATCTGCAACGTCCTGGCGGCGGTCAAGACGGCGAAGTACTTCGACCTCGGGCCGGACGACCTGGTACTGACCGTCGCGACCGACGGGGCGGAGATGTACGGCAGCGAGCGCGACAAGGCGATGTTGCGCGGCTTCGCCGGAGGGTTCGATGCCGTCACGGCCGGGGAGGTGTTCGGCCGGCACATGCTGGGGGCGGGCGTCGATCATCTGCTGGAGTTGTCAGCGGTCGACCGGAGGCGTATCTTCAACCTCGGCTACTACACGTGGGTCGAGCAGCAGGGCGTCACCGTTGCCGAGTTCACCGCGCGCCGGCAGCCATCCTTCTGGACGGGACTTCACCGGATCCTGCCGGCGTGGGACGCCATGATTGACGAGTTCAATGCCCGTGCGGGTCTCACATGCTGACATTCGCATGCGCCGGCTGCGGCACGACGCGGTCGGCCGCCGGACCGGACTGGTGGCCGTTCCGATGTCCGAACGCGCGCGTGGGCGATGACATCGATCACGTCCTCCGGCGCGTAGACCCGCCGTCCGCGCTGCTCGCTGACGAGGGCGACGCCAATCCGTTCATCCGCTACCGCCGACTGCTGGCGTCGCACGCGCTCGCGCTCGAGTGCGGACAAACCGACGCCTCGTTTGTCGAGCTGGTCCGGGAACTCGATGCCGCCATCGCTCGCATCGACGGCAAGGGGTTCGTGGCGACGCCGTGCATGCACTGGCCCGCCCTGGCCGCCAAGCTCGGCTGCGGCGAGGGCGAGATCTGGGTGAAGGACGAGACGGTGAACGTGGGGGGCTCGCACAAGGCCCGCCACCTGATGGGCGTGATGCTCTACCTCCTCGCGGACGCGAGACGCCGCGGGCCGGCGGCGGCCGAGGGGCGCCCACCGCTCGCGATTTCCAGCTGCGGCAATGCTGCGCTGGCCGCCGCCATCATCGGCCGTGCGACCGGGTGGCCCCTGGAGGTCTTCGTCCCTTCATCGGCCAGCGAGGCGATCCTGGAGCGGCTGGGCCGGCTCTCCGCCACGGTCCACGTCTGCACGCGCACTGCCGGCATGCGCGGCGATCCCTGCCAGGTGGCGTTCCGATCGGCCGTTGCGCAGGGCGCGGTCCCGTTCTGCTGCCAGGGCAGCGACAACGGGCTGACCATCGACGGCGGCAGGACGCTGGCGTGGGAGATGATTGCCGAAGTCCGGCGCTCCTCGCGTCGGCAGTGGGCCACCGACCGCATCGACGCGATGTTCCTGCAGGTCGGGGGCGGAGCGCTGGCGAGTTCCGTCATCCAGGGATTCGGCGACGCGCTGGCCGCCGGCGCGATTGACCGCCTGCCCCGGTTCTACACCGTGCAGACGGTTGGTGCCTACCCGCTGAAGCTGGCGTACGACGCGCTCGCCGAGCGCATCCTCGCCCGGGTGCCGCTCGTGATCGACCAGGGGTTCAGCCCGGCGTCCGACCAGGAACGGGCCGACCTCATGGTGAACCACCCCGCCATCATCGACGAGGAACTGCGGCACGCGCGGACGCACCGGTCCGCGTTCATGCGGCCCTGGGAGAAGCCGCCCCGCAGCATCGCGCACGGGATCCTCGACGACGAGACCTACGACTGGGCGGCGGTCGTCGAGGGGATGCTGAAGACCGGCGGCTGGCCGCTCGTCGTCAACGAGGACCGCCTGGTGGACGCCAACCTGTTCGCGCGCGAGTTGACCGACTTGAGCGTCGACCACACGGGTTCGGCCGGTCTGGCCGGGCTGATGAAGGCGGTCGGCATCGACCGGCGGCTCGCCTTCGAGCGGGTGGCCGTCGTGTTCTCCGGCAGCGACCACGACACGTGAGGCTGGACGGTTCTTCGGTGTGGCGCTCTCCGGTGTGGCGCGGGGCTTCAGCCCCGCGGGGTGGCGGGGCTAAAGCCCCGCCGCACCGCGCGTCGGCGCCACCCTACTTCCCAGGGCCGAGGAGCCTGTCGAGCTCTGCCTTGATCGCCGCCAGCTCCTTCTCCAGCAAGCCGCAGCGCTCAACGGCGTCCTGCCCGACCTTCTGGTCGGCGCCGCTGGTCATGCCCGCCAGGTACGTGATGTGCGCCTGGAGTCCGGGCTTGCCGTAGCGGACGGGCTCGGTCAGCAGCTTGCCGGCGACGGCGTCGATGGCCTGTGCCTTCCCGGCGTCGGCGCCGGCCGCGCCCTTGAGTCCATTCTGCGCGTCGCGGACGCGGAGGACGACCTGGTTCACGCTCACCACCAGATCGCGCATCCGCATGTTGTGCGCGTACTGCTCTCGAAGGTCGGCCGCGGTGACGCCGTCTTCCGCCACTCGCGGATCGATGAGCACCTTGAACGGCCGCGTCAGCGCGACGTCGCCGACCTTCAGCCTCGCCTGGTAAGAGCCCGGCGGCATGGCCACGCCCGCCTGGTTGCGCACGTCCCACACGAAACGGTTCAGCCCGGCGTTCTTCGTCACGCGGGGCGCCGGCCCGCCACGCCCCCGTCCACCGGCCGGGGCCGCGTCGGGATCCTGCATCTCGGCTGCGCCGCCGCCCGCGCCTCCGCGCCCGCCGCGAAGGCCGGCGCCACCGACCGGGGTCTCGCTGTTGTAGCTGTTCGCCACCACGCCCTTCTCGTCCAGGATCTCTAGCGTCACCGCCCCGGCTGGCGCGGCGGGAAGGTAGTACTCGATGTTCGGGCCGAGCACGCCCGGGGCCACGCGCGTGCGGTAGCCGTCGCGAGGCGCCAGCAGCCGCGTCTCCGACGCCGTCGTCTCCGCGCCGACCTGGTGGAGCGACGTGATGTTGTCGAGGATCCAGAACGACCGGCCCTGCGTCGCGACGACGAGATCCTTCCTGTAGACCTTGATGTCGGTGATCGGCACGTTCGGGAGATTGAGGTCGAACGCCTGCCAGTGCCCGCCGTTGTCGAACGAGATGAACATCCCGAATTCGGTCCCCGCGTAGAGCAGGCCCTCGCGGTCGGGGTCCTCGCGCACGACGCGCGTCGGCCAGTCGGCCGGGACGCCGTTCGTGCCGTCGGTCAGGCGCTTCCACGTCACGCCGTAGTCGTCGGTCCGATAGATGTACGGCTGATAGTCTCCCAGCAGATACCGGTAGGTCGCGTAGTACGCCGAGCCCCTGCGGTAGGGCGAGGCCTCGATGTACTGCACGCGGCCGCCTGGCGGCAGGTCCTTCGGCGTGACGTTCTTCCACGTCTTGCCGTTGTCGCGCGTCACGTGGAACGGGCCGTCGTTCGAACCGACCCAGATCACGCCCGCTTCGAGCGGCGACTCGGTGATGGCGTAGAGGGTGCTGTAGAACTCCTCGCCGGTCACGTCGCGGGTGATCGGCTCGCCGCTCACGCCCTGCGTGCCTTCCGGCTTCGCCGTCAGGTCGGGCGAGATCCGCTCCCACGTCACGCCCTTGTTCCGCGTGCGGTGCAGGTACTGGGAACCGTAGTAGAGCACCTCCGGGTCGTGCGGTGACAGCGCCATCGGCGAGACGCGCTGCATCCGGTAGATGAGGTCGCTCGCCGGGTTGCCGTAGAGCGACTGTCCGCCGATCCAGTAGTTCTTCTCCTGCCCGGTCTCGAGGTTCATCACGCTGTACTGGCCCTTGCACGACCCGTAGACGATGTTGGGGTTCTTCGGGTGGGGGATGATCGGACCGGTCTCGCAGCCGGGTCCCGTGCGCCAGTCGGTCAGCGTGTAGGGCTCCGCCTGGCTGGACGTGATGATGGTCGTGCTGTCCTGCTGCGCCCCGTAGAGCCTGTAGGGGAACTGGTCGTCCATCCACACGCCGTAGAACTCGATGGTCGGCTGGTTCATCTGCGTCGACCACGTCCGGCCGCCGTCGGTCGAGACATTCGCCCCGCCGTCGTTCGACTGGATCATGATGTTGCCGTCCCTCGGATTCACCCAGATGTCGTGGTTGTCGCCGTGCGGCGTCCGCAGCGACATGAACGTCCTGCCGCCGTCGGCCGTCTTCCAGAAGCCTTCGGCGCCCGTGTACGCCACGTCGCCATTGGTGGAATCGGCGCCCAGCGTCGTGTAGTAGAACGGCCGCTGGATCATCGACGCCTGCGAGTTCACGAGCGCCCACGTCTGGCCGGCATCGTCCGACCTGTAGAACCCGCCACCCGGCTTCGCCTCGATGAGGGCGAAGATCCGTTCAGGCCTGGCCGCAGTGACGGCGAGATTGCCCTTCCCGATCAACTCGTTCGGGAGGCCCGTCGAAATCTTCGTGAACGACTCGCCGCCGTTCGTGCTCTTGTAGAAACCGCCGTCGCGAGAGCCGCTGATGATCGTCCACGGCTTGCGCTCGAGGCGCGACATCCAGGCGTAGACGATGCTCGGGTTCGTCGGGTGTACTTCCACGTCCATGGCGCCGACCGTGTCCGAGAGGAAGAGCGTCTTCTTCCAGGTCCTGCCGCCGTCGATCGTCTTGAAGACGCCGCGTTCGCTGTTGGCCTTGAACGCGTCCCCGACGGCCGCCACCCACACGATGTCGGGGTTGGCCGGGTGGACCCGCACCGCACCTATCTGGCCCGCGTTGTAGAGACCGGCAAACGTCCACGTCTCGCCGGCATCGGTCGACTTGTAGACGCCGCGCCCCGTCGAGACGTTGCTGCGCACGCCGTCGGACCCGGTTCCGAGATACACGACGTTCGGGTTCGAGTCGGCGACGGCGATTGAACCCGTCGACCCGAGCGGCACCTTCCCGTCGGTGATTGGTCGCCACGTGACCCCGTTGTCGGTCGTCTTGAATACGCCACCGGAGGCAACGCCCATGTAGAACGTTCGCGGCTGCGACGGAACCCCGGTCACGGTGGTGACTCGGCCGCCGCGCGACGGGCCGACGAGCCGGTAGCGCAAACCCTTGAAGAGCGCCGGATCGACTCGGGCCAGCATCGGCATCTTCGGCGAGACGGCGGGCGCTGGCGGCGCCTTCTGAGTGCCGACTGCAGCCCGGCGTGTCGCCGGCGCGGCGGTCTGGGCGGCCGGCCGGGCGAGCGTGAGCGCAACTCCGACGACGAACAGGAGCAGGAGCGGAAGGAGGCGGCGCACAGGATGTCTCCGTTCGAAACAGTGAGTGTCTCGTTCCGGCGCGTTATACCACACGTCCTGTCTACATCTTCAACCCAAGGCGGTCGAAGAGAGCCTTGAAGCGGGGGGCGGCGCGGAGGGCGTCGAAGCGGGGGAGGCGCAGCCAAGACGGCACGAGGGAGCGCTCGTCGACGGCTCGGTTCAGAAGCTCGAACGACCGGTCCGTGTCCCCGATGGCCGCGTACGGCGCGGCGAGGATCGCCGGCATGATGTAGCGCTTTGCCGCCTGGGCTTCCAGACTCCGAATCAGCGTCAGCGCGGTTGTCCGATCGCCGCACCGGGCGTAGATGACCGCAGCCGACGCGACCCGGCCGGAGTCACTGCCTGCGTCCAGTGGCAGGGCACGCAGTTCGACTACCGCTTCGCGGGTTCTTCCGAGCAGCGCGTACACCTCGGCCAGCCGAAGGCGCGTCCTGGGAGACGCCGGGTCGAGGTCGATGGTCTTCCGGATCTCCTCGAGCGCCCGTGGATAGTCGCGCACGGTCAGGTAGAAGTACCCCACCTCGGCATTGATGACCTGCGACAAGGGGTCGACTTCGCGGGCGCGCTCGATCTCCGCGAGGGCGCGGGCCGAATCGCCCACCGTCAGGAAGTAGTACGCATACCAGTGATGCGCCGTGCTGTAGGCGGGCTGCAGTTGAATGGCGCGTTTGAACTCCCGGTCGGCGCCCGGCCAGTCCCACTCGTGGATCGTCTTGAGATAGCCGAGGGTGGCATGAGGCTCCGCCAACGACTCGTCGAGCACGATGGCTCGCTCGGCGGCGGCCTTCGCTCGCGGGTAGGCGTCCTTCGGCTGGACGACGCTCCACGCGCCGAGCATCAGGTAGGCGTCGGCCAGGCCAGCCCAGGCGAGCGCGTAGTTGGGGTCGCGGTCGATGGCCTGCTGGAAGGAGTCGGCGCTCTTACGCAGGTTCTCCTCGGTTCTGCGATTCCAGTAATAGCGACCCTGCAGATAGAGTCGGAGGGCGGCGGCGTCCGTGGTCGCCGCAGCCGGTGGGCCAGGCCCGCTCCCGGCGGTCGGCGGGCGGGACGCCGGCGCGGTGCCGTCTCTTGAGGCGGAGGGGAGGTCAGCGGCCGTACGCCGGCTGATCAGCCAGAAGCCGCTGACAACCGCGACCAGGATTGCGGCTCCGACGGCAGCCACGGCGACATCGCGCCGGCTCGGTCGCCAGCCAGGCCTTTGAGTCTCCGCAATCGTCTGACGGGCCGACGCGATCGACGGCAGGCGCTTCTCCGGGTCCTTTGCCAGACAGCGTTGGATCAGGTGGACGATGGCCACCGGTGTCGTGGATGGCAGGGCCTTCCAGTCCGGCTCGCGCTCCAGGATCTTGGCGAGCGCGTCGCTGACCGTGTCGCCGCCGAATGGCCGTTCGCCCGAGAGCAGCTCGAAGAGCAGGCAGCCGAATGCCCAGATGTCGGCGCGATGGTCCGGCGGTCTGGCCCGTACCTGCTCGGGGCTCATGTAGGCCGGTGTGCCGACGAGCTGGCCGTCGTAGGTCCGCGCGACCGTCAGCGAGGCCGTGCCGGCGACCTCCGCGACCCCCGTGGACCTGGCCAGGCCAAAGTCGAGGACCTTGACGCGCCCCTCCGGCGTGACCTTGATGTTGGCGGGCTTGATGTCGCGGTGGGTGATGCCCTTCTCGTGGGCGGCCTCGAGGGCTTCGGCGACCTGGCCGGCGACCGCGAGGGCCTGACCGAGCGGCAAGGCGCCCCGACCGACGAGATCGGCCAGCGTGTCGCCCGGCACGAGTTCCATGGCCAGGAACTCGGTGTTGCCGGACGACTCGAACCCGTACAGCGTCGCGATGTTCGGGTGGTTCAGCGCCGCCAGTGTCCGGGCCTCTCGCTTCAGGCGGGCGAGCCGGTCGGGATCGTGCGCCAGGCGATCCGCCAGGACCTTGATCGCGACTTCACGATGGAGTTCCGTGTCGCGGGCCCGGTAGACCTCCCCCATGCCTCCGGCGCCGAGCTTCGAGAGAATCTCGTAGTGTCCCAACGTCCGACCGATCCACTCGGGAGCGCGGCCTCGAGCCTCGTCGTCGGCCGGCTGGCGGGCGGGTCTCGGCGGAGATGCGTTGTTGTCGTCAGTGTCGGAGGACATAGACAGCCTCCGGGCCAGCCGCAGCATCCGGCGGTGTGCTGGGGAGATGGTAGCAGAGTTCCCAACTCTACCGCGCCAGCACGATCAGCCCGTCGATCAGCCACCAGGCGCCAACGATGCGGAAGACCCAGAGGACGTTGCGGACGCCGAGCAGAAAGAGGTTGTGAAGCGGGAAGGGAGAGCGAAGGGGCGGCTCAGGAGCAGAGGGGCTGAAGGCGAACGGGGCAATCGACGCGCTGACGACCGTCGCGGCCACGACGACCCGAAAGACGAGCGCGTTCGTGGCGCGCGGCAGCAGCGACCGCCCGGCTGCGGCGGTCAGCGAGGCGAGAACCAGCCAGGCGAGCGGTACGAAGATTCCGAGCCCGATGACGATGCGGAAGCGGAAGGCGAAGCCGAAGAACTTCGCAGCCAGCGCCGCGTGCGGCTCCGAGCACGCGGTCATCTGCCATTCGCGGCCCCCGGCGACCACGGGCAGCGTTCGACCCGCGCCGACGCGGCCGCACCACAGGCACCGCACGTCGGCGAACTTGGCCATCCAGGGTGCGGCCAGCAAGCGGTGGCCGAACATGATGGCGAGGCCAATCGCCACAGACCAGCCCGGGCCGGCCGGCTGCCGCAGCAGCAGGAACAGCACGAGCGGGATGAAGAGGAAGAGCAGGAGGCCTTGAACTGCGATCATGGACGGCTTTCGGCGGCCTCCGCTATGCCGCGGCGTAGGGATGTGCCCGAAGCAAACCCTTCCCACCTGCTTCTACCGTCTCGGCCGATTCCTCTCGAGGCAGCCGCGCAGGACGGCCGCGGGATCCGCGAACCGCGTCGCCAGGATCATCGCCGCGATGACGAACGGCTTGTGGCCGGCCTCGCGGTACGTCTGCAGCCGGTACCGCTCGAACACCGACGCGCTGACCTCTCCGGCCTTGCAGCTGACGCCCGTCACGTCGGCCGGCAGGCAGTGCATGTAGAGCGCCCGACCGTCCTTCGTCAGCGTCATCAGGTCGTCGGTGCACTCCCAGTTCCGGAAGCGCGCGTTGTTCGCCAGCGCCTCGCGTTCGAGGTCGCCGAGCTTCGCCGTCTCGCCGGCGCGCAGGAGTCTCGTCCGCTCGTGCATCACTCGAGCCGGCGCCCAGCTCTTCGGATAGACGATGTCGGCGTCCTTGAAGGCGTCCTCCATCGAGCCGGCGACCGAAAACGAGCCGCCGCTCTGTGCGGCGAACCGCCGCGCGGCCTGCAGCGGCTCTTCGACCAGGTCGTAGCCCTCCGGGTGCGCCAGGACGACGTTCATCCCGAAGCGCGTCATGAGCGCGACGATCCCCTGCGGCACCGACAGCGGCTTCCCGTAGCTCGGCGAGTACGCCCACGTCATCGCCAGCTTCTTCCCCTTCAGCGCCTCGAGCCCGCCGAACGTGGCGGCGAGGTGCCTGAGGTCGGCCATGCTCTGCGTCGGGTGATCGAGGTCGCACTGGAGATTGACGACCGCAGGGCGCTGCAGCAGCACGCCCTGCTGCGAACTCTCGCACAGCGCGTCGCTGACCTGCGTCATGTACTTGTGGCCCTCGCCGAGGAACATGTCGTCGCGGATGCCGATGACCTCGGTGAGGAAGGAGATCATCGCCGCCGTCTCGCGCACCGTCTCGCCGTGGGCGATTTGCGACGTCGACTCGTCGAGCTCCTCGGTCATCAGCCCGAGCAGGTTGCAGCCCGAGCGGAACGCGTAGCGCGTGCGCGTGGACTTGTCGCGGAAGATCGAGAGGCCGAGACCCGTCTCGAACACGCGCGTCGAGATGCTGGCTGCGGCCAGGTCCTCGAGGATCTCCGCGGCCAGCAGCACCGCGCGAATCGTCGCGTCGGAGTACTGCCACGTGAGCAGGAAGTCCTTGTCGTGGAGGCCCGTGGAGAGCGACGACAGGGAGGCGATCTTGGAGGAGACAGGGTTCATCTTGCGATCTCGAGATCTTGCGATGTTGCGATCTTGCGATCTTGCGAATTGGCGATCGTGCGAACTCGGGGCCGTCTAGCCGCCGTCGTCGGTGACAGGCTCGAAGAAGACGCCCGTCCAGCCCGATACGTCGACCCCATGGTACCTGACGCAGGCGATCTCGGGTTCGACGATCTGAGACACCGCGTGCCTGACGGCCGCGGAGAACCTGGGCGCGACGAGGATGAGCCGTGGGGGCGCGGCGAAATCAATCCTCTTCCCGGGGTACATGCGGCGCACGGTGCCCGCGTTGCGGACGAGCCATTCCATGTGACCGAGGCCCCGCAGCAGGAGCGCGTCCGCCGTGAACGCGTCGACGTCGATGACGACGAGACGGCTGGCCGCGTCGATCGCCAGCACGTCGATGACGCCGCACGGGCTGCACGGGACGCTCGAGTCGATGGCGTGGAGATGTTCTTCGATGGCGTCCCGGGGCTCCTGGATGACCGCGATCACCTGGCTTCGCGTGACGCTGCCCGCCGGGCGCAGCAGCATCATGCCGGCGCGTTCCTCCGACGACGGCTGGCCGGCGTCGGCCTTCGGTGCAGGTCGGGGTCCGGCGACCGGCCCGTCTTCAGGGCGCCGCGGGAGGAACAGGTGCGACAGGTCCTCGAGCCCTCGCCCGAGCGCGCGCGGGGGGGAGCGTTCGTGGCGCCGCCCTGCGGCGCCGGCCCGGGTTGCCGACGTGCGTCCTGCTGCGATTCGGGTTCAGCCATCGATCGCGCCTCCGTCGAGACTCCGGTCGTCCGCCGGCCGTTCCTGTACGACCACGACCGAGTTGTAGCCGCCGAATGGCGCCGGCTCGACTTCGGCGTTCAGCGGATCGTTCCGCCATTCCCCGTCCACGACGTATCGATACCGGTAGCGGCCGGGATCGAGCTTCAGGACGCTCTTCCAGTGGCACCCCGCAGCCTCCATCTGGTGGCCCTCGACCTCCCAGCCGTTGAAATCGCCGGCCAGGTGAACCGCGCGCGCCCCGGGCGCGTCGACTGCGAAGACAACGCCAGCATCGGTCACCCGAGGCGAGAGCAGCCATTCCTCGGCCTCGAGCACCTCCGCCGACAGCTGGGCGTAGTCGTCGAATCCCACCGAGTGCCGGCAGTACTCCGATATCGGAAGGGCGTGGCTGGCCGCCTCGGCCAGCTTCACGCTGTGCCGGATGACGGTCTTGAAGCACCGGTCGTCCAGATGGCGCCGGATCTCCTCCCTGATCTCCCGCGCGAACTGGGTCCGACCGCAGTAGAACGTCATGAGCGCGCGCGGCACGATCACGTGGCCGGCGTTTCGGGCCAGCATGTCCAGCGTCTCGAGCAGCTTGGCCACGCCGTGGAGCGAGAAGAACCCCGGTTCGATCGGCACGATCGCTTCCGTGCAGGCCATCAGGGCGTTGAAGGTCAGCATGCCGACCGACGGCGGGCAGTCCACGATCATGTAGGCGTAGCGCGCGCGTTCGGCGGCGGCCAGCTCCGCAAGCAGGGACTCACGGCCGACGAACCCAGCCGAGATTTCTGGCACCGCGCTGAGACGGATGTTCGACGGCACCAGGTCGAGACGCTCGCCGACGCGCAGCGTTACGTCGGCAAGGGACGCCGGGCGACCGTCGAGCCTGGCGGCGAACACGTCGTAGATCGTGGCCGACAGTCCGTCGGCATTCCTGACCAGCCCCAGCGTCGCGTGCCCCTGCGGGTCCATGTCGACGACCAGCGTCGGTCGGCCGGCCCGGGCAAGGAACGCCGCGAGGTTGATCGCGGTCGTGGTCTTGCCGCACCCGCCCTTCTGATTGACGACGGCGATAGCTCGCATGGCGTGCTCCTCCTATCGAAAACCCGCGGAGTCCGCCGGTCGTTCGGGGCAGACTCGCCGAGACAGCAGGAGTGGGACGAAATCCGCGAGGGCCGCGCGAGCGGGCCGGGCTCGCGGCGTCGACATGATGGCTGGCCGATGATAGCAAAGGCAGGGGGGGGTCACAACGATTAGTTGGGGTCCGCAGAAGAGCTGCACACCACCGATGGGGGGCTCGGTGTCATCGTGCGATCGTGCGAACTTGCGATCTTGCGAAGTGCCTGAGGAGCGCCAAGCCCTCGCGGCGCGCGATCCGCTACGCTCGCCCGTACCATGGACACGCCACCCCTCCGCATCGGCCTCTTCGGCATCGGCCTGGAGGCCTACTGGCGGCAGTTCGCCGGACTCCAGGAGCGGCTCCGGGGCTATCTGGGCCGCGTCGAGCGGAAGCTGACGCGACCGGGCGTCGAGGTCGTCGACGTCATCTTCCTCCACGTCACGACCTACGCCCTCTCGTCGACCGTGCTCCCCGTCGTCATGCGCGCGAAGGTGCCGGTGATTGTACTCAATCTGGCGCCGGAGCCGGCGATCGACTACGCCGCCTTCAACACCATGGGCGACCGCACGGCGATGACCGGCGAGTGGCCGGCGCGCTGCTCGGGCTGCCGACGGTGCGCGTGTGTTGAGCGGACACAGTCGACGATCTCCGTCAGTCGGGGCTGACGATGTCAGTCACAATGGTGGTTTCATCCGCCGAGGCCGGATGAACGGACGGTGGTAAGATGCCGAACAGAGCGGGTATTCGCCGCAGGAGACGCAGATGAAGAGCGAAATGCGGATGATCTACTGGAAGAAAGGCAAGTTCTGGCTCGGGAAGCTGCGGGAGCACCCTGAGATCATGACCCAGGGCAGGACCCTGAAGGAACTGGAAGAGAACATTCGCGACGCCTACACCATGATGGTCCTGGCCGACGTGCCCGCAAAGCACCTCGAAAAGGCCATCGCGATATGAAGCGACGGGAGTTCATCAAGGAACTCCTGCGCGCCGGCTGCCGCCTTGCCCGTTCCGGGGCGAGGCACGACATCTAGGTCAATCCTCACAACGGCCTGAAACAACCGGTGCCACGACATTCCGAAGTCAGGGACGTCCTCGCGAAGCACATCAGGAGGTACCTGGCGATCGAGTAGATCGGTTGAATCTCGCGATCTCGTGAACGTGCGACCTTGCGAAGGGGAAGGGCCGTCAACCGCCAGTCGCAAGCCGCCGGCCGAAGGCCGTCAGCCTGGGGCAAGGCTGACGCCTCGCCCTACGCCTTGGGCCTCACGCCCCTTGACCCGCAGTAGCCCCTTCGGGCGAAGGCGGCTGAGCCTTCAGGTACTCCCCCGCAAACAGTGCGTAGAACTGCGCCGCGAGCGTCAGGTGCTCGACCGGGCACTGGTCCTCCGGCGTGTGCGCGTGGACCTCGTTGGCGGGACCGAAGCCGACGGTCGGCACGCCGAACAGCCCGCAGGTGGCAATGCCGTTGGTCGAGAACGTCCATTTGTCCACGACCGGCGGCCGTCCCAGCGCGAGCGTCGCGGCGGCGACGGCGCCTCGCACGGCCGGCGTCCCTTCGTCCACGACCCAGGTCGGATAGTACTTCTTCGTCGGATAGGTGAGCCCGGTGTACGACGCGCGGGCGTAGTCAAGGACGGTGACCGTCGCGCCGGCCCGCCGGACGCTTTCGAGCTCCTGGATCTGATGGACCGCATGCTCGAGCGTCTCGCCTCGCGTCAGCCGGCGGTCGAGGTGAATGGTGCACGAGTCGGCCACGGCGCAGAGCGACGGCGACGTCGATTCTGATCTCGGAGATGGTGACCGAGCCCTTGCCGAGGAACGGGTCGGCATCCACGACGAGCGCGTCGTTCAATCGCTCGATGTCCGCGACGATCGGCGCCATCCTGTAGACGGCGTTGACCCCACGCTCGGGCGCCGAGCCGTGGCACGAGAGCCCCTGCGCGCGGACCTCCATCTCCATCCGTCCGCGATGCCCCCGGTAGACGCCGAGGTTGGTCGGCTCGGTGATGACCACCACCTCGGGCCTCAGGACCCCTTCCTTCAGGATGTACTGCCAGCACAGGCCGTCGCAGTCCTCTTCCATGACGGTGCCCGTCACCCACAGCTGAACGCCGTCGAGCAGGCCCAACTCCCTCGCGATGCGCGCGCCGTGCACGGCGGCGGCAATGCCCGCCTCCTGATCGGATGCGCCGCGGCCGAAGATGATGCCGTCGCGGAGTTCGCCGATGTAGGGGTCGCGCGTCCAGGTCGAGCGATCGCCGACGCCCACGGTGTCGAGGTGGCCGTCGATGGCGATGACGGTCGGGCCGTCGCCGACGCGGCCGAGCACGTTGCCGAGCCCGTCGATCCTCACCTCGTCGAAGCCGACGCGTCGCATCTCCTCGGCGACGCGCGCGACGACGTCGCGCTCGCCCGCGCTTTCCGACGGAATGGCAATCATGTCTCGCAGGAACGTCGTCATTTCGCCGGTGTAGCGGGCGGCCAGCGCGGCAACGGTTGAGGCCGGGTCGACGGGTGTCATGAGTCCTCCCAGAGCAGCAGCCTCCCACTCTGTTCCGCCCGGCCACCCGCAGTCAAATCCGCAGACGTGACGTGCCTGCACCCCGCCTGCTCCTGGACGTCCGGCCGTGCTTGGAGTGTGGCGCCCACGCTCAACTACCACTACTACCCGGCGTTCGTGGACTACGCGGGTTCGACGACGCTCCGGCTCGAGACGTCGATGATGCTCTACATCGACCCGCCGTCGGTCGACATGAGGAAGGCCGTCAAGGACTATCACCCGGGGGCGTCTCCGCTCTCGCGCGTTCCCGACGCGACGCGGACGTATTCGGCGAGCGGGGCCCACGGCGACGCGACGCTGGCCACGCGAGAGAAAGGAAAGAATCATCGTCGAGGCGATGGTCGAGCGGCTGTTGAAGGAGATAGCGGACCTTCGCAACGCGGTGGCGCCCGGGCCTGCCGGGAAGTAGCCGTTCCCGAGCGCGAGCGGACTGTGAGCGGTTCGCAGGATCCGGCCACGCTGGCGCTCACTCGATCGCCACAGCCACGATGGTCACATCGTCCGCGAGTTCGTCGCCGGGCTTGGCCTTCCACAGCGCCAGCTCCCGCAGAACGGCGTCGACGAGCGCGACCGAAGTGCCGGGCGCGGAACGGGCCACGACGTCGGCGAAGCGCCGGTCGCCGAAGAATGCGCCGTCCCTGCCCTCCGCCTCGGTGACGCCGTCCGTGTAGAGCAACACGCAGTCGCCAGCCTCAAGCGGTCGCCGATAGGTGGAGTACCGCGCGCTCACGCTGAAGCCGACGGCCAGATCGCCTTGATCGAGACTGGCGAGTTCGCCGCTCGCCCGCCGGACAAGCGGCGGTGGATGGCCGGCCGACGCGTACGACAGCATCCGCGTGCGAGGCTCAAAGCACGCGTACACGGCGGTGACGAACGCGAAGTCGAACTTGCCGGTCAGCGTTCGATTGAGCCGCGTCATCAACTCGCCGGGATCGTGCGCGTGGTCAGCCTCGGAGGCCAGCGCCACCTTGACCATCGACGCGACGATGGCAGCCGGCACCCCATGTCCGGAAACGTCGGCGACCAGGACGCCCAGGGCGCCGTCGCCGGTCGGCAGGAAGTCGTAGAAATCGCCGGCCACCTCCGACATCGGCAGCAGTGTGGCCGCCACCTCGAGCCCGGCCAGCCGCGGCACCCCGTCCGGGAGGATCGTCTGTTGGATCCGCCTGGCGGTGGCCAGCTCCTGGGACACCGCCACCAAGCGGCGCTCTCCGGCGACGATTCTCTCGCCGACGAACCAGCCCAGACCCGCGGTGAACGCCATCATCCCCACGGGTTCGAGGTTCACACGGGGCACGAGCACCGACCGTCCGACGAACGTCTCGAGCGCGGCGAGCGCCACGAACAGGAGGAGGCCAGCCGCCGCGGCCGCCCGGCCCTTCGTCCAGGTCGTGCGGCGGAATTGCCGGGCGAGCAGCGGCAGAAGCACGGCGAAGTTGATCCCGACGGCCAGCGGGTTGAGCGCCGACAACGCGCCCGGCCTGCCGGTTGCGAGGTCCACGACGACCGCCGCGACGCCGTAGGCGACATCGACCTGCCAGAGCGCCCGCACGAGGCGGTTGTCCGGGGCGAAGAGCAACCAAGCGGCGACAGACAGCGGCGCGAGAATCAGGTAGTTGATCGCCTCACGGACGTGGATCGCGGCGAGGCTGGGTATTGCCGACACGTCGAGAACGAGTTCGGAGCCCGCCAGAAGCCTGATCGCGTAGAGAGTCGAGAACGTTCCGACAAAGAGCGAGGTGCGATCGCGCACGGCGGCCCGTGAGGCTCCATAGGCGATGGCTCCGATTCCAGCGAAGCCGAGCGCGGAGGCGGCGACCAGGAGAATCAGCTGGTTGACAGGATGCATCTCGGTGCCCGCCGCCGATTCTACCGCAGCCAGCTGCCGCGTTGGGGAGACGGACCGGGCGGAGGTCGTGTCGGTCAACGCGGAAGTCAAGGTCCCCTGCCGCGGGACGCGCAGTGCAGCGAAAGGTGCCGCCCGCCGCCTGGTGACCGTCGGACCTCGTTCACGCCACGGAATGAGGTCTGACCCACCGTCACCTCCCTTCAGATGATCTTGACGCTCGGCAGTCGCCTCGGCCCGCACGCGGTCGTCGCCCGACCCTATCGCGGCAGGCGCCGCAGCAGCCCAAGCAGCCGTTTCGATCGTTCGGTATAGGGCGGGAACAGCCAGCCGACGGCGCCCGGCAGCGTCTGCCTGTACACCGCTCGCGCGTGCGACATCGTCTCGAACCCGAAGCGGCCGTGGTAGTTCCCCATGCCGCTGTCACCCACGCCGCCGAACGGCAGGTGCGGATTCGCCAGGTGCATGACCACCTGGTTCACCGAGGTCCCTCCGGCGGTCGTCGACGAGAGGACGAAATCGACGTTGGCGCGGCTGGTGCTGAAGACGTAGAGCGCCAGCGGCTTCGGCCGCCGGCGCACCGCCGCCACCGCCTCGTCCAGGCTTCCGACGCTCACGATCGGCAGGATCGGGCCGAAAATCTCCCCAGCGAGAATCGGGTTGTCCAGGCGGACGTTCGCGAGGACGGTCGGCGTGATGCGTCGAGCCTCCGCGTCGATCCGGCCGCCGACGACCAGGCGTGCGCCTGCGGCGAGGGCGTCTCCGAGCGCGCGCTCGAGCCGCCGGCAGGCCTCCTCGGACACCATGCAGGCCAGGTCGCTGCTGGCGGCCCTGGCCGCTTCGTCCCTTCCGTAGAACCGCGCAATCACGGCGGCGAGCGCGGCAGCGAAGCGTTCGGCGACCGCCTCGTGCACGAGCGCGTAGTCGGGTGCGACGCACGTCTGCCCGCCGTTGATGAACTTTCCCCAGGCGATCCGCTCGGCCGCCGTCTCGATGTCCGCCGACTCGTCCACGATGACCGGGGACTGGCCGCCCAGCTCCAGCGTGACCGACGACAGGTGCTGCGACGCGGCCGCCATCACCTTCCGGCCTACCGCTGTGCTGCCAGTGAAGAAGACGTGATCGAAGGGGAGGCCCAGCAGTTCGGCGGCCACGTTCTGGTCGCCCAGGACCACCGTCGCTTCGTGTTCGGGGAACACGGACCTGACGAGCGACTGCACGCAGCGCGCCGCGTGCGGCGTCTTGTGCGAGGGCCGCACCACCACACAGTTCCCTGCCGCGATGGCGGCCACGATCGGGTCGATGGCCAGCAGGAACGGGTAGTTCCACGGCGCGAGCACGAGGACCAGCCCGCGCGGTTCGTAACGAACCTCGCTCCGTGAGCCGAACAGTGCGAGCGGAGTGCGGACCCGGCGCGGGCGCATCCACCGAGGGAGTTCCCTGATGGCGACGCCGAGTTCGTCGATGACCGGTCGCACCTCGGTGAGCTCCGACTCGACGGCAGGCTTGCCGAAGTCGGCCGCCATCGCCGCGCAGATCTCCTCGCGGCGCTCCCGGATCGCCTCGCGCAGCCGCACGAGCCTCGCGATGCGCTCGGCGGCCGTCGTCCGTGCCATCGTCCACCGATGGGCCGCCTGCAGCTCGAACAGCCCGCGCAGGGTGCGAGTGCCGCTGCCCGCATCGCTTCCGCCCGCCGTCTGGGACATGGTCGCCAGGATCGTCATCGTGTGTCCTCGGGAAGACCGACGGCCGATTGTAGCGCGGGAGGGCGAAACGCCGTCGGTCTGGGGTATTCTGTCCCGCATTCGGGCTCGGCGAATGCCGGGGAGAGACGTCAATGCAGACGACAAATCGACGAGCATTCCTTGCGCGCACGGCGGCGGCCACCGCCGGGTTCATGATCGTGCCGCGCCACGTCCTCGGCGGGCAGGGATTCACGCCGCCCAGCGACCAGCTGACCAAGGCGATCATCGGCGTCGGCGGCATGGGCCGGGGGCACTTCGCCTACGAGGGCCGGCTCCTCGCGGTGTGCGACGTCGATCGCAAACACCTCGACGACGCGCTGGCCGCGGGCGGCAGGGACGTGAAGGGGTACGCCGACTACCGCGAGGTCCTCGGGCGCACCGACATCGACGTCGTCCACATCGCCACGCCGCCTCACTGGCACGCCCTGATGGCGGTCGAGGCGGCGCGGGCCGGCAAGGACATCTGGTGCGAGAAGCCGATGACGCGGACGATCGGCGAGGGCGTCCGGGTGGTCGAGGCGGTGAACGGGCACGGCCGCATCTTCCGCCTCAACACCTGGTTCCGCTTCAAGGACACGTTCTACGGCCTCGGGACGGACGTGAAGCCGCTGAAGAAGGTCGTCGAGAGCGGCGTCCTCGGGTGGCCGCTCACCTTCACGGTCAGCGGGATCACCGGCTACGACTGGAAGTTCTACTGGAGCGGCCAGACGAACCTGAAGCCCCAGCCGGTGCCGGCCGAGCTGGACTATGACATGTGGCTGGGACCGGCGCCCTACAAGCCGTACAACGTGGCGCGCGTCCATGCCAATTTCCGCGGCTACTGGGACTACGACGGCGGCGGCCTCGGCGACATGGGCCAGCACTACCTCGACCCGGTGCAGTACCTCCTCGGCAAGGACGACACCAGCCCCATCCGCGTGGACGTGGACGCCCCGCAGCAGCACTACGACGCGGCCGGTTCGTGGCGTCGCATCGAATTCACGTACGCCGACGGCTGCAAGATCATCCTCGACGGCGAGAACAAGGATACCGAGGCGGCCTACATCACCGGACCGAAAGGGAAGATCTTCCGCGGCTTCCGCTCGGACATCCCGAAGCTGCAGGAGCTGATCGCCACGCTGCCCGACCCCGAGCCTCAGATCGCGACGTTCTCCGACTCGGTGCGCTCGCGCCGGAAGTTCGCCCTCAACGAGTCGAACGGCCACCGGTCGTCGACGATCGTCAACCTCGGGATCATGGCCGTCCGGCTCGGCCGAACCCTTCACTATGACCCGGCGACGCAGCGGTGCCTGAACGACGAGGCGGCCAACCGGCTGATCCACCAGCCGATGCGCGCTCCCTGGGTGCTGTGACCGACGCGACGAGGATCAAACGATGAACGCCCAGCTCTCGACATGCCGTCGCGTTGCGGCCGTCCTTGGGATTCTGCTCCTTGCGGTGGCAGCGGCCGCGACGACCGCCGCCCAGGACGTGCGCCTGCTGTCCACGAAGGTGGCGGACATCCTCGCCCAGTTCCCCGGCGACAGCCCGGCCAAGCGCGACAAGCTGGCCGACGAGATCCTGACGCTCGGTGAGCCAGGCATCGCCGAGGTCGCCAGGAAGCTCGTGCCCGCGGGAACGGGCAACGACACGGCCGTCCGGTTCGCCCTGAACGCGGTGTCGGTCCGCGCAAGCCAGGCGGCCGAGCCGAAGCGGGCGCTGGCCGAGCGCGCGCTCGGCGCGGCCCTCGGAGCCGCCTCCGACACGGAGGTGCGGACGTTCCTCCTGAGTCAGCTTCGAGCGGTCGGTCGAGACGCCGCCGTGAAGGCAGCCTCGTCCTTCCTGGCGGACGCCGCGCTCGTCGAGCCGGCCACGCAGCTGCTGCTGACAGTGAACAGCGCCGCTGCGCGCGCCGCCCTGATGGGCGCTCTCGGCAGCGCGTCCGGTCCCGCGCGGATCACGATCGTGAAGGCCCTCGGCGAGATGAAGGCCTCCGAGGCAAACGATCGAATCGTGGCGCTCTCCGCCGACCCGGACGTGGTGACGCGCAAGACCGCGCTCGCCGCGCTCGCGCACATCGCCAGCGCGAAGTCGTACCCGGTCATGACGCAGGCCGCCGAGCGGGCGGAGTTCCGCTACGAACCCGCGAACGCGACCGGCGCGCTGATCGAATACGCGAAGACGCTGGCGGCGAAGGGTGACCGGGCCACTGCCGAGAAGATCGCCCGGCTCGTCATGGCGAAGACGGACGATGCGGAGCGGCTGCCCACGCGGGTGGCGGCGCTCGCCGTCCTGGTGGACGCGCGCGGACCGGCGGCGCTTTCCGATCTCCTCACGGCGGTGGACCACCAGGACCTCGAATACCGCAGGGCCGCGCTGCTCCTCGGTGAGAAGCTGCGCGCGCCCACAGCCGTCCGGCAATGGACGGCCAAGGCCGACCGGGTGGACGCGGAGCGGCGGGCCGAGGTCATCCTCATGCTGGGCCGCCAGGGCGACAAGGCGTCGGCCGCCTACATCCGCGGCGCGCTCGCCGCGAAGGAGCCCGTCGTCGTGATGGCCGCGGCCGAGTCGCTGGCGCACATGGAGCGAGGCGCGGCGAACGCGGATCTCTTGGCGCTGCTCAGGCGGTCCTCCGACGACCAGGCCAGGCGGGTCGGCGACATCCTGCTGTGGACGACCGACGAGGCGCGGCTCGAGCCGATCGCCGCCGCGCTCGACACGCTGCCAGCAACGGCGAAGGCCGCCGCGGTCCGCGTGATTGGCGCCAGGTCGGGCCGGCGCTACGCGGCCCGTGTGTTCGCGCTGACCTCGGACTCGAACCCCGAGGTGCGTGCCGCTGCCATCGGTGCGCTGGCCGGAGTGGCCGGTGCAAGCGACCTGCCGGCGCTTCTCCGGCTGCTCGAGACGACGAACGAGGCCGCCCTGCTCGACGACGTTCAGAAGGGCGTGGTGGCCTCGGCGCGCCAGATGACCCCCGCCGACGCCGGCGCGAAGGCGCTCATCGCCGCGATGAGGGCCTCGGCGCACCCGGAGCGCATTATCGAGGTCCTGTCCGGGGTGGGCGGGCCCGAGGCGCTCGCGGCGCTGGTCGACCGGTTCAACGCGCCCGACATCAAGGGCACGGCCTTCCGCGGCCTCGTCGAGTGGCCGGGCCCCGAGGCCTCCGACCGGCTCCTGGCGATCTACACCGGCGGCGAATCGGTCTACCGCGACCAGGCGTTCAACGGTTTCGTCCGCCAGGTGTCGTCGTCTTCGCTCCCGGCCGAGCAGCGCGTGCTGCAGGTCCGCAAGGCGCTGGTCGTGGCGGCCACGGCGCGCGAGCGGCGCGCGCTCGTCCGCGCGCTCGGCGGCATGAAGACGTACCAGGCGTTTCTCGTCGCCGCCTCGTACCTGAACAGCGCGGACCTGGCGAACGACGCGGCGAGCGCGGTGATGCGCATCGCACTCCCGACCCCAGGGGCGCGAGACGGCCTGAGCGGCGCGCTCGTGAGGGACGCGCTCGACCGCGCCCTGCAGGTGCTGACGGGCGGCGAGAGCGAGTACGACAAGGAGAACATCCGCGCCTATCTGAAGACGATGCCGCAGGGCGAGGGGTTCGTCCCGATGTTCAACGGGAAGGACCTGACCGGCTGGAAAGGGCTCGTCGAGGATCCGGTTGCGCGCGCCAAGATGACGCCCCAGGAACTGGCCGCCAAGCAGGCGGCCGCCGACGCGAAGGCGAAGACCACCTGGAGCGTCCGCGACGGCACGATCGTCTTCAACGGCAAGGGCGACAACCTGTGCTCGGTGAAGGACTACGGCGACTTCGAGATGATCGTCGACTGGCGCATCACCAAGGACGGCGACAGCGGCATCTACCTGCGCGGCAGCCCGCAGGTCCAGATCTGGGACCCGGCGCGCACCGACGTCGGCGCGGAGGTTGGGTCCGGGGGCCTCTACAACAACCAGAAGAACCCCAGCAAGCCGCTGGTCTTCGCCGACAACCCGGTGGGCGAGTGGAACACGTTCCGCATCCTGATGATTGCCGACAAGGTGACGGTGTACCTGAACGGCACGAAGGTCGTAGACAATGTGACGATGGAGAACTACTGGGACCGCGCGCGGCCGATCTTCCCGCGCGGGGCGATCGAACTGCAGGCGCACGGCACCGACCTGGCGTTCCGCGACATCTACGTGCGGGAGCTTGGCGGCCCGGCCCCGACCCTGCCGGACCAGGAGAAGGCTGACGGGTTCGTCCCGCTGTTCAACGGGCGCAACCTCGACGGCTGGGTCGGCAACCTCGCCGGCTACAGGGTGGAGGACGGCGTGATGACGTTCGACCCGAACGCCGGCGACCGGTCGAACCTCTACACGGCGAAGGAGTACTCGGACTTCTCGTTCCGGTTCGAGTTCCAGCTGACGCCGGGCGCGAACAGCGGCGTCGGCATCCGCACGCCCATCCAGGGAGATGCCGCGTATGTCGGGATGGAGATCCAGGTGCTCGACGACACCGCGCCGGTCTACGCGACGCTGGAGCCGTACCAGTACCACGGCTCGGTCTACGGCGTGATTCCGGCGAAGCGCGGCGCGCTCAAGCCGGTCGGCGAATGGAACACCGAGGAGATCGCCATCCGAGGGTCGCGCATCAGGGTGACGGTCAACGGAGTCGTCACGGTGGACGGCGACCTGGTGGAAGCCAGCAAGGGCGGGACGATCGACAAGAAGGAGCACCCGGGGCTGCAGCGCGCGTCCGGCTACATCGGCTTTCTGAGCCACGACTCCGTCGTCAGATTCAGGAACATCCGGATCAAGACTCAGTAGGCATGCGGCCGCGACCGGCGGGAGGCATCATCATGAGCGACAACGGGAACGGGCACGCAGGTGTGACGCGTCGTGAGTTTGCGATGACGACGGCCGCGGCCGGGATCGGCGCGCTGGTCGCGGGGCCTCGGGCCGCCGCCGCGCCGGCCCAGCCCGGCAAGACCCGGTATGCGATTGTCGGCGTCGGCTCGCGTTCCGGGATGTATCAGACGGCAGTCAATCGGACCTACGCCGCGCATGCGGAGCTCGTCGCCTGCTGCGACACGAACCGGGGACGGCTCGAGCTGGCGCGGGCGGACGCCCAGGCCGCCGGTCGGCCCGCGCCGGCGCTCTACGACGCGCGCGACTTCGACCGGATGATCGCGGAGACGAAGCCCGCCCACCTGATCGTCACGACGCCGTGCGGCATCCACCAGGAGTACATCTGCCGGGCGCTCGAGCGAGGGGTGGACGTCATCACCGAGAAGGCGATGACCGTGGACGCCGAGACCTGCCAGCGCATCATCGACACCCGCGCGCGCACGGGACGCCGGTGCCGCGTCACGTTCAACTACCGGTACTCGCCGCCGCGCACCCAGGTGAAGGACGCGCTGATGAACGGCGTCATCGGAGACGTGCTGTCGGTGGACTTCCACTGGATGCTGAACACGCTTCACGGCGCCGACTACTTCCGCCGCTGGCACTCCTACAAGCGCATGTCGGGCGGACTGATGGTCCACAAGGCGACACACCATTTCGATCTGGTGAACTGGTGGCTCTCGGCCGTCCCGGTGAAGGTGCAGGCGGCGGGCAAGCGCGAGTTCTACACGCCGGCGATGGCCGCCAGGCTGGGGCTCTCCGGGCCGCACGAACGCTGCCACACCTGCCCCGAGCGGAAGGCGTGCGGCTTCGAGCTGTCGCTCGCCGGCAACCCCGGCCTCAAGCGGCTCTACCTGGACACCGAGCAGCACGACGGGTACTTCCGCGATCGCTGCGTGTTCAGGCCCGACATCGAGATCGAGGACACGATGAACGTGATCGTGACCTACGACAACCGGGTGACGCTCTGGTACTCGCTGAATGCCTTCAACGCCTGGGAGGGCTACGTCGTCGTCTTCAACGGGACGAAGGGCCGGCTGGAGCACAAGATGGAGGAGCAGGTCTCCATCAGCGGCGACGGGTCGGTGCCAGGCGCGATCAAGGCCGAGGGCACCTACACCCGGATCTACCCGCTGCGCCGGCCCGCCTACGAACTGCCGGTCTGGAAAGGGGAGGGGGGACACGGCGGAGGCGACGCGGTGATGCTGGACGACCTGTTTCTGCCCGAGCGCAAGGCGGACCAGTACCTGCGGGCGGCCGACGAGCGGGCCGGGGCGTACTCCGTGTTGATCGGCGTGGCCGCCAACCGGTGCTTCACCACCGGGCAGACGGTTGCCATCGCGGACCTGGTGAAGAACATCGGCGGGCCCGACTACCCGGCGATGCCTTCGCGCACCGGACCGGTTCCGATGCCCCCGAAAGGATGACCGTACCTCCGGCGTTCACGGCTGCGGCAGGAACTTGCCCCTTCCGTGGACCATCCCGACCATGGCGGTGTAGAAGAAGCCGCGGAAGTGCGGGCTCTTGCTGTTGTGACAGCGGACGCACACGGTCTCGGCCGGCTTGACCGTCATCCCCCTGGTGGCCGGCGGGCTGGCGGCGGCCTGCTCGGCGTGCGCCCGCGCGGGGCCGTGGCACGACTCGCACTGCACTCCGGGGTTCGACGGCTTGTCGAGCTGGGACGCGACGACGTCGGCAGGCCCTGTCACGTGGCAGCCGAGGCAGTCGGGCTTGAGCCGGTCCTCCGCCATCAGGCGGTCGAAGGAGCGCTGATGCCCGCTCTTCGACCACTTGTCGTAGATCCCCTCGTGACACGGCTTGCACGCGGCCGCCCCGGCGTATGGGCTGTCGGGCTTGGGTGGGGGGACGGGCGGGGCTTCCTGGGCGACGACCGTGCCAGCCCCGAGGACGAGGACGAGAGCGACCGACCACGCGAGATGGTGGCGCATTCAACTCCCTCCTTCTGGGACGCGGGCCGCGAAGCGCGCGTTGCTCCGCTGCGGCGATTATACGCCCCGTGCGCGACGCCGACCACCGGACGGTCTAGAGCAGCTCGTTGAGCCGGGCGTAGCCGGCGCGGCTCACGGGCAGCTTCGTGCCGTCGCGCAGGATCGCCACGCGGCTGTCCTTCGCGTATGGTTCGACTCTCGCCAGCCGCTCGATGTTGAGGATGACCGACCGGTGGATGCGGACGAAGCGGGAGGGGTCGAGGACGGCCTCCACCTCGCCCATGGTCTGCTCCTTGAGGTGCCGGCGTCCGCCGGCGTGCAGGCACACGTAGTCGTCCTGGGCCTCGACGTAGTCGAGAGCGTCGACCGGAATCACGTGCACCTTCGGTCCGTCCCGCACGAGGATCCGGTGGGCCGGCACGTCCCGGCTTCGCGCCTCGGCCACGACCGCCGCGACGGGCGCCCGATCGCGCCCGGTCAGCCGGCTGCGCACGCGTTCGACCGCCGTGGCCAGGCGTTCCGGGCCGAACGGCTTGAGCAGGTAGTCCACCGCGTGCACGCCGAACGCCCGCAGCGCGTACTCGTCGTACGCCGTGACGAACACCACCGCCGGGCCGGCTCCCACCAGGTCGAGCACTTCGAAGCCGTCGAGCTTTGGCATCTGCACGTCGAGGAAGACGAGGTCCGGCCGAAGCTCGGTGATGGCCTTGACGGCCTCGAAGCCGTTGGCGCATTCGGCGACGATCTCGATGCCGGCGTCCGCCTCGAGGTACTCGCGCAGCAGCGCCCGAGCGGGCGCCTCGTCGTCGACCACGATCGTGCGAAGCCTCGCCGGCGACGCGTCAGCGTGCATCGGGGACATTCTCGCCGGAAGCGCCCGGGCAGGGAAGCGTCAACTCCACGCGGAACGATCCGGCGCGCTGGAAGACGCGCAGCACGCCTTCGGCGCCGTAGTGGGTGAGCAGGCGCTTGCGCACGTTGTCGAGCCCCACTCCGGTCCCCGGCCGCGGGCGCGCATCCGGGTCGCGCGGGTTCTCGACTGCAATCAGAAGGAGGGCGCCGGCGCGGCGCGCGTCGAGCCGGATCGTCCCGCCTTCGACCAGGCCGCCGATGCCATGCCTGACGGCGTTCTCGACCAGCGGCTGGAGCAGCAGCGGCGGCACGGCGCACGCCGCCACCGATTCGTCGACCGCCGACTCGACCGCCAGGCGGTCGCCGAACCGCACGCGCTCGATGTCGAGAAAGCGCAAGGCGAGGCCGACCTCGTCGGCCAGCGTGACGCGGTCCTCGGCGCCGAGGCGCATGCTGGTCCTGAGAAACTCCCCGAGCAGCACGGACATGCGCCGCGCGCCTGCCGGATCCGACCCGATGAGCCCGCCGATCGAGTTGAGGCTGTTGAACAGGAAGTGCGGGTCCACCTGGGCGCGCAGCGCCTTCAGTTCGGCCTCCCGCGCCAGCACCTGCATCTCGAGCGCGCGCCGCTCGGCCGCCCGGGCTTCGCCGACGGCCGTCGTCGCGTAGGCGACGGCTGCGGCCAGCAGGTACACGAGGATGCCGGCGGCGAAGAGGAGCGGAGTCTCGCGGGCGACCAGCGCGCCGGCGCCGCTGCCGAGGGCCGTGCCTCCGACCGCCGCCGAGAGCAGACGCCCGAGCAGCGTCCACAGCCCGCTCGACACGACCGCCGCGCCCGCAGCGTTGGCCAGCACGGAGGGGATGGGCGTCGACCGGAGCGGCGCCCGCTGGCAGACGTACCAGGCCGAGAGACAGACGAACGCGTAGACCAGGGTGAGCGGATATGCCACCAGGGCGGCGGGCGCGGCCTCCTCCAGCCGGCCGCCCGCCAGCAGGCTGGCCAGGAGGCTGGCCGGCGCCAGCCAGATGGCGAGGTAGGCCGCCAGCACGCGGCGTTCGGCGAGAATCGGGTGCATCGATCTTCCCGGCTAGTGCTTGATCTCCACGCCGCCCATGATGACCAGTCCGCGCACGACGAGGCGCGGCGGGTTCTCAGCAGCGGGGTGGGTCGTTCTGTCGTCCACGCCGCCCATGAACGGGAAGACCTTGGCCTCGACCGCCCATCCCTGGGGAACGAAGATCTCGATCCCGCCCCACATGGCGAACACCTCGACCTGCGCCTCGCCAGACGCCATCGCGGCGTCCCGCAGGTCGAGGACCGCACCGCCCATGACGGCAATCAGATCGCCTCCGCGGAAGTCGCGCGAAGACGACCGGCGCTTCACGCCGCTCATGACCGCCACGGCGCCGATCGTATTGTTGGAAGCCGACGAGCCGCCGCTCGCGGTTCCCGGCGGCCGGATTCCGTTCAGCAGGATCCATCCGCCGAATGCGACGAGCACGAGCGGCCACATGACCCAGATGTCGACGTCGATGATCCCCAGCCTCTGCCCGAGCAGCCATCCGCCCACGACGAGCCAGATCAAGCCGCCCGCATAGCCGGCCCAGGTCTTCGCCTGCGCGATGTTCGCGATGCCGATGGCGACCAGCGCCAGCGGCCAGTACCGCCACACGATGCGCCACGCGTCGTGGGCGATCCTGATGTGGAAGTTGTCGAGCGTCCACGCGACGCCCAGCGCGACGACACCGAGGCCGACGATCAGCCTCGGGATGCTCATGCGAACGCGGGTTCCCTCAGACATAGTCGTTCTCTCCGCCTCACAGCCACGCCACGAGGTTCGCGGCGCCGCCCGCCAGCAGCCGGCCGAGAGCAACGGCCACGTGCCAGCCGTCCGCGCCGGCCAGCGCCCCAGCCACTTCCAGCGGCCTCGACAGGATGAGCCAGATGAGCGATCCGGACAGGAGGCACGCGGCCATCGCCAGGACCGCGGCGACACGCATTCCCCAGCCGACGACCCTCTGTCGCCTGGCGACCCCTGTTGTCCAGACCGGCTCATCGTGCGTGGCGTTCATCGCGGCCTTCCTCCGTCTTCACCTCCAAGATACGGGGGGCGGCGACGGGACGCCCGCCCTTCTCGGCGAACGGCGGTTCGGCCCCGGTGAACGGCGAATCGCGCCGGGCGGCGGGGGTTCGGCGCCGGGTGGCGCTACTCCAGAAGCAGAAACGGCAGCGTCGTCGCGATCCCGGCGTGGAGGACTGCCATCTCGGCGGCCGGCCTCAGCGATTGCCCGCCGACCCACGGCACGAGGGCGGTCGCTTCGATTACGTGCCAGGCGCCAGTCAGCACCACTCGAACCACCCCATCGTCGAATGTCCACCCGCGGCCGTCGATGGTGAGGCGGCTCTCGGCACTCCGTTCTCGTCGCCGGACCGTGGCGCCCTCGATGCGGAAAGCATTGTCCGCCTCGGCTTCAAACGCGCCGGCGTCGAGGAAGAGCCGCGGCTTGTCGACGTACGGGCGGCCCCGATGCACGCAGAACGTCTGGCAGTTGTCGCACTCGTTGCAGAAATCGTCCACGTGCAGGATCTGCCGGTTCTGCGCGATGCGGAACTCCTCCTGCCCCACGACGTGGACACGACCGTCCACCGCGGCGAGCACGGGGAGCGTCCAGCGGATCGGGTCGATGGTGAACGTGTAATTCGCCCGGTTCGGGCACACCTCCACGCACTTGTCGCAGAACGTCGTGCACTGGACGCACCGAAGGGCTTCAGCCCGCGCTTCCGCGTCGCCGAGCGTCGACTCGATGAGCGCAAACCCGCCGCGCCCGCCGACTGGCAGCACCGGTGGCCGCGCCGCAGTCACCCGCCGCGCTCGCACCCTCTTGATCGCCAGGATGTCGTCTTCTGACAGCGACGGTCGCCGCCACGGCGGCCCGTCGAACGGCACGCCAAGGTGGGTGCAGATGGCCTCCGCCGCCGCACGGCCGTCGGCGCACGCCGAGATGATGCTGCCCGGTTCGATGACGACGTCGCCTCCCGCGAAGACGCCCGCCGGGCCCGCCGAGCGCGTCGTGCCGTCCACGAGCACGCCGCCGCCCGTGTGCCGCGTCACGCGGCTGCCGTCGAGGAACGCCAGTTCGGGAAGCTGGCCGACCGCCACAACGACGGAGTCGCAGGCGAGGCTGAACTCGCTGCCCGCGATGGGCACGGGCGACCGCCTGCCGTCAGGGCCAGCCTCGCCCAGCGAATTGCGGACGCATTTCACCCCCACGACGCGACTATCTGCGCGGAGGACTTCCACCAGCGTGACGAGTTCCTCGAGGACGTTGCCCTCCTCGAGGGCGCCTTCGATCTCTTCTTCCGCCGCCGGCATCTCGGCTCGCGTGCGACGGTAGAGCAGCGTGACCGGCTGGCCGGTGAAGCGCCGCGCAGTACGGACGGCGTCCATTGCCGTGTCGCCGCCGCCAATGACGACCACTCTGCAACCGAGGTCGACGCGCTCGCCGCGGCGCGAGCGATCGAGCAGCAGCAGTGCCGGGATGACACTGGGACCTTCGACGCCCGGCACGCCGAGCGGTGCATCGCGCTGGAAGCCGCTGGCCAGGTACACGGCATCGAATCCCCGTCCGAGCAGGCTCTCGGGCGGGCCGGTGACCGGAGCACTCAGCCGGAGTTCGACGCCGAGGGCGAGGATCCGGTCGATGTCGCGCCGGATGACCTCCCACGGCAGGCGGAACGGCGGCACCACCCGCATCATGCCGCCCGGCACGTCCCTCTTCTCGAAGATCGTGACGCCGACGCCGTTCAGCGCCAGGAACGCCGCCGCGGCCAGTCCGGACGGCCCCGAGCCGACGATGGCCGCGGTGCGCCCGGTCGGCGGCCTCCGATGCGAGGCATAGCCGGCGCGGCCGCGCTCCTCCGCAACGCGCTTCAGGGCCCGGATGGCGACGCTCTCCTCGTAGTCGTTGCGGGTGCACTTCGTCTGGCACAGCCGGGTACAGACGTAGCCGGTGACGCCGGGCAGCGGGTTGCGCGCGAGGATCGCCTCGAGGGCGCGGTCGGTACTCCCCCTGCGCGATGTGCCACGCGTATTCGGGGACATCCTGCTCGACCGCGCACGCTTCGACGCACGGCGCCGCGACGCAGTCCCAGAGCCCGAGCGCCGACTTGACCTTGGGCAGGCCGTGAGGAAACGCCGACTTCCGATAGCGCGGGTCGCTGGCCGCTTCGTCGGCCGCCGTGCGCACGGTGGCCAGCCTGTCGCTCGACAGGGCGGCCAGCGTCGCAGCACCACGCTCGCGCATGGCGGCCTCGAGACGTTCGAGCCACTGCGCCATGCGCCCGACGCCGCCCGGCTTCAGGAGATCCGTGCACCCGGTGACCGGCAGCGCGCCGCACGCCAGCACGGTGACGATGTTCTCCGCTTCGGCGCCCGCCGAGTAGGAGACGTGCAGGTCCCCTCCGAACTCGTGCAGCAGACGGTCGTAGAGCCGCATGGTGACCGGGTAGAGCGCCCGGCCGGACATGTACATCTCGCCGCCCGGAAGGCGCCCCGTATGATTGCTCATCGCCAGCGTGTTGCTGAGCTTCACGCCGACCGTCAGGCCGCGGCGTGCAGCCGTCTCCTGCAGCGCGCGAATCAGCGCCACCGCCCGGTCGTACTGCAAGTCGTGCGCGAAGACCGCGTCGGGAATGCGGACCTCACGGAAGCCGAGGCGGTCGTGGAGGATTGCGAGAACGGCGTCCCTCCCGAGCAGCGTGGGATTCAGCTTGACCACCGTGTGGAGCCCGCGCTCCTCGAGGCAGTAGCGCGCAATCCGCTCGATTTCGTCCGGCGGGCAGCCGTGCATCGTCGACAGGGTGACGCTGTTCACCACGGCCGGCGGAATCTCGACGTCGGCAAACTGCGGGAAGTCGCGCCGAAGCGTCGCGCGGATCGCATCGAGTGGCTCGGACGCGTCGGCCATCGCGTCGATGAAGCGCGTCATCCGCGGATGGCGGATGCCCGCGAGGTCGTAGCCGAGGCTCATGTCGAAGATCGCGCCTGGACCGTCCCACCCGAGCAGGCGCGGCAGGATGTGAACCAGCGCCCACGCGACGACGTACTCGCCGGCCGACTGGCCGAGCGAGAGCTCCTGCGACCACTCGACGTTGTAGCCCTCGTCGGTCATGTCGATGCACGGCCGAGGGATCTCGAGCGCGTCGTTCGCCTGAACGGTCTTCAGCTCGATGAACCGGCCGCCGCACAGCCACGACGCAACGATGTTCTGACTGAGCTGGGTGTGCGGGCCGGCCGAAGGGCCGACGGGCGTCGCCAGGGTCTTGCCGAACAGCGGCGGCACGCCGAAGGCTGCCTTCGGCCGGTGGAACAACGGGGCAGGGATATCGAAGATCGACCGCTTGCGCTCGTACTCCATCAGCACGCGGCGCAGCTGGGTGGCGAACGGCTGGACGCGCATCGCGTCGGACATCACAGAGAGTAGGCCACCGGGCTCCGCCCGGCGTCAAGCCGGAGGGCGGAGGCTCGGCCGGAATGCCCATGCTACAATTTCCTGTTTGGGGATTCACAGGAATAGCCGGCCGTGTGCCGGCGGTCGCGCAGCATGGGTCACGACTGGATCACGGTTCGCGGTGCCCGGGTTCACAACCTCAGGGACATCGACGTTGACCTGCCCCGGGGGCAGCTGGTGGTCATCACCGGCCTGTCCGGGTCGGGGAAGTCCTCCCTCGCCTTCGACACGATCTACGCCGAAGGGCAGCGGCGCTATGTCGAGTCGCTGTCGGCCTACGCCCGCCAGTTCCTCGAGCAGATGGAGAAGCCGGACGTCGATCTGATCGACGGCCTGTCTCCGGCCATCTCCATCGAGCAGAAGACGACGGCGTCGAACCCGCGGTCCACCGTGGGCACCGTGACCGAGATTCACGACTATCTGCGGCTGCTCTTCGCCAACATCGGCATCCCCCACTGTCATCAGTGCGGCCGCGAGATTACGTCGCAATCGCTCAGCCAGATCGTCGATCTCGTCTTCGCGTACCCGTCGAACGAGCGCATCAACGTGATGGCGCCGATCGTCCGCGGGCGGAAGGGCGAGTTCAAGAAGGAGCTGGCGGCTCTCCGGGCGCGGGGCTTCACGCGCGCGAGGATAGACGGGCAGGTCCGGACGCTCGAAGAGGACATCGGCCTCGACCGGCGTCGGAACCACACGATCGAAGTCGTCGTCGACCGGCTCCTGGTCCGCCCGGGCATCGAGCGCCGGCTGTCCGATTCGGTGGAGATGGCCCTCAACCTGGCCGATGGCGTCGTCATCATCAACAGCGTCGAAGCCGGAGACCGCCTGTTCTCGCGGCGCCTGGCGTGCGTTGACTGCGGCGTCAGCATGCCGGAGATGACCCCGCGCGCGTTCTCGTTCAACTCGCCGCATGGCGCGTGCCCCGAGTGCCAGGGCCTCGGCTCGTTGTACGACTTCGACCCGGCGCGCCTGGTGCCCGACGAGTCGCTGTCGCTCGTGGACGGCGCCATCGCACCCTGGGCGCTCGGCGACAGCCGGCTGGTGCGCGAGGCTCTTGCGGCACTCGGCCAGAACTTCGGGATAGACGTGGCCGTTCCTTTCGGCACGCTCCCCAAGAGGGCCAGGGACCTGCTGCTGTTCGGCCCCGATGCCGTCCGGCGCGGCGGCGGCAACGGCAACGGGAACGGCAACAGCAACGGGAACGGGCATCGCACCTCCGCCCAGGCGGGTGCCGGCCCGGCCGCGTCCAGCCGACGTGCGCGCGCGGCCGATCCCTACGGGCGCGATTTCGAGGGCCTGATTCCGAACCTGAGGCGGCGCTTCGAGCACGGTACGTGGTCCGAGCAGGAGGATCTCGAGCACTACCGCTCGCTGCGTCCCTGCCCGGCCTGCCATGGCGAGCGCCTCAAGCCCCAGAGCCGAAGCGTCCGGGTGAAGGGGCGCACCATCACGGAGTGCTCGGACCTCCCGCTGAGCGACGCGCTGCGCGAGTTCGAGACGATGGCACTCTCGAGCCGCGAGCAGCTCATCGCGGGTCGGATCCTCCGCGAGATCCAGGACCGGCTCCGCTTTCTGACCGATGTCGGCGTCGGGTACCTGACGCTGGCCCGCAGCGCCGTCACGCTGTCGGGCGGGGAAGGCCAGCGAATTCGGCTGGCCACGCAGATTGGCGCCAGCCTTCGCGGCGTGCTCTACGTGCTCGACGAACCGTCCATCGGCCTCCACCAGCGCGACAACCGCCGGCTGCTGGCGACGCTCCGCCGGCTGCGCGACCTCGGCAACACGGTGATTGTCGTGGAGCACGACGAGGAGACGATTCGCACCGCCGACTACCTGGTGGACCTCGGACCGGGCGCAGGCGAGCACGGCGGGCGGGTGATCTTCCAGGGGACGCCCGACGCCCTGATCGGGGAGATCGCTCCCGGAGTGATGTCGTCGTCGCTGACGGGACAGTATCTCAGGGGTGAGCGATCGATCGACATCCCCGCGACACGGCGCGCGACCGACCGAGGGGCGCTCGTCATCCGCGGCGCCCGCGCCAACAACCTGAAGAACATCGACGTCCGCATCCCGCTCGGCGTGTTCACGGCCGTGACCGGTGTGAGCGGGTCGGGGAAGTCCACGCTCGTCAACGACATCCTGTACCGTTCGCTGGCGCGGCTGCTCTACCGCGCCTCCGACCAGCCGGGCGCGCACGCCGGCATCGACGGCATCGAGCTCGTGGACAAGGTGATCGAGATCGACCAGTCGCCGATCGGCCGCACGCCGCGGTCCAACCCCGCCACCTACACGGGCCTCTTCGCATTCATCCGCGACCTGTTCGCCGTGCTGCCGGATGCCAGGGCCCGCGGGTTCAAGCCGGGCCGCTTCTCGTTCAACGTCAAAGGCGGCCGCTGCGAAACGTGCCAGGGCGGCGGTGTCATCGCCGTCGAGATGCACTTCCTCCCGAACGTCTACGTGACGTGCGAGGAGTGCAAGGGACGGCGCTACAACCGCGAGACGCTCGAGATCCACTACCGCGGCAAGTCGATCGCCGACCTGCTGGACCTCACGGTCGACCAGGCCCTCGAGCTGCTCGAGAACTTCCCGTCGATCGCGGGCAAGCTCAGGACGCTCCAGGAGGTCGGGCTCGGCTACATCACGCTCGGCCAGTCGGCGACGACGCTGAGCGGCGGAGAGGCCCAGCGCGTCAAACTCGCCAAGGAACTGTCACGGCGGGGCACGGGCCGGACGCTCTACATCCTGGACGAGCCGACGACGGGGCTGCACTTCGAGGACACGCGGAAGCTGCTCGACGTGCTGGGACGGCTGGTGGACCAGGGGAACTCGGTCGTGGTGATCGAGCACAACCTCGACGTGATCAAGACGGCAGACCACGTGATCGATCTCGGACCTGAAGGGGGCGACGAGGGCGGCCGGGTGGTGGCATCGGGCACGCCGGAGGAGGTGGCCAGGGTCGCCAAGTCGGCGACCGGCCGAATCCTGGCCGGGTTGTTCGGTCGTCCGTCCTTGCGGGTCGTCCGAAGACTCGCGGGGTAGACCACAGTGGCAGAATAGCCACACTCAGCAGTTTCCACGCCGTAGTCAGACAGCCACAGTCAGGTGATCACACCCGTTAAGCCAGTCGAGAATCAGACTGTAAATAGCTGATAGTCAATATCTTATCTGATGTTTGCAGGAGCAGGCTGTGGCGGTATGCCCCTTGCTCTAGTGCCATCCGCCATCATTCGGCCGATGTGCGGATTGGGACCCAAATGGACTCACAGCGGACTCTCAGGCGGTCGGTTTCGTGCGCGGGCATCGGGCTTCATTCGGGCAAGAAGGTCACGCTGACGCTCAAGCCGGCGCCGGCGAATTCGGGTATTCGTTTCAGACGGGTCGACCTGGGCGGCGCCGAGATAGAAGCCACCGTCCACAACCTCGCCGGCATCCAGTACGCCACGGGTCTTGCGCGCAACGGGGGCTCGGTTGAGACGGTCGAGCACCTGCTCGCCGCGCTCGTCGGCCTCGGGATCGACAACGCGGTGGTCGAGCTGAACCACCCCGAGGTGCCGATCATGGACGGGAGCGCCGCGCCGTTCGTCTACCTGGTCCAGGAGGCCGGGGTCCGCGCGCTCCAGGAGACCCGGCGCGTCCTGCGCATCACGCGGCCGATCGAAATGGTGCGCGGGGACAAGCGCATCGCCCTGTATCCGAGCGACCAGTTCAAGGTCTCCTACTCGATCAGCTACGACCACCCGCTCCTGCGCCACCAGGCGCGCGCGACGACGATCGACGAGTCGGTGTTCGTCGAGGAGATCGCACCGGCCCGCACGTTCACGTTCCTCAAGGAAGTGGAGCTGCTGCGGCAGCACGGGTTCGCGCTCGGCGGGTCGCTCGAGAACGCCGTGGTCGTCGGCGAGGCCGGCGTCCTCAACAGCCCGCTTCGGTTCGAGGACGAGTTCGTCCGCCACAAGATTCTCGACGTGATCGGCGACATGGCGCTGCTGGGCTTCCCGCTGCTGGGGCACCTGGTGGCGCACCGCGGCGGTCACGCCCTGCACACCGCGTTCGCGGCCAAGATCCTGGAAGAGCGGGACGCCTGGGAACTCGTCGAGGCACCCGTCATGCCGGCGCAGCCGGTGCCCGCCGGGGTCCCGGTCGGCGCGGCTGTCGCGGCGGGACGGTAGGAAGGGAAGTCGGCGTTCAGCCCGCCCTCGGTCCCCGTCGCGGCTTCTTCTTCCCGCCGGCGAGCTTCTGCATGTAGGTGGCGAGACGCTCGTTCTCGAAGCGCACCGTGTTGTGGAAGAGGCTCTCGGCCAGATAGTCCCTCCGCTCCTTGTCGGTCATCTGTCCGACGAGGTGCCGGATCTCGCGCATCATGTCCTCGTAGGACCGATCGAGCTCACGCCTGGCGGTCACTTCCTGGAACAGCGTCTCGATAATCGCCAGCAGGTCGCCATCAATGGCGATGTCCGCTCCGGTCGTCGTGGTAATGCTGCGCATCGCTAACCCCCGAAGCTACGGACCGCGCTGGCCTCGTCGGGATGGATTTCCAGGAAGTTCTGTGCGCCGGTCATCGTGAGCATCGTCTCGACACGCTTCTGGACGCCGCAGAGCTTGAGCGTGCCCGAGGCGGCGCTGGCCTGCCGGTACAGGTCCATCAGGCAGCCGATGCTGGCGCTGTCGATGTAGTTCACGCCGGCGAGATCGATGACGACCTTCTTGTCGCCGGCCGTCAGGAGCGAGGCCACCGAGCCGGCGAAGTCCGAGAGGAGCGGATACATGAGACGCGCCTCGCCGACGCGGACGAAGGTGACATCTCCCGAGCGAGTGATGGTGAGATTCATTCGAGCACTCCGGACCGGCCGTTGCCCGGTCGACGCGCATCCGCCCGGCGCCCGTCGGCTTCCTCGCGAAGCCGCAGGATCTGCCGGGCCAGTTCCTTCCGCCCGCGGTTGATACGCGACTTCACGGTCCCTTCCGGGAGGCGCAACCGCTCGGCGATCTCAAGATACGACAGTTCCTGGATATCGCGAAGCAGAACCGCCACCCGGAGCGATTGCGGGAGTGTCTGCAGCGCCTGCCTCAGCAGCGCGGCAAGGTCGCGGTTCTCGAGCGTGGCCAGCGGGCTGGCGGCCGAGGACGCGTGCGCCAGGTCCTCGGCGGCCACGTCCCGGTTGATGGTCTGCCGCTCCTTGCGCACGCTCCGGTAGTGGTCGATGCAGAGATTCCGGCTGACGCTGATCAGCCATGTCTGGAAATTGGCGCGCCGATCGAACGTGTCGAGCGACCGGAAGATCTTCAGGAAGATGTCCTGCGCGAGATCTTCGGCCTGATCGTGGGACCCGACGAACTGGTACGCGACGTTGAACACCTTCCGCCAGTGCTGCCTGACGATCTGCTCCCACGCCGCCTGGTCGCCGGCGAGACACTGCTCGATCAGCCGGTCGATGGCGGGCAGTTGGGGCGAAGGGGGATTGGAAGTCATGCCATCGAGCCGATGGGCGGGAAGCCGGATGATAGCAAAGCGTTTTTCGCGATGTCAAACGACGGACGCTCGGATAAGATCCGGTTCGTGACCATCGTGCCTCCGGCGTTCTCCTGCGAGGGCTCCGCCGGCCTGTCGTGCGGCGGAGTTCCGCTCTCCGAGATCGCTGCGGCGGCCGGGACTCCGACCTACGTGTACAGCGCCGCGTCGATCCGATCGACGTGGCTCAGATTCGACCGCGCGTTCGCCGGCGTGCCGCACGCGATTCACTACGCGCTGAAGGCCAACTCGACGCTCGCCCTGTTGCGGCTGCTCAGGGGGCTCGGCAGCGGAGCCGACGCGAATTCCTTGGGCGAGATCGAGGTGGCGCTTCGTGCCGGGTTCATCCCCGATCAACTGGTGTTCACCGGGGTCGGCAAGACGGCGGACGAGCTTCGGCGCGCGGTGCCCCTCGGCCTCCGCTCGATCAACGCGGAATCGCCGGGAGAACTGGAGAGGCTCGACGCCCTGGCGCGCAGCCTCGGGACGCGCGTGCGCGTATCGGTCCGCGTGAACCCCGACATCGAGGCCGGCGCGCACCCGCACATCTCCACCGGCCGGCGGATCAACAAGTTTGGCGTGCCGATTGAACTCGGCCGCGAGCTGTACCGGAGAATGGCCGGGATGACCGGCCTCCAGCCGGTGGGCGTCCACGTGCACGTCGGGTCGCAGATCACCGACATCGCCCCGCTCAGGCAGGCGGCCGAGGCGCTGGCCAGGTTCGTGGGGGAACTCCGCGAGGACGGCATCGCGCTCGAGCACATCGATCTCGGCGGCGGTCTCGGCGTCTCGTACGACGGCGCTGCGACCGCCACCGTCGAGGACTACGCCGCCGCCGTGCTGCCCGCGGTCGGCCCGACGGGCCTCGCGATTCTGATCGAGCCGGGGCGCGCGGTGGTCGCGGCGTCGGGCGTGCTGCTGGCGCGCGTCGTGGACGTCAAGGCGTACTTCGACGCGAGGCCGTTCGTCGTGCTCGACGCCGGGATGACCGAGCTGCTCCGACCTGCGCTCTACGGCGCCTATCACCGCATCGAACCGGTGATGCCGCGGGCCGGCGCACCGCGCGCCTGCGACGTCGTCGGTCCGCTCTGCGAGAGCAGCGACGTCGTCGGCGGCAACAGAGTCCTGCCGCCGCTGGAGGTCGGCGACCTCGTGGCGGTGTTCGACGCGGGCGCCTACGGCTCGACGATGGCGTCGACCTATAACCGCCGCCCGCTCCCGTGCGAGGTGCTGGTGGACGAAGGTCGCTGGACGGTCGTGCGGCGGCGCCAGACGATTGAGGAGATGACAGCGCTCGAAGCGTGAACGCGTAACAGCTGGCAGCTGGCAGCTGACCGCTGCCCGCTGACGGCTCGAGGAGCCGTGCCGTGTTGATTGCGTTTGAAGGCCTGGACCAGAGCGGGAAGGAAACGCAGGCCAAGATGCTAGCGGCTCGGCTCGTCGAGGCCGGCCGGCGGGTGACGATGGTCTCGTTTCCCGACTACGCCACGCCGATCGGTGCCGAACTGTACCGGGCGCTCCACGGCGAGCGCGAGTACGGGCCCGACGTGATCCAGATGCTGATGATCGCGAACCGCTACGAGTGGAAGCCCGCCATCGCCAGGGCGCAGGACGAGGGACAGGTGGTGTTGGCCGACCGCTACCTGGCGTCGAGCGTCGCCTACGGCGAGGCGCAGGGGCTCGATCCGGAGTGGCTGTTCGACACCCAGCGCTACCTGCCGCCGCCCGCGCTGACCGTCATGATCGACATCGCGCCGTCGACGGCGGTCGCGCGCAAGCAGGTCAACCGCGACCGGTTCGAGCAGGACCTGGCGATGCTGGAACGGGTGCGCGTCAGCTACCGCCGCCAGGCCGCCAGCCCCGGCTGGGTGGCCGTCGACGGCGAGCGGACGGTCGGCGAGGTGGCCGCCGACGTCACGCGCGCGGCATCGACAGTGCTCGCGCTGCGGTGAGCGCCCTCACCTCACGGACGCCTCCAGCCTTCAGCGCCAGCGCGCACGCCTCGAGCGTGGCCCCCGTCGTGCACACGTCGTCGATCAGCACCACGCAGGCGCCGCGAACGCGCGGGTCGTGCCGGCGCCGCCGCCGCAGCCCGCGTCGCGGCGGCGCGAATGCCCCGTGCACGTTACGAAGCCTTCGCGACGCGTTCAGGCCGAATTGCGGCGCCGTGGCCCGGACACGGCGCAGGGCGTTGACGACCGGCGGGCCAAGCCCGGCCGCCAGATCCTCCGCCTGATTGAAACCCCGCGCGTGATGGCGCCACCAGTGCAGCGGCACCGGCACCACGAAGTCGGCGCCCTCCAGCACGTCCGGACCACGCTCCCTCATCATGGCGCTCAGCCGGACGGCCAGCGTCCGCCGCCCTTCGTACTTGAGGCAGTGGAGCAGCCGGCGGAGGACGCCCTCGTAGGGGCCGGCGGCCCGCGCGCGGGTGATCGCCGACCTCTGCCGGCGGCACCGCGTGCAGAGGCCCGAGGAGATGTCTCGTTCCCGCCACGCGGGCAGCGTGTCTCCGCACGTTCGGCAGAACGGCGGCGTGACGGGCGTCACGGCGCGCCAGCAGGAGGGGCACACGGGCCCGTCTATCGGAGTGTGGAGCGCCGCGCCGCAGGCGAGGCACCGGGGGGCGACCAGGATGGACAGGACGGCGTTCGACCCGCCCAGGAGGATGGATGCGGGCGAGCGCGCCCCACGCTCAGTCGCGCGCGGCGCGCCCTCGAGACGGCGGAACCTCGTCGGGGAGCGCGACTCGCTCGGCGCTGCCCCAGAGCCGTTCGAGCGAGTAGAACTCGCGGCGCTCGCTGCTGAAGACGTGCACGACGACGTCGAAGTAGTCGAGCAGCACCCACTCGGCTCGGCGGAATCCCTCGACATGCGCGGGTCTCACCTGCTCCTTCCGCAGCGCGTCCTCGACGGCATCGGCGATGGCCTGCACCTGGCGGAGGTTCCTCCCCGAGCAGATGACGAAGAAGTCGGTGAAGCCCCCCACCGGCCGCAGGTCGAGCACCCGGAGGTCGATGGCCTTCTTGTCACGCGCCGCCTCGACCGCCAGCCGAACGGCAGCCGGGAGGGCTGGCGTCTTCGGTGCTCCGGGTCTCGTCTCAACAGTATTCATGCAAGATCGCTTCCTGATGCGGTTGCCCTACCGACGGTAGAGCCGATGCCTGGTGATGTGCCGCTCGACGTCCGGCGCCACCAGCCCGGCGAGCGAGGCGCCACGGGCGACCCGCTCGCGGATTTCGGTCGATGACACACGCGGCGTGGCCGCATTCAGAAGGAAAACCGCACATTCCGGCCCCGCCGCGCCGTCGGGCGCCCCATCGACCAGCGGGCGCATCCGCGCCACGAGACTCGAAACCCGCTCGCTCGCCGTCCCGAGGGCCTGACCGGGTCTCGCCACCACGACGAAGTGCGACAGGTCCAGCACGCCCGGATAGTCGCGCCATGCGGCTATTTCTGCAAACGCGTCGGTGCCCAGGATGAAGAAGAGCTGCAACGCCTCGTAGCCGACCTCGTGGAGTCGCCTGAGAGTGTCGGCGGTGTAGGAAGGTCCGGCCCGTTCGAGCTCGACGTCGGACGCCACAAAACCCGGATGCGGCGCGAGCGCGAGCGAGACCATGGCAAACCGATGGAACACCGACGCGCGCGGCTCGGCGGCCCGGTGCGGCGGCCGATGCGAGGGAACGAACAGGACCTGGTCGAGCGCCAGCGCCGTGCGCGCGGCCTCGGCGGCGGCGAGATGCCCTTCGTGGATGGGGTCGAACGTCCCGCCCAGCACGCCGGTGCGCCCGGACCCGGCGGTCACGCGTCGGCCTCCGCGTCGCCCGCGCCGTCGGCCATCCCGCGCCACAGCGCCTCGAGCAGCGCCGGCACACCCTGACCCGTCACGGCCGAGATCGGGAACACCTGGAGCCGCCACTCGCCGGCCTTCGCTCGGAGCTGCTCGAGCCGCTCCGGCTCGTCGATGGCGTCCGTCTTGGTCGCGGCGACAAGCTGCCGGCGTTCCAGCAATTCGGCCTGAAACAGCCCCAGCTCGCGTCGGATCACCGCCAGGTCGTCCGCCGGCTCACGGCCGGAGGCCGACGACACGTCGACCATGTACACGAGGATTTTGGTTCGCTCGATGTGGCGGAGGAACCGATGGCCGAGGCCCAGCCCGCGGTGGGCGCCCTCGACCAGGCCGGGCACGTCGGCAACCACGAAGCTCCGGTCGGCGTCGAGTCGCACGACACCCAGGTGCGGCGTCAGAGTGGTGAACGGGTAGTCGGCGATTTTGGGCTTGGCGGCCGAGATGCGGGAAATCAGCGTCGATTTGCCCGCGTTCGGGTAGCCGACGAGCCCCACATCGGCCAGCAGCTTGAGCTGGAGCCGGAGCGCCCACGCCTCGCCCGGGTATCCAGGGTCCGCCCGCCGCGGAGCACGGTTGGTGGATGTCGCGAACTGGGCGTTTCCGCGCCCGCCATGGCCGCCCTGCGCGACGAGCACCCGCTGGCCGGCTTCGGTGAGGTCGGCCACCTGCTCGCCAACGGCGCCGTCCGCATCCATCCTGTAGGCGACGGTGCCGACCGGAACCTCGAGGTCGAGGTCCCCGCCGTTCCGCCCGTGGCGATTGGATCCCTGGCCGTGTCCGCCGCGCCTGGCGTTGAATTCGGGGTGGAAACGGAAATTGACCAGGGTGTTGAGGTGGGAGCTGGCGAGCAGGAAGACCGACCCTCCGTTGCCGCCGTCGCCGCCGTCCGGTCCGCCGCGAGGAACGAACTTCTCCCGGCGGAAGCTGACGCATCCGCGGCCGCCGTCGCCGGCGGAAACCCGGATGTCCACCTCGTCAACGAACATTCAGTGGCAGTCGCCTATTCGACCGGCAGCACGCTGATCTTGCGGCCGTGCCCGCCGTGGTCCTCGAAGCGGACGCGCCCGGCGACCTTCGCGAAGAGCGAATCGTCCTTCGCGAGGCCGACGTTCAGGCCGGGGCTGAACCGTCGCCCGCGCTGCCGGACCAGGATCGACCCGCCCGTGACGATGTTGCCGTCGAAGCGCTTCACGCCGAGCCGCTGCGAGTTGCTGTCGCGGCCGTTGCGCGAGCTGCCTTGCCCTTTCTTATGTGCCATGAGAGCTCACCCTAGAGCACGATGTCCTTGACCGTGACGCGCGTGTAGGTGCTGCGATGGCCCTTGGTCCGCCGCATCCCCTTGCGCCGCTTCTTCTTGAACACCCTGATTTTGGGGCCGCGCGCCTCGCCGTCGACGACGGCCACGACCCGGGCACCCGCCAGGAACGGCGCGCCAGCCATCAGCTCGCCGCCGTCCTTTTCGACCATCAGCACCTGGTCGAAGCTGACTTCCGCGCCCTTGTCGCCGTCGACACGGTCGATGACGAGCGTCTCGCCCGGAATCATCTTCACCTGGTGGCCGCCGCACTGGACAATCGCGTACACGCGTGTATCTCCTGTCGCTGCTGTCTCGCCGCACCGGAGCAAACCCCCGCAGGGCCTCCCCCTGGCAGGAGGAAACCCCTAGCTTACCACCAAATGGGGGATTTTAGTAGACCGCCTACCTGAGGAGCACGCGCATGCCGCGGATCTTCTGACTGCTCAACGTCCCGAGGAACCCCGGGACCAGCCGGTCCATCAGCTCGAAGTAGGACGAGAGCGCGGGCGTGTCCTGGTTCGGGTTGTAGAGGACCTCTTCGCGGAAGACCTCCGTGTCGATCACGGCCCCGGTCCGCCCGTCGATGAAGACGAACTTGGGGCGGAGGATGAACCCCTTGCGCTCCATGTAGGTCCGCGTCGGTTCGACGGACCGCCGGCCGTACGCATCGACCGCCTCGTTCTCGCGCTGCACGAACCCCGTGCGCGAGTACGGCGTGAACAGCACCGTGCCGGTGACGATCAGCGGCGCCTGGAACTCCTCGCCGAGCCGCTTCCAGTACTCCGGGTTCGCGAAGAGGTAGTTGTAGGCCTCCAGGTCCTTCTCGTCCCGGATCTCCTTGGGAAGCGTCTTGGGGTCGACCGGCACGGCGGGCTGGCCGTCGGCGCCCACCGGGGCCTGCGGGGGCGGAGTCTCGAGCAGCGACACGGCGTCGGCCTCGATCACCCTCAGGTTCGACTTGGTCCGAAGCTGGCTGCGCAGCAGGCGCACCGTCTCGAGGTTCGCATCGACATCCTCGGTGCCGCCGGCGACGAACCCCACCACGAGCACCCGCTGGAACGGCGAGGTGTCGATCTTGGGCTGGATGGGCGTCTCAATCGGCGTCTCGTAGATGGCCGTGCCGCAGGAGGCGATGGCCAGGACTGCCAGAACGCTAGCGAGTGGTGCGGCGGCTCGCGCGATCATTGATTTCCTTGAAGAACTCGTAATTCTGCCGGATGGACGCGTTCTTCGGGTCGAGCGCGACCGCCTGGTCGTAAGCCTTGCGCGCCTTCTCGAACATCCCCTCGTGCTCGTACGCCACCGCCAGGTTGTTGAAGGCGGCGGCGTAGGTCGGATCGATCTCGACCGCCTTCTCCCAGTGATACAGCGCCGACTTCCACAGGCTCTTCTGCGCGACTTCGATGCCGAACTTGACGTGGGCCTTCGCCTGGTCCCGCGGCGGTCCGGCGACCGCCGGCGGCACGCAGAACGCGAGGACCAGAACGGCCGATGACAGGGCCTTGCGCATCATGTTCCCGGTGTCCTTCAGCTATGCCCGAATACTTCCCACTATAAACTCTCGGGCGGGGGGGCGCAAATCGAGCGTCCTTCCAGCTCGCGGCCGGCCAGCGAGGCTCGAGGACCGGGCCGACTTGCGCGGCGGCCGCGCGCTGCCTATATTCGACGATGAGGTCGGGCTCCGGCCGCCTGTTCCGGGCGGCCCGCTCGGCTTGCGCCCGCATCGAGCCACCGCTACCCGCCGGTTCGCGTTCTCCGGGGTCGGCCTGCTCGCGCTCGCCCCGGACGGGATCCCAGCGACGCTCGCGAGGAGTACGCCGATGCTCACGGTGGACGATGCGGTGGCGCTCTCGGTGTGGTACCGGGGACCGAGGCTGCGGATTCTCGAACAGCTCCGGTTGGCGGACGCCGACTGCACGCTCGAATCGGTCATGGATGCCGTCGCGGAGACCCCGCCGCCTGCCGACCTCCCCCGCCAGTTGCGACGCCGGGCGGCCAAGGCGCTGGCGCTCGCCCGCAACCTGGGCATCGACGCCGTGCCCTGGGGCGGGGCGCGCTATCCGCCGCTGCTGGCACCGATCCCGGACGCCCCGATTGTCGTGTGGATGCGCGGGACTGCCACGGCCTTCGACGAACCGTCGGTGGCCATCGTCGGCTCGCGCGCTGCGACGCCGTACGGCCTCGAGGCGGCGTCGCGCCTGGCCGGCGACCTTGCGGCGTCCGGCGCGCTGGTGGTCAGCGGCCTCGCGCGCGGCATCGATTCGGCCGCACACCGCGGCGCTCTTGCCGCCGGCGGCCGGACGGCCGCCGTGCTCGGTTCCGGCGTCGACGTGGTCTACCCGCCGGAACACGGGGACCTGTGCGGCGCCATCGCCGAAGAAGGGGTCGTGCTGAGCGAGTGGCCGCCGGGCACGGCTCCCCGCCCCTTCCATTTTCCGGCGCGAAACCGCATCATCAGCGGGCTCTCGCTTGCGGTGGTGGTCGTGGAAGCGGCCGAGAGGAGCGGGTCGCTCATCACGGCGGGACACGCGCTCGAGCAGGGGCGCGCCGTGCTGGCGGTTCCTGGCAACATCCTGTCCGGCCGTCACCGGGGCTGCCACGCCCTCATTCGGGACGGCGCGGCGGTGGTCGAATCGGCCGAGGACGTCCTGGCCGAGTTGAGGGCCAGCTCCCTCCGCCAGCCGGCACGGGACGAATCGGCCCCGGAACCCTCCGACCCGCTCGTGGCCTGCATGCAGCCGGGAGAGAGCTACGACGTGGAGTCGCTCGGCCGCGAAACAGGCCTCTCGGCGCCTCAGTTGCTGTCGAAGCTGCTCGGGCTCGAGCTGCGGGGCGTCGTCCGCAGGGTTGACGGCGGGAGGTTCGTCCGCGCCAGCCGAACGTGTTAACGTAGGACCTTCGATGCCCAAATCACTTGTCATCGTCGAGTCGCCAGCCAAGGCGAAAACGCTGTCCCGGTTTCTCGGGAAGGACTACCGCGTCGAAGCCAGCTTCGGTCACGTCCGCGACCTGCCCGAGAGCGCCGAGGAAGTGCCCGCCGAAATCCGCGACAAGCCCTGGGCCAACCTGGGTGTCGACACGGATGGCGACTTCAAGCCTTACTACGTCGTCCCGGCGTCGAAGAAGCGCCAGGTTGCCGCGCTTCGGGCGGCGATGAAGGACGCGTCAGAAGTGCTCCTGGCGACGGACCCCGACCGCGAAGGCGAGTCGATCAGCCAGCACCTCAAGGAGATCCTCAAGCCGAAGGTCCCGGTCCGGCGGGTCACGTTTCACGAGATCACCCGCGAGGCGGTCCAGGAGGCCGTGGCCAACGCGCACGAGCTCGACGACAACCTCGTGAAGGCGCAGGAGAGCCGCCGCATCCTGGATCGGCTGTACGGCTATACGCTGTCCCCGGTGTTGTGGAAGAAGGTGCGGACCGGCCTCAGCGCCGGGCGGGTTCAGAGCGTGGCCGTCCGGCTCATCGTCGAACGCGAGGAGGCCCGCCGGGCGTTCCGCAGCAGCACGTATTGGGACATCGACGCGCGGCTTGCGGCCGAAGGGCGTGAATTCGGAGCGGTACTCACGCGGGTTGGCGCCGAGCGCGTGGCCACGGGCCGTGACTTCGACTCGGCGACCGGCCGGCTGTCGGCGAGGAACGTGCGGCACCTGACCGGGGAGGACGCCACCGCCCTCGCCGGCGCCATCGAGGCGCACCTGCCGTGGGACGTGACGGCCGTCGACGAGCGGCCCGGGGTCGAGCGGCCCGCGCCGCCGTTCACGACGTCGACGCTCACGCAGGAAGCGAGCCGCAAGCTCGGGTTCTCCACGAGCCGCACGATGCGGATCGCGCAGCGGCTCAAGGACGGCGTGGAGCTGGCCGACGGGACGATCGAAGGGATCATCACTTACCACCGGACCGACTCGACGACGATCAGCGAGAAGGCGCTGAAGGAATCGGGCCGTGCCATCCGCGAGATGTTCGGCGACGAGTACCTATTCGGGGCCGAGACGCTACCAGACGCAGGTGCGGAACGCGCAGGAGGCGCACGAGGCGATCCGCCCGACCGACTTCAACGTCACGCCGCAGAGCCTGGTGAACATCCTCGACGCCGACGAACTGAAGCTCTACGACCTGATCTGGAAGCGGACGATGGCGTCGCAGATGCCCGACGCACGGGTTCTGAAGACGACGGTGGAGTTTGCGGCAGCCGGCCTGGCAGGAGAGACCTGCGTGCTGGCGGCGACGGGCAAGGCCATCGAGTTTGCCGGCTACCGCCGGGCGTACGTCGAGGGAAGCGACGACCCGGACAGCGAACTGGAGGCGCAGGAGACCATTCTGCCCGCCTTCAGGCCGGGCGACGTCGTGGTGGCAACGGGCCGCACGGCCCCGGGCGGCCGGCGAGGCATGGCCTCGCTCGTCCGCGTGGAACCGAAGAAGCACGAGACGACGCCGCCGGCGCGGTTCACCGAGGCGTCGCTCATCAAGAAGCTCGAAGAGGAAGGCATCGGCCGGCCGTCCACCTACGAGCCGACGATTGAAACGATCCTGCGCCGGGGCTACGTGTTTCGCCAGGGGAAAGCGCTCGTCCCGAGTTTCACGGCGTTCGCCGTCACCCAGTTGCTGCGAGACCATTTCGAGGACTTCGTCGACATCGGGTTCACGGCCGAGATGGAGAAGGACCTCGATGAGATCTCGAACGGCGAGCGGCCGTGGCTGGATTTCATCCGCGAGTTCTTCCGCGGAGACGGCAGGCACCACAAGGGCCTCGAAGCGATGGCGCGCGACGAGGGTCAGAACATCGACTACCCGGTGGTGGAGATCGGCACCGACCCCGAAACGGGTCGCGCCGTCAGGGTCCGGATCGGGAAGTTCGGCCCGTTCCTGCAGGCGGGCGACGGCGGGGCGGGCAACACGGCCTCCCTGCCCGACGACCTGCCTCCGGGCGACCTCACCGTCGAGAAGGCGATGGCGCTCATCCGCGCGAAGGCAGTGGGGCCGCGCGACCTCGGCGTCGATCCCGCGACCGGGCAGGTCGTCTACCTCGCCACCGGCCGCTTCGGGCCCTACGTGCAGCTGGGCGACACCCCCGAGAAGCCGCCGAAGGGCGTGAAGGCCGCCAAGCCGAGGCGGGCGTCGCTGCCTCGTGGCGTGGCCGAAGCCGCCGTCGACCTGCCACTGGCGCTCCGGCTGCTCAGCCTGCCGAGGGTGCTCGGGGCACATCCGGGCGACGGGCAGGATGTTGTCGCGAGCCTGGGGCGCTTCGGGCCGTACGTGAAGCACGGCGACGAGTTCCGCTCGCTCGATGCAGGCGACGACGTGTACACCGTGAGCCTGGAGCGGGCCCTGGAGCTGCTCGCCGCGCCCAAGCAGGTGAGGCGCCGCCAGTCGGCAGCCCGCACGGTTCTGCGCGAGCTGGGCGCCCGCGAGGACACCGGCGCCGCCGTCACCCTGATAGACGGGCGCTACGGCCCGTACGTGTCGGATGGCAAGACGAACGCATCGCTGGCGAAGGGAACCGACCCGGCCACGATCGGACTGCGCGAGGCCGTCCAGTTGATCGAGGCGCGCGCGGCGGCGGGCCCGAAGAAGAAGACGACCCGGCGCGGTGCGGCGGGCGGGAGCCGCAGGCGAAAGTCGTCCGCCGGGGTGTCCTAGCGAGCATGATTCACGTCCTTGGCGGCGGTCTGGCGGGTGTGGAGGCGGCGTGGCAGGCGGCCTCGCGCGGCCAGACGGTCGTCGTCCACGAGATGCGGCCCGGGCGCCCGACCGAGGTCCACCGGACCGGGAACCTGGCCGAACTCGTCTGCAGCAACTCGCTTCGAAGCGACAAACTCGACAACGCGGTCGGTCTCCTCAAGGAGGAAATGCGGCGGCTCGGCTCGCTCGTGATGCGGGTGGCCGACAGCGTACGGGTGCCTGCGGGCGCCGCGCTGGCCGTGGACCGAGAGCGATTCGCCGAGGCGGTCACCTCGGCGGTCGAAGCCCACCCGCTCATCACGGTTGTGCGCGAGGAAGTCACGGAGGTGCCCGAGCCCGCGTCGGCGGGCGGCCCGGTGATCGTGGCCACCGGCCCGCTGACGTCGCCGACGCTGTCGGCGGGCATCGCGGCACTCGTCGGGCACCGCCAGCTCGCCTTCTACGACGCCGTCAGCCCGATTGTCCTTGCCGACACGATCGACCGCTCGCGCGTCTTTCGGGCATCGCGATGGGACCGAAGCGTTCACCCGGCGGCGGAGGACGGCCCGGCGGCGGCGCAGGAGACCGGCGACTACCTGAACTGCCCGTTCACGCGCGAGGAGTACGAGGCGTTCCACCAGGCGCTCGTCGCGGCGGAGCGGGCCGTGGTGCACGACTTCGAGAAGGCGACGTTCTTCGAGGGGTGTCTGCCGATCGAGGTGATGGCGCACCGCGGCGCCGACACGCTGCGCTTCGGGCCGATGAAGCCGGTCGGCCTGATCGACCCGCGGACCGGCCGGCGCGCGTACGCGGTTGCGCAGCTGCGGCAGGACAACCTGGCGGCCGACCACTTCAGCCTGGTCGGGTTTCAGACGCAGCTCACCTACGGCGAGCAGGCCCGCGTATTCCGCACGATCCCCGGCCTCGAGCGGGCGGAGTTTGCGCGGTTCGGCCTGGTCCATCGCAACACGTACATCAACGGGCCAATGGTGCTGGCCGAGACCTGGCAGGTGCGTTCGCGTCCGGGCCTGTTCTTTGCGGGGCAGGTGTCGGGCGTCGAGGGCTACGTGGAGTCGGCGGCGTCGGGGCTGCTCGCGGGTATCAATGCGGCTGCGGTGGCGGCGGGGCGGGTGCCGGCTGCGCCGCCGCGCACGACGGCGCTTGGGGCGCTGGCCTACTACGCGTCGCATGCGGATGCGGCGCGCTACCAGCCGACCAACATCACCTTCGGCATCATGTCGCCGCTCGAGCCGATGGAGGCCCGGCTGCGCCGGGACCGCAAGGCGCGGAACGAGGCGATCTCGGCGCGGGCCCTGGCGGAAGTGGACGGGTGGGTCAATGAAGTAGGCAGTAGGCAGTAGGCGGTCAGCCGGCAGCTGGCAGCTGCCAGCGGAACTGGCGTGACACACTGCGTGCTGCCTGTTGCATACTGCCCACTGATGCCGGTCCGCTGCCAGCCAACAGCTGCCAGCTGCCAGCTATGAAGGACCACCTCCGCGCCTTCCTCGCCTACCTGCGGCTGAACCGCAACGCGTCGGTGCACACCGTGCGCGCGTACGAAGGGGACCTCTCCCAGTTCACGACATACCTGGCGGCCGACCTCCAGCGGTCGCGTCCTGATCTGCAGCCATCCGACATCACGCGGCCGTCGATCCGGGGCTTTCTCGCGGAGTTGTTCCGAAAAGGGGAGTCTCGGGCGAGCGCGGCGCGGAAACTGGCCGCCGTGCGAACGTTCCTCCGCTACCTGAAGCGGGAGGGGCTGATTGAGGCCGACCCGGGGCTTCTGGTGGTGACGCCCAAACGCGAGCAGAAGATCCCGCGGCACCTCGAAGTGGACGAGATGGCGAGACTGCTCGAGACGCCGGACACGGGAACGCCGCTCGGCCGCCGCGACCGTGCGATCCTGGAGTTGCTCTACGCGTCCGGGCTTCGCTTGAGCGAACTCGTGGCGCTCGACCTCGAGGACCTGAACCTGGGCAGCCGGATGGTTCGCGTGATGGGCAAGGGGCGGAAGGAGCGGCTCCTGCCGTTCAACCGCAGCGCGGAGCATGCCTTGCGGCCCTGGCTGGCCGACCGGGCGGTGCTGCTCAGTCAGCGGGCGGCTGGCGGGCCCTCGGCAAGTTCAGGCCGGCCCCGAGCAGCGTCGAGGGGCAGCGGGCAACCCGTCGGACGGCTCGGGGCGGCCCCGAACGCGTCGAAGGGCCGCCGGTCGCAAGTCGACGAAGCGGTGTTCCTCAACTACCGCGGCACCCGGCTGTCCTCCCGCCACGTGCATCGCCTCGTGCGGCACTACGTGGCCGCGTGCAGCGTGCGTTTCGGCATCAGCCCGCACGCCATCCGCCACTCGTTCGCCACCCATCTGCTCGAGGCCGGTGCCGACCTGCGGGTGATCCAGGAACTGCTCGGGCACGTGCGGCTGGGCACCACGCAGCGGTACACGCACGTCAACGCGGCGCAACTGATGGACGTGTACCGGCGGGCGCACCCGAGAGCGAAGGGGGACGGGCAGTGACGATGACGGGGAGAATCGTGCGATCGCGCGATCGTGCGATCTTGTGATCTTGCGCCACATCGCACGATCGCAAGATGCGCCAGTCCTACTCCGGTGTCTCTGTCCCTGCTTCCTTCCGGCTCCTGGGCGATTCGATCCCGAGCATCTTGATCTTGTAGTTGATCACGCGCGGGCTGATCGACAGCAGGTCGGCGGCGTCCTTCTGCACCCAGTTCGACATCTTCAGCGCCTCGACGAGCGCGCGCCGCTCGATCTCCTCGAGCGGAATCCCCGTCGGCGGGATTCGCACGACCGATGGTCCGCCCGCGTCGGCGCCCGGCGCCGACGACTCGCCCAACCGGAGGTCGTCGAGGCCAATCGTGGCGCCCTCGGCGAGCAGCACCGCGCGCTCGATGGAGTTCTCGAGCTCGCGGATGTTGCCCGGCCAGTTGTAGCGGAGCAGGAGCTTCATCGCGTCGGGCCGGATGCCGTCCATCTTGCGCTTCAACTCGCCGGCGAACCTCCGGACGAACGTGTCGGCCAGCGCGGGGATGTCGTCCTTGCGCTCGCGCAGCGGCGGCATTTCAATCGAGACGACGTTGAGCCGGTAGTACAGGTCCTCCCGGAAGTGCCCGCTGGCGACCATGGTGGAGAGGTTCCGGTTGGTGGCGGCAATCATGCGCACATCGACCTTGAGCGTCCGGGTTCCGCCGAGCCGCTCGAACTCGTGCTCCTGGAGGACGCGCAGGATCTTGGCCTGCGTGTTGGCGCTCATGTCGCCGACCTCGTCGAGGAACAGGCTGCCGCCGTCGGCCTGCTCGAAGCGGCCGATCCGCTGCTTGTCGGCACCGGTGAAGGCGCCCTTCTCGTGGCCGAACAGCTCCGACTCGAGGAGGTTCTCCTGGAGCGCGGCGCAGTTGACGCGCACGAAGTTGCGCGCCGCCCTGAGCGAGTTGTGGTGGATGGCGCCGGCGATCAGCTCCTTGCCCGTGCCCGTCTCGCCCCGGACCAGGACCGTCGTGTTGCTCTTGGCGACCTTGCGGACGATGCCGAGCACCTTGGCGAGCGCGCCGCTGCTGCCGACGATCCGATCGAACTCGTAGATGTCGTTCTGCGCGTGGCGGAGGTAGTCGAGCTCGTTCCGCATGCGGCGCAGTTCCAGCGCCTTCTCGATCTTGACCTCCATCTCCTCGATTTCGAACGGCTTCTGGACGAAGTCGAAGGCGCCGCTCTTCATCGCCTCGACGGCGGTCGTCACCGAGCCGAACGCGGTCATCAGGATCACGGAGGTGGTCGGGTGGAGCGCCTTCGCGGTGCGCAGGACGTCGAGGCCGTCGCTGCCGCCCATCTTCAGGTCGCTCAGGACGACGTCGAAGTACGCCTCGTGGAGCCGGGCGATGGCGGCATTGCCGTTGGGCGCCTCGTCCGTTTCGTGGCCGGCCTCGGCGAGGGCCCGCGCCAGCCCGCGCCTGAGCGCGTCGTGGTCGTCCGCTATCAGTATGCGTCCCATGCCCGTTCGTCCCCGGCTACTGGAGCCACTGCTCGCCCGAGTTGAGGGGGAGGGTCACGCGAAACCGCGTGCCCTGGCCCGGCGCCGTCGTCAGGTCGATGTGTCCGTTGTGCGCATCCACGATCTTCCGCACGATGGCCAGGCCGAGGCCCGACCCCTGCGGCTTGGTGGTGAAGAACGGGTTGAACACCCGCTCGGCCACGTCGGCCGGCAGGCCGGGCCCGTCGTCGGCCACGTCCACCACGACCGTGGCTTCGGGCGCGCTTCCGCCCGGACTCGCGACCGGCTCCTCGTATTCCACGCCCTGGCCGGCGGCGATCGCGATCGTGCCGGTGCCGCCGAGCGCCTCGAGCCCGTTGATCAGCAGGTTGCCGAACAGCTGGCAGAGCTGGTGATGGTCGGCCCGAATGAGCGGCAGTTGCTCCCGGATGTCCAGGGTAATGTGCACGGCGCCGCGGTCCACCTTCCGCTCGGCCATCGCCACGGCGTCGTGGATCACCTGTGCGATCGACGTCTGCTCCACCTGGAGCCTGATCGGCCGCACGAACTCCAGCACCTCGATGACGATGTTGTTGGCGACCTTCGCCTCGCCGATGATGTCGTTCACCAGCGACTGCGCGTCGGCGTCGTCCGGGATCCGGCGCCGCAGCAGCCCCGCCATGACCTCGATGCCAGCCAGCGGGTTCTTCACCTCGTGGGCGATGGCCGCTGCCATCTCCCCGAGCGCCGCGAGCCGATCGCGCAGGCGCTCGCGCTCCTCCGCCTGCTCGACCAGCGTCAGGTCCTTGAAGAACAAGGCCGCGCCCTCGCGCTGACCGGTCTCGTCGAGAATGTGGGACAAGGTGTAGCCGATGACCTTGCCCGACGGCTTCAGCCGAAGCTCGGCGCGGTTCGGCAGGTGTGCGAGGTCGAACGCGGCCGACAGGATGCGGACGATGTCGGGCTGGCCGGCGAGCACGGTCGCGTAGTCGCGTCCCAGGAGGGCGTCCTGGAGTGGGACGTCGAGGATGCGGCACGCAACCTCGTTCATGATCGCCACGCGCCCGTCCCGCGACACCGCGAGCACGCCATTCCGCATGCCGAGGACGAGATGACGGTAGAAGCGATCGCCGACAGAGGCAGACGGGCGTGAGCCGCCGCGCGGGCCGGGTACGGCGGGTTCCGAGGTCCGTCGTGAGCGGCCAGGCGTCACGGCGAGCCCGCGCCGTCCGGGGCGATCCGTCATGCGGTCTAGTCTAAACGATTCCGCGAACGCCCGCTCATCTGCGCACCGCCGCGTCGGGTGCCGCGCCACTGGCAGGGTCCTCGGTCGATTGGAGGGCTTCCCACTGGTGCATCAGGTCGCCGACCTGCCACATCAGACCCTGGTGGCGATCGATGATTGGCTGGGCGGCGGCGCGGTCGTCGTAGAAGCCCGGGCGCGCCATGTCGGCTTCGAGCTGCTTGATCGTCGCCTCGCAGCGGGCGATGCGCTCCTCGAGGTCGGCGATCCTGGCCTGGTGGGCCTTCGCGGCCCGCTCGACGCGCCTCGCGGCGATCTGCGTCTGGCGCCGGGCGTCCGCCTCCGCCCTTCGGTCTTCCGCTTTCGCCCCCTGGGCTCCGGCCTCCGCCCTTCGGGCTCCGGCGGACAGGTCGCCCTTGGCGTTCCTGGCATCTGCCGGCGCGGCGCCGGCTTTCGGCTTGCGACCCTTCGGCGAACTCAGGGTCGCCCCGAGCGCCGTCGAGGGGCGACCTGCGCCCGGCGATCCGTCACGGGTCACGCCGCCGGCAGCCGCCTGCCGCGCGTCGCCGGTCGGCCGCGCCTTCTTCCACAGGAACTCTTCGTAGGTCCCCGGGTAGCTGTGCGCCTCGCCGCCGCCGACTTCGACGATCCGGTTGGCGAGTCGTTCGACGAAATAGCGGTCGTGCGAGACGAAGACGAGCGTGCCGCCGTAGTCCTCGAGCGCGTCGAGGAGCACGTCCTTCGAGTCGAGGTCGAGGTGGTTGGTCGGCTCGTCGAGCAGCAGCGTGTTCGAAGGACGGAGCAGCATGCGCGCGACGGCGAGGCGCGTGCGCTCGCCGCCCGACAGCACGCCGGCTTTCTTGTAGACGTCGTCCCCCGAGAACAGGAAGCCGCCGAGGATGTTGCGGATGGCCGGCACCATCTGGTTGGGGGAGCCGGCCTCGAGCGTGTCGTAGACCGTGAGATCGGGGTCGAGCCTCGCCGCCTCGTCCTGCGCGAAGTACTGCATGACGAGCTGGTGCCCCTCGTGCCGGTGGCCGGAGTCGGGCGCCTCGACGCCCGCGAGCATCCGCATCAGCGTCGACTTGCCCGTCCCGTTGGGGCCGACGATTGCGATGCGGTCGCCCCGTTCGATGTGCAGGCCGGCGCTCCGGAAGACGACGTTCTCGCCGTACGCCTTGTGCACGTGCTTCAGCTCGAGCACCATCCGTCCGCTCTTGACCGACGTCGGGAACGAGAAGTGCACGCGCTTGCGCTCGGGCGGCACCTCGATCGGGTCGATCTTCTCGAGCATCTTGATCCGGCTCTGCACCTGCGCGGCCTTGGTGGCCTGGTAGCGGAACCGATCGATGAACATCCTCATCCGCGCCACTTCTTCGTCCTGCTGGCGCTTGGCCTCGCGCACGCGCTCGAGCCTCGCCTGGCTCTCCGCCAGGTAGTGGCTGTAGTTGCCGGGGTAGTCGTTGAGCGTGCGGAGGTAGACCTCGGCGATGCGGGTGACGACGGTGTCGAGGAAGTAGCGGTCGTGGGAGACGAGGATGACGGCGTGGGGGTAGTCGTGCAGGTACGACTCGAGCCAGTTGCGCGCCTCGAGGTCGAGGTGGTTCGTCGGTTCGTCGAGCAGGAGGAGGTTCGGCCGCGCGAGCAGCAGCTTGGCGAGCGCGATGCGCATCTGCCAGCCCCCCGAGAACGTCTCGGTCGGGCGCGCCAGGTCCGCGGGGCCGAAGCCGAGGCCCTGAAGGACCGTCGCGATCTTCAGGTCGATGCTGTAGCCGTCGTGGAGGCGGAAGCGGTCCTGGAGGTCGCTGTAGCGCGAGAGCATCTGCTCGTGCTCGCCGTCAGGGACGTCGGGGTGGCCCAGGCGGTCCTCGAGCTCGTGCATCTCGGCCTTGACGGCCATGAGGGGCTCGAAGGCCAGCATCGCCTCCTCGTAGACCGAGCGGCCCGCGTGTGTGAGGCCGTCCTGGGGCAGGTAGCCGACCGTCAGGCCGGACGGCTTCACGACGCTCCCGGCGTCGCAGTCGTCGAGTCCCGCGAAGATCTTCAGCAGGGTCGTCTTGCCGGAGCCGTTGGGGCCGCACAGGCCGACACGCTCGCCGTCGGAGATCTGCCAGGTGACCTTGTCGAACAGCACCCGGTCGCCGAAAGACTTCGTCAGGGAGGAGATCTCGGATCATCCGGCAGGTCGCTGGTCCGGCTCGGCCGCGGCGGCGGCAAGGGCGTGCGTGCGACGCCTCGGTCGGCGTCGCCCACGAGGAGGATCATGATAGCACACGGCCCGGATGGTGTCGGAGCAGGCGCCCACCGCGTCCCGCGCCGGGGACGGGGAATCCAGCGGCATATAATGGCCGAAAGATGCATGCGGGTCAGACCATCCCGGGCGGGCATCCGTCTAAACGGGCAGGCGCAGGTCATTCCGCCTGCCTCGCGGTGTCGCGGTGTCACGGGCGTCGGGCCCGGCCGCGGCGTCTTGGGAGGAACTCCTGCAGGACGCGGCCGTCGTCGGCATGACCGACGAGGAACTGGTGGCGCGCTCGACGGGTGGTGACCCGGAGAGCTTCAATCTGCTCATCAAGAGGTGGGAGCGGCCGATCTACGCCCTCGCGTACCGAACGATCGGCCGGGAAGATGACGCCCGCGACGTCGTCCAGGAGACGTTCCTGCGTGCCTTCCGCGGGTTGAGCGGCTTCAAGGGGCAGGCGAAGTTCTCGTCCTGGCTCTACCGGATCACGCTGAACCTGTGCCGCGACTGGATGCGCCGCCAGCGCCGGACCCCGGTGGTGCTGACCCCGGACGGCGTGGACCTCGTCGAACTGGCCGGGGAGGCCGAAGGGGTCGAGACCGCCGACGCCGCGGTGGCACGAAAGGACCTCAGCCGGGCGGTGGCCCGCGCGATGACCGCGCTGCCGGAAGAGCAGCGGGCGGCCATCGTCCTGAAGGAGTACCACGGGCTGACGTTCCAGGAAATCGCCGACCTGCTGGGGTGCCCCCTCAGCACCGTGAAGACGCGGCTCTACCAGGGACTCACGGTCCTTCGGAAAGAGCTCGAGCGCAGTGGCATCCACTCGGGAACGAGGACGGTATGAGCTTCAGCTGCACCGACAAGGACACCCTCATCGCCTACGTCTACGGCGAGTGCGACGACGAAACGCGTGGCGCCGTGGAGGCGCATCTTGCGACCTGCCGGGCGTGCGCAGACGAAACGGGCGGCTTCGGCCGAGTGAGGACGACGCTGTCCGAGTGGAAGCCGCCCGACCGCGTCGGCGGCTTCCGGCTCGTGCGCGAAGAGGAGGTCGCGGCCCAGGCTCCTGCCAAGGTCCTGCGTCCGGCGCGGTGGTGGCAGGCGCCGGTTCCGGCGCTGGCGAGGGTCGCCGCCGGGGTGCTGCTGTTTGCCGGCGGCGCGGCGCTGGCGAATCTGGAGGTCCGCTACGACAGCGGAGGATTCGCCGTGCGGACCGGCTGGCAGAAGACGCCGCCGGCGGCGGTGCGCGAGGCCAGCGCCCCGGCCGCCGAGCCGACGACCGATGCCGCGCGGCCGGCGGGCGCGGCGCCGGCTGCCGCCGTCGCACAGGAGCCGGTTCGGACCGACGCGCCCTGGCGCAACGACATCGCATTGGTCGAGCGGCAACTGCGCGATGAGTTCCGCCGGCAGCTGACCGCGGTACGCGCGACCAGCGCGGGAGCGGGACCCGTCGGCGTGACGGCTGCCGCCACGCCCGACGAGCGAAGGGTGCTGGCCTTCGTGCAGGCGATGATCGACGACAATGCCCAACGCCAGCAGCTCTGGACCTCGTATCGCATCAACCAGATGGTCGGCGAACTCCAGGCGCAGAGGAAGGCCGACCTGGTGCGGGTGCAGCAGAATCTCGACCGCCTCGATGCGTCCCCGTTGCCGGTTGGGGTCCCGCGCGATCGCCCGCTGATGAACAACCTGTTCCCGGTCACGCTGAAGAAGTAGCGCAGGCAGGGGAACCTCGCCCGTCCAACCGGTTTCTAAGCAGGCAGGAGTACAATGGCGCCCATGGCTCACCACCTCCGCCGCCTGCTGCCCGCATATCTGCTGCTGGTCTGCGTCGCCGTGCCCGCCTGCGCGACGCGCACGATTGATCTCCCGAAGGCCCTCGAGGTGACCGTCGTCAGCACCGGCTACCTCGACGCCGGCATCGTCGACGGCAAGAACAAGATCGTGCCGACGGTGTCCATCCGGCTGAAGAACCGCGACAGCCAGACGATTGCGAGCGTCCAGATGCTCGCCAGGTTCAGCCAGATCGGCGACTCCCAGGAACTCGGGTCCGGGCCGTATGTCCGCGCCATCGGTCCCGAGGGGCTGGCCCCCGGACAGACCGGCAACCCGGTGGTGATGAAGATCGACGTCGGCTACACGAGCGAGGCGCCCCGGGCGCAGATGTTCACCCACAGCCAGTTCAAGGACGTGCGCGTGGAGCTCTTCGCGAAATACGCGGCGCAAGAATGGGTGAAGATGGGCGAGTACCCGATCGCGCGCCAGTTGCTCACCCGGTAGGCGTCCTCCACTCGACTATAATCCCCTCCATGGTGGCTCACAATCGGGACGAGCGGTCGATCGGCCTCAGCACCGCGACGGCGGTGGTGGCCGCGAACATGATCGGGACAGGTGTCTTCACGAGCCTCGGGTTCCAGCTGCTGTCGATCGAAACGGGCTTCGCGATTCTCGCGCTGTGGCTCGTCGGCGGGCTCGCGGCGTTGTGCGGCGCGCTGTCCTACGGCGAGTTGAGCGGGGCGATGCCCCGATCGGGCGGCGAGTACTACCTGCTGTCGAGGGTCTACCATCCCGCCGTCGGCTTCCTCTCGGGCTGGGTGTCGGTGGTGGTCGGCTTCTCGGCCCCGATAGCGGCGGCGGCCATGGCGATGGGGCAGTACCTGACGCGGGTGCTGGTGCAGACGGGCGTCGTGGCCGCCGACTCGCAGTCGCTCGCGGTCACCGTGGTCGCCATCACGGGCGTCACGCTCGTTTCCATCGTCCACCTGTTCGAGATCAGGATCGTCAGCCGGTTCCAGGTGGCGTTCACCACGCTGAAAGTGTCGCTGATCGTGATGCTGATCGTCAGCGGCTTCGCGCTGGCGACCGCCCAGCCGGTGAGCTTCGTGCCGACCCGCGCAGCGATCGACTCCATCCTCTCGCCCGCGTTCGCCGTGTCGCTCGTCTACGTGATGTACGCCTACTCCGGGTGGAACGCGGCGATCTACGTCGCCAGCGACGTCAGACAGCCGGGGCGGTACCTGCCCTTGTCGCTGGCCTTCGGCACGCTCCTCGTCATCCTGTTGTACGCGCCGCTGAACGCGGTCTTTCTGTACGCGGCGCCGGTGGATCAGTTGAAGGGCCAGGTCGACGTCGGCTACATCGCCGCGCGCTACATTTTCGGCGGCACGGGCGGCCTGATCATGGGGCTGCTGATCTCGACCGGGCTGATCTCCGCCATCAGTTCGATGGTCTGGGCCGGACCCCGCGTGACGCAGGTGATGGGCGAGGACGTCTGGCTGCTGCGGGCGCTCTCGGCGAAGAACAGGAACGGCGTTCCGCACGTCTCGCTCGGATTCCAGTACATCCTCGTCGTCGCCCTGGTCATCACGTCCACCTTCGACGCGATCGTGAACTACATCGGGTTCATTCTCTCGCTGTCGGCGTTCCTGACCGTGGCGGGCGTGTTCGTGCTGCGAATCACCGAGCCGCGGCTGCCCCGTCCCTACCGCGTGTGGGGCTACCCGGCCACCCCGCTGATCTTCCTGGCGGTCACCGGCTGGATGATGTTCTTCGTCGTCAGGCAACGCCCGATGGTCCTTCTGGCCGGAGGGTTGACCCTGGTCATCGGCCTCGCCGTCTATTACATCAATCGCGCGGCCTCGCCGGCGCCCGCATCAGCGCCCACAGCGTCCAAAGCGCCAGCGTCCCATCCGTGAGCGCGAACAGCAGGAACGCATCGGGCGAGCCACGGAGGACGCGGTCGGCCAGGAACAGCAGGCTTCCTCCGCCCTTGAGAAACGGTCCCATCACCCACAGGTAGCCGCGGTAGCGGTCCGGACGCCGGTAGGGCAGCAGGTAGCCGACGCCGACCGCAAGCAGGAACAGCCCGTTCAGGTCGGCATGAATCGGCGGGGCCGGGGGCGGCAGCGAGAACGCCGCCTGGAGCAGTCCGCGGCCGACGAGGAGTGCGGCGCCGAGCGAAATGTCGTAGAGGCCCGAGACAGCGGAGACGAGGGCGAGCAGACGGGCGCTGGACGGTCGATTGGGCATCGCGGCGAAACCCCCGGCGAATGCCCAAGGATACCAGCAGCGGGGCCGCGGCCCTACCGTTTCGAGAGCAGCTGCAGCTCGCCGCGGTAGGTCACCGTGCCGCCCAATTCAATGCGGACATCGAACGCGATCGTCTGGTAGCCAGGCGCCCTGATCTCCACGTGGTGGGCGCCGACCTCCAGCTCCAGCTTCTGGAACGTCCCGTCGAAGTCGTCCACGACGCCCATGTAGTAGCCGTCCACGTAGACTTCGGCAGTGGTTGGCTCGACGCGGAGCTTCAGGCCGCCCCTGCCTCCCTCGTCGCTGCCGTAGTACCCGTAGCCGTCGCCGACGTAGGGCGCGCCCCACCCCCACCACGGGTCGTAGAACCCGTAGTAGCCGAGGCCGAACGCCCAGCCGTAGTAGGGATAGTACGGGTAGGACGGATAGTAGGGATACCAGATGCCGCCGTTGCCTGGCGGACGGCCCGGCGGGTAGTAACCGCCCTCGCGCGGGACCGCCTGGCCGACGACCTGACCCCCAGGATTCGGACGCGAGCCGCGCGGCACGGCGCGATCGCTCGGGCTCCCGTACACCTCGCGCACGTAACTGCTGCTGCCGTTGGCAGGATTGACCCGCCCGCTCGACCCGCCGTAGGGCGACCCGGATACCCCCGGTGACCGGGGCCCCGAGCCGGACGGTCCGGCTGACGGCGACCCACCGGACGGCGAGACGCCGGACGAGCCACGCGGCACCGCGACCGCACCGCCGCCGCCGCTCATCCCTCCGCCACCACCCCCGCTGCCGCTGGCTCCGCCGCCAGTCCTGACCCCGCCACCTCCGCCGCCCGAGGCTGCGCCACCGCCACTCCCACCCGGCCGCTCGCGACCCTGGGCTGCCACCGGGCCGGCCGCGAGAGCGAGCACGACGCCAACACCGGCGAGCGCGTAGATGAGCGGTTTCATATGGACTCCCTGCGGACGCCGGACGGGAAGACAAGGCCGGCGTCCATCAGTCGAAGAGCAACAGTCTTGCCAAACGGCGGTCCCAGCGCTGTCAACAAATTACCCCAGTTTTCCGCTGCGCGCCACTCCTGTCTCCCGGATGTGTCACCCCGGCGACACAGGGCGCCGCTTCCTTGACACCTTTTTCGGCCATCCGATAGACTCCGGGGAGCCGACCACCCTGGTGTGAGCCTTCCACCCGCCTTGCCTGGTGCCTGCCATGTTTCATAGCACGACGATTCTCGCCGTTCGCCACAACCAACGGGCGGTTCTGGCCGGGGATGGCCAGGTGACGCTCGGAGACACCATCGTCAAGCAGACCGCGAAGAAGATCCGGCGGCTCTACGACGACAGGATTCTGGCCGGTTTCGCCGGGTCCGCGGCAGATTCGTTCGCGCTGTTCTCCAGGTTCGAGGCCAAGCTCGAGCAGTACCGCGGGCAACTCGAGCGGTCGGCGGTCGAGCTGGCGAAAGACTGGCGAACCGATCGCATTCTGCGCCGTCTGGAGGCCATGCTCGTCGTCATGGACGCCAACTCGACGTTTCTCCTCTCCGGCAACGGAGACCTGATAGAGCCCGACGATGGTATCGTCGGGATCGGATCGGGCGGGGCGTACGCGGCGGCGGCCGCCCGGGCCCTGGTGAGGCACACGGCGCTCGACGCCCGCACCATCGCCGAGAGCGCGATGGCCGTGGCTGCGGGCATCTGCGTCTACACGAACACCAACCTGACGATCGAAGAGCTGTAGGGCCCATGCCCATCTACCTGCCCGAGAGACTGTCGGACGCCACCGAGGCGCTGACGCCGCGTGAGATTGTCGCGGAGCTCGACAAGTACGTCGTGGGACAGCACAAGGCCAAACGGGCCGTCGCCATCGCCCTCCGCAACCGGATGCGGCGCCAGAAGCTCGCGCCCGACATGGCCGACGAAGTGGCGCCGAAGAACATTCTGATGATCGGCCCGACCGGGGTCGGCAAGACGGAGATCGCGCGCCGCCTCGCGCGGCTGGCCCAGTCGCCGTTCCTCAAGGTCGAGGCGTCGAAGTTCACCGAGGTGGGCTACGTCGGCCGCGACGTCGAGTCGATGGTGCGCGACCTGGTCGAAATCGCGGTCGACATGGTCCGCGGGGAGCAGATCGAGGGGGTGCGGGCCAAGGCGGAGCGGAACGCCGAGGAACGCCTGCTCGACCTGCTGCTGCCGCCGTCGCCACCCTCCGGCGAGGACGATCCCTCGGCGGCCAGAGACCAGGCGAGGGCCACGCGCGAGAAGATCCGCGAGCAGTTGCGCGAGGGCCGTCTCGACGATCGCACGGTGGAGATCGACGTGCGCGAACGGTCGTTTCCCTCGTTCGAGATCATCGCCGGGTCGTCGGTCGAGGAGGTGGGCATCAACGTCAAGGACATGCTGCCCGGGCTCTTCCAGGGGCGCACCAGGCAGCGGCGGGTGAAGGTGTCGGAGGCGAAGGACCATCTGCTGCAGGAAGAGCAGCAGAAGCTGGTCGACATGGAAAGCGTGGCGCACGTCGCCGTCGAGCGGGTCGAGGACGCGGGCATCATCTTCGTCGACGAGATCGACAAGATTGCGGGGCGCGAAGGCGGGCACGGCCCGGACGTCAGCCGCGAGGGGGTGCAGCGCGACATCCTCCCGATCATCGAGGGGACGACGGTCAACACCAAGTACGGGATGGTGCGGACCGACCACATCCTGTTCATCGCCGCCGGCGCGTTCCACGTGTCCAAGCCGGCCGATCTGATCCCGGAACTCCAGGGCCGGTTCCCGATCCGTGTGGAGCTCGAGCCGCTCGGGCGCGACGACTTCGTGCGCATCCTCACCGAACCGAAGAACGCGCTGGTGAAGCAGTACACGGCGCTGCTCGAGACCGAGGGGATTGCGCTCGAGTTCCGGCCGGACGCGGTCGGCCGGATTGCCGACTTCGCATCGCTCGTGAACGACCGCGCCGAGAACATCGGGGCCCGGCGCCTCCACACCGTGATGGAGAAACTGCTCGACGAGGTGTCGTTCGAGGCGCCCGACCTTCGCGAGAAATCGATTACTATTGATGCCGCATACGTCGACCGGATGCTGGCCGACATCGTCAAGAACGAAGACCTGACCCGTTATATCCTGTGAAGCGTCCGACCACCGGCCGGCCGCGACGCGCGTCGATCGTGGCGCGCCTCGCGCTGGCCGCAGCCATCGCGGCCGTCTGCGTGCCCGCCTGCGGGAAGAAGGGGCCGCCCCGGCCGCCGCTCGTGAGGCTGCCAGCCCGTCCGGAGCCGTTCGCCGCGCGCCGGCTGAGCGGCGTGGTGTACCTCCAGTTCCAGGTTCCCACGGCCGACACCGACGGGACGACACCGACCGATATCGGGCGGGTGGATGTCTACGGGTTCACCGGCCAGCCGCCAGGCAACCAGGACTTCTTCAAGTACGGCACGCTGGTCGCCTCGGTGCCGGTTCGCAGGCCCGCCGAGGAGGAGCCGGCGCCGAAGACGCGCGCGAAGCAGAGCGGGCGGCCGGAGACGTGGCCGGCAGCGCCCGCGCGCCCCCCGGCCTCGCTTCAGAACGGCTTCGACCAGGGCGACACGATCCTGGTCACCGAGCCGCTGGGGCAGGCGGAACTGACCGAGGTCGTGATACGGGCGAAGGGGCCGGTGGCAGGCCCGCCGCCACAGAAGCCGTCGATGCCGACGAGGTTCTACGTCGCGGTCGGCGTCAACCGCAAGGGTCAGAAAGGAGCGGCCTCCGGACGCCAGAGCGTGGTGCTGGCGGCCCCGCCGGCCGCGCCGTCCGATCTGGCGGCGACGTACACCGAGACCGCGCTCACGCTCGACTGGACGCCGGCCGCCGCATCCGCGGCATTCAACGTGTACGAGGTGCCGCCGGTCCCGCCTGCTGCGGGCGGCGTGAAGGTCCCGACTCCCCCCGCCGCTGCCGGCCGGCTGCCGATGCCGGTCAACCCCGCGCCCCTTCCGGGTCCGCCATTCGTGGACCCGCGGGTGGCGTTCGGCAAGCCGCGATGCTACGTGGTGCGCGCCGTCAGCCTGTTCGGTTCGCAGTCGATCGAGAGCGACGCGTCGCCCGTGCAGTGCGTCACGCCCGTGGACACATTCCCGCCCGCGGCTCCGGCCTCGCTGAACGCCATCGGCAGCGTCGGGGCGATCAGCCTGATCTGGGAGGCCGGCAGGGAGCCGGACCTCGCGGGCTACCTCGTGATGAGGGGCACGCTGCCGGGGGGCGAGTTCGTGCAGGTGACGCCGGCGCCGATCGCCGAGACCACCTTCAACGACACGACCGTCACCCGTGGCGTGCGCTACGCCTACGTGGTGCTGGCCGTCGACGCGTCGGGCAACCGGAGTGCGCGATCGAACCGGGTCGAGGAAGCGGCACGATAGAGGTCGGGGTTCACGGGTGAAGGGTCGGCGCTGACGCTGAAGGGTCGGCGTTCACGGGTGAAGGGTCGGAGGACGCATGGATCGCATCTACCGCATCGAGTACCAGGGATCGCGACGCTACGCCGCCGAGCACAACGGCAGGCTGTTCCTGCTCGACGGCGACCTGTTCGGCGAGTACGGCTTCGGCGAGGAAATCGCGCGCGGCGAGTTTCCGAGAGACCTGCCGGCCGGTTCGCGCCTGCTCGCGCCGATCGTCCCGTCGAAGATCGTCGCGATCGGGCTCAACTACAAGGATCACGCGGCCGAGCAGAAAAAGCCGCTTCCGGCTGAGCCGATGCTGTTCCTCAAGCCATCCACCGCGGTCATCGGCCCTGGCGATCCCATCAAGCTCCCGTCCGGCGTCGGACGGATCGACTACGAGAGCGAGGTGGCCGTCGTCATCGGCAAGCGCGCCGCCGGAGTGCCGCGCGAGCGGGCGCTGGAGCACGTGCTGGGCTACACCTGCGCGAACGACGTCACGGCCCGCGAACTCCAGAATCGCGGCTATCAGTACTCCCACGTGAAGGGGTACGATACCTTCGCGCCGATCGGGCCGGCGATCGCGATCGGGCTCGACCCGACCGCGATCGCGGTGCAGGGCTGGCAGAACGGACGGATGAAGCAGGACTCGACGACCGCGCAGCTGATCTTCGGCGTGGCGGACCTGATCGCGTATGTGTCCGCGATCATGACGCTCCTGCCTGGAGACATCATCTCGACGGGCACGCCGTCGGGCATCGGGCCGCTCAACCCGGGCGACGTGTTCACGGTCCGCGTGCCGGGCATCGGGGAACTCACGAATCCCGTCGAGGCACGGTAGGCAGACGCCAACTCAAAACTCAGAACTCAGAACTCAAAACCCCATGAAAATCTTCCTCGATACCGGCAGCATCAAGGACATCGAGTCGTTCACCGCCCTCGGCATCATCGACGGCGTCACCACCAACCCGTCGCTGATGGCGAAGGAGAAAGGCGATCCGAGGGCGATCACGAAGAGGATCTGCCAGATCGTGCAGGGGCCGGTGAGCGCCGAGGTGCTCGCCACCGACGTCGAGGGCATGATCCGCGAGGGCCGCGAACTGGCGGCGATCGACGAGCACGTCGTCATCAAGCTGCCGTTCGGTAAAGCGGGCGTGCAGGCGTGCGCGGCGCTGAGCGCGGAGAAGATCCGGGTCAACATGACGCTGATCTTCTCTCCGACCCAGGCGCTGCTCTCGGCCAAGGTCGGCGCGGCCTACGTGAGCCCGTTCATCGGGCGTCTCGACGACATCGCCACCGAGGGGATGAACCTCATCGAGGAGATCGTCGACATCTTCCAGAACTACGCCTTCACGACCGAGATCATCGTGGCCAGCGTCCGTCACCCGGTTCACGTGGTGCAGGCGGCGCGTTTGGGGGCCGACATCTGTACCTGCCCTCCGACGGTCGTCGAGTCGATGTTCAAGCACCCGCTGACCGACATCGGCATCGAGCGGTTCCTGAAGGACGCGGAAAAAGCGCAGGCCGAGCGAAGGTAGCCCGGTGGCGGCCGGCGGTCCGCGGGACGCCTGGCGTTGCGGTGATGCCGCCCTGGTGACGCCAGTCGACATGGCCTTTCGGGCCTGCTAGACTGTGGCCCGCGGTCATTCCTGCCGGTTCATCCGGCCAGAGTCCAATGAGCAGAATCGGGACGGTTTGCGCGCTTCTGATGTGCGCGGCGCCCGTGGTCGCGCAGAGTCCGGGTCCGGCAACGCCGCCAACCGCGACCGGCCCGACGCCGCCCAGCGCGATTGTCGACACGACGCTGACCGCGCCGGCTGGCGCGACACCTCCGTATTCGGAGTCCGGCATGGCCGGCGCCCGGCTGCTCGTCCTCCCGCCCGCGGAGGCCCACGGCCAGCAGACGACAGCGCAGGGCTTCCCGGTCCCCTCCAAGCCGACGCAGGCGCTCCAGTCTCAGCAGGGCTTCCAGTGGAACGAGGCCATCAAGCAGTACATGATGTTCCTCACCTTCCAGCATTTGTGGCGGCTGCCCCAGGAGAGGACACACTCGGAACTGGGCGGCCCGTTCTGGTCGGACTACGTCGAGTCGGTGGCGAGCCTGGGCGGGTGGTCGGACGGCGACAGCCTGGCCACGAACTACTTGGCCCACCCGATGATGGGCGGGATCAGCGGCTACATCCAGGTTCAGAACGATCCTGCCGGCCGGCAGGCGGAGTTCGGCAAGAGCGGGGCGTACTGGCGCAGCCGCGGCAAGGCGCTGGCTGCGGCGGCCATCTACAGCGCGCAGTTCGAGCTGGGCCCGGTGAGCGAGGCGTCGATCGGCAACGTCGGCCTGAAACCCGGCACGATGGCGTGGGTGGATCTCGTGGTGACGCCGCTTGCCGGTGTGGGCATGATAGTGGCCGAGGATGCGATCGACCGTTTCATCCTCGCGAAGGCCGAAGGCCGGCTGAGCCGGAATCAGACCCGACTCCTGCGGTGTATCCTCAACCCGAACCGGAGCCTCGCGAACCTCATTCGGTTTCAGGTGCCATGGAGCCGCGACACCCGCGGACTCGTGTCGAGAGAGCGCCGGACCCTCACGATGTTGGATGCGCCCGGCCCGGGCGGCGCAGTGGCGACCAGGTGAATGCATGGACAAACGCGAGCGGTTGGCCCAGTTGGAGAAGGCGGCGGAACTGGGCGGCGGTGAGGCGCGCCTCGAGCGCCAGCACCAGGCCGGCAAGCTGACGGCGCGGGAGCGGATGGAGCTCCTGTTCGATCCGGGGACGTTCGAGGAGATCGACAAGCTGGTGGTCCACCGGTGCCGCGACTTTGGAATGGAAGAGCAGCTGATTCCAGGCGACGGCGTCGTGTCGGGCTTCGGCCGCGTCGAGGGGCGAGTCGTGTACGCCTTTGCGCAGGACTTCACGGTATTCGGCGGGTCACTTTCTGAGACGAATGCCGCGAAGATCGTGAAGATCATGGACCTCGCCGTGCGGCAGGGCGCCCCGGTGGTGGGCCTCAACGACTCGGGCGGCGCGCGGATTCAGGAAGGCGTGATGTCGCTCGCGGGCTACGCGGACATCTTCCTCCGCAACACGCTCGCCTCGGGCGTCGTCCCGCAGGTTTCGGCGATCATGGGGCCCTGCGCCGGCGGCGCGGTCTACTCGCCGGCCATCACCGATTTCACGGTGATGGTCGAGGGCACGAGCTACATGTTCGTGACCGGGCCCGACGTCATCAAGACGGTGACGCACGAGGACGTGTCGAAAGAGGAGCTGGGCGGCGCGATGACGCACAACGCGAAGAGCGGCGTCGCCCACTTCGCGGTGGCCGATGACCGCGAGTGCCTGCTGCTCATCCGGGAGCTGCTCGGGTTCCTGCCCGGCAACAACGTGGACGATCCCCCGCGCCGCGAGACGACGGACCCGTTCGACCGCGAGGACGAATCGCTCGACACGCTGGTGCCCGAGTCCGCGAACCAGCCGTACGACATGCTCGACCTCGTGCACACGGTCGTGGACGAGGGCCGGTTTCTCGAAGTGCAGCAGCACTACGCACGCAACATCATCGTGGGGTTCGCCCGGCTGGGCGGCAGGCCGGTGGGCATCGTCGCGAACCAGCCGGCGCACCTGGCGGGCGTGCTCGACATCGACGCGTCGGTCAAAGGGGCGCGGTTCGTGCGGTTCTGCGACGCGTTCAACATCCCGCTGGTCACCTTCGAGGACGTTCCGGGATTCCTGCCGGGCACGCAGCAGGAATTCGGGGGCATCATCCGGCATGGCGCGAAGCTGCTGTTCGCCTTCGCGGAGGCGACGGTGCCGAAGCTGACGGTAATCGCGCGCAAGGCGTACGGCGGCGCCTACTGCGTGATGGCCAGCAAGCACATCCGGACCGACGTCAACTTCGCATGGCCCACCGCCGAAATCGCGGTGATGGGACCGGAGGGCGCGGTCAACATCCTCTACAAGCGCGAGATTGAGGCTGCCGAGGAGCCGGCGGCGCTCCGGGCCGCGAAGGTGGCCGAGTTTCGCGACAAGCTGGCCAACCCGTTCATCGCGGCCAGCCGGGGGTTCCTCGACGAGGTCATCATGCCGCGGACCACGAGGCGGCGGCTCATCACGGCGCTGGCGTCGCTCGAGTCCAAGCGCGACCGGAACCCGCCGAAGAAACACGGGAACATCCCGCTGTGATGCAGGGCTACGTTCGCGATCTGATCGACACGGTGAACGATGCGGAACCCGCGCTGCTCGCGCTGGGAGATGCCGCCAGCGCGCGGCGGCCGGCACCGGGGAAATGGTCGAGGCGCGAGATCATCGGGCACCTGATTGATTCGGCCTCGAACAACCACCGGCGCTTCGTCGTCGCGCCGCCCGGCGCGCATCTCGTCTTCGACGGCTACGACCCGGACGCGTGGGTGGCGGCCGGGCACTACCAGGACGCGCCCTGGCCGGAGCTCGTCACGCTCTGGGCGGCCTTCAACCGCCATCTCGCCCGCGTGATGGCGGCGGTCGCCCCCGACGACCTGATCAGGCCGCGCGCGCGCCACAACCTCCACGAGCTGGCCTGGCAGGCCTTCCCTGCCGACCGGCCGGCGACGCTCGACGAGTTCATGCGCGACTACGTCGGGCACCTGCACCATCACCTGAGGCAGGTGCTGGGCGACGACTGGCGTCCGGCATCAGGACGGCCCGGCCCGGCGTGACGCCCTGGCACGGCCGAAAGCCGAACGCCGGCAGCCGAGAGCCGGTGTAGACTGGTCCGTCCGAGCCCCCCGACCACGGAGGATGATCCGTTGGACATCAAGCCGCCCGAGTTCTACGCGGAAATCGGCCTCATCTCCGGCCTCGAAGTCCACCAGCAGCTGCTCACCGAACGCAAGATGTTCTGCCACTGCCCTGCGCGCCGGTACACGGACACGCACGACGGGGAAGTGCTGCGGCACATGCGCCCGACGCTGTCGGAGCTCGGCGAGTACGACGGCACGGCGCTGATGGAGTTCAAGACCAGGAAGAACATCATCTACCTGCTCCACAAGCAGAACGTCTGCACCTACGAGATGGACGACACGCCGCCGTTCCTGGTGAACCAGGACGCCGTGGACGTCGCCATCGAGCAGTGCCTGATGCTCGGGTGCGACATCGTGGACGAGGTGCACATCGCCCGGAAGCAGTACCTCGACGGGTCGATCCCGACCGGCTTCCAGCGCACCGCGATCGTCGGCGTCAACGGCCGCCTGCCGTTCCGCGGGCGCGAGCTGACGATCCTCCAGGTGAGCGTCGAGGAGGATTCGTGCCGCGAGGTGTCCGACAAGGGGCACCTGATTGTCTGGCGGACGGACCGGCTCGGCATGCCGCTCATCGAAACGGTGACGGGGCCGGATCTGCGCACGCCCGACGAAGTCGCCGACGCGATCCTCCTGGTGGGCCGCGTCTGCCGGAGCACCGGGCACGTCCGTGTCGGCATGGGCGCGAGCCGCCAGGACGTGAACGTGTCGGTGCGCGGCGGCCGCCGCGTGGAGATCAAGGGCGTGCCGAAGGCGAGCTGGGCGCCGCGGCTCGTGCATGGCGAAGCGATCCGCCAGGTGAACCTGCTCAAGCTGCGCGACGAACTGCTGCGCCGCGGATTCACGACGACCGAATCGATCGGCGTCGAGAGCGCCGACGTGACGGCGCTGTTCGCGTCGTCCGAGGCGGCCTTCCTCACGGCCGAGGGGTGGGAGAAGTACCTGCGCGACGAGAAGCGACGCCCTGGCTTCGAGCTGGGGGCCGGCAAGTTCACGGTCCGGGCGATCCGGATCAAGGGCCTTGGCAGCACGCTCGCCTGGCCGACGCAGCCCGACTGCATCTTCGCGCACGAACTGGCGGGGCGGATTCGCGTGATCGCGGGGCTCGACCAGCGGCCGATCCTGCTTCACAGCGAGAAGTGGCCGGACTATCACCGGTCGTTGCAGGAACTGCGCCGGGTGCGCACCCACCTGAAGTGCAATCCGGAGGACGGCATCGTGCTGGTGTGGGGGCCGGACGAAGACACGATGACCGCCGCCAGCGAAGTGCGGCTCAGGTACGTCGACGCCCTCAACGGCATTCCGAACGAGACGCGCCAGCCGTTCGAGGATGGCATGACCGATTTCGAGCGGATCCTGCCGGGCCCCGACCGGATGTACCCGGACACCGACAGCCCGCCGTCGCGCGTGACGAGGGAGCGCGTCGAACGTCTGCAGGCCTCGCTCGCGCCGAGGCCCTGGGAGCGCGAGGCGCGCTACGCGGCGGCCGGCGTGGCGACGTCGACGATTCACTTCCTGATCCGTCGCGGCGGAGCGCGCCTGGTGGACGAGGTCAGCGCGTTGCGCGACGACCGGGTCAAGCAGGCGTGCGTCCTGTTCGGCGAACAGCTGAAGGGGCTGCGCCGCGACGGCGTCGCGGTCGACGCGGTGCCAGACGGGCGCTGGCGTGAGCTGTTCGACGCGACGTCGGCGCGCCCGGTGCTCTGGCAGGCGCGGGCCGAGATCGTCCGCGCGATGGCCGCCGCGCCAGGCACCGCGGTGGGGACGATCGTCGCCGGCCTCGAGCTGGGCCGCGCGCCGGACGACTGGCGGCGGCGCGTCACCGAGGCCGTCGCCGCCGCGCAGGCCCGGCTCTACGCGCCTGGTGCCGACCGCCTCTTCCGTTTCTCCATGGGGCTTGCGATGCGCGAGCTTCGCGGCAAGGTTCCGGCGCTCGACGTCGCAGGCGCCGTCCGGACGGAGGTCGCCTCGCGATGAGCACCCCGGCAGACCCGTTGAAGGGATACAAAGGCCACGCGCGCGCCGCGCTCGAGCGGTGGGGCGTCCGCGTGTGGAGCGACGTCCAGGTCGAGAACGACGCCGGCAGCCGCTTCGAGGGCGTCATCCTCCCGCGCAGCGAGACCCAGGACGACCTCCACGTCGTCATCAAGATGAAGAACGGGTACAACGTCGGCCTCCACGTCGACCGCGTGCGGTCGGTGAAGGAGGTCGGCTACAAGGAGGCGATCTACAAGATCCCCGAGAAGGAGTTCCCGCGCCGGCCCGACCTGCCGAGCGTCACGCTGCTCGGAACGGGCGGCACGATCGCCTCGCGCCTCGACTACCGCACCGGCGCCGTCATCCCCGCGTTCACCCCCGGCGAACTCTACGGCGCGGTCCCCGAGCTCGCCGACATCTGCAACCTGACGACCAAGAAGCTGTTCGGCGTGTTCTCGGAGAACATGGCGAAGGAGCAGTACCTCGTGCTGGCCGAGGCGATCGGCGAGGAGATCCGCAACGGGGCCGACGGCATCGTCATCGGCCACGGCACCGACACGATGGGGCACACGGCCGCCATCCTGTCGTTCATGGTGCAGGACACCCCCGTGCCGATCGTCCTTGTCGGATCGCAGCGGTCGAGCGACCGGCCGTCGAGCGACGCCGCGCTCAACCTGATCCACTCGGTTCGCTCCGCGGCGTACGGCGACATCGCCGAGGTGCAGATCTGCATGTTCGGACCGACCTCCGATCGCTACGGCCTGCTGCACCGCGGCACGCGCTGCCGGAAGATGCACAGCTCCTACCGGAGCACGTTCCGGACGGTCGGCGATATCCCGCTCGCGACCGTGAGTCGCGACAGCTTCACCTACCTCCACGACGACTACCGACGGCGCGACATGACGCGCCAGATCAAGATCGACGCCGTGTACGACGACCGGACCACCATCCTGTACCACTACCCGGGGATGTCGCCCGATCTCGTGGACGCGCTGGTCGAGAAGGGCTATCGCGGGATCGTGATCGCCGGCACCGGCCTCGGCCACGTCAACAAGCCGCTCTACCCGGCGCTGAAGAACGCCATCCAGAGAGGCGTGCACGTCGTGATGACGGTGCAGACCCTCTGGGGCTACGCGCAGATGTACGTCTACGACACGGGCCGAGACCTGCTCGAGATCGGCATCGTGCCCCTCGACAACATGCTACCCGAGACGGCGTTGATGAAGCTCTCGTGGGTTCTCGCGCATACCGACGACCACGACGAAGTCCTGCGCATGATGCGCACGGTGGTCTCGCACGAGATCACGCTGCGCGAGCCGCACAACGGCTACCTCATCATGCAGGGCGGCCTCCCCGAAATCGAGGAGTTCATCCTGTCGCACTGGAAGTAGGGGCGAGGGAGGGACCGGAACGATGCGAATGCCGATCGGGGCGATTGGCGTCACCGTCGTCGCGCTGGCAGGCTGCCTCGGCTTGCGCGCGTCCTCCACGCGACCGCGCGCGACCTTCCTCGGCGGATGGTGGGCCGCTATAATGCCTTCGTCGCGGGACGATGAACACGTTCCGCCGTCGATGCTCAGGCGCGGAGTCGCTGGGGCGCGAGCGCCGGAGTGAGGGGCAGTCGTGGCCAGCTACGTGGCCCTGTTTCGCGCCGTGAACGTCGGTGGCCGGAATCCGATCCTCATGCCCGAGTTGCGCGAGTTCGCGGCGCAGTTGGGACTGGACGCGCCGCGCACGCTGCCGCAGAGCGGGAACCTCGTCTTCAGGTGCCCTGCCCGGAGCACCGCCGGCCTCGAGCGGCTGCTGGAGTCGGAGGCGGCTGAGCGCCTCGGCCTCCAGACGGACGTCATGATTCGGAGCGCCGCCGACTGGCGGGGCATCATCGATCGCAACCCGTTTCCCCGGGAGGCCAAGAACGACCCCGGCCGCCTGCTCGTCATGGTCTTCAAACGGGCGCCGAAGCCGGCCGACGTGAAGGCGCTCCGGGCGGCCATCTCCGGCCGCGAGCGTATGGAGGCGGTCGGTGCCGACGCCTATCTCGTCTACCCGGACGGGATCGGCCGCTCCCGCCTGACGACCCCGCTGGTCGAGCGGACGCTCGGCACGCGCGCCACGGGTCGCAACTGGAACACCGTCCTGAAGCTGGCCGCGCTGGCGGCCTCCTGAGTCCTGGAGCTGGCAATGACACCAGGCCGAGCGCCGTCGTGGTGGAAGGGGGAGCGCGGCGAGTGGTACGTGCTCGTCCAGGCCGTTCTGATGCTGCTGGTTTTCGTGGGGCCGCGGACGCTGCCAGGAGTCCCGGAGTGGAATCCGCCGTTCGCGCCCGAGCGCCGGGCGATCGGCGCCATCCTCGTCGCGGTGGGAGGCGCATTCTTCCTGGCCGGCCTCTCCCGGCTCGGTTCCGCGCTGACCCCGCTTCCATACCCCAGGGACAACGCGACGCTGGCGCAGACCGGTCCCTATTCGCTGGTTCGCCACCCGATCTACAGCGGCGGGCTGATCGCGTCCGTCGGGATCGCGCTGATGGTCTCCGGCTGGCTGACCTACCTCTACGTCGCCGCGCTGTTCGTCCTCCTCGACTTCAAGTCGCGGCGGGAGGAGCGCTGGCTCGTGCAGAAGTTCCCGGAGTACCCCGCCTACCAGCGTCGCGTCCGCAAACTCGTGCCGTTCGTGTATTGACGCCGGCCGGCGGCGAGGCGGCGGTCGTGGCCCGGTTCGGCCCTCCGGGCTCCGGCTCGGAAGACCTCGCAGTCGCCCTTCGTGCCGACCCCGTCCGCGCCCGCCTTTCTCGTGCCGGCCGGAAGCCGCGAACAGCAGGCCGACGCTACGTCTGGATGTAGACGACGTGCGTCTGCGTGAACTCGTGCAGGCCGTGCTTCCCGTCGGCGCCGCCAATGCCGCTCTTCCGCCAGCCCGCGTGGAAGCCCTGCATGGCTTCGAAGTTCTCCCGGTTGACGTACGTTTCGCCGAACCGGATCTCGCGGCACGCCTTCAGGGCGACGTTGAGGTCGCGGGTGTAGACCGACGACGTGAGGCCGTAGTCCGAGTCGTTCGCCCAGGCGATGGCCTGGTCGACGTCGTCGAACGTCACCACGGGAAGCACGGGCCCGAAGATTTCGCGCGCGACGATCTCCCATGTCCTGCCGGCAGTTCGCGAGCACCGTCGGTTCGTAGTAGTAACCGCCCTCGCCCGGGCCCCTGCGTCCGCCGGTCACGAGCGTGGCGCCGTCGGCGACCGCGCGCTGCACGAGCCCGTCGACCTTGCGGAAGCCGGCCTCGTTGATCAGCGGGCCGTAGTCCACCGATTCGTCCGCCAGCGGGTCGCCGAACCGGGCACGTGACATCGCCGTCGTCAGTTTCTCGATCAACGCGTCGGCCACCGCCCGCTGCACGTAGACGCGCTCGGCGCAGTTGCAGACCTGGCCGCTGTTGATCACGCGCGAAGCGGTGATGGCCTTCGCGGCCAGATCGAGATCGGCATCGGCCATCACGATGGCCGGCGCCTTGCCCCCGAGCTCGAGATTCACCTTGGTGACGTTGGGCGCGGCCGCCGCCATGACCGCCGCCCCGGTCGCGACGCTGCCGGTGAAGCTCACCATGCCGACGCGCGGGGAGGAGGCCAGCCGACGGCCGGCGCCGTCGCCCCGGCCGTGCACGATGTTGATCAGCCCGGGCGGCACGCCCGCCTCGACCATCACCTCGCAGAACTTCACCGCGTTGTGCGGCGTCTCCTCGCTCGGCTTGATGACGATCGTGTTTCCGGTCGCGAGGGCCGGCGCCGCCTTGCGCGCGATCAGGAAGAAGGGGAAGTTCCACGGCAGGATGCCGGCGACGACCCCGATCGGGTGGCGGAAGAGGAAGATGTGCTCGCCCGCCCGGTCGCTCTCGATAATCTCGCCTTCGACGCGGCGGGCCCACTCGGCCATGTAGTCGATGTAATCGGCGGTGAAGCCGACCTCGACGCGCGCGAGCCCCAGCGTCTTCCCCTGCTCCTCGGTGATGACCCGCGCGATCGGGTCGACGTGGCGGCGCACCGCCGTCGCGAGGCCGTGGAGCACGGCGGCCCGCTCGACCGCCGGACGCCTCGCCCACCCGGGCTGAGCCGCCGCGGCTGCCGCGACCGCGTCGGCCACGTCGCCGGCATCGCTGTCCGGCACCGAGCAGATGCCGGCGCCCGACGAGGGGTTGGTCACACGAATCCGCCCGGCCGCACGCGACGGTACGAATCTGCCGTTCACGAAGTTGGCGTAGTCGAGCATGCTGCTCCTCGAGTTGGCATGGGCATCTGCGAGCGCTGCCCATTCTACCTCGCGCCGCACGGAGGGCCGAACGCCGGCGGGACCGCGCCGCAACCCGCGTCGCAACCCGAGTTCTCGCAGGGGTTTAGATGCTAGAATGCAAGTGTTCTGACGCGCATGAAGGTCCTGATTGCCAACCGTGGCGAAATCGCCGTCCGGGTGATTCGCGCCTGCCGCGAACTGGGGATTCCCACCGTTGCGGTCTACTCCGACTGCGACCGCGCCAGCCTCCACGTTCGCTTCGCGGACGAGGCCTACGCGATCGGCCCGAACGCTCCGTCCGAGAGCTACCTCCGCGTGGACACGCTCGTCGACGTCGCGCGCCGGTCGGGCGCCACGGCTGTCCATCCAGGCTACGGGTTTCTCGCCGAGAACGCCGGCTTCGCGCGGGCGTGCTCGGACGCGGGGCTCACGTTCATCGGCCCGTCACCAGAGGCGATGGATCGGATGGGCAGCAAGACCGGCGCCCGCAAGGTGGCGATTGATGCGGGCGTTCCGGTGGTGCCAGGCACGGTCGAGCCGCTCGGCCCGTCGGTCGGCGACGCCGAGATCGCGGCGCTCGCCGCGTCGATCGGCTATCCGGTGTTCGTGAAGGCCGTGGCCGGCGGCGGCGGCAAGGGCATGCGCCTGGTCGCGGCCCCCGACGACCTCGCGTCGGCCATTCGCGCGGCGCGCTCGGAGGCGGGCTCCTCGTTCGGCGATCCGCACATCTACATCGAGCGTCAGCTTCAGTTCCCCCGGCACATCGAGATCCAGCTGCTGGCCGACACCCACGGCAACGTCGTGCCGTTCGTCGAACGCGAGTGTTCGATTCAGCGACGGCACCAGAAGGTGCTCGAGGAGTCGCCGTCGGTGGCCGTGACGCCGGACACCCGTGCGGCGCTCGCGTCGGCGGCCTGCGCCGTGGCCCGCGCCGTCGGCTACACCAACGCCGGGACGATCGAATTCCTGCTCGACCGGGACGGCGCGTTCTACTTTCTGGAGATGAACACGCGCCTCCAGGTGGAGCACCCGATCACGGAGCTCGTGTCGGGCGTGGACCTGGTGCACTGGCAGCTCAGGATCGCGCAGGGCGATCGCCTCACGCTCTCGCCCGAGCGGACGCTGACGCCGCGGGGGCACGCGATCGAGTGCCGCATCTACGCCGAGGACCCGGACAACGGCTTCATGCCTTCGCCGGGCAGGATGCTCGGCCGCCGGGTGCCCGGCGGTCCCGGCATCCGGCGCGACGACGGCGGCGCGACGTCCGGCCTCGACGTGCCGATCTTCTACGACCCGCTGATCGCGAAGCTCTCCGCCTGGGGCGCCGACCGTGACGAGGCCACGCGCCGGATGGCGCGCGCCCTGGGCGAGTACGAGGTCCGCGGCATCAAGACCAGCATCCCGTTCTTCCGCTGGCTGCTGGCCGAAGAGGATTTCCGGCAGGGTCGGTTCGATACGACGTTCCTCGATCGCGAGCTCGCCAGGAGGGCCGGGCAGCCGTTCGTGACGGTGCCGGACGAGGCCGAGCACGTGGCGCTGCTCGCGGCTGCGGTTCACGCCTACGAAGGTGCCGTGCCGGGCGGCGCCGCGCGGGGGACCGGGCGGGGCCCTGCTGGCGGCTGGGCGCTGAAGGGCCGCCTGGACGGACTGCGATGAACTTCAACATCGAGATCAACGGGCGTCCGCACGCGGTGAAGGTCGAGCGCGCGGGAAGCCGCTTTCGCATCGAATCCGGCGGGCGAGTCGACGTGGTCGACGTCGCGCGGGTCGACGCGGCCACGATGTCGATGATCATCGAGGGAGAGCGGGCCTGCAGCCACGAGGTGAGCCTGCTCGAGGGTCGCGAGCCGGGCGAGATCGAGGTTCACCTGCGCGCCGGCGTCGTGCAGGCGCGCATCGCGGCCGCAGGGCAGCGCGGCCGGCGGTCGTCTGGCGACCGGCTCGGAGGGCCCGGCGGGCCGCAACGGGTCACCGCACCGATGCCGGGGAAGATCGTCAAGGTGCTGGTCAGGCCTGGCGACGCGGTCGAACCGCGGCAGGGGCTCGTCGTCATCGAGGCGATGAAGATGGAGAACGAGCTGCGGGCCATCCGCAGCGGCCGGGTGAAGGACGTCCACGTCGCCGAAGGCGACCTGGTCGAAGCCGGCCGGCTCCTCACGGTGATCGAGTGAAACTGTCCTCCATCCGCCGTCGCTGGCCCGAGGCGGCCCTCATCGCGGCGCTCGCGCTCGTCGCGGTCTTCACCGGGCTGGCGTGGCGATCCGTCGCCATCGCGCTGATCGGCGGCATTGCGATCTTCGCCATCCGCCGGCGCGTCGGAGACATCGTGCGCGGCGCGGTCCTCACGGTCGGCATCCTGCTCGTCACCCTGGTCCTCACCTTCACCATCGACCTGGGCTACGTGTTCGGCGGTGTGATCAAGGGCTACGCCGAGTCGGCGGGATCCCGCTTCCTCGAGCGCCCGCTGCACCTCGGCCGGCTCGGGATCCAGATCGCCCGCGGCCGCTTCGTCGTCGAAGACGTGCGGATCGACGGACTCAAGAAGAGCGACGCGCCGTTCTTTGCGGCCAGGACGATCAAGGTGGACTTGCCCTGGTGGCAGGTGTTCAGCACCCGGGAGCTCCTCATCCGTTCCGTCGAGATGAGCGACTGGACGATGCAGATCGAGAAGTTCCAGCAGGGGAACAGCATGCCCAACCTGAAGCGCAAGACGAAGGCGCCCGAAGGGCCGAAGCGCTTCAGGACGACGCTCTACTACCTGCACGCCTATCGGGGGCAGTTCACCTACATCGACCACACCACGTGGACGACCGTGGCGCGGAACCTCGACATCTACGTCCGGCACGACACCGGCGAGTACCTGGGGACGGCGAGCATCACGGACGGCACGGTGAGGATCAAGGACTACCAGCCGATGCGCGCCGACATGCGCGTCGCGTTCAAACTCGACGGCAGCCTGCTGCGTCTCCCCTCGATCGTGCTCGACACCGACGGCGCCCACTCCCTGGTGACGGGCGAGGTGAACTTCGGCCGCCCGTGGCCGGAGATGATCTACCACGTCGATTCGCGGGTGGACTTCTGGCGGATGCGCGAGATCTTCTTCTCGCGCGAGTCGTGGCGCAGCCGCGGCGACGCGCGCTTCACGGGCGACTTCCACCTGTTTCCCGGCGGCCACGAGCTGAAGGGCGATTTCACGAGCGACCTCGCGTACGTGAACGCGTTCGCGTTTCCCAACCTGCGTGGCTCGCTCGTGTGGGAGCCCCACCGATTCGAGGTGACGAAGGCGTCGGCCCGGTTCTACGACGGCACGGCGTCGTTCCGCTACCTGATGGCGCCCCTTTCAGCGCCGACGCCGGCGGTCGCGCGCTTCGACGTGACGTACCGGGACGTCGATCTTTCGCGGTTCTCGGACGCCGTCGGGGTGCGCGGCGTCCGGCTGCTGGGCCTGGCCAGCGGCGACAACGCCCTCGAGTGGCCGCTCGGAGCGTTCTCGCAGCACCGCGGCGGCGGCCACGTGGCCATCGTGCCGCCGGAAGGCCGGTCGCTGCTCGGGCGTGCGGCCGCGCCAGAGGAGGCGGCCGTCCACGCGCTGGCGCCCGAGTACGGCCCCGAGCGTGACGTGAGTCGCTTTCCCGTGCCGACGGCCGTCGGCGGCGAGTTCGTCTACCGCCTGGATCCCGAATGGCTCGAGGTCGACCCGAGCCACCTCGCGACCGAGCGCACGTACGTCGAGTTCCAGGGGCGCACGGCGTTCGGCGACCGATCCGAGTTCCCGTTCTACGCGCGAAGCGCCGACTGGCAGGAGAGCGACCGGCTGATGGCCGGCATCCTGACGGCCTTCGGATCGAACACGGGCGTGATCAACGTCGGGGGGCACGGCGAGTTCCGGGGGACGATGACGAAGTCGTTCAAGAGCCCGCTGATCCAAGGGGAGTTCCTGGGCCACGACATGCGCGCGTGGGACGTGGTGTGGGGGCGCGCGGCCGGCCGCCTGACGATCGAGAACGGCTACGTCGACATCTCGAAGGCGACCGTCACGAGCGGACCGTCGTCGGTCGAAGTCGACGGGAGGTTCTCGCTCGGTTACCCGCGAAAGGACGGCGGGGAGGAGATCAACGCCCGGTTCGTGCTGAAGGACCGGCCGATGCGCGACCTGAGGCACGCGTTCGAGCTCGACGACTGGCCGCTCGAAGGGAGGGTGTCGGGCGAGTTCAGGCTCTCCGATCGGTACACGAGGCCCGTCGGCTACGGGCGGCTGTCGATTGCGGAGGCCACGGCATGGGGCGAGCCTGTCGACCGCGCGGCCTCGCCGATGCGGTTCGACGGGAAGGGGGTCAGGCTCGACGCCATCGACATCCGGAAAGACGGCGGCACGCTCACCGGCGCGGCGTACGTCGGGTGGGACGGCACGTACTCGTTCGACGCGCGCGGCGAGCGGATCCCGCTCGGAAAAGTCGCCGCGCTGAGAGTCGCAACGGTCGAATGGGCGGGACAGCTGCACTTCGACGCCGCGGGCGCGTCCACCTTCGCGAGCCCGCGCTACGACGTGCAGTTGGGCGGGGAGGACGTGTCGTTGGGCGGCGAGGCGATCGGAGCGGTCGCCATGCGCTTCGGCGTCAGGGACCGCCTCATCACGGTCGACCAGTTCGAGGCGGCCGGCCTCGGGGTGTCCGGCGCGGGCCAGATCGAGATGTCGCCGATGGTCGACGCCGACGTCAGCCTCCGGTTCAGCAAGACGCTGCTCGACCCGTACGTGCGGCTCTTCGAACCGCGCCTGTCGCCGTACACGCGCGCCGCGGCAAGCGGCACCATCCGAGTGATCGGGCAGCTCGCGAACTGGGATCGCCTCGCCGCGACGGCGACGATCGACGCGCTGGACGTCAGCCTGTTCGACTATCAGATCCGGAACGACGGCCCGATCCGCCTCGCCTTCGAGAACAACACCATCACGGCCCAGCAGTTGAAGCTGGCGGGCACGGACACGAGGCTGGAGGTGACGGGCGGCGTCGGCCTCAAAGAGGACCGGATGGCCGTGAGCGTCTCGGGCGACGCCAACCTCGGCATTCTGCAGGGCTTCTTCCGCGACGTGCGCAGCTCGGGCCAGGCCGTGCTGCGCGGCGCGATCAGCGGGTCGCTCCGCAAGCCGGAGTTCTCCGGGGCGGCGGAGATCACGGACGGGCGCGTCCGACACATGTCGCTGCCGCAGTCTCTGCAGGGCATCAACGGGCGTCTCGCGTTCGCCGGCGACGGGATCCGGTTCGAGGACCTGACCGCGCAGCTGGCGGGCGGCCGGGTGCGCGTCGGCGGCCGCGTGGGGATGGACGGCTACACGATCGGGCAGCTCGGCGTGTCGATGACGGGCGAGAACATGGAGTTCCGGTACCCCGAGGGCTTCAGCACCCAGGTGGATGCGCAACTCGACCTGGTGGGGACGATGGCCGCCCCGACGCTGCGCGGGACGGTGACGGTGAAGAACGCGCTCTACAACAAGCGGCTCGATCTCATCCCCGGGTTGACGGACTTCGCCGGCGCAAAGGCGGCGTCTGCGGGCGGGACCCCTGCGACCCCCGGCCTGCCCGTTCGCTTCGACGTCAGGATTCTGGCGCCGTCGTCGCTGCGCATCGAGAACAACGCCGCGCATATCGTGTCGAGCGCCGACCTCGTCCTGCGCGGCACCTACGACCGCCCGGTCCTGGACGGGCGTGCGCAGATTGAGCGCGGGGAAGCGATTCTCGAGGGGAAGCGCTACATGGTGCGCCGGTGCACCATCGACTTCATCAACCCGACGAAGATCGAGCCGTCGCTCGACCTCGAGGCCGAAACGCTGATTCGGGTTCCCGGCCAGACGTACGTGGTGAACATCCAGGTCAGCGGGACGCTCGACCGGATGGCGACGCAGCTCACCTCGGATCCGCCGCTGTCGCAGCTCGAGATCCTGTCGCTGCTCTTCGGCGGCGACAATGCGACCGCCGACGCGAGGGACGCCGAACTCCGCACGCTGCAGCGCGACTCGACCCAGCGTGACCTGGCCACCTCGAGGCTGCAGCAGGCGGCGGTCGGCGTGCTGTCGGCGCCGATCACCCGCGCCGTCGAGCAGGCATTCGCCCTCGACGCGGTGCAGATCACGCCGAACCTGGCGTTCGACCCGAACCAGCGCCTGAACACGGCGGCGCGGCTGACGGTGGGCAAGCGGATCTCGAACAAGGTGTACCTGACGTTCTCTCGCAGCCTGAATACGGCCGGCGGAGGGACGCAGGTGATCCTGCTGGAGTACGACCAGAGTGCCCGCCTGTCGTGGATCTTCTCGCGGAACGAGGACGGCACCTACGCGCTCGACGTCCGCGTGAGGCACGTGTTCTGATGCGGCCGCGGGCCTTCTTCGCCGCCGTGTCTCTGATCGCCGTCGTGGCGCGACCCGGCGCGTCGCAGCCGGCCGATGCCCAGCCGTCCTGGGCCCGGTGCCTGGGCCAGCCGATCGCCGCCATCCGACTGATGATCGACGATCGGGAGGTAAAGGACGCGGAGGTCGCGCGCACGCTCGAGACCGCCGTGGGCCATCCGCTGACGGCCGAGGCGGTGCGTCAGAGCATCGTACGCCTCATGGCGATCGCCAGGTTCGACGACGTCGCCGTCGATGCCGAGATGGAGGCCTCGGGCGTCGTCCTTACGTATGTCCTCGCGCCGGCGCACCCGATCAGGGTCATCAGGTTCAGGGGCGACCTGGGCCTGTCGGAGAAGCAGCTGCGGACCGCGGTGGCCGAGCGCTACACCGCGTCGCCGCCCCTGTCGCGCGTCAGGGAGATCGCGGACATGCTGGAGGCCACCTGCCGCAACCGCGGGTTCCTGAACGCGACGGTGCGCCCCGTGACCGAGGTGAGCCACAGCCCGGATCAGACCACGCTGACGTTCGAGATGGCCGCGGGCCCGCAGGCGCGCGTGCTGAGCGCGGCGATCGAAGGAGCGCCGGACGGGAACGCGGCGCTCGTCCGCTCTACCCTCGGGATCGAGTCCGGCGCTCGTTTCGATCGCGTGGCGCTCGACGAGGCCGTCGGTCGGTACCTGAAGGCATTGCGCGCGGCCAACTTCCTCGAGGCGAGGGTCGATACGGATTTCAAGTACGCAGAGAGCCGCGAACAGGTCGACGTGACCGTGCGGATGGTGCGCGGGCCCAGGGTGACGGTCGTCTTCCGGGGCGACGCGCTGCCGGAGAAGAGGCGCACCGAGATTGTGGCGCAGCTGCAGCAAGCGGCGCTCGATCAGGACGTGCTCGAGAACGGGGAGCTGAGCATCGAGGACGAACTGCGCGGCCGCGGCTACCGCGACGCGGATGCGCAGGTCACTCGCGAGACCGGGCGCGAGGGCGGGCTGCAGGTCGTCTTCACGGTCACGCAGGGCCCACGGTATCGGGTCGGGGCCGTGGACGTCGTCGGCTGCGAGCAGGTGGCGCGCAGCAGCATCCAGCCTGTCCTGCACGTGGTGCCCGGCCAGCCGTTCGTCGAGGCGCGCGTGAACGGCGATGCGGCCGCGGTTCGCGCGCTGTACAGGCAGCAGGGTTTCCGCGCGGCCGAGGTGACGCCCGGCGTCGAACCGGCCGGTGGCGACCCGACCCAGCTCGTCGTGAAGTTCGCCGTCACCGAGGGTCCGAGGACGCTGATTGGCGACGTGGTGTTCGAGCACGCGTCGGCGATTCCGCGTGCGACGCTGCAGGCCGCCGTGCAGTCGAGAACCGACGCGCCCTACTACCAGCCGTACATCGACGCCGATCGCGACGCCGTCGAATACCAGTACCAGGCGCTGGGCTACCAGGAGGCGACCGTCACGGTGCCTCCGGAGTTCAGCGCCGACGGCACCCGCTTCACGTTGAGATTCGTCGTGAACGAGGGGCCCCAGAGCCTCATCGACCACGTCCTGATCGCCGGGAACGAGCGGACCAAGGTGGAGACCATCGAGCGCGAGGCCGGTCTGAAGCCCGGCATGGCGCTGTCGTTCGTCACGCTGACCGACGCTCAGCGCCGGCTGAGCGCGATGGGTCTGTTCCGGAAGATCCAGGTGTCGCCGGTGACTCAGGGCCCTGGCAACCGGCACGACGTCCTCGTGATCGTGGAGGAGGCGCCGGTCCACTCGATCGGGTACGGCGGCGGTCTCGAAGGCGCGTACGTCCTGAAGACGAATGCCGCCACCGGCCTGCCGGAGTCGCGGTTCGACATCGCGCCGCGGGGGTTCTTCGAGATCGGGCGTCGAAACCTGTGGGGCAAGAACCGGTCCCTGAACCTGTTCGTGCGCGGCGCCCTCCGCACCAGCGAGACGTTCAACACCGACCAGGCGCCTCCCGGCTCGGTTCAGGAGGGGTCGACGGCCGGCATCAACGAGTACCGCATCCTCGCGGCGTACCGCGAGCCGTTGTTCATGGGCCTGCCGTTCGACTTCACCGCGACCGTAAACGTGGACCAGGCCATCAGGTCGACCTTCGACTTCAACCGCAAGCAGGTGTTCGCCGAAGTCCGCCACCGCTTCGGCTCGTCGGTGGGCGTGGCCGGGCGCTACTCGCTGAGCGAGAATCGGATCTTCAACGCGCGCATCGATCCCGAGAGCGCGCTGGACGTCGACAAGCTGTTCCCCCAGGTCCGGCTGTCGGCCTTTTCGGGATCCATCGCCCGCAGCACGCGCGACGACGCGTTCGACCCGACGCGGGGCATGCTGCTGTCGTTCGACGCGACGCTCGCCGCACGCGCCATCGGGTCGGAAGTCGGATTCGCAAAGGGCTTCTGGCAGGCCTTCGTGTACAGGCAGGTCCCGAAACTCGGCGGCGCGGTGGTGGCCGGCGGCGTCAGGGTGGGCCTCGCCAACGGATTCACGCAGGCGGTCGAGGAGCCCGACGGCTCGGTGACCGTGATCGACCAGGAAATACCCGCCGCCGAGCGGTTCTTCTCGGGGGGCGACACGTCCGTCCGGGGGTTCGCGCTCGACCAGCTCGGCTCCGCCAGCGTCCTCGATCAGAACGGCGTCTCCAACGGCGGCAACGGGCTGCTCGTCTTCAACGCCGAGCTGCGCGTGCCGATCGGGCAGAAGAAGTCGTTCGGCGGCGTCGTGTTCGTCGACACGGGCAACGTCTTCGCGACGATGGGTGACATCGACCTCGCGCAGCTGAGAACCGCTGTGGGATTCGGGGTGCGGTGGAAATCGCCCATCGGCCCGCTCCGTCTCGACTTCGCCTGGAAGCTCGACCCCATCACGTTCGACAACGGCGTGCGCGAGAACGGCTTCGCGTGGTACGTCACCATCGGGCAGGCGTTCTAGGGAAGAGACGGCAGAAGAGAGAAGACAGAGAATGGCAGACAGAATCCGGAACGCGCACGAGGGCACGCTGTGACAAAGATCACACGGCCTTCGAGCCCCGGTCGCCACGGAGCCGCGGCCCTGCGCGTCGGCGCGCTCCTGCTGGCACTGGCAGGCGCCGTGGCGCCGCTCCGGGCCGAGATCATCGATCGCGTGCTGGCGGTGGTCGGAACGAGGGTCGTGACGCTGTCGGACGTGCGCGCCGCGGAGACCTTCGGGCTGAGCCCGGGCACGACGCCGTCCGGCACGCCGGTCGACGTGCTGGCGTACTTGATCGATCGCGAGTTGATGCTCGGCGAGGTCGACCGATACGCGGCGCCGGACCCCGAGCCCCAGATTCTCGACCGCCGCATCGCCCAGGTCCACGCGCGGTTTCCGAGCCGGACGCTGTACGAGCAGGCGCTGGCGCGGACCGCCATGACCGAAGCGCGGCTCCGGGCCGTCGTGTCGGAGAACCTGAGGCTCGAGACCTACGTCGACCAGCGGTTCGGTTCGGCGGCTCAGCCGACACCCGAGGAGGTGCTGCAGTACTACAGGGAGCACCCGGCGGAGTTCACGCGGGCGGGACGGCTCGCGCCGCTCGAGGAGGTCCAGGCCGCGGCGCAGCAGAAGCTCGCCGCCGACCGCCGGCGGGCGCTCGTCGCCGACTGGCTGGACCGGCTCAGACGGCGGGGCGAGGTACGGGTCGTCGGGCAGAGCCCGCCGGTCAGCGGGGCAGCGTCACCGAGTACTTCGGCGGCGGCTGTGCCTCGGGCGTGAGGGGCTCGATCTCGACGTAGGCGAAACCGGGTCCCGCGCTGACCGCCGTGACGGTCTGCGGGGACCGCCCGATGGACACGTCGGCCGCGCGCTGCCGATTCACCCACACCACCGCCCGCACCGGATCGGTGCCGCCGCCGTCGACGAGCGCGACCGAGAACGCCACCGAGCCGGCGCGCGGCAGGATGTTGAGCCCCGCCGCGCCCGTTGCCGTGGTCGTCGCGCCCGCAGCCGTTCCGTCCCACGGAGTGACGGCATACTGGGCCCGCGCGGCGAGTGACCTGGGTACCTGCGGCAGGACCAGCGCCGCCATCCCGAGGCTCGCGCAGAGCGCCAGACCGACCCAGACGCGCGACGCGCTCCGCCACGAGCCCGCCAGCGCCACGGCAGCCAGGACGATGACGTGCGGCTCGAGGCCCGCGCGGTACCTGGCGCCCGCATAGCTGGCAATCACCGACAGCACGACCACGACCGGGGGCCACAGTGCCAGGAGCACGGCCTCGCGCGTGCGGCGCGCGAACACGACGCCGAGCGGTGCGAGGATCGTCGTGACCACGAAGAGCAAATCGATGCCGGCGTGAGCCGTCCACTTCCACAGCTCCGCGGAACGCGCCGACGGCGCGTCTCCGTAATACTGCAGCCACCGCCCGCCCTGCACCTGGAACATGCCCCGCAGCATGTCCCATTTGACCGCTGCGAACGCCGACGGATCGCCGACGGCCTGGCTCACGACCAGGCGCACGGCGTCCACGACGCCTGGCGCTCCGCCGTTTCGCGACGTGGCGAAGCGGTCCGCCTCGATGGGGCCGTGGTTGTCGATCAGGATGAGCTGCCCGTGCGCCAGCGAAAGCCACACGACGTAGGGGAGCACGACGACGGCGAACCCGGCCACCAGCGAGAGCGCACGGCGCCATCCCGCCGGGCGATTCGAGGACCCGAGGATCAAGGCCGCCGCGGCGATCGGAACGAAGTAGAACGGCATGGCGCGCGTCAGCGCGGTGAGGCCGAAGAGCACGCCGGCCACCGCGAACAGCGGTCCGTTCGACTCGCGCACCCAGGCTTCGATCGCCAGCGCGAACGCCAGCGCCAGCAGCGGGAGGTAAAGCTGCTCCTGGAAGAAGAACGGCGCGCCGGAGACCTGCGGGAGCCAGACCGAGGAAATGGCCGCGGCCAGCAGCCCCGCGCGGCGCGAGTGGATCCGGGCGGCGATCCAGAAGAGCACGCCGCACAGGAGCGTGCTGAGCAGGACGTTGAAGTGCGCCGCGTTTCCGGGAAACGCGGCGCGGTCGCGCGCGAACCACGACAGGGCCACCTGGTAGCCCGGCGGCAGCACCCAGACACGGTAGTTCCACTCGTAGTGAACGACGTCCCAGCTCCATCGCCAGCGGCCGTCCTCGGCGATGAGCGACCGCGCCTGGCGGGTGTAGCTGTCCGGGTCGGCCCACTCGAAACCGGGCTTGGCCTGGGCATGCGAGAGATAGGCTTCGCGGAGTCCCCAGGCACCGGCGAGGATCAAGGCCAGCACGACGGCGGTCGCCAGGGCTGACGGGCGGCCGCTCACGTGGGAGCTTCCTGTGCGCACGGCCCTCATCTTACCGCGGGTCTTCACGGGCGAGCCAACCTGCGATAGAGGGCAATGGTGCGCTCCGCGACGGCGTCCCAGGAGAACTCGCGCTCGACCACCGCGCGCCCGGCGTCGCCCATCGCGCTCAAGCGATCGCGCCGTGACATCGCCTCACGCAGGGCGTCAGCCAGCGCGGCGGCGTCTCCGGGTGGAACGAGCCACCCGGTACGACCCGGCACCACCTTGTCGGGGAGTCCGCCCGCGGTCGTGGCGACGACCGGCCGGCGGTGAGCCATTGCCTCCAGCGTCACGAGCGAGCTGCCCTCGTAGAGCGTGGGATGGACGAACAGGTCGGCGGCCTCGTACCACGCGTGGAGGTCATCGGCTGACGTGCGCCCCGTGAGCCGGACGCGGTCGGTCAGGCCCAGCGCCGCGAACTGGCGCTCGAGCGTCTGGCGTGCCGGGCCGTCGCCGACGATCAGCCAGAACCATGAGCGGCTCTTGAGCGTCGACAAGGCCTCGGCCAGCACGTGGAAGCCCTTGTTCTGCTCCAGACGTCCGACGCTCATCAGGATGAAGTCGGTGCCAGTCGGCGCGAACCGCCGCATGTGATGGCCGTCGGCCGGCCCCGCCAGCGATTCGCAGCGATCGAGGTCCACCGCGTTCGGGATCGTCACCAGGCGGCCCGCGCCGACCCCGAGGTAGTGCCGCACGGACGGCTCGATCGACCGGTCGGTCGCGATCACCGCCGCCGCCCGCCTCGCACACGCGCGGACCGCCCATCGGAGCGGCGCGTAGCCGATCGCCTTCGACCGACTGCCGGCGAACCGATGGCCCGTGCCGCCGAACTCCTCGAGGCCCTGCGGGTTCAGCACCAGCGGCGCCCTCGCCCTGACCGACCGGCCGGCGAGCGCGTAGCCCAGCACGCTGGCACCCAGGCCGTGGACGATGGTCACCCCTCCCGCGTCCACCAGTCGGCCCGCGAGCCGCCCTGCGCGCCAGCCGAACAGCGGGTAGGCCGTGCTGCGATCGAGTACCGTGGTTCCGCGCCGGCCGGCGAATGGGAACGTGACGTACGGGACGAAGCGGACCGCCAGCGGCGCGTCCCCGCCGATGGCCGCGGCCGCGTCGCGCGGGGCGATCGGGTCGCGCGGCGCGCGGGTGATCAGCGTCACGTCCACGGCCCGGCGCGCCAGGTGCCGCGTCAGGTCGGCCACGTGGCGCTCCAGGCCGCCGTAGCCGTGAAGCGGCGCCACCGCTCGCGAGACGACGACGACACGCAGGCGATCAGGCATGTCCCGCTGCCACCTCGCGGTAGACGGCTTCGATTCGCTCGACGACGCGACCGGACGCGAATGTCGCCTCGACGTGCGCGCGCGCACCCTCGCCGAGGCGGCGGGCCAGCGCCGGGTCGGCCAGGAGGCGCGCCAGGTCGTCGCCGAGGCTGCCGGCGCTGCCCGAGAGCAGCCCCGTCCGGCCCGGCAGGATGATGTCCCTCGTTCCGCCCGTGTCCATGGCGGCGATCGGCACCCCGAGCGCCGAGGCCTCGAGCAGCACGCGGCTCAACGACTCGGGCCCCTGTGACGGGAACACGAGCGCCGACGCGGCGGCCAGCCAGCCGAGCGCCTCCTCGCGAGGCAGCCAGCCCGTCAGCGTCACGTCGCGTCCGGAGTCGCGCGCCCAGCGCTCGATCGCCGGACGATCGGGCCCGTCGCCGACGATCACGACAGGCAGGCGCGGCGATGCGCGCTCGATGGCGGCCAGCAGGTGCCGGGTTCCCTTGTTGGGCGCGAGCTTGCCCACGTAGAGGACGAACGGCCCGCGACGCGACGGCGCGTGCGTTTCGGCGGAGGCGCGAATGGCGTCGATGTCCACGGGGTTGGGAATCGTGACCAGGCGGCGCCGGTCGAGTCCGGCCGACCTGGCCTCCAGGTCCGTCGCGATCGTCGAACTGACGGCAATCACCTTGCCCGCGCGCGCGAGCGCGTGCTGTTTGCGGGCCAGATTCGCCCGCATGTAGGGCACCATCGGCAGCGCGAGGGGCCACGCTCCCTCCGCCCTGGGGCGGATGCAGCGGCGCATCGCCGGAGCGGAGCAGGCGGGGCACAGCGTGTCGGCCGACGGGTCGTGGATCAGATCCGACCAGTAGCAGACGGGCCAGTAGTCGCGCACCGTGGCGACCGACGCCACACCGGCGCCCTCGGCCGCGTCGACCACCGGCGGAATCGTCATCACGTGCTGGCCGTGCAGGACATCCGCCTTCGTGTCTGCGGCCAGCCGGCGAAGCGCGGCCGCGAGGTGCGCATACAGGCGCTCGTTCTTCAGGTAGTTTCGTACGAACGGGATGGCGGGTGCGAACACGCCAGTCTCGCGAACGACGAAGCCGTCGTACTCGCGTTCGCCGCTGCGGCGCCCCGGGCGCGGCTGGACGATCGTCAGCTGATGGCCGCGGGCGCGGAGTCCGCGCGCCAGCTCGTACGTGCTCCAGCCGCTGCCTCCGCAGCCGGGGGGAACGAGTCGGTGGCGATGAGCACTCTCATGACGGTCGAGCCCATCCCCGGCCCCGCGGCGCACGCGCGCGGGTCATCGCGTCGTGGAGGCGCGCGCAGTGCCCGGTCCAGCTGTACTCGCCGACGGCGCGCGCACGCGCCGCCGACCCGAGCCTGCGCCGCAGGTTCACCTCGGCCAGCCGCTCGAGGGCGGCCGCGAGCGCCCGCGGATCGGACGGATTGTAGAGCAGACCCTCGCGGCCGTCCTCGACGATCCGCTTGATTCCGTCTATCGCCGGCGCCACGACGGGCAGGCCCGACGCCATGTACTCGAATACCTTGAGCGGCGACCAGTAGAAGGCGATCGCGAGCGGCGGGTGGGCGGCCACATCGAACGGGGCAACCCCGATGTCGGCGGCCGCGAGGAGCGCGGGCATGGCGTCGTGCGCGACCGGCCCCGTGAACGTCACGCCGTCCAGGTCTTTCGCCGCGCGACGGACCCGCCGCAACTCCGGGCCGTCACCGGCCAGCACGGCCGAGACGCTCTCCACGCCCCGCTCGCGCAACCGCCGGATCGCGTCCACCAGGTGCACCGCGCCGTGCCACGCCCGGAACGCCCCGGCGAACACCGCCGTCACCGAGCCGGGCCTCCGCTCGAACGGGACGGTCCCTGTGGCGCCCGGGTGGAAACGCTCGGTGTCGGCCCCCCACTCGATCTCCACCACGCGCTCGTCCGGCAGCCACGCCGGGAGAATGGCCCGGCTCGGCGAGACGACCAGGTCCGCGGCGCGGCACTGCCAGTCGCGCCAGCGCCTCATCGGCTCGAGGATCAGCGCGCGGTCCAGCAGGCGCTTGGGCGACCCCGGGTAGTCGACAACGGGCGCGTTCACCTCGAGCACCGCGAGCGCGCCGCACGCCGCCGCCGCGCGCATGCCCTCGCCGCCGAAGTTGAAGTAGCGCTCGATGACGACGTCCGGCCCGAGAGCGCGCGCGAGGGCGGCCACGCGGCCCGCGCGCACCAGCCGAAGCCTCGCGCTGCCGAACGGCGGACCCATCTGGTGCCAGTGCACCGCCCCCGGCGGGAAGCCGCCGGCGCCGCGCCGGACCAGGACGTGCACCTCGTGTCCGAGGGCGGCCAGCCCTTCGGCCACCGCTCGCACGTGCACGGACCCGCCCGTCGTCCCGGGCACGACCTGGTCGATGGCGCAGTACATGATCTTCATCGCACCGCACCACTCAGCCCGGCGGCCGCTGGACCTCCAACCACAAAGGACACAAAGAACACAGAGACGGGCGTGCGGAACGGACCGCGCCACCTGTGGTGGCGCGACAGGCCGGCCGGTGGCGCGGCGGACGCGAACGCGGCACGACATACTCGCGCTCGCGCCCGCCGCGCCGCCGGTCGGCCATCGGGCTTCGCCCGTAGCCGTTCCGCACGCTGGTGCTCTACGTTCGCGGCCGCCAATCTCGTGCCGTCTCCGTGTTCTCCGTGTGCTCTGTGGTTGTTCATTCCGCGCGCTTCTCCAGCAGCGCGAAGAACGGTCCGGACCGCACGCGGCCGAACAGCAGCACGTCGAGCATCATCACGGCGGTGAGCGCCTTCAGGCCCGCCAGCACGCCGCCCCCGCGCGCGATCCGCTCCTGCGCCTGCTTCCGCGCAGCGCGGGTGTGGGCCGCCCTGTCACCGCCATCCCGCGCGCCTCCGTCCGTCGACCCCGCCGCGGCCGCCCGCCGCGCGGCCCGCTTCACCATCCACTGCTCGGCAGACCGGACCATGATGTTCTCGATCACCCCGCCCACGAGCGGCGTGTAGTACCGGATCCGTGCGACGCGGAACCCGGCCTCGCCGACGGTGCGCTCGAGATCCGGGATGTCCGCGAGCGGGTTCAGGTGATCCGACTTCCGCAGGTGCTCCTGTGTCAGGTCCACGGCCCCGACTCGATGGAGCAGCCCGGCTATCCAGTTGATGAAACGAAGGCCAAGCGCCAGGCGCGAGTTCTTCCTCACGTGACTGTAGACGAAGAGCAGCCCGCCGGGGGCCAGCACGCGGGAGGCCTCGCGCAGCACGCCCGCGAGGCCGTCGCGCGACAGGTGCTCGAACACGTCCAGCGCGTAGCCCTTCGTGAAGGCACCGTCGGCGAAGGGCAGCTTCCGGAGGTCGCCGAGCGCAAGATCCGCTCCCGAGAGCGCCTCCTGCGCGAAGAAGGGGCTGACGTCCACGCCCACCTGGTCAGCGCCGGCGCTCCGGTTCCAGACGAGGGTCCTCCCGCTCCCGCAGCCGAGGTCGATGACCACGTCGCCCGGGCCCGGACGCAGGAACGCCAGCAGCATCCGGTGGCGGACACCCGAGGCGAGCAGCGGCGGCGACACGCGCTCGTGGCGCGCGTCGGCGTGGAGCGACTCGTCCAGGTAGCGTGTCTGCTCGTTGAATGCCGCGCTCGGCCTCAGATCGAGATAGCCCGCCGAGCGGGCGAACGACCGCCGGCAGCCCTGGCATGCCGCAGGCCCGTCTCCCGCGCCAGCCAGCACGCCGCCGCAGTCCGGGCACCGCGCAATCGTCAGCAGGCGTTCGGATATCACAGCGCGGCCATCCTCGTTTCTCCCATCGCCGTCACGCTCCGGCGGCCTCGCCGAAGAGGCCCTCCAGGCGCCCGGCGCGCGCGTCCCACGAGTAGTCGCGGGCCGTCTCGAACGCCCGCCTGCCCATCGCCTCCGCGCGCGCGGGATCTCCGACGACGTCGCGCACGGCCGCAGCGAGCGCGGAGGCGTTCCCCGCCTCGAACAACAGGGCGTTCTCGCCGTGGCGGACGATCTCGCGAAACGCCGGAAGGTCGGAGGCGACGATGGGACGGCCCATCGCCAGGTACTCGAACAGCTTCAACGGCGACGTGTAGCGCTCCGAGGTCGCCGTCGCCGGGTTTGGCAGCACGAGCACGTCCGCGACGTCCAGACGCGCCGCCACCTCGCGGGGCCGCACCATCCCGGTGAAGGTCACCCTCGGCGTCAGGCCGAGCCGATCTGCGCGGCTCCGCAGCCTCGCCAGGTCGGATTCACCTGGATGGCCGCCGACGATGAGTCCCAGGATGCCGGGCAGTTCGGCGAGGGCGTCGAGCAGCAGGTCCACGCCCTTCCAGGGATACAGGTGCCCCGAGTAGCCCACGACGGCGGGTGAGCCGATGGCGCGCGGCGCGAACGCCCCGGTGGCGTGCACTCGCGCGCCGTCGGCGACGACAGCGAGCGCCGGGCGAGGACCGAATCGCCGGGCCAGTTCGTCGGCCAGCCCCCGCGTGATCGTGGCGTACCCGTCGGCCCCGCGCCAGACCCGAGCCTCCCGGCCGAACAGGCGCGCCTGCTTGGCCTGCGACGGAGGCCTGGCGCCCGTCAGCATGGCCGGCCGCTCTCTGCTTACCGCCGGGGCGAAGCCGTGCGATTCGTATACGAGACGCGCGGAACGTGACCGTCGCGCGCGCAGGTAGAGGCTGGCGAAGCCCAGGTCCCGCGTCAGCACCACATCGTCAGGCCCGGCCTCCCGGTACTCGCGCCAGCGCGCCGAGCAGGAACACCACTCGCCGGAGCCAGGCCGGTCCGGCCACGCGCACGCGCTCGATCGACAGTCGTCCGTCCCGCTCGACACCGTAGTACTCGAACGGGTCTCGCGCAGGGACCGTCGTGTCCGGCCGCACCACGAGGCGCACGGCGTGCCCGCGCCGGGCGAGCGCGGCGCACGTCTCGATCGTCTGGATGCCGTTGGCTCGTTCCACCGGAAAGCGGACGTCGGCGATGCAGAAGACCCGGGCGTTCATCGGAGGCCGCCGTCGGGAGCGGCATAGAAGCTGGCGCGATCGGACAGGTAGCGCCAGGCCAGGCCCGGAAGCCGGGCCGGGACCTCGATGAACGCGGTGCGGGCATTCGGGCCGAGATCGAGGCGCTGCCGATCCATCAGGCCGGTTCCGAACTGGACGACGAGCGCGAGGTTCCACCAGATGCTCAGCACCGCCGCGGCCGTCAGACCGACGCGGAACGCCCGTCGGGCCGGCGTCCGCGCGAGGGCCGCCAGCCCCACGAGCAGGATCACGGTCGTGCCGACGAAACGCCTCTGTCCGAACGCCCCGGCCGCGCTCCACGAGTCGACGCAGCCGGACACGTACACCTGGGCGGCGAACATCACGGCGAGCGTCGCGGCGACGCGCCGCCGATCGCCCCCCTTCGCCGCGATGACGGCAATGCCCGCCAGCGCCAGCAGCGCGAGCGGCGTCCAGAAGAACAACCCGTGCTCGGGCGAGAACATCACCTGCAGCGCGTGCGGAGCGGTCCAGTACATCTTCCGCGCCACGACCTGCGACGGGCCGACGCGCCCGTTGAGCGCGAGGTAGGCCAGCGCCTGCGGCAGGTACGCGACGGCAGCCGCCGCGACGCCGGCGGCCGCGCCGGCCAGCATCGACGCCGCCGACCGGCCCGCCCGTCCGGATCCGGCCTGCGGGCTCCGGCGCGCGAGCGTCCAGAGGAAGTCCAGAGCCGGGCCGGCCACGAAGAACACATCCTGTTCCCGCACCATCGTCATCAGCGCGCTCAGGACGCCGAGCAGGACGAGCCCGCCCGTGGACCACGTCTCGCGCACGCGGAGCCATGCGAGCACGAACGCCGCCACCGCGAACGCCGAGCACGCGTGCGAGAACGGGGGCGAGACGTACATGTAGAAGAGCAGCGGTGTGCCGAGCCAGGCGGACAGCACGACGGAGAGACCGACCGGGACGCCGGCGCCGGCCGGTTCGCTCGCCCCGAGGATCCTCGCGGCCGCCATCGCCGACAGGATGAGGGCCATGAAGCCGTAGAAGGCGGAGCCGTAGCACACGGCCGCCACGTACGGACCGGAGAAGCCGTCGGCATCGACAGGCCGCCCGGCCCGCCGAAGGGACCGGACGCCCAGGTCGGCCACCGCGTAGAACGGGGACCACAGGATGGCGCAGCCGACCGTGCCCCAGTTCTCTCTGAGCCCCGTCGGAGTCCGTCGCTCGAGAAACGTCTCGTGGAAGCCTGACGCACGGTTGAGGCCGTGTTCGTAGAAGTAGCGGTACTCGTTTTCGAACGACACGTCGCGGTCGAACCACAGCGACCGGAGGTAGGAAAAGTACTCCACCTCGTCGGACGCGTAGATGCGCGTCGTGACGGCGGGCAGCGAAACGACGAACAGCAGGACGAGGGCGCCCCACGCCCGGCGGTTGGTGCGGAGGAAGTGGAACGGCAAGCTCTGGTCCCGGCCTGCGCGGACGCCCGCTCCGGTGCGGGGCGGCGGTCACGCGCCGTAGAAAGTGTAGCGGAAAATCTCGGCGGCGTTGAAGCCCGAATGACTGACGACCGAAGCCGCGACGCTCCGGCGTTTCAGGTAGACGAGCCCCCAGAACGCCCCGAGAACCGCAGTGGTCACCGCCACGTCGCGCCCCTGGATGATGTGGCCGAGGCCGAACCCCACGCTCGAGATGGCAAGGCCGACCCATCCGCCTCCCAGGTGCCGCTCGAAGCGGCTCAGGATGAACGCGCGCTGCACCTCTTCCCGCACGCCGCCGCCGACGACGGCGACCACCGCGAACATCGCCGCGTCGCCGTGGCTCCGGATGAGGCCCTCGAACGGGTTTGCGGGCACGTTGTGCAGCCAGGGCGCGAGCCGCAGGAGTGTCGCCATGAGGCCGGCGGCGATCAGGAATACGATCGGGATGTGCGCCAGACCGCGGATGGCCTCGGGTCCGGCCGGCCGCCCGCCGAACATGACCTGGGCGAACCGATCTCCGCTGGCGCGAAGGAACCAGGCGGTCAGCGCGACGATGGCCGCGGCATCGAGCAGCGACAGGGCGAACACGTAGCGCGTCGTGAGCTGGCCGCGGGCGTCGTACGGTCCGATGCCGGCCAGCGACAGCACCGAGGCGATGGCGAGCTGGGTCGGAAGGCCCGAGCACGCGAGGATTTCGACCGCCGCGATCAGCCGGATCCTGGCCACGGTTCGACTGTATCACGAGGACCGTGGCAGAATGGCTTGGCACGGCAGGGTCCGGGCCGTTCCAGCCGCGACCCGCGAACCGAGAGGTACCCCTTGAACGACTCCTCCCACACCCGCGACCGGTCCAACGCGACAGGCGCGGCGCCGCCTGTCGAGCGCGTGCTGATCGTCGAGGACGACCCCGCGACCCGCATGGGGCTGACCGAACTCGTCCGCACGTGGGGATTCCTGGCCGAGAGCGCCAAAGACGGCGAAGAGGCCCTCGAGAAGGTCACCGGCTTCCGTCCGGCGATTGTGGTGACCGACCTCGTCATGCCGCGCCTGGACGGGCACGGCCTGCTCAAGGCGCTCCGCGAGCGGGACACCGACATCTCCGTCATCATCCTCACCGCCCAGGGCTCCGTCGAATCGGCGGTCGACGCGATCAAGGGCGGCGCGTACGACTACCTCACCAAGCCGGTCGATCCCCAGCGGCTCCAGATCCTGCTCGAGAAGGTCGTCGAGCGGCAGGAGACGATCCGGGAGGTCAAGGCGCTCAGGCGGCAACTGCAGGACCACGGCGCGTTCGGGAGAATGATCGGGAGCAGCCCCCGGATGCGGGAGATCTACCGCGTCATCGAGCAGGCGGCGCCGACGGCGGCCTCGGTGCTCGTCAGCGGCGAATCGGGCACCGGCAAGGAGCTGGTGGCGCAGACCATCCACCAGCTGAGCCCGCGCGCCGCGGCGCCGTTTGTCGCCATCAACTGCGCCGCGATTCCCGAGACGCTGCTCGAGAGCGAGATCTTCGGCCACGAAAGAGGGGCGTTCACCGGGGCCACGGAGCGCCGCGAAGGCTGCTTCGAGCTGGCCGACAACGGGACGCTCTTCCTCGACGAGATCGCCGAGATGGTGCCGTCCACCCAGGTCAAGCTGCTGCGGGTCCTGCAGGAGCGGACGTTCCGGCGGCTGGGCGGCCGTCAGGAGCAGAGCGTGGACGTGCGCGTAATCGCGGCGACCAACCACGAGCCGGCGGAGGCGGTGCGAACGGGGAAGCTGCGGGAGGATCTCTACTACCGCCTGAACGTCTTCCTCGTGTCGCTGCCGCCGCTCAGGGACCGGAAAGAGGACCTGCCGCTGCTCGTCCAGTCGTTCATCGCGGAGTTCAACGCCCGGAACGGCAAGACGGTGGCCGCGCCGACCAACGAGGCCATGCGCGTGCTGGAGGGGTACCACTGGCCGGGCAACGTCCGCGAGCTCCGCAACGTGATCGAGCGGGCGACCATCCTGGCCGACGGCCGGTTCATCGAGCCGCGCCACCTGCCGGGCGCGCTCATGCAGGCGAGCGGACCCGCCCAGCCTGCGCTGTCGCTCGCGCCCGGCATCACGGTGGAAGAGGCCGAGCGGCGGCTGATCGAGATGACGCTCGAGCACACGCGCGAGAACAAGACGAAGGCGGCCGAGATTCTCGGCATCAGCCTGAAGACGCTGCACAACAAGCTCAATCGCCTGAAGCTCAGGAAGTAGGCCCCGCGTGCGTCTGGGCATCAAAGCCAAGCAGATCGGCGGCGTCTCCCTCATCGTCGGCCTCACCGTCGTCGGTCTGGGCCTGCTGCACGTCACCCTCGTGGCGCGCCTCCTGGTGGTCGAGACGTATGCGATTTCCGACGCGCTGGCCGCGACGGTCCGCCAGCGCGCCGAGTATGTCAGGGCCTTCCAGGTGCACCCGTGGGCGGCGATCGTCGCCGACGGAGGCTTGCGGGACATTCTCAGGTCGGGCGGGTTGACGCCCCGGGTCACCTACGCGGCGATCTGCAATGTCGATGACGTGGTTGTGGCGGCATGGCCCCAGGGTATGGAGGGCACGACGCTGAACAAGGCCGAAGACCTCAAGGCGTTGGTCGAGAAAGGCGGCCTCCAGCTGCTCTTCGACATCTACTCCTACTCGGTGGGCGCGAAGAGGCTCGAGGTGCGCAGCCCGCTCACGCTGGGGGATGCGGAGTTCGGCACGGTTCGCATCGGCGTGCACATCCAGATGGTTCGCGTGGAGTTGGTCAACGAGCTGTGGTCGGTGGGTGCCGTCGGCCTCGTGGCCCTTCTCATCGCGGTCGTCGTCGCGGCGGCGTTCGCGCAGCTGATGCTCCGCCCGATCCACATCATCAGGACCGGACTGACGCGGCTCGGCCAGGGCGAGTTCGGCGTTCGGCTGAACCTGCCGCAGCAGGACGAGTTCGGCGAGCTGGGGAGCTTCTTCAACGCCGTCAGCGAGCAACTGTCGGCCGATCGCACGCAGGGGGCCGGCCAGGCGGCCGCCTCCGGGCCGACCGACAGCGAAACGGCCCTGCTGAACTACTCGCGCAAGCTGGTGGCGCTCGGCCGGCTCACCGCTGGCGTCGCGCACGAGGTGAAGAACCCGCTCAACGCGATGACGATCCACCTCGAGCTGCTCAGGCAGAAGCTCGGCGGCGGGGGCGGCACGAGCCGCCGCCGGGCGACGACCGATGGCGCGGGAGCGGAGCCGCCGCGGCCCGACATGGAGAACGCGCTCGAGCACGTGCGGATCATCAGCGCCGAGATCCAGCGTCTCGACCAGGTCATGCAGGGCCTGTTGAAGTTCGCGCGGTCCGAGGACCTCAAGCCGCAGGCCCTTTCGCTGTCGGCCCTGGTGGACGAGGTCGTCGGCGTCATCCGTCCGGAGTGCGAGGCGGCGAAGGTGGACGTGGTCGTCGAGGGCGTCGGCCGGGTGCCGCCCATCATGGGAGACCCGACGATGCTGCGGCAGGCGTTGTTGAACCTGGCGTTGAACGCCCGCCAGGCGATGCCGGGCGGCGGCACGCTGAGGATATCGGCGGCGGTTCGGGCGCGAGGCGTCGAGATCAGCGTCGCGGACACCGGCGTCGGGATCAAGCCGGAGCACCTCGGCCGGATCTTCGATCTCTACTTCACGACTCGCGAGAACGGCAGCGGCATCGGCCTGTCGATGGTCTACCGGACCGTGCACCTGCACGACGGCGAGATCGAGGTGGAGTCCACCGAGGGGCGCGGGACGACGTTCCGCCTCCTGCTGCCGCAGGCGTCGTGAGTCTGGCTGATCGGTGTGCGCGGCCGTCGTGTCGGTGTGGCGCGGGGCTGTCGAAGCCTCGCCGAAGCCCGGCGGGCGGAGGCGGGAGCCCCGCGATCGTGATCCCTGTCATAATAGGTGGTACTGTGCGACGCCTGTTCCTGGCTGCGGCGTTTCTGGCGGTGGCCTCCGGGGGCTGCGCAACGGGGCACGCGAAGACGGCGGCCGTGCCGACGCCGCTCGACGTCCCGGCGCCGCCTCCTCGGCTGATTGTCCCCCCCGGCCCCGAGATTCAGACGCCGCCGGAGGTCCGTGCGATCAACACCCCTCCGAACCAGCCGCCGACCACGCGACGGACTCCGGTTCCTGCGTCGGAACCGAAACCCGGTCCTCCGCTGCCCGCCGACGTGCCCGTGGTGACGGCCCCCCCGATGGCCACGCTTCAGCAGACGGCGCCCGACAAGGCCGCGGAAAGCACCGCGCGGAATCAGGTGCGCGAGCAGCTGGGGCGAGCCAGGGACTACCTGAATCGCGTGAACACCAAGAACCTCAGCGCGGACGCGAAATCCCAGTACGACACGGCCCAGCGGTTCGTGGCGGAGGCCGAGCAGGCGCTCAACGAGGGCAACCTGGTGTTTGCCGCCAAGGTGGCGGAGAAGGCCGCGGCGCTGGCCGCCGGTCTGCCCGTCCGCTGACGCAGGAACCGGCATCGTTGTCAACACGAAAATCAGTGGAAACCGGCCGCAAAAAACCTCCGATCTTCTGGCAGACGACAGAAGATATGTAATCCCGCGGAAATACACCAAGTCTTGCGACTGCCCTAAAATCCGGACACAATATCTGGTGGATCGACGCTTGACAATCGAAGGAGCGTCGTCCATATTTGCCCTCTGCCGTGAACGCACCCAACCGGTAGTTCCCAGCTGCTGGTCATGTTCACGCGGAACCAGCCGGCCAACTACGCGGACCGCCCCGCACACCGGGGCAGCCGCGCGGGAGGCTCAGTCGACGGCCGGCTGCGGCGTGCGCGGTATCTCGATGGCCTGGACCGATCGCGGTGTCGCTTGATGGTGAGGTGGGCTGCGCGTGTCTGAGGGGCGCAGGCACGGCAGCGGGGAGGTGGTATGCAGAGAGGCGTGACCCAAGACGTGGCCCCAGCCTCGCCCAAGGTCGTCGAGAATCGGTTGCCGGAATCGGTTCGGCCGGCGGGTCGGCCCGGCCAGGCCGCCGCGTCCGGCCTGACGTACCGGCGGTTCTTCACACCCACAGGCCGCGATCCGTTCGAGGAAGTCGTCTGGGAGGCGCGCAACGCCGTCATCGTCAACGACCGGGGCGACGTGGTGTTCGAGCAGCGCGACGTCGAGGTCCCGGCGTTCTGGTCGCAGCAGGCCACCAACATCGTCGTCTCGAAGTACTTCCGCGGCCCGCTGAAGCCGAAGCCGGCCGAGTTCCGCGAGTCGAGCGTCCGCCAGCTGATCGGCCGCGTCGCGGATACGATCGCCGAGTGGGCCAGGGCGGGCGGGTACTTCGCGGGCGACGCGGATCTGGCGGCGTTCCGCGACGACCTCAGGCACCTGCTGGTCTATCAGAAGGCCGCGTTCAACAGCCCCGTGTGGTTCAACTGCGGGGTCGAGCCGCACCCCCAGTGCTCCGCCTGCTTCATCAACTCGGTGGACGACACGCTCGAGTCGATCCTCACGCTGGCGAAGACCGAGGGGATGCTGTTCAAGTTCGGGTCGGGCACGGGCACGAACCTGTCGTCGCTCCGATCGTCGCGCGAGTCGCTCGCCGGCGGCGGCACCGCGTCGGGGCCCGTGTCGTTCATGAAGGGTTACGACGCGTTCGCGGGCGTGATCAAGTCGGGCGGCAAGACGCGCCGTGCGGCGAAGATGGTGATCCTCAACGCGGAGCATCCCGACGTCGTCGATTTCATCACCTGCAAGGTCGATGAGGAGAAGAAGGCCTGGGCGCTGATCGACGCGGGCTACGACGGATCGTTCAACGGCACGGCCTATTCATCGGTCTTCTTCCAGAACTCGAACAACAGCGTGCGCGTGCCGGACGACTTCATGCGCGCGGTGCTCGACAACGGGACGTGGCAGACGCGGGCCGTGACCGACGGCCGCCCGATGGACACCTACAAGGCCCGCGACCTGATGCGGATGATCGCCGAGGCGACGCACGTCTGCGGCGACCCGGGGATGCAGTTCGACACGACGATCAACGAGTGGCACACGTGCCCGAACACGGACCGGATCAGCGCCTCCAACCCGTGCTCGGAGTACATGTTCCTGAACGACTCGGCGTGCAACCTGGCGTCGATCAACCTGATGAAGTTCGTCGACGCGTCCGGCGAGTTCGACGTGACGAGCTTCCGCGCCGCCGTCGACACGCTGATCATCGCGCAGGAGATCCTGATCGACAACGCGAGCTATCCGACGAAGGCGATCGAGAAGAACAGCCACGACTACCGCCCGCTCGGGCTCGGCTACGCCAACCTCGGCGCCCTGCTCATGTCGCGGGGCCTGCCCTACGACAGCGACGCGGGACGGCACTACGCGGCGGCCATCACGGCGCTGATGACCGGTGAGGCGTACGCCGCCTCCGCGCGGATCAGCCGCGCCCACGGGGGCCCGTTCGCCGGCTACGAGCGGAACCGCGAGCCGTTCCTCCGCGTGATGCGCAAGCACCGCGACGCGATGAAGGACATCAACGCGGGGCTGGTGCCCGGGAACCTCTTCGAAGCCGCCGCCGAGTCGTGGGACGAGGCGGTGGAACTCGGCGAGGAGTCCGGCTACCGCAACGCGCAGACCACCGTGCTGGCGCCCACCGGGACCATCGGCTTCATGATGGATTGCGACACGACGGGCATCGAGCCCGACATCGCCCTCGTGAAGTACAAGAAGCTGGTGGACGGCGGGCTGCTGAAGATCGTCAACCAGACGGTCCCGGGCGCCCTGGCCCGGCTCGGCTACACCGACGCGCAGGTGAAGGCGATCGTCGACTACGTCGACGAGGTGGAGACCATCGAGGGGGCGCCGCACCTCCGTGAGAAGGACCTCCCGGTGTTCGACTGCGCCTTCAAGCCCGCGCGCGGGTCCCGGTCGATCCACCACATGGGCCACATCCGGATGATGGGCGCCGTCCAGCCGTTCATCTCCGGCGCCATCTCCAAGACGGTGAACGTCCCGAGAGAGGCGACCGTCGACGACGTCTCACAGGCGTACATCGAGGCGTGGCGCCTGGGCGTGAAGGCGATCGCGATCTACAGGGATGGCAGCAAGCGCACGCAGCCGCTCAACACGTCGCGCGACAAGGCGCCCGGCCCGAAGACGGACGCCCGGGTCGTGACGCAGCCGACCCGGCGCAAGCTGCCCGACGAGCGGCAGGCGATCACGCACAAGTTCGAGATCGCGGGCCACGAGGGCTACATCACCGTCGGCCTCTACGAGGACGGGATGCCGGGCGAGATCTTCCTGGTCATGGCCAAGGAAGGTTCGACGATTTCGGGCTTCGCCGATGCCTTCGCCCAGGCCGTGTCCTACGCCCTCCAGTACGGCGTGCCGCTCCAGGTGCTCGTGGACAAGTTCAGCCACGTCAGGTTCGAACCCGCGGGCATGACCAAGAACCCGCAGGTGCGGATTGCGAAGTCGATCGTCGACTACGTCTTCCGGTGGCTCGCCACCAAGTTCCTGTCCGCGGAGGCGCAGGTACTGGGCCGGCGTCAACGGCCGCGAGAACGGCGCCGCGACCGACCAGCCCGACACGGCCGAGCAGCTGACGCTGCCGCCCATGGGCATCGAGGCCGAGAAGAAGACCTCGCCGTTTGCCGCGATCCAGAACCAGGAAGACGCGCCGCCGTGCACCACCTGCGGCTCGATCATGGTGCGCAGCGGCAGCTGCTACAAGTGTGCCAACTGCGGCAGCACGAGCGGGTGTGCGTAGGGAAGAAGCCAGAAGCCAGAAGCCAGAATTCAGAAGATAGAACACAGCAGGCGGGTATCGACAGGAACTGGGCCGGCACGGGGCACCCCCCGCGCCGGCCCTCGCTGTTTCACCGGCGCTGACGCTCGATGCGAGCGCCGAGGTAGGCGAGCGTCGCGAGCCCAACGGAGACGGCGCCGCGCGCGGCTTGCGGGGCGATCAGGATGTCACCGTTGAAATGAAGGTCGTTGTGCAGCGACAGGGCCTGCAGCGCCAGGACGCTTCCCACGGCCAGTGCGAGGCCCCCGGGCATCCGGACGCGCACGAACGCCGAAGACAGGAGCAGCAGCAGGCCGAAGACGACCAGCGCCAGGTCCGCCCACCAGTCGAGACCCGGCGATCTGAAGGCGTCGACGACGCCGAGCCCGACCGAGTAGATGCCGTAGGCGGCGAACCCCAGGGTGGCGGCGGTCAGCATAATACCCCTTATCGGACACCATGCGGTTCCCCGCTACAGACACCGCGGCCCCGCGTGAACCTCGTGCTCTACTACGGCGTGCTGGGGGCGCGCGCCGACTGGCGTGCGCGCATCGTGGGCGAGGCGCTCGCGCGAGAGTATCCCGCCGCCACCGCGACACACGCGCCGGTCGGGTCACGTGACGACACCGACGACGCCAGCGGTGTCGCGGGTCAAGCAGACCATTCTGTCGGCGACAGCGAGCAGCGGGGATGGCGGTGTCCTACGGCGGCATCGACGAACGCGACCACGTCGGTGGCAGACGCCGGCGGTCGCCCGCGGCGCGCCGACGGCAGTTGGGCCGACCTCATGCGCCGGGCGTTTGCCTTCGATGTGCTCGCCTGCGGGCGGTGCAGTGGGAGGATGCGCCTGCTGGCGACGATCGAGCAGGGCGACGTCATCCGCCGCATTCTGGGCCACCTTGGCTTGCCGACTGATCTCCCAACGCCGAGGCCGCCGCGTGCGCCGCCCGAAGACGGTCTGCGGATGTGGGAGCGACAGCACCATGGTACGGCGGCCGCGAATGCCTCGGAGGCTCACGGCAGCGAATGGGAGCCGCCGGTCTATCAACGGCAGGACTGACGCTCACGGCGGACGTCCGCGAGTCCTGACGCGGTCGACGAGATCCGGGGAAACCGTTTGACAGTCAACAGGCCGTGGTCATAAGGTGGCCGGGAACCGTCGACGTGTGGGCGGGCAGTTTCCAACTCGACAGCTCCGCCCGGCGCAGCGAAGGCCTTCCCTCCAGCGTCACCTGCCGAGTCTTCCGCTGTGGGCGGGTGCCGACACCGCCTGCACGGCGGCCGGTCCCATCGAAGGGGTCCACACCTGCGCGAAGATGAGGCGAATCGCATCCCTCGCGCTCGGCGGCTGTCACGCAGAAGCTGGGAGCCGCCGGCGTCCGCCCCTTCACCCATTCCCCACTCGCGCACGTCGCTTGCTCTTCACGCTTGACGCGCGCTATGCTGATCAGCGATTACTGTCTTCAGGTTCCGCGGCGACTGGAGGTCACCTGCGCGCCTACACTCGGTCGCTCGGTCTCCTGGCCGTTCTCCTCGCGCTGCCCGCGGGGGCCGCGGCGCAGGCGGACTTCAACGGCGACGGCCATCCCGACATCTTCTGGGGGAATACCGCGACGGGTCAGCACGCGGTCTGGCTGATGAACGGTGCCGCGGCGCCGGTCGGAGCGCTTGCGGTGTATCCGACCGTGACCGACACCGCCTGGCGGGTCGTGGCCGTCGCCGATTTCACCGGCGATTCGAAACCCGACCTGCTGTGGCGGAATTCGACGACCGGCCAGAACGTCGTGTGGCAGATGAACGGCCTCACGTTCGTCTCGCAGACGCTGCTGCCCACGGTCGCCGACGCCGACTGGCGCATCGTCGGCGCGGCGGACATGACGGGGGACGGGCGCCCCGACATCCTCTGGCGCAACACGTCCACGGGCTTCAACGTGGTGTGGACCATGAACGGCCTCAACTTCGTGTCCCAGACGCTGCTGCCGGCGGTGCCCGACGTCGACTGGGAGATCAGGGCTGTCGGCGACGTGGACGGCAACGGCCACCCCGACCTCGTGTGGCGCAACGTCTCGACCGGCTATAACGTCGTCTGGTTCATGAACCGAACGACGTTCGACTCGCAGAGCCTGTTGCCGACGATCAGCGACGGTTTTTGGGACATCCGGGCGGCGGCCGACTTCAACGGCGACGGCACCGCCGACCTCGTGTGGCAGTCGTGGTCGGGGACGGTCGTCATCTGGTATTTGAACGGCGCCACGTTCCTGAACCAGGTGCTGGTGGGCCGCGTCGTCGACCGGGACTGGGAGATCCGCACCCCGTCGCCGGGCAGCCTCCCGTGGACGACCGCGACGCTCTCGCGACGTGCCGTCTACTTCGGCCACCAGTCGGTCGGCTACAACATCGTGTCGGGGGCGCAGGCGCTGGTGGGCAACTGGCTGTGGTTTCGCGAGACGACGAACCCCTTCTTTGTGTTTGAGGGAGTCTTCGCGCACTCGTCCAACGGCTCGAACGGCGACCCGAAGGGCAAGACGGCCGCATTCGCCGCGACGATTCGAGGCGGCGTGGGAGCGAGGGCCAACATCGCCTTCTTCAAATACTGCTACGTGGACATCTCTTCGTCCACCAACGTCGCCGACGTGTTCGCCGACTACCAGTCGACGATGGCCGCCCTCAAGAGCGAGTACCCGAACGTTCACTTCGTCCACGTCACGGCGCCGCTGATGACGGGCGCGAACAGCGACAATCCCCACCGCGAGACGTTCAACAACCTGATGCGCCAGGCGTACGCCGGCGTCGAACCGGTGTTCGATCTCGCGAAGATCGAGTCGACGCGGCCAGACGGCACCTCGGAGACGTACAACGGCGTGCGCGCGCTCGTCGCCTCGTACTCGAGCGACGGTGGCCATCTGAACACCACCGGGTCCGACGTGGTGGCGAAGGCGCTGCTCCGGTTCCTGGCGGGTCTGTGAGCGCGACGACCCGGACGACCGCCCGCGCCGGAATGGACGAGGTGAAGGGGATAGTCCGTATTAGCGGGGTTTCGACGGCCAGGTAACGGAATACCCATTATCAGATCTTGCGATCGTGCGATCTAGCGATCGTGCGATCCAGGGAACGGGCGAACCCGGGGCCGGGCGATTTTGCTCTTGCAGACCTCAGCTTTGTGTGGCAAAGTATGCCGCATGGAGCAACACGCCGCCGCCGAGCACCTCCAGGTCATCCGGACGCTGATGGAGCGGTCAGCGCTCTACCGCCGCACGCTCGCCCCGATCATGCTGTACGTCGGATTGGTCGGCACGCTGGCTGGCGCCGGGGGCGTCGCCCTCGGCATCGAGTCGTGGCGAGCCTTCTGCGCCTGGTGGCTGGCCGCTGCGGTGGCGGCCCTGGCCGGTGCGTTCGTCATCGCCCGGCGGCAGGCCCTCGAGCTCGGTGAGCCGTTCTGGTCGCCGCCCACCCTGCGTGTCGCACAGGCCATCGTCCCGCCGCTTGCGGCCGGCCTCGTGCTCAGCCTGACGCCGCTCGCCGGCGCGCCCGCCGAGGTACGCTGGCTGTTCGTCGTGCCGAACGCCCTCTTCTACGGCTGCGCGGTCCACGCGGCGGGGTTCTTCATGCCGCGGGGGATGAAGCTTTTCGGGTGGCTGATCATCGGCCTGACCGCCGTCACCCTGCCCATCCTCTGGCGGCTGGCCCCGACGCCGGACGTGCGCGTGGACCACGTCCTGATGGGCACGCTCTTCGGCCTCCTCCACCTGGCGTACGGCGCCTACCTCTACATCACGGACTCCCGAAAGAGACCCGAGTGAACGCCGAACCGTTCCTGCAGCTCGACCGGGTTATCCATGAGAAAGGGCGCCTGGCCATCATGTCGATGCTCGCCGCGTCGGCCGAGCTGTCGTTCACCGAGCTTCGAGACGCGCTCGAGATGACCGACGGCAACCTGACCACTCATGTCCGGACCCTGCAGGAGGCCGGCTACGTATCGGTGGCGAAGAGCTACCAGCGCAAGCGCCGGCTCACGACGCTGTCGCTGACCGCCGCGGGCCGCGGGGCCTTCGCCGGCTACGTCTCGCTGCTCGAACGCATCATCCGGCAGGCCAAGCCCAAATAGCCCAGGAATGGAAGGTGCAGCGATGCCCGGCACGCGATCCTTCACTTTGTCGTGCAAAGCACAAACAGGGCGCCGCGACGTGAGCGCCACGAGGGAGGTCGTCCGATGAGAATCCTGCGCGCGCGCCACATGGGGATGTGTTTCGGCGTCCGCGACGCCATCGCCCTGGCCGTTCGGGAGGCCGCCTGCCGGCCGCTGACCGTTCTTGGCGATCTGGTTCACAACGAGACGGTGCTGGACGATCTGCGGGCCCGCGGGGTCCGCTTCTGCCGCGAAGTGGAGGAGGTGGGCACCCCGAGCGTGATGATCACCGCGCACGGCGCGTCCGAACGCCGCCTGGCCACCGCTCGCGATCGGGGCCTCCGCGTGCTCGATGCGACCTGCTTCCTCGTCCGCACCGCTCACTGCGCCGCGACGACGCTCGCGCGCGAGGGATTCCACCCGGTGATCATCGGCCGGCGGGACCACGTCGAGGTGCGCGGCCTGACCGAGGACCTGGACGAGTTCGACGTGGTTCTGGAAGACGACGATGTGCTGCGGCTGGAGCCGCGGCGCCGGTTCGGCATCGCAGCCCAGACGACGCAGCCGATCGAGCGGGTGGAACGCCTGACGTCGCTCGTCCGCCGGCGCTTTCCCGACGCGGAGGTGCGGCTGGCCGACACGGTCTGCGCGCCGACGAAACGGCGCCAGCAGTCCGCCACCGACCTGGCCCGGCGCTGTGACGTCGTCATCGTCATCGGCGGCAGCGGCAGCAACAACACCCGCGAGCTGGCCGCCACCTGCCGCCGCTGCTGCGCGCGCGTCTTCCACGTTCAGACCGCGGCGGACCTTCGCGCCGAGTGGTTCGACGGCGCCGGCGTCGCCGGCATCACGGCGGGCACGTCGACGCCGGACTCGGTCATCGACCTCGTCGAGGCGCGGTTGCGCGACCTCGCCGGCAGTCAGCTGGCGGCATAGGCCGGAGTGGGGATGATCCCGGACGATCCGTTCTACCGGCGCCGTCCACCGCGGTCGCTGCCGCGGGCGATGGCGGTCGCTCCACCGCTCGGTTCCGTCGGCTCCGGCGGGGTGCTCGACAGGGGCGCGGCGCTTCTCCTCAACCCGTTCTACGCGAAGTCGCCGCACGGCAGCTTCGGCAAGCACGTGCTGACGCCGAGCCTGTCGCTGACCTCGGTCGCCGGAGCGACGCCACCGGGCTGGCGCGTGCGGTACTGGGACGAGAACCTCCTGCAGGGGCCGCCACCATCCGACCCGGTGCCGCAGGTCGTCGGCATCACCGTTCACCTGACGTTCGCCAGGCGGGCGTACGAGCTGGCCGCCTGGTACCGGGCGAAAGGCGCCACCGTCGTGCTCGGTGGCATGCACGTCAACAGCCTTCCCGACGAGGCAGCGCCGCACGCCGACGCGATCAGCCTCGGGGACGGCGTGCAGACATGGCCCGTCATTCTGCGCGACGTCGGGCGGGGCAGCCTGCAGCCACGCTACGAGGCCACGTTCCAACGCGACTACGATCTCGACCCGCCGCCGCGTCGAGACCTCCTCCCGCGCGACGGGTTCCTCACCACGACGAGCATCGTCGCGTCCCGCGGCTGCCGGAACCGGTGCACCTTCTGTTACCTGGCCACCGACGCGGTACGGATGCCCTACCGGGTGCGGAGCCCGCACGACATCGCCCGCCAGGTCGAGGCGGACCATCAGCCCTACTTCGTGTTCGTGGACAACAACCTCGGCGCGCGCCGCGACTATCTTCGGCAGATTTGTCGCGCCGTCCGCCCGCTGGAGAAGATCTGGAGCGCGGCGGTGACCCTGGACGTCACCGACGACCCGTCACTGGTCCGGGAGATGGCGCGCGCCGGCTGCACGGGGGTGTTCATCGGTTTCGAGACGCTGAACGACGAGAACCTGGCGAATGCCGGCAAACGCACGGCGCGCGTCGACGAATTCGGCCGCCGGGTGCGTCTCCTCCACGAGCACGGGATCCAGGTGAACGGGAGCTTCGTCGTCGGGTTCGACGGCGACCGGCGGGACACGTTCGTGTCTCTGGCGCAGTGGATCGAAGAGCACCGGCTGGCGTGCGCCACGTTTCACATTCTCACTCCGTACCCGGGCACCCCGCTGTTCCGGCAGCTCGACTCCGAGGGCCGGCTGCTGCACCGCGACTGGGAGCGCTATGACACCGCCCATGTCGTCTTCCGGCCCAAGCACATGACGCCGGACGAGCTGCTGCTCGGCTACGACTGGCTGTATCGCCGCCTGTTTTCGCACGCGTCGATCTGGGCGCGACGGCCGGAGGAGCGCTCGGACCTGCCCACCTACCTTGCGGGCGCCTACCTCTACAAGCACTCGAACCGGCTCTGGCGGTTCCTCATCGAGCATCGCCTGGTCCATGCCGTCTGGCATCCGCTGATCGAGCACGCTCGGCGCCAGCACCAGGCCCGCCTCCGCCGACCGGGCTTCGGCGAGGCCCGCCTTCGCCCGGAGGGCTTCGGCGAGGCAGGCACGGTCGAGCGCGTCAGCGCCCGGCGATCCGCGCCCGCTCTCCGGGCCCCAGGATTCTGAATGCCGGATTCCGTCTTCCGTCCAGTATCATTCCCATCCAATGCGCGCCCGCTTCCATCACCGCCGACGTGCGGTCAGTTACCTCGACGTCACGGGACCCGGGCCGGCGGCGTCGGCGCGGACGCTGGTTCTCCTCCACGCCTTTCCGCTCGCGGCGGACATGTGGCGGCCGCAACTGGAGGTCGTTCCGCCAGGCTGGCGCTTCGTGGCGCCAGACCTGCGCGGCTTCGGGCAGTCGCAGGTCGGTGATCCCTCGTTCCCGGCGTCGATGGAAGGCTACGCCCGCGACGTCGTGGCGCTCGTCGACCACCTGCGCCTCGACCGGGTCGTCGTCGGCGGGCTTTCGATGGGCGGCTACGTGGCGTTCGCCCTGCTCGCCGCTGCGCCGGAGCGCGTGGGCGGGCTCGTCCTCGCCGACACGCGCCCGGAGGCGGACGACGAGGCGGCGCGCGCCAACCGTGACCAGATGGCAGCGACGCTGGCGGCGGGCGGTCCGCAGGCGGTGTTCGAGCGCGTGCAGGGGGCCCTGGTCGGCAGCACCACCGGCGAGTCGCGTCCGGACGTTGTCCAGGCGGTGCGGCGCCTGGTGCTCGCCCAGCCGGCGGATGCCATCCGCCTCGCCATCCATGGCCTGAAGGCGCGCCGCGATTCGACGCCGCTTCTGCCTGGAATCGCATGCCCGACGCTCGTCGTCGTCGGCGACGAGGACCAGATCACGAACGTGGACGTCGCGCGGCGCATGCATGCCCGAATCCCGGGGGCTGAACTGGCCGTCATCGAGAAGGCCGGGCACCTGTCGAACCTCGAGCAGCCCGAGGCGTTCAGCCGCGTGCTCGCCGCATTTCTTTCGCGCGTGGCGGACCCGTGACAGCCGGCAGCGGACCGCTGTCGCCCAAGCTGGCAGCTGACAGCGGGTCATCGGGACCTGCGGCGAACTGCCGGCTACCACCTGCCCGCCGGTTCCCGGCCGCCGTGTTGTCGGCTATGATTGGTTCCGATGAACCTCCAACTTGATGGAAAGGTCGCTCTCGTCACGGGTTCGAGCCGGGGGCTGGGCCTGGCAAGCGCGCGTGCCCTGGCCTCGGACGGATGTCGGGTCTGCCTGTGCGCGCGAGGCGGGGAAGAGCTTGGCCAGGCCGCCGCCGAGCTCCGCGCGCTCGCGCCGGGCGCGAATGCCGTGCTGGCGGTGGCGGCCGACCTGACGACCCGCGCCGGCATCGACGACGTGTTCGCCCGGCTGTTTGCCGAGTTCGGCGGCATCGACATCCTGATCAACAACCTCGGTCTGGGGCGGGGCGCGGGCATCACCGACACGACCGACGCGGAGTGGCAGGAGGCGTTCGACTCGACGCTCTATCCCGCCATCCGCGCGAGCCGCCTGGCGATCCCTTCGATGAAGGCGCGCGGCGGCGGCGCCATCGTGATGATTGCGTCGATCTACGGGCGCGAATCGGGCGGCCGCATGGTCTACAACGCGGTCAAGGCGGCCGAGATCAGCCTGGCCAAGGCCATGGCGCAGCAGCTGGCTCGGGACAACATCCGCGTCAACAGCGTGGCGCCCGGTTCCATCTCGTTCCCGGGCGGGTCGTGGTGGAAGCGTCAACAGGAGGACCCCGAGGGGATCGCGGAGTTCATTCGCCGCGACCTGCCGTTCGGCCGGTTCGGGCGGGCCGAGGAGGTGGGCGACGTCGTGGCGTTCCTCGCCTCACCGCGGGCGAGCTGGATCAGCGGCGCGAGTGTCACCGTCGACGGCTGCCAGTCGCGGTCGCTGTTCTGATCGTATGGCCAAACACGTCCTCACCAAGCCCGACGGGCGGAGGCTGATACTGTACGCCGACCAGCCCTGGGCCTGCGCACCGGACGCCCCCAGCCCGTCGAGCGAGCGGCGCGAGCCGAGCAGCCATCTCCGGTGGCACCCGCTGCGCGGCGAGTGGATCGCCTATGCGAGCCACCGGCAGAACCGGACGTTCCTGCCGCCGGCCGAGTTCAACCCGCTGGCCGTGACCACCGACCCGGACCACCCGACCGAACTCCCACCCGGCCCGTGGGACGTCGCCGTGTTCGAGAACCTGTTTCCGACGCTCGTCGTCACCCCGCACGGCGCGCCGGAGCTCAGCGTTCCGACACGCCCTGGCGGAGGCGTGTGCGAGGTCGTCGTCTTCACGCAGGACCCGACGACGTCGCTCGGGGCGCTGCCGCTGTCGAGGCTCGATCTCATTGCACGCGTCTGGGCCGACCGCTACGTCGAACTCGGAGCGCGCGCCGACGTGGACTACGTCTTCGAATTCGAGAACCGCGGCGTGGAGGTGGGCGTCACGCTGGCGCACCCCCACGGCCAGATCTACGCCTACCCGTTCATCCCGCCCGTTCCCGCCCGAGAGCTCCAGCAGCAGGCCGACCATCTGGCGGCTCACGGTCGCGGCCTGCTCGAGCGGATCGTCGAGACGGAGATCGAAGACGGGCGGCGCGTGCTGTACGGCGGCGACCACGTCGCAGCATTCGTCCCCGTGTTCGCCCGCTACTCGTACGAGGTCTGGATCGCGACGCGCCGGGCCGCTCCGTCGATTGCGGCCTTCACCGACGCCGAGCGTTCGGACTTCGTCCGCGCGCTGAAGACCGTCCTGCTGAAGTACGACGCGCTCTGGTCGAAGCCGTTCCCCTACATCATGGCGTTCCACCAGGCACCGACCGACGGGAAGCCCCATCCCGAGGCGCACTTCCATGTCGAGTTCTACCCGGCGTACCGCATGCCGGGCCGGCTGAAGTACCTCGCCGGCAGCGAGATGGGCGCCGGCGTCTTCACCGCCGACACGCTGCCGGAGGACAAGGCGCGGGAACTGCGGGCCATCGACGTGGCGATCTCATGACATTCGAACAGCTGTTCGGCACTCCGCCCGTGGTCCGCGCGTCGGCGCCGGGACGGGTGAACCTCATCGGGGAACACACCGACTACAACGGCGGCTTCGTGCTGCCGACCGTGATCCCTCAGCGGACGAGGGTCGAACTGGCGCCGCGCAAGGGCGGAGCGGTGCGCGCGCTCAGCGTCGACGTCGGCAAGGCGGCTCCCTTCGAGTACATCGTGGGCACCGAGTCGCGGCGGGGGAGGTGGACCGATTATCTCCAGGGCATCACGTGGGTGCTGGGCCAGGAGGGCTTCGCCGTCGGCGGCGCCGACATCCGCATCGCGTCGACGGTCCCGCTCGGCAGCGGCCTGTCGTCGAGCGCCGCTCTCGAGATCGCGCTCCTGAGGGCGTTCCGGGAGGCATTCATGCTGCCGCTCGACGATGTGCCGATGGCACTGCTCGCCAAGCGCGCCGAGAACGATTTCGTCGGGGCCCCCGTGGGCGTGATGGATCAGATGGCGTGCACGCTCGCCTCCGACGGCGAGGCCCTCTTCCTCGACACGCGCTCGCTCGAGTGGAAGGTCGTGCCGCTGCCGGCGTCCGCCGAGCTCGTCGTGTTCAACTCGGGCATCGCGCACAACCACTCGAAGGGCGACTACCGGACGCGGCGGGCCGAGTGCGAGGAGGCGGCCAGACGGCTCGGTGTGGACCAACTGCGCGACCTCGACCTCCCGGACATCCCGCGCGCGATGGATCTTCCGGACCCGTTCGGCCGCCGCGCGCGCCACGTCATCACCGAGGACGCGCGCGTGCTCGACGCGGTCCGCGCGATCCAGGCCGGAGACCTCGACGAGCTCGGGGCGCTGTTCTCCGCGTCGCACGACTCGATGCGCGACGACTACGAGGTCTCGGTGCCGGAGATCGACCTGATCGTGGAGCTGGCCCGGGCGATGCCTGAGGTCCACGGGGCGCGCCTCACGGGGGGCGGTTTCGGCGGCTCGGTGGTCATGCTGGCGAAGCCAGGGACGGCCGCAGACGCGGCACGGAAGGTCTCCGCGGCCTACACGGCGAAGACGGGCCGGACGGGCGCGGTGCTCGTGCCATAGAGCAGCCGGCAGCTGAAGGCTGTTCCCGTTGTGCCGTTTATTCGCCTTTCGCCTCTTGATTGGCTTCCGGCTGGCTGGTACCATCCCTTGTCATGGCCAGGCACCCGAAGGGCGACGATGGCGAGCGGCGAGCGCAGAGCGACCTGCTGGCCCTCACCGGGCCGGGCGGCCCGTCCCGGGAGCGGGCCCTGCAGGCGGCGCTCAATCACCTCGTGCCGTCGTGGCACCGGGAAGACGCCGACACGCCTGACGAGGTGGTCACCGCGGTGCGGCGGATGCCCGCCGCGGAGGCGCGGTGTGCGCCGATGCCGCCCGGGATCGACCCGCGCCTGGTCCGGGCGCTCGAGAGCCGGGGCATCAGCGAGCTGTACACCCACCAGGCGGCTGCCGTGGCCCACGCCCTGGCAGGGGAGAGCGTGGTCGTCACCACGCCGACGGCGTCAGGCAAGACGCTCTGCTACAACATCCCGGTCCTGAACGCGATTCTCGGCGATGCCTCCACCCGGGCGTTGTACCTGTTCCCGACCAAGGCGCTGGCCCAGGATCAGCTGGCCGAACTCGACCGGCTCGCGCAGGTCCTCAACGAGGCGGCCGGCCTCGATCTCGGCGTGTTCACCTACGACGGCGACACGCCTCAGGACGCGCGGCGCGCGATCCGCGCGCGGGCGCAGGTGGTGCTGACCAATCCCGACATGCTCCACTCGGGAATCCTGCCGCATCACCCGAAGTGGGCCCGGCTGTTCGAGAATCTCCGCTTCATCGTCATCGACGAACTGCACGCCTACCGGGGGGTGTTCGGCAGCCACCTCGCCAACGTGCTGCGGCGCCTGGGTCGCGTGTGCCGGCACTACGGGTCCGACCCGGTCTTCGTCTGTTCGTCGGCGACGATTGCGAATCCGCGCGAGCTGGCCGAGGGGCTGACCGAACGTCCGTTCGAGCTGGTCGAGGAGAGCGGCGCACCGCGCGGCGAGAAGTACTTCTTCTTCGTCAACCCGCCGATCGTCAACAAGCAACTGGGCATCCGGAGGTCTGTACACCCAGGAAACGCGGCGCGTGGCGCTGGAGTTCCTCAGGCGCGGCCTGCAGATCATCGTGTTCGCCCAGAGCCGCCTCGTCACGGAGATCCTCACGCGCTACCTCAAGGACGCCGTCCAGGGGCCGCCGGGCGCAGACGACGTGGTGCGCGGGTACCGGGGCGGCTATCTGCCCAACCGCCGGCGCGAGATTGAGAAGGGGCTGCGCGACGGCGAGGTGCGCGCGGTCGTCGCGACGAGCGCGCTCGAACTCGGCATCGACATCGGCGCGCTCGACGTCGCGGTGCTCGCGGGCTATCCGGGCACGATCGCCGCCACCTGGCAGCGCGCGGGCCGCGCGGGCCGGCGCGCCGGGCAATCGGCCGCGGTGCTGGTGGCGAGCAGCGCGCCGCTCGACCAGTACGTCGTGCGCAACCCGGCGTACTTCTTCGGTGCGTCGCCCGAGCACGCGCTGATCAATGCGGACAACCTGCAGATCCTGCTCGCGCACATCAAGTGCGCCGCGTTCGAGCTGCCGTTCGGCACCGCCGAGGTGTTCGGGCGCGAAAGCGTTCAGGAGATCCTCCGGATCCTCTCGGAGGAGGGCCTCGTCCACCTCGCCGAGGCACAGGCGCCGGGCGAAGAGGCCCACTGGCACTGGACGAGCGAGTCGTATCCGGCAGACGCCGTCAGCCTGCGGTCCGTGTCGTCGGACAACTTCGTCGTCGTGGACGGCACCGACGACACGCGGGTCATCGGCGAGACCGACTTCACGAGCGCGCCGTCCGTGCTCCACGAGAAGGCGATCTACATCGTCGAAGGCACCCTCTACCAGGTGGAGCGCCTCGACTTCGAGAACCGCAAGGCCTTCGTGCGACAGGTCGACTGCGACTACTACACCGACGCCATCCGCTACGACCGCGTGACGATCCTCGACACGTTCGAAACCGACACGGGCTCTGCCCCCTGGTCCCACGGTGAAGTCCACGTCGTCTCCCGCGTGGTTGGCTTCAAGAAGATCAAGTTCTACACAAACGAGAACGTCGGCTCGGGCGAACTCGACCTGCCCGAGCAGGAGATGCACACGACCGGGTGCTGGTTCACCATCCCGCGACGGGTGATGACGGCGCTGCCCTACGGGGGTGACGACCGGCGCGACGGCGTGATCGGCCTCGCGTTCGCCGGGCGGCAGGTGGCGCAGTTGCTGCTGATGTGCGACCGTCACGACATTGGCGTGTCGATTGGGAACGGCACGGCGCCAGACGTGGCGCAGGCGGCGTCGGTGGGCGGTGCGGAACCGGCGCACGCGTCGGCGGCGGTGGCGAGACTGGGCCGCGGTCGCGCCGCCGTCCAGGCCCCTGTGGACTACGACGAGCCGCGGGTGTTCGTCTACGACAACTACCCGGGCGGCATCGGGTTGTCCGAGCCGCTCTTCACGATGCGCCAGGCGCTGCTCGCCAGGACGCGCGATCTCATCGCCTCGTGCCCCTGCGAGTCGGGCTGCCCGTCGTGCGTCGGGCCGCTCGGCGAGGTCGGGCCGATGGCGAAGACGGTGGCGCTGGACATCCTCTCGGCCGTCATCTGATCTCCACGGAGCCGAGATGGACCGCGCCGCTCTCGCCGCACGAATCCAGGACATCCTGAAGAACCGGGCGAAGCCGCCGGGCGGGCGCGGGCCGGCCGTCGGCCCGCACACGTCGCCGGTTGACGAGGGCGCGGCGTTTGCCGCGCGATGCTCCGCCGCCGAAGCGTCCTCGCGCGTGCTGGACGTGCTCGGCGGCACGCTGGTCGACGGCGCGCGCGGGCCGTCGGTGGTCGTGGACCGCAGCTATGCGGCCGCCCACCGCCACGGCCGGCATCCGGTGGAGCGCTACGCGGAGGCGGCGGGCGCGGCGCGCGTGGCCCTGCCGTGGTTCCTCGCCCGCTCCGGCGGCCTCCCGCCAGCTGCCGAATCGGCGGCCGGCCAGCGGCTCCTCTTCTTCGACCTCGAGACGACCGGCCTCAGCGGAGGCGCCGGGACGTACGCCTTCCTCGTCGGCTTCGGCTTCTTCGACGAGGACGGCTTCCGGACCCGTCAGGTACTTTCTGCGGGGCTACGGGGAGGAGCGCGCGCTGCTCGACGCGGTGGCCGAAGAGGTCTCGGCGAGCGGGGCCGGCCGTCCGCCCGTTCTCGTCACCTACAACGGCCGGTCCTTCGACGTCCCGTTGATCGAGACCCGCTACCAGCTCAATCGACTGCGGTCACCGTTCGGCGGGCTGCCGCACGTGGACATGCTGTTCCCGGCGCGTCGCCTGTGGAAGCGACGCCCGACCCTTCGACTCGCTTCGCTCGCTCAGGGTCACCCCGAGCGCGGCCGAGGGGCGACGCCGGCCTCGGCCGCCTCGTCGCCGTTCGGCGCTCGAGCGAGGGGGTATGAGGCGATGGCGCCGGACGACCCGCCCGGCAGCTGCTCGCTCACCGCCATCGAACGCGACATCCTGGGGCTGCACCGGCAGGACGATGTGCCGGGCTGGGAGATCCCGTCTCGCTATTTCGGGTACGCGAGGTCCGGAGACGCCAGCGGCCTGGCAGCGGTGTTGGAGCACAACCGGCTCGATCTGTTGTCGCTCGCGGCGGTGGCTGGCCTGATTCTCGAGATGTCGCGGGACGGCGCGGGCGCGGCGCGCGAGCCTCACGAACGCCTCTCGCTGGGCCGGCTGCTCGAGTCCCTGGACCGCCTCGACGAGGCGGAACGATGCTTCGTCGCGGCCGCGACCGACGACGGCGTGCTGGACCGTGAGGCAAACCGGACGGTCCGCGCCGACGCGCTGCACTGGCTGGCGCTCCATCGGCGCCGCGCGCGCCGGTTCCACGAAGCGGCCGAGGCGTGGCGAGCCCTGTCCGAGATCGACGGCGTCGATGCCGAGCTGCGCCGGGAGGCCCTCGAAGCGCTCGCCATCCACCACGAGCACCGCGTGAAGGACCTGGAGGCCGCCAGGTCGTTCGCGGTCGAAGCGCTTCTCCTGGCCGGCGATGCCAGGCACGTCGAGGGCGTGCAGCACCGGCTCGGGCGGCTGTCGCGGAAACTCGATCACCCGAGCCTGGCTCAGGATCTCTAGCGCCTGAACAGGTTCTTCATCACGTAGGCGCCCATCATCGGGTTGGCGGCCATCCGGCGCTTGCAGTAGGCGATGGCGTACTTCCATTCCTCGGCGAACGGGACGTAGAGGCGCATCAGGCGGCCGTCCCTGACGATCTCGGCCTGGATGTCCTGCCGGGGCACGCCGAGGAGCATCTGGACCTCGTAGGCGGTCTTCGGGCAGCCCCTCTTGTCGAGGTATTCGAGGCAGCGGCGAACCAGCGGCTCGTCGTGCGTGGCAATCTCCGGATAGTGCCCCTTGTCGAGCAGGAGCCCGACGAAATCGAACACCTTATCCTTCATCGCCGGCTTGTCGGTGAGCGCGATCGACCTCGGTTCCGTGTAGATGCCGATGCAGATGCGCACCTTGCAGGGCTTGGCGTGCAAGGCCAGGATGTCGTCCTTCGTGCGGAACAGCCGCGACTGGAGGACCGTGCCGACGTTGTCGAATTCGCTGCGCAGCGCCTTGAACAGCCGGAGGGTCACGTCGGTGAAGGTGTGGTCCTCCATGTCCACCGTGACGTGCAGCCCCTGCGGCGCCGCGCGGGCGACCACCCTCCTGATGTTCTCGAGGCAGTACGCCTCGCTTTCGTGAATGCCCATCTGCGTCGGTTTGCACGAGATGCTGGCGTAGGCGCGGCCCTTCAGCTGGTCGACCATCCGGAGGTAGAGGGCGACCGTGGCCTCGATGTCCTCGTGTTTGACAACCTCCTCGCCGAGCAGGTCGAGCGTCGCATGCAGCGATCCGGTGTTCCAGAATCTCGTCCGCCTTGGAGACACCCGCCTCGATTCCCCTGCCCGCCACGTACGGCGCCGCGAAGATGCGAACGAGCGGCGGCGGAGTCAGGTCGACGATGAAGCGCTTGATATCCATGAGTCCTCCCTCGGTATGACATGCGTCGGCGCACGAGGTCCGCGCGGACGACATTCTACATCGCTCCGGCAACCGACCGGTTGAGCCACCGCCAGCGACGCCTCCCCGCGGACGCCGGTCCGGTCGACCGGACCGGCGTCCCGGGTGTTCGCGGGCGGGATCCTGCGAGGGAGAACGAGAAAGGGCCGCGCGACTCGTTCGAATCGCGCGGCCCTCGTCGACCATCCGCCGTCAGTTCCGACCACTCACCGTCAGTCCCAACCCTTCACCGTCAGAACCGACCCTTCATCGTCAGTTCCGACTATTCCTCTTCCTCCGCCGCCTCGCCCTTTTCCGCCTTGTGGGCGGCGATGATCTTCGACTGGATGTGGTTCGGGACCTCCTCGTAGTGGGAGTAGGCCATGTGATACGACCCGCGCCCGCCGGTGGCCGAGGTGAGCTGCTGCTCGTAGGTGAGCATCTCGGCCATCGGCACCTGGGCCTTGATCACCGTCATGCCGCCACGCGTGTCCATCCCGGAGATGCGGCCCCGCCGCCCGTTCAGGTCGCCCATCAGGTCGCCCGCAAAGTCGGACGGCGCGTAGACCTCGACGTTCATGATCGGCTCGAGGATGGTCGGCCTGCACCGCGTCATCGCGTCCTTGAATGCCAGGCGACCGGCCATCTTGAACGACAGTTCGTTCGAGTCGACGTCGTGGTACTTGCCGTCGACCAGCGTCACCTTGAAGTCCACCACCGGGTAGCCGGCCAGGTAGCCCCGCATGCGCGTGTCCTGGATCCCCTTCTCGACGGCCGGCCTGAACGTCTGCGGGATCGCCCCGCCGAAGATGTCGTCCACGAACTCGAAGTCGGATCCGCGCGGGAGCGGCTCCATCCGGATGGAGCAGTCACCGAACTGGCCGTGGCCGCCCGTCTGCTTCTTGTGCCGGCCGTGCGCGTCGGTGGCGGCCGTGATCGTCTCCCGGTACGGGATCTTCGGCGGCTTGAGGTTCACCTCGACGCCGAACCGCCGCTTCAGCTTGGCGACCGTCACCTCGATGTGCAACTGGCCCTGGCCGGAGAGCAGCAGCTCCTTGGTCTGCGGATCGCGGCTCGACCGGATCGTCGGGTCCTCTTCCTGCAGCCGCTGGAGCGACGAGCTGATCTTGTCCTCGTCGCCGCGGCTCTTCGGCTCGATCGCGTACGACAGGACGGGCTCGGGGAACTCCATCGGCTTGAACACCACGCCGCCCTTCTCGGCCAGCGTGTTGTTGGTCACCGTCTCCTTCAGCTTGGCGACGGCGCCGACGTCGCCGGCCTTGATCTCGGGCACGTCGGTCTGCGTCTTTCCCTGCAGCAGGACCAGGTGGCCGAGGCGCTCCGGCGCCTCCTTGACCAGGTTGTAGACGGTCGTGTCGGCCTTGAGCGACCCGCTCATCACGCGGAACATGCTGATGCGGCCGGCGAACGGGTCGGCGACCGTCTTCCAGACGAACGCGGCGTACGGGCCGGCGTCCGAGGCGAGGACCTCGACCTCCTGTCCGCCCCTGGTGCCCTTGGCGGGTCGCTCGGAGGGCGCGGGCACGTACGCGATCACCGCGTCGAGCAGCATCGGCACGCCGATGTTGAGCGTGGAGGACGTGCAGAACAGCGGGAAGATCTTGCGGGCGAGCACGGCCGTTCGCAGGCCCGACACCAGCTCGTCCTGCGTGAGCGTCCCGGCCTCGAAGAACCTCTCCATCAGCTTGTCGTCGGCCTCGGCCACCATCTCGATGAGCGCGTCGCGCGCGGCCTGTGCCTCGCCGCTCATGTCGGACGGCACGTCGGCTTCCTTGAACTTCCCGCTGCCGTCGGTCTCGAAGAGGTAGGCCTTCATGCCCACCAGGTCGACAACGCCGCGGAACGACTTTTCGTCGCCGATCGGCATCTGCACCGGGGTGACGGTCCGGCCGAACGCCGTCTGCAGCGAGTCGAGCGTGCGGCTCAGGCTGGCGCGCTCGCGGTCGAGCCGGTTGACGACGACCAGGCGGGGCAGCGCGTAGGAGTCGGCTGCCTCCCAGACCTTCTCGGTCTGCACCTCGACGCCCGACACCGCGTCGACGACGACCACCGCCGCGTCCGAGATCCGCATGGCAGCGAGCGTGTCGCTGAGGAAGTTGCCGAACCCCGGCGTGTCCACCAGGTTGATCTTGTGCCTGTTCCATTCGGCGTAGGCCAGGCTGGCGGCGAGCGTGTGCTTTCGCGCGATCTCCTCTTCGTCGAAGTCGGTGACCGTCGTTCCGTCATCGACCTTGCCGAACCGGTTCACCATTCCGGCATCGAACAGGATAGCGGCGGCGAGCTGCGTCTTGCCCGCGCCCGAATGGCCCGCGATGGTGACGTTCCTGATGCTGGCGGCGTCGTAGACCTTCATAGACGGTTATTCTCCTGCCCGGCGCTCATGACACAAACGCCAATGATACCATTGGAGGACGCCGGCCCTGCCGAAAGATCGAGCGCCGCAGGGGGTCGCCCCTGCCGCGCCCGCGCGGTGCGGGGAGCAGGCCGGCCGGGGGCCGCATGACCGATCATATCCGTCAGATCAACGCAGCCATTCTCGCCCACGACGAATGGAAGGCGCGGCTTCAGGCCGCGATCGAGAGCGGTTCCAGCGAGTTCCAGCCCGACACGGTTCGCGCGGACGGCCTCTGTCCGTTCGGGCAGTGGATCCAGTCGGCCGAACCCGTGCTGAGGGACAGCCTTCACTACGAGCGGGTCCGTACGCTGCACGCGCAGTTTCACGAGGCGGCGGCTCGGGTGCTGGCGCTGGCCCTCTCCGGACAGGGGCCGCAGGCACTGACGAACCTCGAATTCGGCAGCGAGTTCGTCAGGGCGTCGGTCCTCCTGGTGGACGAACTGGAGTTCTGGCGGGCGGAACTGCAGCGGAGGGAATCCGGCGGCCGCGGCTGACTGCGGGCGAAGGCGGAAGCGCTATTCGTAACGCAGCGCTTCGATCGGATCGAGCCGGGAGGCGCGGACGGCGGGGAACAGCCCGAAGAAGATGCCGACGCTCGCCGAGAACGCGAAGCCGATGGCGAACGACCACCAGGGCATCGACACCGGCAGCGGCGTGAACGCCCTGACGCAGACGCCGACGGTCGCGCCGATGAGGATGCCGAGGATGCCGCCGGTCGAGGTGAGCACGACCGCTTCGAACAGGAACTGCCAGAGGATCTCGCGCCGGCGCGCCCCGAGCGCCTTGCGCACGCCGATCTCGCGCGTCCGCTCGGTCACCGAGATCATCATGATCGCCATCACGCCGATGCCGCCCACCATGAGGGCGATCGAGGAGATGACCACCAGCGCGAGGTAGATCGCGCCGGTCGCCTGGTCGAAGAACTTCATCGCCATGTCCTGGGTGGCGACGTCGAAGTCGTTCGGCTGTGTCAGCTTCAGCCGGTGGCGGATGCGCATGACCGTCTCGATCTCGCGCATCGCGTCCTCGCGCTTCACGCCGTCCCTGGGCACCGCGAAGATCTGGACGGAACGTCCCACCCGGCGGGCGTCGCCGCGCGACACGGCGCCGAACGTCTTGGCGAAGCTCGTGTGCGGGATGATGGCGAGCGCGTCCTGGTCGCTGGTCAGCCCCCCGATCGAGGGCCGCGCGGCGGCGACCCCGATGACCGTGTACTCGGTCGAACCGATCCGCACCACCTTGCCGATCGGATCGACGTTCTCGAAGAAGGCCTTGTACGGCGTCTGCCCCAGGACCACGACGTTCCGCCGGTGCAGCACCTCGTTGTCGGTGAAGAAGCGGCCCTGCTGGATCTTCATGAAGTTGATGTCGATGAAGTCCTCGCTCGAGCCGAGGATGCCCATCGACTGCGTCCGCTGGCCGCGGTAGAACATCCGCTGCTGGCCCGAGACGAACGCGGCCACCGACTGGAGCCCGGGGATTTCCTCCTTGAGGATCCGGGCGTCCTCGATCGTCAGGTTCGGGCGCTTCATCAGCAGCTGGCGGTCGATGCCCGACCCGGCGCTCGCGAAGCTCACCCTGGCGACGATGATCGTGTTCGGACCCAGCTCGCGGATCAGATCGCGGAACGAGTTGTCGAACCCGCGGATGATCGAACTCATGCCGACGATGGCCGTGATGCCGATCACGACGCCGAGGATGGTCAGCGCCGACCGCATCTTGTTGGCGCGGATCGTCCCGAGCGCCATCGCAACCGTGTCGGTGAAGAGCGCGACTCTGACCATGTCATTCCCGCCGGAGCGCTTCGATCGGATCGAGCCTGGCCGCCTTGATCGACGGGTAGAGGCCGAAGAAGAGTCCGACGACCGCCGTCATCCCGATCCCCATGACCACCGAGTAGACGTGCACCGAGGCGGGCATCGGCGTGAGCTTGGTGACGAGCCATGCCCCCGCGAACCCGAGCGCGGTGCCGACCACGCCCCCGAGCGTGGAGAGGGCGATCGACTCGACCAGGAACTGGAGGATGATGTCGCGGCGCTTGGCGCCGAGCGCCTTCCGCAGGCCGATCTCCGACGTCCGCTCGCTCACCACCATCAGCATGATGTTCATGATGACGATGCCGCCCACGACCAGCGAGAGCGCCACGACGCCAATCAGGACACCGAAGATGCCGGCGGTGATCTGCCGGAACATGCCGAGGAACGTGTCCGACGTGACGATGCCGAAGTTCTCCCTCTGGTTCGGCTTCAGCTTGCGTTCGATGCGCAGCGCCACCGTGGCGGAATCCATCGCCTTGTCGGTGAGGTGCGGATCGCCGGGCTTCGCCGTGATCGAAATGCGCTGCCGGGCGCCGAACAGCTTCTTGCTCAGGGCGAGCGGGATCACCGCGAACTGGTCCTGCGAGTTCCCGAACATCGAGCCCTTCTTCTCGTTCACGCCGACCACGCGCATGTGGCTGCCCGCCACGGTGATCACCTTGTCGATCGGGTCCTCGTCGAGGAAGAGCTTGTCGGCGACGTCCCAGCCGATCAGCACGACGGGCCGCTTCCGGTCGATCTCCGCCGGCGTCACCAGACGGCCGCGCTCGACCTTGTACCCGCCGAACTCCGCATAGTCGCGGCTCACGCCGGAGATCGACACCGACTCGATCACGCGGTCCTTGTAGCGAACCTCGCCCTGCGACTCGGCGCTGGTCATCGCCACCCGCACGAGGTCGGCCTGCCTCACCGCCCCGGCGTCCCGCTCGGTGATGTCCGGGTTGCCCGCGACCTTCTCGAACTCCTCCTCGCTCCGGATCATGCCGAAGCGCTGCACGGTGAACGTGCCCAGCCCCAGTTCGCTGACGATCGCGTCCGACACGTAGTCGTCGATGCCCTGGACGATCGACACCACGGCGATGATCGAGGTGACCGCCACGATGTTCCCCAGGACCGTCAGGAACGACCGCAGCTTGTTCGCCCAGACCGCCGCCAGCGCGATCTTGATGGATTCGAAGAGCTGGTACATCCGCCTACTTCTTGCCGGTCTCCTCGATCTTGACCAGCGTGCCGTCGCTGAGCGTCCGCACCGACGCGAAGGGGCCCGTGACGACGCGGTCGCCGGCCTTCAGGCCGTCGAGGACCTCGAAGTACTTGTCACCGGCCACGCCGGTCTTCACCTGGACGAACTGGACCTTGGTCTCCTTGTCCACGAGGAAGACCCCTTCGGTCTCCTTCTTCGTGAACCCGGGCTTCAGCTCCGCCGCCTCGACGGCGCCGGTCGACGGGCGCCGGCCCGGCTCGGGCTTCGGCGGCTTGACGACCTTCCCCTGCGGGTCGAACGTCAGCTCGCGGACCGCCAGCGCCTGGATCGGCACCGCGACGGCGCTCTCGCGGTCGGCCGTCGTGATGTCGGCCGTGCAGGTGAAGCCGGGCCGCACCTCGGGAATCTGGCCGTCCAGCGTGACGATCACCTTGAAGTTAATCGCCTGCCTGACACCGCCGGCCGTGGCCGCGCTGATCGGGCTGTTGCCGATCTCGGTCACCTTCGCCGTGAACGTCCGGTCGGGCAGCGCGTCGATGGTGACCTTCGTCCGCTGTCCGAGCTTCACGTTCGGGATGTCGGTCTCGTCCACCTCGATCTCGGCCTCGATGACCGACATGTCGGCGACGATCAGCAGCACCACGCTCGGGTTGTTCGTGAAGCCCTGGACCGCCATCTCGCCTTCCTCGACGTTCCGCTTCGTGACGATGCCGTCGATGGGCGACTCGATCGTGACGCGGCTCAGGTCGTGCTCGGCGTTGGACAGGTCGGCCATCTGGCTCCTGATCCGCTGGTCGGCCGTCGAGACGGACTGTTCGGCGTTCCTGACGTCGCCGGTGCGCAACGTGACGTTGTCCTTCGCCTGCTCGAACGCCTGCTTCGTCGCGAGGCCGTCCCTGTCGAGGCGCCGCTGGCGCGCCAGCTCGTCCTCGGCCAGCTTGAGGCTCACCTTGGCGTTTTCGAGTGTCTGGCGGGCCTGCTGCAGCCCGATCTTCTGCTGCTCGAGCGAGGACTCGCTCACCTGCAGCCGGTTGCGCACGTTGCGCGGGTCCACCTGCAGCAGGAACTGGCCCTGCTTCACCCGATCGCCTTCCTCCACGGCCAGCTTCATCACCTTGCCCGAGACCTCGGAGGTGATGTTGACCGTGCGCCGGGCGCGGATGCGCCCCGACGCCGACACCACCGACTCGAGCCTGCGCGCCTTGATCGCCTCGACCGTGACGGTGGGGCCCTCCTGCTTCTTGAACGCGAAATTGGCCCAGACGAGCCCGCCGGCGACCGCCAGAATGAGAATGCCGATCAGAACCTTCTTCCGCGTCATGAACTAGCTCCGGGCGGCCATGAAGGCCGCGTAGCCGACCGCGATCACCGCGTAGACTCCGAACAGCACGAGCGCCACGCCGCCCGTCTTCCTCTTGTAGGTGACGGCCACGCCAATCGCCAGACTGGTCAACCACCAGATCAGCAGCAGGTCCGCCATGCCGGCCAGCCGTCCCAGGAAGCTGCCCTCGGGCAGGAACGGCAGGAAGACCCCCAGGTTGGTCGCACTCGACATCGACTGGCGGAAGTAGTTGAGCGGCGTGAGAAACAGCGTGCCGAGCGCCGAGATCACCCCCGAGTGGACGACGACGGCGTAGACCTGTTTGAACGTTGCCTGCCCCCCGGACAGCACGCCGAACACCAGGAACAGCAGCCCGGCCATGACGGCCCAGACGATGGGCGGCGCGATCACGAGGGCGGCGGCACTGAGGGCCACCCGCCACGGCGGCGGATCGAAGGTCGCCTTCCGCATTTCCTCGTACAGCTGGTCGCTGACCTTGAAGCCGAACGACTCGGTTCGCCTGACCGCTTCGTCCAGCGTCGCCTGCTTGCCGACCGCGGTCGACTGGAACCACATCTGGCAGGCGCCCACGACGAGGACCACCACGATGGCCATCCCGAGCCAGCGCGGGGCCGCCGCCAGCGCCGCATAGGTTTCGCGCGGAGAAGTCAGGACGCCGACCAGTCGGGCAACCAGGCTCTGGCCCTTCGGCGCGGCGGGCGGGGCGGTCGTCTCACTCATGACACTCGACCTCCGGGGGCAAACAGACAATTCTACCCCTTCTAGAATAATACGATGCTCGGCGTCCTGATGTTTCGATGAGCTGGCGGCCACGTCGAGGAGCGGCCTCCCGGCCGCGCCCCGGGGCGACGCCCGGCACCGTCAAGGGGCCACGGCCTCCGGCCCTCGAGTGCCGGCAGCCAAGCCCTTATCGTGCAGTCGTTTGTCGCACATCTTGGCGCGAATCGACGTGCAGACTACAGCCCATGGCGTGGCCGGCCGACAAGATCACAGACCGCGGGGAGTCGCGAGGTCCCCGTATGCGGCGCCGGTCCGTCAACCGTCTTCAATGAAGCTGTAGCCAACCATGGCCGTCCGGATAGGCGAACTCCTCCTGAAGGAGAAGCGGATCAGCCCGGAGCAACTCCAGGAGGCCCTGAACTACCAGAAGGCCAGCGGGGGCAAGCTGGGGCTCAATCTCGTCAAGCTGGGGTTCGTCAAGGACGAGGAGATCACGGCGCTGCTCAGCCGGCAGTACGGCGTGCCGTCGATCAGCCTGGGCGACTTCGAGATTGACCAGTCGGTCGTCAAGCTGATCCCCGCCGAAACCGCGCAGAAATACCAGATTCTCCCGCTCAGCCGGGCCGGCGCGACGCTGACGATTGCGATGACCGATCCGACCAACGTCTTCGCCATGGACGACATCAAGTTCATGACGGGGTACAACGTCGAGCCGGTCGTGGCGTCCGAGTCGGCGGTGATGGAGGCGATCGCCCGCTACTACAACCTGGTCGCCAAGCCGGCGTCCGGCAACGGGAACGGTCAGCCGAGCGCGCTCGACTTCGCCAACCAGGCCCTGCAGGACCTGCCGATCGTGGACGCCTCGGAAGTGGAGGTGCTCGAGGAGCTCGAGGAAATCAGCGTCGAGGCGCTCGCGCGCCAGGGGGAGGAGGCGCCGGTCATCCGCCTCGTCAACGTGATGCTGATGTCGGCCATCTCCAAGGGCGCGAGCGACATCCACATCAAGCCGTACGAGAAGGAGCTGCGCATCCGGTACCGCATCGACGGCGTGCTCTACAACATCATGGCGCCGCCGATGAAGTTCCGGACCCGATCGCCTCGCGCGTCAAGATCATGGCGAAGCTCGACATCGCCGAGAAGCGCCTCCCGCAGGACGGGCGCATCAAGATCCGCTTCAACGACGCGGGCCGCGCCGAGGAGATCGACTTCCGCGTGTCGTGCCTGCCGACGCTGTTCGGCGAGAAAATCGTGCTCCGGCTCCTCGACCGCGAGAAGCTGATGCTCGACATGACGAAGCTCGGCTTCGAGCGCGAGTCGCTGACGAAGTTCGAGGACGCCATCAGCCGGCCGTGGGGCATGGTGCTCGTGACGGGGCCGACCGGCAGCGGCAAGACGAACACGCTCTACTCGTCGATTGCGAAGCTGAACACCGCGGAAACCAACATCATGACCGCGGAGGATCCGGTCGAGTTCAACCTGCCGGGCATCAACCAGGTCCAGATTCGCGAGGGCATCGGCCTGAACTTCGCCGCCGCCCTCCGCTCCTTCCTCCGCCAGGACCCGAACATCATCCTCGTCGGCGAAATCCGCGACTTCGAGACCGCGGAAATCGCCATCAAGGCCGCGCTGACGGGCCACCTCGTGCTCTCGACGCTCCACACCAACGACGCGCCGAGCACCATCAGCCGCCTGATCGACATGGGCATCGAGCCGTTCCTCGTGGCGAGCTCGGTGAACCTGATCTGCGCCCAGCGCCTCGTGCGCCGGGTCTGCAAGGCGTGCGCCGAGCCGGTGGCGGTGGCCGCCCCACAGACGCTGCGTGAAGATAGGGTTCGGCCCCGAGGACGCCGCGTCGGTCACCCCGTCGAAGGGCCG
>CAWAMP010000002.1:0-313324 GCA_963783255.1 uncultured Acidobacteriota bacterium | reverse complement strand
GCGCGTCATGGCGCCCGTGTAGGCACCCTTCTCCCGGCCGAACAGTTCGCTCTCGATGAGCCCGCTCGGCAGTGCCGCGCAGTTGACCTTGACCATCACCCGCTCCCGGCGACTGCTGAGCTGGTGGATGGCCTCGGCGATGAGTTCCTTGCCCGTGCCGGTTTCGCCTTGCACGAGCACCGGAGCGCCTGTAGGAGCCACCTGCTCCACCTGGTGCATGACGCGCCCGATGGCATCACTTTGCCCGGTGATCGCGCGCGATCGTCGCGTCAGGCCGACCTCGGTCCTGAGGTACTCGCTCTCTGCCTGCAGCCGGTCCTTCAGGTCGGCGACTTCCGCCAGGGACATCCGCAGGTCCTCCTCGATCCGCCGCCGGTCGGTGATGTCGCGGGCGACGCCAAGCGTGCGAATCTCGACGCCGCCGGCGTCTCGGAGCGTGACCCTGGCCAGGTGATGGACCCACCGCTCGCCAGAGGCTGGATGAAGGTACCGATACTCGACAGCGACGCGGTCGCACTCCCCGGTCGCCATCCGCCGACGCTCGTCGAGGACGTGCTGGCGGTCGTCGGCGTGCACTCGCTCAAGCCAGAATTCCAGGACCGGCGACCCGCCGTCCAGTTCCGCCGGGATGCCGAAGATGGCCCGGGCACGGTCGTCGAAGTAGGAGACGTCCACGCCATTGTCGACCTCGTAGAACCCGAGGCCGGCGAGGCCGGCTCCCTCCGCCAGACGGACCTCGCTCTCCCGCGTTTGCTGTTCGGCCATCTTCGCCGAGGTGACATCGAGCGTGACACCGAGCAGGCGATCCGGCTCGCCCCGGGTATCGAGCCCGGGCCGACCCCGCGACTGGAGCCATCGCGTGCTACCGTCGGGCCCGATCACGCGGTATTCGATGCTGCCGAGAGACGCCGAGCCGACCACTTCTTCGATCTTCCGGCGGATCGGCTCCCGATCGTCCGGATCGACGAGACCGAGGTAACGCTCCAGCGTGACGTCTTCGCCTCGGGGAATGCCGATCATCGCCCGGGCCTCTGGGGTGAGCCAGTAGTGGCCAGTCCGGAGGTCCAGGATCCAGAGGCCGGCGTTCGCGGCCTCAGCCGCCAGTTTGAGGCGCGTCTCGCTCTCCCGAAGGGCCAGGTCGGACCGCTTCCTCGCGAGCGCGTTGGCGAACGCCTGCCCGACCATCCGAAGCCGCCGGACAAGCTCATCCGGCCATACTCGAGCGTCCGCTGTCGAGTCGAAGGACACGGCGCCGAAGGGCTCAGACCCGCCCACCGATAGCGGAAATCCAAATGTGGCCTTGATGCCGAAGTGGTTCCATGTCTGCTTGTCGCGGGCCGCCTCTGGCGGCGCCGCGTCCGTGTGAGGCACCACCAACGACGCTCCCGCTCGAATCAAGCTCAGGGACCACGGCACGTACTCGTGCGCGAGCATCGGCTCGGGGGGGGGCGGACCCTCGAATTTTCGATAGACGTGGGTCATCGTCCACCGCTCCGGATCGTGCGGCGGCCACTGCCAGACGGCCGACACATCCAGCCCGAGGCTCTCGCAGACCAGACGTTGCGCGGTTTCGATCGCACGGTCTACCTCGTCGGCAGGCACGTTGATGAACCCGGAGGACAGGTCGGCGAGGAGTCTCTCGAAGCGCAGGAGCTCGTCGAGGTCGCCGCCGCCGAGGTTCGAGTCGGAATCCACCAGGAAAGTATGCCATGCCACCGCCGTCGGGGTGAACCGCAGGTGACCTCAGAAGCCTGGCGAAATCGTGAACTGGAAGACCAGGCCCTTGCCCGGCCGCTGGAAGGGCCTGGAGAAATCGAACTCCGTGATCAGCAGGCCGAACAGCCTCGCCCGGAGCGCGACGCCGGCACTCGACACACCCTTCCGCTGCCCCCCGGCGAATGTCGGATTCTCGCCTTCGTTCCAGGCGACGCCCGCATCGAAGTAGACTCCAACCTCAACGGGGACGGGCCCGTACATCCTCTGCTTCACGCCGAGCGGGCGCAGGAGCGGGAACCGCAGCTCGAGGCCGCCCACGAGGACCCGGCTTCCCACGAGCTGATCGAACGCCGGGCATGAACTGACCGCGGACGGCCTGCACTCGCTCGGGCCGTAGCTGTAGATGTCGTAGCCGCGCACGAGTTCCGGATACCCGAGATAGACCGGCGCCAGGAGCGGGTGCTGGCCGTCCCGGCCGTAGCGGCCGAAGTGCACGGCGCGGGCGGCCAGCGTATAGAACGGCACCGGCATCACGTAGCGCCGGAAATCGGCGAGCACGCTCGTGAAGTTCAGCGTGCCCGTCGTCGGCGCGACCTGCAGCCGGTAGCTCTGGCCGGCAATCGGGCTGGTCGGGCCGTAGACGGCCGTGTTGTAGACCAGCGCCGCGCTGAAGTGCCCGAGGGTGAGCGGGTCGGCGGACGGAACGATCTCGAGCTCGTTGCCGATTACGTTGCCGGTCGAGAGCTCGAACAGCGTGGTCGTCGTCTGCTGGTCGAAGCTGATGTTCGCCACGCCGGCTGACACGTCGAAGCGCTGCGCGGCGTTGAAGGGGTACGAGGCGATGGCCGACCCGAGGCGTTCCACCTGCCGCGACACCGTGGTCCGCTGCACGCCGACGGTCTGCCCGTCGTGCTCGGCCAGTCCCGTCGTCACCGACCCCGACAGGTACGGCAGCTGCCCAGCCGTCAGGCCGTAGTTCCACCGGTGCTTCCGGTTCTCGAAACCGACCTGCCCCCCGATACCGCGCGCGAAGCTGTCGAGCCCGCCGCTCAAGCTGCCGGCAATCTCGAGCGTGGTGCCGAGGTTGTAGTCGCCCAGCATGTCGCTCCAGTAGAACGCCATGCCGCCGCCCGCGAACGCGCCGTAGGACCCGATGCCGGCGAACCCGTAGGGCTGACCGATTAGATCGAGGTTCAGACGTGCCTTGTAGGCCTCGGTCCTCGCGCCGCGCGCGTCGGCGAGCCCGATGGCGGGGTCCTTCTGAAGGGCGGCGATCTCCTTGCCGGCGGCACCGCCGGACGGGAGCCGGGCCGGATCCAGGCCGGTTTCCTTCGCCGCCGGCTCGGCGCCCGCAAGCAGCTTCGTGTCCTCGATCGCAAAGATGCGGAACTTGCCGTTTTCGTAGGCGCTGAACGCCAGCGTCCCGGCGTCGGTGGCGTACGAGATGGACGGGCTGAGCGCCGTGATGCCGCTGACGCCGGCCGAAACGTCCGTGACCTGGGTCACGCGGCCGTCTGCGGCGCCGATCCGGTAGATGTTGCTGATCCCGGTTCGGTCGGACACGAACAGCAGGTCGCCGCCGCGCGTCCACTGCGGCCCGATGTTCTTGCCTGCCGCCGCGCCCGCCACCGGACCGACCTCGCCCGACGCCACGTCGAGGCGCGCGATCTGGAAGTTCCCGAATGTGAGCGTATCGGACTCGGTTCCGAAGCGATCGGTCACGAACGCAATCGAGTGCCCGTCGGCCGACCAGGCAGGCTGAAGATCCGCGAAGACGTCGTCGGTCAGCCGGCGGGTGCGCTTCGCCCTGACATCGTGGACGAACAGATCCGTCCTTCCCTCCTGCAGCCCGGAAAAGACGATTGACAGACCGTCGGGTGACCACGACGGGCAGTAGACCTCGCCGATGGCCGGAAACTTGATTTCCTGTTCGGTCACGCGCGAGACGGCGTCGAAGACGACGAGGCCCGCCTTACCGCCCTGAATGACGGGAAACACGAAGTGCCGGCTGTCGGGCGACCAGGCCCCGGCGGAGTTGACGGTCTGCAGGCTGCTGAAGTGCGGGTCGAGCGCCGTGTTCACGACCTTGCGGAGAATCCTGCCCGAGCGGGCGTCGGCCAGGAACAGATCGAGCGACAGCACGTCGCGCTGCGAGAGGAACATGAGCAGCCGGCCGTCGGGACTGAGTGCGGGCGAGACGTCGTAGGTGGCCAGTTCGTTCCGCCCCTCCTCGAGCACACGTCCGTAATCGCCCGGACGGCGAGTCCCCGCCCGGGCCCCGGCGGCCGCCTCGCGCAGCGCCTGGTGCCACGCGGCCGACAAATCGTCCGGCTTCAGCCCGAGGTTGATGTCCAGGGCGATTTCGGCGTTGCCCGTGGCGCACGCGGTGCGGAGCACCGCGCCCACCGCCTGGTCGCCCCATCGCCCGACGACGTAGGCCCACAGCGCCTGTCCCCAGCGGTACGGGAAGTACCTCGGGTTGTACAGCTCGCGGATGGTCGGCAGCCCCGGCTGGCTGGCCGCGTCGCGCATCCACATCGAGGTGTTGGGGTCGATCGCACCGACCGACAGGAACTCGGCCATCCCCTCGATGAACCAGAGCGGAAGCCGGTCGATGCCTCAATCGGCCGCCGCCACCGGGTTCGGGTTCCAGGTGCCGATGTCGTACTGGAAGGCGTGGACGAGTTCGTGGCCGATGACGTGGTCCGTTTCGGCGCGCGAGGCCGAGAGCGGAAGCACGATCCGCCGCCGGAACGACTCGGTCACGCCGCCCGTCGCCTCTCCGATCTCCCCCGGGATGACGTTCGTCTGCTCGAAGTCCGGGTGGCTCGCGTAGAGGATCAGCGCCTGACGACCCGAGAGCTCATGTGTGAAGATCTGCGAGAACCGGGCATACCAGCGCTCGGCCATTTGAGCGGACTCGGCAGCGGCGGCTCGCACCTCGTCGTAGAAGTAGACGTCGAAGTGCCGCGTCTTCAGCACTTCGAATCTGAATGTGCGGTACTGGACCTTGTTGCGGCCGCCGTACTGGGCGCCGGCCGGCTGAGCGACGCCGCAGGCGAGCGCGGCGAGGAGCGCGGCGGCCGGCCAACGACGCATCAGCTACTCGGGCGGCTGGGCATCCAGCCGGTGTTCGGCGAAGAGGTACTCGGCGACGGGACGGCCCCCAACGAGGTGCTCCTGGACGATCCGCTCGAGCACGGACGGGTCGGCATGGCGGTACCAAGTCCCTTCGGGGTAGACCACGGCGACGGGTCCCCCGCTGCAGATCCTGAGGCAGTGGGTTCTCGTACGCAGCACGCCACCCTGCTCGGAAAGACCGAGTTCGGCGAGCCGTCGCTTGAGGTATTCCCAGGCCCCCGCGCTTCGCTCCCGCTCGCAGCACTTGGGGCTGGCCGCCTCGCAGCACAGAAAGATATGACGGCGTGCGACGGGAATCCCCACCGCGGCCGCCTTCGCCCGCATCGGTTCGAGGGTACTTTCGGTCGTCGTCATTGGCTCAGGGCTCGAGGCGCAGGGCTCACATTCAGATCCCGACTCCCACGGCGACTTCGCGAAACGACGAGCCGGGTTCGATGAACGAGTCCAGCCGAACCATCCGGCCGGTCGCCTCGTCCCGGTACTCCGCCTCTTCGACCGCGACCCTGATGAGGGTGATCGCTGGGTCGTCCGGGCCTCCCGGCAGCCACTGGAGGTATCCCCCGTGCCAGAGCGTCTTCAGCCGCGCCGGGTCGTCGACGATGGTCGCGGTGCCGGACGCCCAGGCGTACCGGTTCTCGAGCGGCGCGACGAACGTCACGTGCACCGCCTGCCGATCGCGGATTTCGGCGGTCTTCCCGGCCGCCCGGGCCGTGACGAACCAAAGGGCGCCGTCGAACGGCGTCCGCTGCGCCACCATCGGCCGGCTACGCAGGCGGCCCAGGCCGGTGGTGGTGAGCATTGCGATCGGGATGCCCCTGATCGTCTCGGCGAAGGTCGCAATGGCCTGCTCTCGGGTCGGCGTGTCCGCCATGTCGTCGCTCCTCCGATTAGAAGACCCCAGATGGCCGGCTCCCGTCAATCTCTTACCGGCGCACCGTCGGCTGCTCGGACGAACGGTCGCTCCAGAACGTAATCTTCTCCATGATCGACCCACCGATGAACTCGCGCAGGATGGAGTTGTCCGGCACCGGCCCGGGCGGCGCCGGGACGAACCACTGCAGGAACGACAGGAGGCGGCTGGCTTCGGTGTACTCCGCCGTCTGGTGCCTCACCTGCAGGAGCAGCGGCTCGGCGAAGGGTCTCAGTACCGCGAGCTCGTGGACGAGCGCCGAGTTGAAGATGGCGTCGCTGTTCTCCTGAAACGGGAAGATGTGCTGCTTCTCGCCGCGGGTCACCATGTCCCAGCGGTGCAGCGTCTGCGTGGCGCTGTAGCCGCGCGTCGCGGCGTCGCGGACGATGCGCCGAATCAGGCGGCAGTCCGTGGTGCTCACGCGGTTGTAGCGATCCAGGTTCAGTTGCGTGAGCGCCGACACGTAGATTCGGTAGATGCACTCGGGCGGCACGCTTGGCACCAGCGCGGGGTTCAGCCCGTGGATGCCCTCGACCACCATGATGTGGTCGGCGCCGAGCGTCACCGTCGCGCCCGGCTCTCGGCGCCCCGTCTTGAACACGTACCGCGAGAGCTCGGTGGTCCGTCCCGCCATCAGGCTCAGCAGCTGCTCGTTGAACAAGGCGACGTCCACCGCGCCGAGGCACTCGTAGTCGTATTGTCCCGAGGCATCCCTCGGCGTCTTGTCGCGATCCACGAAGTAGTCGTCCAGCGCGATCGGGAACGGGCGGCGGCCGTTCGCCAGCAGCTGCACCGCCAGGCGCTTGGAGAACGTGGTCTTCCCGGACGACGACGGCCCGGCGATCAGCACCAGCTTGACCCGGTCCCCCTGGGCGGCGATGTCGGAGGCGATATGCGCGATGCGCGACTCGTGAATCGCCTCGCCGACCAGCGACACTTCGGCGAGTCGGCCGGATGAGATGACGTCGTTCAGCGCCCCCGCGCTTCGCACGCCGAGCCGGTCCAGCAGGTGACCGGCCTCCTCGAATACGGCGAACAGCTTCGGATAGGGGACGATCGGCGCGATCTCGGTCGGCCGGCTCTGGTGCGGGAACTGCAGGAGGAACCCCGGGGGGAACGCGTGGAGCGCGAAGTGCTTCAGGCAGCCGGCAGACGGCACCATGTAGCCCTGGAAGTACTCCTGGCGGCCCCGAAGCGTGTGCAGGACCACCGTCTCCTTCTCGCGGTGCGCCATCAGCCGAACGCGCTCGATTTCGCCGCGCTGCCGGAAGAGCTCCATCGCGTGGCCGACCGACATCGGCGTTTTCGCGATCGGCGCGTCCGCCGTGACGATCTCGCGCATGCGTGCCTCGAGCTTCGCCAGGTCGGCCTGCGTGAACGGCTCGCGGCCCTGGATCTCGCAGAAGTAGCCGCCGACGGTCGACGCCGAGTGCTCGATGCTCACCTGGACGCCCGGGAACACCTCTCCGGCCGCTGCCACGAGGAGGAACGCCAGCGATCGCCGGTAGATGCGAACCCCGTCGCCGTCGGCGGTCGTCACCGGCGCGATCTCCGCATCCTCGGTGAGCGCCGTCGTCAGCGCGCGCAGGCGCCCGTTGAGCGTGACGGCCACGACGGGCGCGCCGTCGGTTGGCGCCGGCGTGCCCTGCACCGGCAGCGCGCTCGGCGCCAGCTCGCTTTGGGCCCTGATGATGTCCCTGACGAGGGTGCCGATCGGCGCCTCGAGGATGCGTCCGTCAGGAAACGTCGCCAGAACGTTGGTCCGCGGCAGCCCCGGGTGAATCCGCGCGCCATTGTGGGTCGACATAGCGAGAATCATACAGGGGGAAGGTGGGAGGTGGACAGCAGGTAGTAGGCAGTCGGCGGTCGGCAGTAGGCCGCAGGCAGCGAATTCTGATATCTTTCCCCTTCCTCACGGAGGTGTTCCGATGAACGCGAGACTGATGCGGCGCCTGGCGGTGCTGCTGCCGCTCCTGATGCTGCTCCTGGCCGCCGGCGCGCTCGCCCAGGGGAAGATCACCACCCCCAAGGAGTTCCTGGGGTTCGACGCCGGCGACGACTACGTGCTGGCGAACTACACGCAGCTCAAAGGCTACTGGGAGAAGCTGGTCCAGGAGACCAGCCGGATGAAGCTGGTGGACATCGGCAAGACGGCCGAAGGCCGGCCGATGATCATGGCCATCTTCACCTCTCCCGAGAATCACAGGAACCTCCCGCGCTACAAGGAGATTTCCCAGAGACTGGCGCGCGCCGAGGGGCTCACCGACGACCAGGCCCGGAAGCTCGCCGCCGAAGGCAAGGCGGTGGTCTGGATCGACGGCGGCCTGCACGCCACCGAGTGCGTGCCGGCGCAGCACCTGTTCCAGCTGGCCTACCAGATGGCCAGCCGCACCGATGCCGAGACGCTGCGGTTCCTGAACGACGTCATCCTGCTCGTCGTCCCGGTCAACCCGGACGGGATGGAACTCGTGTCCAATTGGTACATGCGCAACCCCGACCCGAAGGCGCGGTCGATGAACATCCCGCGCCTCTACCAGAAGTACGTCGGGCACGACAACAACCGCGACTCCTACGCGAACAACCAGCCCGAAACCACGGTCATCTCGCGGCAACAGTTCATCGAGTGGAACCCGCAGATCATGTACAACCAGCACCAGACCGGTCCGGCGGGAACCGTGCTGTTCATGGCGCCATTCCGCGACCCCTTCAACTACAACTACGACCCGCTGGTGCCGGAGGGCATCGAGTTGGTCGGCGCGGCCATTCACACCCGATTCATCACCGAGGGCAAGCCGGGCGCAGTGCAGCGCGGTGCGGCGTCGTATTCGACCTGGTTCAACGGCGGCGTCCGGACGACGACGGGATTCCACAACCAGGTGGGGCTGCTGAGCGAGATCATCGGCAACCCGACGCCCGTCAGCATCCCGTTCATTCCGTCGCGCCAGCTCCCGGACGGCAACCAGCCGTACCCGATCCAGCCGCAGCAGGTCTGGCACCAGCGCCAGTCGATCGAGTACCTCCTGACGGCCGACCGCGCCATCATGGACATCGCGTCGAAGGATCGGGAGGGCTTCCTCTACCGCAGCTACGTGATGGGCCGCAATTCCATCGAGCGCGGCAGCAAGGACACCTGGACGATTACCCCGAAGAAGATCGCGGCCGTCCAGGCGGCGATCACCAGGGACACAGGAGCGGCGGCTCAGGCGCAGGCCCCGTCGGGCGAGGGCGCGTCCCCGATGGGCGGGGGCGGCCAGCGCGGCGGCGGCGTGTCCGCGAAGTACTACGACCTTCTGCGCGACCCGGCCAAGCGCGACCCGCGCGGCTTCATCCTGCCGTCCGACCAGCCCGACTTCCTCACCGCGACGCGATTCGTCAACGCCCTGTTGAAGTCCGGCATCGTGATCCATCGGGCGACCGCGGCGTTCCAGGTCGCGGGCAAGTCGTACCCGGCGGGATCCTACGTGGTGAAGGCCGCGCAGGCGTTCCGCCCGCACGTGATGGACATGTTCGAGCCGCAGGACCATCCCGACGACATCCCCTATCCAGGGGGGCCGCCGCGGCCGCCATACGACGCAACGGGCTGGACGCTCGCCTATCAGATGGGTGTGAAGTTCGATCGGATCCTCGACGGATTCGACGGCCCGTTCGAGCGGATCCCCGACCTCATCACGCCGTCTCCTGGCAAGGTGACGGCAGCGAAGAGCGTGACGGGCTACGTGCTGAGCCACGAGCAGAATGATGCCTTCGTCGCGACCGGTCGCCTCCTGGCCGCGAAGCAGGATGTCTACTGGCTGAAGACGCCGTTGGCTGCAGGAGCCGTCACCTACCCGGCAGGCGCCATCTACGTGCCGGCCAGACCGACGACGAAGGCCGTCCTCGACAAGATCGCGGCCGACCTCGGGATGAACATCGAGGGCGTGGCCGTGAAGCCCACGGGTGATGCGCTCAAGCTGAAGGCAACCCGCGTCGCCCTGTGGGACCGCTACGGCGGCTCGATGGATTCCGGCTGGATTCGCTGGATCCTCGAGCAGGCCTACCCGGCCGCGTTCGAGGTCGTGTACGCGCCCGCTCTCGATGCGGGCGATCTGAATGCCAAGTACGACGTGATCATCTTCCCGAACGGCAGCGTCCCCGCCGTCGCGGGACAAGGTGGCGGCGGTCGCGGCGGCGGAGGCGGACAGGGCGGAGCCGCCGGCAGCGTCCCGGAGGAGTTCCGCACCATGCAGGGCTCCATCACGACCGACAAGACGATCCCGCAGCTGAAGAAGTTCGTCGAGAATGGCGGCACGATCATCGCGATCGGGAGCGGCACCTCGATCGCCGGCCACTTCGGCCTGCCGCTCGGCAATCACCTGTCGGAGCGTCAGCCGAACGGCGCCGAGCGGAGGCTCGGCAACGAGAAGTTCTACGTGCCCGGGTCCGTGCTGCAGGTCGCGGTGGATGCCACGAGCCCACTCGCGTTCGGCGTGGGCGAGAAGGTGGACGTCTTCTTCGACAACAGCCCCGTGTTCCGGCTCGAGCCGGAGGCGGCTATCAAGGGCGTGAAGGCCGTGGCGTGGTTCGACTCTCCCACGCCGCTGCGCAGCGGGTGGGCGTGGGGCCAGAACTACCTGGACGGCGGCGCCGCGATGGTCGAGGCGAGCGTCGGCAAGGGCAGGGTGTTCCTGTTCGGGCCGGAGGTGATGTTCCGCGGCCAGCCGCACGGCACGTTCAAGTTCGTGTTCAACGGCATCTACTACGGGACGGCGACGCCGGTGAATCTGGGGGCGGCGACCAGGAAGTAGTAGGCAGTAGGCAGTAGGCAGTAGGCAGTTGATCACGCGTGATTCACTGCCTACCGCCTACTGCCTACTGCCTACTATTCCCGCCTCCGTCTCCACGCCTTCCGCCATCGAGTCGGCGCTACGACCAGTTCCGTGCTGCGCTGCTCCCTCCCAGGACCAGCGGGACGACGATGGATCCAATCGAGCAGGCCATCGTCACGAACATCCACAGGTCCGCCCACTCGGGCCGGCCCCAGCGTTGGACCAGGAAAGGCAGGACGCCGAGCAGGCCTCCGACGATTCCGCCGACGGCGAACAGTGCGGCCACGCGCCCGACTTTGTCGCGCCGGACGACCAGGCTGCCTACGAGCCCCATCAGGCCAAACGCAAGGGCCGACGTGGCGACCGCGTAGAAGACGACCACCAGCGGGTCCTCGAAGCCGGTCAGCCCCTGCAGCTGAGGAGCGGTGACGAGGAGGACCAGCCCGGCCGCGCCTCCTCCGCAGCCGAAGGCCGCGGCGCCGCGCGATCCGAGGCCAAGCGCCTCCCCGCCGACGGCGCCGCCAAACGCGAACCCGGCGAGCGGCAGGGCGAACTGCACCAATCCCACAGGCCAGCCCGACGGCAGAATCGCCGCCGAGACAGCACCGAGCGCGGGGGCGAGCACCAGGGACACGGCTGCAATCAGGCCGCCGCGGAGGAATCCGAGCGCCGCCCGATGCGCGGGTGAGTTCATCTCAATCGAGACCGTCGAAGAGGTCGCCGAGCGGCCGACGCTCGAGGCTCGGGCCGGTCGCCTGCCGGAACACCTCGGCGCTCAACAGATGATCGCAGTCCGGCTGCGAGAAGAAGTTCCGGGCCGCGCTCTGGTGTTGGGTGGCGTGCGCCCTGAGCGCCGCCGCCTTGCGGTCGCGCCACGGGCTCACGTCGATGATGAAGTCCGCGCCGGGCAGAGCCGCAAGATCGGGCTCGCGCACCAGTCGCCACGGACCTCTCCCCGTCGGCCAGATGACCCGTCGGGTCGCATGGGAAGGCCCCGCCGAAGGGAACCAGCGCGGGTCCGCAGCGGCAGACACGGCGTCGGCAGCGAAACGACTGATGGCGATGTGATCCGGATGGGCGTTCCCACCGTTGGGATCGAACGACACGACCACGGACGGCCGATGACGGCGGATGAGCGTCACGAGCCGTTCCCGGATCTCGTCGGGCGGTGCGGCGGCGAGTTCGCGATCGCGGTAGCCGAGCAGGTGCAGGTCGGCGATTCCCAGGATCGCGGCGGCGCGGCGTAACTCCTCCTCGCGCAGCGCCGGCAGCTCATCGGGCCCGCACCGCGGCGGGTCCCCTGCCTTGCCCGATTCGCCGCGCGTCGCCGAGACGAGCACCACCGGCACGCCTTCATCGGCGTACTTGCACGCGATGCCGCCGGTCAGGAAGGTCTCGTCATCGGGATGGGCGAATATCAGCAGCAGTGTCCGGGGCATTGGAACATTGTATAGTCGGGGCTGACGCAGTCAGTCGAAACTGACGATGTCAGTCGGAACTGACGTTGCCAGTCGGGCTCGCGCCGGCCACCGACTGACACGTGTCATCGACTGACGAGTATCATCGACTGACGAGAATCACCGACTGACGAGTATCGCCGACTGACACGGATCGCCGACCGATGCTGCTGAAGACCCTCCTGGCAACTCCGTTGGGTCCCATGCTCGCCGTCGCCTCTGACGCGGGCCTCTGCGGGCTCGAGTTCGACATCCCCGAACGCGCGACGCGCCTGTGGAGCCGGCTCCGACGATGGCGCGCAGGGACCGAGGTCGCCGACGGGCAGACACCCGTGTTCGACGTCGCGCGCGAGTGGCTCGCCGCCTATTTCGCCGCGGCTGCCCACCGGCTCCCCTCCCCGGTCCTCGACCTGCGCGGCACTGAGTTCGAACGAGCGGTGTGGGGCGAAATCGCGGCGATTCCGGCCGGCCGCACGACGACCTACGGCGACATCGCCGCGACGCTCGACCGGCGCGACGCGTCGCGCGCCGTCGGCGCCGCGGTCGGTGCGAACCCCGTCTCGCTCATCGTCCCCTGCCATCGCGTCATCGGTCTGGACGGCGGGCTGACCGGCTACGGCGGCGGCCTCCCCCGCAAGGAGTGGCTGCTCAGGCACGAGGGAGTGCTCCTCCTGTGAACGCCGCGGACATCGGGCCGATCTCTCCGTCCGACCGACGGCAGTCGGCGCTCGATCTCTTCGTCATCTTCGCCTGCGCCAACATCGTCGCGACCACGTTTCAGACCGGCGCTAGCCTGGTGCCGGCGTTCGGCCTGCGGTCGGCGCTGGCGCTGGTTGCGGTCGGCGGCGTCGCTGGTTCGCTGCTGATCGCGCTCCTCTCGGCGGTCGGCCCGCGCTACGGCGTACCGTCGGTAATCGCCGCGCGCGCGGCGCTTGGCGTTCGCGGCGCGGGACTGGTGGCACTGCTCCTCTACACGACCAACTTCGCGTGGATTGCCGTCAACAACGTCATCGCCGCCTCGGCCTGCGCGCAGATCGCGGGCGGACCCGGGTCGCTTCGGGCGTGGGCCGTCGGCCTCGGCGTCCTCTCGACGGTCATCGTCGCCGGCGGGCCTCGGCTGGTGGCCTGGGCCGACCGGCTCGCCGTGCCGCTGCTGGCGCTGGTGGGCGCGGCGCTGACGGTGGCGTGTCTGCGAATGCCGTCGGCCGTGCTGTGGGAGCCTGGCGACGGCTCGCTCTCCTGGCTCGGCGGCCTCGACATCGTCGTCGGCTACCAGGTGTCGTGGGTCCTGATGTTCGCCGACTACTCCCGCTACACGCCCTCCGGGAAGCGGGCCGGCGTCGCGGTGTTCCTCGGGCTGGCGCTGACCAGCCTCTGGCTGATGCCGCTCGGCGTCGTCGCATCGCGGGCGGCCGCCAGCAGCGACCCCGGCGCGATGCTGCAGGCCCTGCGGCTCGGGGTGTCGGGCGCCGTCCTCATGACCGTGGCCACAGTGACGACCAACTTCGTGAACATCTACATGTCGTCGCTGGCGCTGCGCAGCCTGGTGCCCCGCGCCGGGGATCAGTCGACGGTGTGGTCCACCGGCCTCGTCGCGGCGGGACTGAGCCTGTTCTCGGGAGCGTGGCTCGACCGCTACGCGAGCTTCATGATGGTGCTCGGTGCGGTGCTGGTGCCCGTGGGCGGGATTCTGCTGGCCCGGTTCTACTTCGTGCGGGCGCCGGTCAGGACCGAGTCGCTCTATGACCGCGCGGGCGAGTACGGCCGCCACTTCGGGTTCGACACCGCGGGTCTGGTGGCGTGGGCCTGCGGGGGCGCCGCGTACTACCTGGCCAGGCACGTCGGCGGCACGCTGCCGGCGCTCGCGGTGGCGGTGGGGGTGTATCTGCTGCTGAAGAGGACGGGAAGCCGCCGGCAGCGAATCACAAGAACCTGAACGCCTGCGTCCAGCCGTCCGCAGCCGATCCGCTGCCGGCTGCCAGCTGACGGCGAGCGGCGAAGCCGTTACAGCCCCCGCCGCGCCCTGTCCATCTTGTCGACCACGCGGGTGCAGGCGCGCTGGAACCGCGCGTTGAGCGTCCGGGAGGCCGCGTCGGAGACCGGGCCGACCCTCTTCCACGCGGTCTGCGCCGCGCGGAGCTGTTCGGAAACCGCCTTCCACTTGGCGGATTCGTCAACGCGGCCTGCGATCGTGTTGGTGGCCAGCGCTTCTCGAAGCTGGCGGGCCAGCGTCGAGGCCGGCGACTGCGCGTCTTCAGATTCGGGCTGCGCGTCCGCCTCGAGTTCCGGCCCCAGCAGCCGCTCCACCTGCGCGCACAGTTCCTCCAGCTTGCGGGCGTTGGCTTCAGGATCGATGTCGGTTCCGGCGAAGGCTTCCGGCCAGGTCTCGCTGAGACGAGCCAGCGCGCGGACGAAGCGGTCGCCCATCCGGAGGCCCCGCTCGCGCGGCAGCGCCGCAATCGCCCCGGCCCAGCGCCTGCGGATGTCGGCCACGGTCTCGCCGAGTCCGTCCGGCGCGGCGGAGGCTTCGGCCTCTGGCGCCGGCAGCAGCGCCTCGAGCTCGGCGCACACGGCCTCGGCCGCCGCGACGACCGCTGCGGCGGCGGCCTGGTCGCGCTGCTGATAGGCCTCGAAGAACTTGTCGCACGCCGCCCGGAAGCGCTTCCACACGTCGTCGGCGCGCGTTTTGCGCACCGGGCCGACGGCCTTCCACTCGGCCTGCAACCGCTTGATGTCGTCGATTCCCTTTTGCCACTCGGTCGTTTCGGCGATGGCCTCGGCCTGTGCGCACAGGGCTTCTTTTCGAGCCAGGTTGGCTGCCCACTCCGCCTTCCGGTGCTGCAGGTCCTCACGCCTCCGGGTGAAGAAGCCGTCGCAGGCGGCGTGGAAACGGTCCCAGAGTAGCTTCTCCTGGGCGCGGGGGGCCCCGCCGATCGCCTTCCATTCGGCCTGCAGCGCCTTGATCGCCTCGGCCGTCCTGATCCAGTCGGACGACAGCGTCAGCGCCTCGGCCCGGACGCAGAGCGCCTCCTTGCGAGCGCGGTTGGCGGCCTGCACCTCCGCCAGTTCGGCGAAGTACACGTCGCACCTGGCGCGCACCGTGTCGGAGGCGGCCTTGAACCTGGCCCACAGCGGCTGGGCCTGCTCGCGCGGGGCGTTGGCCACCTGCTTCCACCGCGCCTGCAGGTCGCGCAGCTGCCTGGCAGCCTCGGCGAGATCGGTCACCTCCAGCAACTGCTCGACGCGGCGGCAGAGGTCCTCCTGCACGCCGGCGTTCGCCCACCGCTGCCACTCGTCCAGGTCGCGGAGCTCGTGGACCCTCGGAGACAGCGCCGAGAGCACGGCCTTCAACCGCCCGTCGATCGCCACGCGGTCCTGTCGTGCCGGCAGCGGGAGGGCCTCGTCGATGGCCGCCCGCGCATCGCGCAGCGCCCGCTCAACCTGCTTGAGCGGCGGAGCCTCGGCCTTCGCGACGAGTTCGAGGTCGGCGCAGAGAGCCTGCAGCCGCGCGTGATTCTGCTGCAGCGCCCGGGCCCGCTCCTCGCGCGCCGCTGCCTCGAGCTCGCGCAGCCGCGCGTCGGCGGCGCTGAACCGCTCGACGACCGCGCCTTCGTCGAATCCGGCAGCGACCACCTGCTGCCAGGCCTGCCGAAGCGCCTGCACCTCTCCACGATCCTGCTGACCGGGCCCGCTTTGCGTCAGGCGCTCCGCGTCCATCGAGAGCCGGACGGCCTGCTCTCTGATTTCACGCAGGCGCGCGGCCCCGCGGTGCCGCGCCATGGCCGCCGCAGCACTCGCCTCGAACCGCTGGCTCCACCGAGCGGTCTCCGCCGGTTGCGACAGCGCCGGCAGCGCAACCCATGCGGAGCGGGCCTCGGTGATGCGCGCCGGGATCTCGTCCCCGGCCACTGCGTCGATCTGCTCGCAAATCGCCTTCCGGGCCGCCGCGCCTTCGGCGTCCGCGTGGCGTATCCGTGAGCGCTCGGCGTCCGCCGCCAGGTGCTCGGCAATCACCTGCTCCGCCCGTGACCGGGCGGACTCGTACCGGGCCACCAGGGCTTCGTCGACGGATTCGAGTGCGCTCCAGGCCCGCGCGATCTCGGCAAGCGCGGCTTCCCCTTCGTCGAGCGCGCCTGCGGCCAGCGCCTCGAGACGTACGCACACGGCGGTCGCGGCACCCATCCGCCGATTCTCGCTCTCGGCCGTCGCATCGACATCGGGCGCGGAAACCGCGCCCGCCGCAGCCTCTTCCCCCGTCTCCATCGCAAGCGCGAGCGAACGTGCACGTTTCGCGGCCGTCTTGTTCTTGGCCCGGTCGGCCACCTGGATGAGCGCGTCGCGCGTGGACAGCCGTTCGACGGCGGCCAGCGCCACGTCCTTGAATTCCGTTCGCAGCGCCACGGCGGCGACTTCCGCCTCAGCCCTCACCCGACCCAGGGCCTCGAGCCGCACCGACGCGAGGGAGGCCTTCCTGGCGACCGCCGAGAGCGCGATGTCATCGTGCAGCCGCTCGAGGGCGGCCCGGCCCACGGCATCGCTCGAGGCCGCGCGGGCCACGGCGATGATGTGCTTCGACTCGGTGAGGCCGGTGAGCGCCGCCAGGCACTCCGACAGCTCGGTCGCCTCGAACGCCCCGGACGCCAGGTCCATCAGCAGCGTCACGGCCTCTTCCCTCACGCGTTCGTCCGCGTCGGCTTTGCCAATCGCCGCAATCACGGCCGGATCGATCACCTTCCGGAGCGCCGCAATCCTGACGCCGGGGTCGCGGTCGTCTCGTGCGACGGCCACCAATGTGTCCTGCTGGTCGAGCGGAAGTTCCTCGACGGCGGCGGCACGAACCGCGGGGCTGGCGTTCCTCCATCGGGGTTGGGCGCGGAACCGGTCGAGAAGTCCCATGACGGTGTCTGGCTCCAGGATGCAATCCGGGATGTCGTAAGGGTGGCAGCCGCATCCGAGCGGCCGAAAACGATGTAGTTTACTATAGTTCCCGCCCGCGGAGCGCCGGTCGCTCCGGCCGGACGCTCGCTCGTCGCACCCGAAAGGACTTGCAGAATGCACGGACGCCGCCTGGCCGCCGCCGCCCTGTTCGCCGCCGCCCTGCTGGTCCCGTTCCAGCTTTCTCACGCTCAGGCCCCCGGCGCCACCGCGATCGTCAGCCCCGAGCAGTTCCTTGGCTTCCCCGTCGGCGCGGACAACAAGCTCGCTCGCTGGGATCGGATCGTCGATTACATGCGCCACGTGGCCGCCGGTACGCCGAGGGTGCAGGTTCGCGAACTGGGCAAGACGACGCAGGGCAACCCCTTCATCGCCGTGGAGATCAGCGCGCCGGACACGATGGCCCGCCTCGATCGGTTCAAGCAGCTGCAACGGACGCTCTACTTTCAGGGCGGTCCGCCGAGCGCGGCCGAGCGCGACGAAGTGTTCGCCTCGGGCAAGGCCGTGGTCGTCGTCACCTGCAGCCTGCACTCGACGGAAATCGGCGCCTCCCAGATGGCGGTCGAACTCGTGCACAGGCTGGCGACCGACAACTCGTCCGTGGTGAAGAAGATCCTCGAGAACGTCATCCTGGTGCTCGTGCCGAGCGCGAACCCGGACGGCCAGATCATGGTGGTGGACTGGTTCAACAGGAACCTCGGCACCGAGTTCGAGACCAGCTCGATGCCGTACCTCTATCACCCGTACGTCGGCCACGACAACAACCGCGACATGTACATGCTCACTCAGAAGGAGAGCCAGCTGACGGCTCGACTGCTGTGGCACGACTGGTTCCCCTCCGTCTGGCTGGACGAGCACCAGCAGGGCAACTCCGGCGCCCGGATCTTCGTGATGCCCGCCACCGACCCGATCAACCCGAACGTGCATCCGCTGATCTACCGGTGGAACGGCATCCTGGGCCAGGCGCAGGCCGCGGCCCTGGAGGCGGCCGGCAAGGAAGGCATCATCCACAACTCGACGTACACCAACTTTTGGCAGGGCGCGATGGCGTGGAGCGGCTGGTGGCACAACCAGGTCGGCCTGCTGACGGAGGTGGCCTCGGTCCGCGTGGCCGCGCCGACCGAACAGCGGCGCGCCGTGCCGGGTGCGCCGCCTGCCGCCGAACCCGCCGGCCCCGGCGGCGGAAGGCGGGGCGAGACTGCCGGACCGCTCGCCCCACCGCGCGACATCACCCCGAGAACCGAGTACCCGCGCCCGTGGATGGGCGGCCGGTGGACCCTCAGGGACATCGTCGACTACGAGATGATCTCGACGATGGGGCTGCTCGAGGCCGTGGCCGACCAGCGCAGCGCCCTGCTCCGCCAGATCTACGAAGTGAATCGCGCAACGGTGGAAGACGGCGCGAAGAACGAGCCGGCGGCGGTCGTCATCCCGGTGCCCGGTCAGTTCGAGCCTCGAGCGGCGGTGCGCCTGGCCGAGAAGCTGCGCATGGCCGGTGTCGAGGTGTCGCGCGCCGGGGCCGCGTTCGACGCCGACGGCAAGACCTATCCCGCGGGCACGCTCGTCGTGCCGATGAATCAGGTCTTCGCCCGCTACGCGAAGGACCTGCTCGAGAAGCAGACCTACCCCGAGGTGCGGCGGTCGCCTTCGTCGGCGCCCGAGCCGCCCTACGACGTGACGGCCTGGTCGCTCGGCATGCTGATGGGGGCCGACGTCGTCTTCGTGAAGAAGCCGCTGCCGGCGGCCGCCCAGCTCACGAGGCTGAGCGCTCAGCCGACGCTGGCGACCGCGGTGACCGGAACCGGCACGCGCTTCACGTTCGACTACAAGGGGGCGGACGCCGCGCTCGCCGTCAACCGCCTCCTGAAGGGCGGCGCGAAGGTCGCGCTCGAGCGGACCGGCGACGGCCAGGCGGTGGTCGTCACTGGCGTCGAGCGTAAACGGATCGAGACACTGACCGCCGAACTGGGCCTGGCGGTGAAGGCCGAGGCCGCGCCGAAGGGCGCGGCGCCCAGACCGGGCGTCCTCTCGATCAAGGCGCCGCGCGTCGGGCTCTACCAGTCGTGGACGGCGAGCATGGACGAGGGCTGGACCCGCTGGGTGCTCGAGCAGTGGGAGTTCGCGCCGAAGACGCTTCACAACGCCGACGTGAAGGCCGGCACGCTCCGCCGGCAGTACGACGCGATCGTGCTCGCCGACCAGCAGCCGCGCGACATCCTGAACGGGAACGAGTCGAGCGCGACGAGGCCCGAGTACCGGGGCGGCATCGGCGACGCGGGCCTCCAGGCGTTGAAGGCGTTCGTGGCCGACGGAGGCACGCTGATCATGATGGGCAACAGCACCGAACTCGCGATCCAGAAGTGGCCGGTCCCGGTGCGCAACCTGAAGCCGGGCCTGACCCGCGACCAGCACTTCGCACCCGGCACCATCGTCCGCGTCCAGGTCGATACCGCGAGCCCGCTCGGGTACGGGCTGCCCGTCGAGACGTTCGGCTTCTACAACAACAGCCCGTTCTACGACGTCGGCGCCGGGTTCGCGTCGCAGAAGGTGTCGGTCATTGCCCGCTACCCCGCCAGCGACATCGTCGGGTCGGGCTGGCTGAAGGGCGAGGAGCTGATGGCAGGCCGCGCCGCCGTGGTGCAGGTGGAGATGGGCCCGGGGCGGCTGGTGCTCTTCGGCCTCCGCCCGCAGCACCGCGCACAGACGGAGGCGACGTTCCCGTTGCTGTTCAACGCGCTCTACCTCTCGACGGTGCAGTGACAGGGGGCATCTCGCGATCTTGCGATCTTGCGATCTTGCGAACTTGCGAACTTGCGAACTTGCGAGCCTGCGAGCTCACGAACTTGCGAACTTGCGAACTGGAGACATATGCGTGGAGACACCCCGGGCCCCAGCGTGCAGGAGCGGTACGCCCCGCGGAGCATCTGTTTCGGCTGCGGGCCGTCCAACGCCCGCGGCCTCCACATTCGGAGCTTCCCGGACGGCGAAGGCCTGGTCGCGGTCTGGACCCCGGAGCCCCATCACCAGGCGTTCGAAGGAGCGGTAGCGGGCGGCGTCATCGGTGCGCTCTTCGACTGCCACTGCAACTGGACCGCAGCCTGCCACCTGATGACGGCGAGCGGTGCCGACGTGCCACCGCCGACCGTCACGGCCGACTACGCGGTCCGTTTCAAGCGGCCGACCGGCTCGGCGGGTCCCCTGACATTCCGATCGCGGGTGGTCGAAGCCCGCGAGGACCGCGCGACGATCGAGGCGACGCTCGAGGCGGACGGCGTCGTGTGCGCCACGTGCCGCGGCACGTTCGTGGCGGTCAAGCCGGGCCACCCGGCGTATCACAGGTGGGAATAGACAGAAGGAAGAAGCACGGACGCAGGCATCTTGCGATCTTGCGAAGTGGAGATCTTGCGAACTGGGTAGGCCGAGAGCCCAGAGTCGAAAGCCGGAGGAACCGTGGAGAATCCGACCTGGATCGAAAGCCTGCCAGTGGCGGTGACCGTGACCTCGGCCGATGGAACCATCGTCGCGATGAACGCGCGGTCACGCGAGACGTTTTCAGCGGACGGCGGCGGTGCGCTCGTCGGTCACAGCGTGTTCGACTGTCATCCTGAACCTGCGCTCACGAAGACCCGGCGGCTGTACGAGGCGCAGCGCCCGAATCACTACACGATTCGGAAGAACGGCCAGAAGAAGATCATCCACCAGCTGCCCTGGCTCGAGGGCGGCGTGTTTGCCGGCTTCGTCGAGATCTCGGTCCCGATCCCGGACGACATGGCGCACTTCGACAGGGATCCGCGGGGCTGAAGCCCCGCGCCACACCGACACGGCCCGCGCCACACCGACACACCGCACCGACACGCCCCGCGCCACACCGACACGCCCCGCGCCACACGGCAACCCGGTCGGGCTACTTCAGACGAGGGCCTCGAACACGCCGGTCTCTCGGTTCTTCCGCACCTCGTCCCACCGGAAGTAGCGGCCGTTCATGGCGAGGTAGACGCCCGGCGGCAGCGCCTGGACGAACGACAGGGCCGACCCGAGGTTGAACATCCCGTCCGAACTGCCGAAGGCGTAGGGGATCATCGCGCCTGTCAGGACAATGGTCTTGCCCTCGATGCCAGGGGCGGTCGCCAGCGCCTTCGCCGTCTCGACCATGGTGTCGGTGCCGTGGGTGATGACGATTCTCCCCTCCTCGCACTGCCGGCAGTTCTGGACGATGGCCTGGCGGTCGGCATCGCTCATGTCGAGGCTGTCGACCATCATGATGGTGCGCAGATGGACGTCCGCCCGGCAGCGGCCGAGGCGCAGCATCTCGGCAACCTGCGACTCCTTGAAGACGAGCCGCGCGTGGATCTCGTCGGTACTGTTTGTCGAAGGTTCCGCCCGTGACGAGGATGCGGATGGTCATGTCCCCCAGTGTACAATCAACGCTGATGTCCCACTCAACACGGTCGCTGCTCTCCGCCCTGCTCGCGCGCCGGATCCTGGTTCTGGACGGCGCGATGGGCACGATGGTCCAGCGCCGGGGACTCACCGAGGCGGACTTCCGCGGCGTGCGGTTTGCCGGCCACATGCGCGACCTCAAGGGCGACAACGACCTCCTCGTCCTCACGCGCCCGGACGTCATCCTCCAGATCCACGACGAGTACCTCGCCGCCGGCGCGGACATCGTCGAAACCTGTACCTTCAACGCCACCGCGATCGCGCAGGCGGACTACGGGATGGAGCCTGTCGTTCGCGAGTTGAACACCGCCGCCGCAAGGCTCGCCCGCCGGGCCGCCGACGCATGGACGGCCCGGACGCCCGAGCGGCCGCGGTTCGTCGCGGGTGCCGTGGGCCCGACGAGCAAGACGCTTTCGATTTCCCCGGACGTCAATGACCCGTCGTTTCGGGCCACCACATTCGACAGGGTACGCGACGCCTATGCCGAGCAGATCCGCGGTCTGATCGACGGCGGATGCCACGTGCTCCTGGTCGAGACGATCTTCGACACGTTGAACGCGAAGGCGGCCATCATGGCCGCCCTCGAGGTCTTCGATGAAACCGGTGTCGAGCTGCCTTTGATGCTCTCGGTGACCATCACCGACAGGAGCGGCCGCACGCTGTCGGGCCAGACGGTCGACGCCTTCTGGGCGTCGGTCGCGCACGCCAGGCCTCTGGCCGTCGGGGTGAACTGCGCGCTCGGCGCCAAAGAGATGCGCCCCTACGTCGCCGAACTGGCGCGATTGGCGGACACCTTTGTCAGTTGCTACCCGAACGCCGGCCTCCCGAACGCGTTCGGCCAGTACGACGAGCAGCCCACCGAGACCGCAGCGCTCGTTGGTGAGTTCGCCGCGGAGGGTCTCGTCAACATCGTCGGCGGCTGCTGCGGGACGACGCCCGCCCACATACAGGCGATCGCCGGCGCCGTGGAGGGGATCGCGCCAAGACCCATCGGCGAGCCGGCCGACGCCTTCACCCGGTACGCCGGCCTCGAGACGCTCACGATCCGCCCGGACAGCAACTTCCAGATGGTCGGTGAGCGGACCAACGTCTCCGGCTCGGCTCGGTTCCGGCGGCTGATCAAGGTGGATGACTTCGCCCAGGCGGCCGACGTCGCGCTGGAGCAGGTGCGCGGCGGCGCCAACATCCTCGACGTGAACATGGACGAGGGGATGCTGGACTCCGAGCGGGCGATGACCCGGTTCCTCAACCTCGTCGCCACCGAGCCTGAGATCGCGCGCCTGCCGATCATGATCGACAGCTCGAAGTGGTCGGTGATCGAGGCTGGCCTGAAGTGCATCCAGGGCAAGCCTGTCGTCAATTCGATCAGCCTCAAGGCGGGCGAGGAGGAGTTCCTCCGGCAGGCGAGCACGATCCGCCGCTACGGCGCCGCTGCTGTCGTGATGGCGTTCGACGAGCAGGGCCAGGCGGAAACCGCCGACCGAAAGGTCGCGGTGCTCGACCGCGCCTATCGTCTCCTCACAGAGCGCGCGGGCTACCACCCGTCGGACATCGTCTTCGACCCGGCCGTGCTCGCCGTCGGCACCGGCATCGAGGAGCACAACCGCTATGCGATGGCCTTCCTCGAGGCCACGCGCCGCCTGAAGGCGGCATTCCCCGAGGCGAAGATCAGCGGCGGCATCAGCAACCTGTCGTTCGCATTCCGCGGCAACGACACCGTCCGCGAGGCCATCCACGCGGCGTTCCTCTTCCACGCGATCCGCGCCGGCCTCGACATGGGCATCGTGAACGCCGGGCAGCTCGCGGTCTACGCAGACATCCCGGCCGACCTGCTCGAGCGGGTCGAAGACCTTCTGTTCGACCGGCGACCCGATGCAACCGAGCGACTCGTGCAGTTCGCCGGGTCCGTGCAGGGCGAGGTCCGGAAAGAGGAGGTCGAGCTCGCCTGGCGCAGCGGGACGCTCGAAGCCCGACTGTCGCACGCCCTCGTGCACGGCATTCTCGACTTCGTCGAGGCCGACCTCGAGGAGGCGCGCCGGGACTACGCCGGCCCGCTGGCCATCATCGAAGGGCCGCTGATGGACGGCATGAAGGTGGTCGGCGAGCTGTTCGGGTCCGGCCGGATGTTCCTGCCGCAGGTCGTGAAGAGCGCGAGGGCGATGAAGAAGGCGGTGTCCTTCCTCCAGCCGTACATGGAAGCCGGACGCGACGCCGGAGGGCGCCGCACCCAGGCCCGCATCCTCCTCGCCACGGTGAAGGGCGACGTCCACGACATCGGCAAGAACATCGTCGGCGTCGTGCTCGGCTGCAGCGACTACGACGTGATCGATCTCGGGGTGCAGGTGCCCGCCGCACGGATTCTCCAGGAGGCCGTGGATCAGCACGCCGACATCGTCGGCCTGAGCGGGTTGATCACGCCGTCGCTCGATGAGATGGCGGACGTCGCCCGCGAGATGCAGCGCCGCGGTTTCAGAATCCCGCTGCTCATCGGCGGCGCGACGACCAGCCGGCAGCACACGGCCGTCAAGATCGCTCCGCAGTACGGCGGCCCGACCGCCTACGTCCCCGACGCATCGCAGGTCGCCGGAGTCGTGGCCAGCCTGCTCAACCCGGCGACGAGGGACGCGTTCGAACGGGAGAACCGCGTCGAACAGGAGGCGCTTCGCCTGAAGTACGGCGGGCCGAAGACGCGCCGGCTGCGGCCGATCGCCGACGCCCGCTCGAGTCGGACGCGAATCGACTGGGCGGGTGCAGCGCCGCCGGTGCCCGCGTTCATCGGACCGCGAGTCGTCGGCGACCTCCCGCTCGAGCGCCTGGCTCCGTTCATCGACTGGACGTTCTTCTTCGCGGCGTGGCAGGTCAAGGGACGGTTCCCCGCGGTCCTTGATCATCCCGTGCACGGCAAGGCGGCCCGCGAGCTGTACGATGACGGGCGTACCCTGCTGGACCAGATCGTGTCCGACCGCCTGCTGACAGCGCGCGGCGTCTACGGCTTCTGGCCAGCCGCCGCGGACTGCGATGACATCGTGGTCTTCGAGGACGAGACACGCGGGCAGGAGCTCGCGCGTTTCCCGATGCTCAGACAGCAGGAGGAGCCGAGCGACGCCGGCCCTTGCCGAAGCCTCGCGGACTTCGTCGCGCCCCTCGGCACCGGTGTCCGCGACTACCTCGGCGCGTTCGCCGTGACGGCCGGCATCGGCGCGGACGACCTCGTGACGCGGTTCGAGCAGCAGCAGGACGACTACCGCGCGATCATGGTCAAGGCGCTGGCCGATCGCCTGGCCGAGGCGTTCGCGGAGTACCTGCACGCCGAGGCGAGGCGAGAGTGGGGCTACGGTCGCGACGAACGCCTGACCGCCGACGACACCCGCGCCGGGAGATTCCGAGGCATCCGCCCCGCCTTCGGCTACCCGGCGTGCCCGGACCACCACGAGAAGCAGCGGCTGTTCGACCTGCTCGGTGCCGTTCCGCTCGGCATCACGCTGACCGAAACGTTCGCGATGTCACCGGCGGCCAGCGTGAGCGGCCTCTACTTCAGCCACCCCGAGGCGAAGTACTTCAGTGTCGGCCGGATCGGCCTCGACCAGGTGGAAGACTACGCGCGGCGGAAGGGCATGACGGTCGGGGACGCCGAGCGGTGGCTCAGGCAGTCACTGGGATACTGACAGGGACACCAGAAATCTTGCGATCGTGCGAATTGGCGATCGTGCGAATTGGCGATCGTGCGAACTGGCGATCGTGCGAACTGGCGATCGTGCGAAGTGGGAGCTTGCGAACTGGGGACGGGTACCGACCGTCGGTTCGTAAGATCGCCACATCCCAAGATCCCCACTTCGCACGATCCCCACCTCGCAAGATCGCTACTTCGCAAGATCGCTACTTCCGAAAGGTGACGCTCAGGTTCACGGGCGCCACCAGCGTCACGCGCACGGTGTAGCGCACCTCTCCGTACTTGGGATGGCGCAGGACGACGTCGTGCGGGCCAAGCGGAAGCTGCAGGCTCGGGACCGGGGTCTCGCCGACCTTCTCGCCGTCAACCAAGACCTCGGCGGTCTGGTCGGCGTACACGTTCAGCATGCCGTTCGGGAGATCGAGCGGCACGGTCACCACCTGGCCCGGCACCGCGTCGATGACGTGCCGGAGCTTCAGGCCGAGTTCCTTGCTCGTGAAGTCGAGGCGGTGCCGGCCCGGACGGACCAGAACCGGACCACTCGACGTCTTGCCGAGCAGGCGGCCATCTTCGAGGACATCCAGATCGATCGGCGAGTCCACCTTCACCCACGACGCCGTCGGCACGGCCAGCTGCAGTACCGCCCCCGACTGGACGACGACGTCCTGCTCCTGCGTGCCCAGCTTCGTCTCGACGACCAGCGTATGGGTGCCTGGCGTGAGGTCGGTAACCCTGAGTGGCGCTTCTCCGCGGAACATGCCGTCGATGGTGATCCGCCCGGGCGACGGATAGGTGGTGATTCGGAACCCGCCCCGTTCGCCCGCCTCCGGCAGGATGAACGTCTCGGTCATCTCCGCGCGGGCCTGAACGTCGATCGCCTTCGCCTTGGCAGACCCGCCGGCCTGTACCTCCAGGAGGTGCCTGCCGGGCTCGAACCTGAGGGTCGCCGGCGTGTGGCCGCGGACCTGGCCGTCCACCGTAATCAGCGCTCCCGGCGGGTTGCTCTCGATCGTCACACGCCCGGAGGTTCGGAACGTGTTGTAGGCGACTGTCCAGAGATGCGGGGCGTACACGGCCGCCGTGGTCCCCACCCCGGCCAGGAGCGCGATCACGAGCAGGCGCACCCAGCGCCGCGAGGTCGGCTGGCTCCTGACTCTCGGCCGCGCCTCCTGGCCTGCGCTGCGACGTACCGTACCGCTCTCGACGCGCGCGACCGGTTGATGAGGCGAGGGTGCTCCAGCGGCGTGCCAGTCGGCCACGCTCGTGGGCTCGGCCAGAGGCTCGGTCCGGACCTCGAACGGCGTCGCTGCGGCCGCAACCGTCCCGTCATTCCGCACTTCGAAGAGCGGCTCCGGATGGACCGGAGCCGCCTTCGCCTGAGCCCACGGGTCGGGAGTCACCTGGGGAGGATCGAGCGGCGGCACGACCTTCGCGGGTTGGGTTGCAGCGGTCGGCGCGTTCGGTTTGACGGAGAGCAGCGGCTCGTCGGGCGGCGGTGCCGTCATGAGCACGTCGAGCAGCGTGGCGGCACTCTCGGCTGCCACCGCCACAGGCCATGGCCCGAACGGGTCTGATTCGACCGTCCGCGGTTGCTGGACCTCGGCGATCATCCTCGGCCGGTCGTCGATGACCGGGACGGTCTCGGCGACGGATGCTGTCGGAGCCGGTTCGACCGGCTCGGGAACGCCTGCCGCCCGAGCCGCCTCGGCCGGTTCGGGGACCTTGACGACGAGCGGCACCCTGACGGCCGCCGTTTCGCACAGGCGGACGAACCCCACCCACTCTGCCGACGCCCCGGCGTAATCCGCCTCCTGCATCAGCTGGGCGAGCGCCTTCTGGGAATCGAGCAGCGACCCGTAAGCGGAGTCGCCCCGTAGCGCCAGCGTGCGTTCGAACCAGGCGCGCAGCGCCGGCCGCATCGACACTTCGGTCCGGTCCTGGCGCACCTCGGTCAGCCGCGCGAGCAGGTACCCGAGCTGGTCGGGGTAGTCCCCGGCCTCCAGCGGGCGGCCCAGACAGAGCGCGAGCGCGGTCAGGCCGATCTGAAGGACGTCGGTTCGGCGACCGTAGTGGGTCAGGCCCGTGTCGGAGAGCGCGGCAAGCCGGAACTCCTGCCACAGGCGGGTCGCGCCCCAGGCGCCCGCCGCCTGTTCTACCGCCGTCCCGAGGACGTGTTCGGCGACCACGATCCGGCCGTCGGCGGTCAGTATCAGCCGCTCGGGCCCGAGCGCGCCGTGGAACCCGTCGGGCGCAAAGTCGTGCAGGAGCGCGGCCGCCGTCATGACCTGACGGGTCACGCCGAGCACTCCGGCCGTCGTCGGCTTGAGGTCCGCACGAGCCGCAACATCGAGGATTTCCGCGAGGCGGCGGCCGGCCACGTGGGTCGAGACCAGGGCGAGCGAACCGTCCCCGTCGACGGCCTGCTCGACGCGCCTCACCCGGGTGTAGGACCCGTGGGTGAATCGCGCCAGCCGGGCGACCCTTGTCTTGACGCTCGAAGCGAAGAATGGTGCCGAGGCAAGGGAGGGGCAGAAATGAAGGTACTCGAGTTCGCCCCGGGACGGCTGCGCCACGGTCAGTCGCTCGCCGAGACCATCGCGGAACCCGGGCACGTGCAGACGGGAATCCTGCGCCGACACTCCCATGATTCCTCTTCTCGGCCGTACGACCTCCGAAAAACACTCCCAACGTGACTACTGTCGCGAAAATACACGCCCGGAGTGGTTACAATGACATCGGGAGGACTGCATATGGAGGGGTTCGCCACCTTCTGCACGGCGCTCGGACTGGTACTCGTCGCGGCTGCGGGCGTTCACGCGCAGCAGGCGGTCGATTTGAAGGTCGGCGACCTGGCGCCGGCATTCTCGCTGCCGGGCTCGGACGGCAAGACCTACACCCTGGCCGATTTCAAGGGAAAGCAAGCCGTCGTGATCGCCTGGTTCCCCAAGGCGTTCACGGGTGGCTGAACGGCCGAATGCAAGTCGCTCCGTGAGAGCGGCGCCGCCATCCGCGAGACCGGTGTGGCCTATTTCACCGCCAGCGTCGACACACCGGACGTGAACAGGAAGTTCGCCGAATCGCTCGAGCTCGACTACCCCATCTTGAGCGACCCCGGCAAGGAAGTGGCGAGGGCCTACGGCGTGGTGACCGCGGAACGGGCCTTCGCGTCGCGCTGGACGTTCTACATCGGAAAGGACGGGAAGATCCTCCACGTGGACAAGTCGGGAGCGACGGCGACCCAGGGGCAGGAGGTCGTCGACCGGTTGAAGGCCCTGGGGGTCACGCGGCAACCCTGAAGGGTCGCCCCATGTGCAGGGCGAGGCTTCAGCCTTGCCGTACCATCTCCAGGAACTCGGCGAGCACCATCGCCGTGGCGCCCCAGACCTGCACCCCATCGACCGCGAAATACGGAACGTCCTGGAACAGGCCGTCCTTGAGTCGCGGGAATCGGCGCACCGCGCCCGGGTCGAGCAGGTCGTCGAGACTGGGTTCCAGTATCTGGTCGACCTCCGTATCGGCCAGCCTGAAGTCGGGCCGCGTCTCGGCCACTCCGACGACAGTGTTCAGGATGAAGCCGCTCACCGGGATGTGGAGCGGTGTCAACCGTCCAAGCAGACGAACGGCGCCCGGCTCGATGCCGGTTTCTTCGCGCGCCTCCCGAAGCGCCGCCTGCTCGAGGTCCTCTCCGTCCTCGACGGCCCCGCCCGGCAGCGACACCTGGCCGGCGTGGCTCGGGAGCCGGCTGGATTGCACGGTCAGCAAGACGTGCGCGGGCGACGCCCCCGGAAACAGCAGCAGCAGCGTCGCGGCCGGACGCGACTGCTCGGGTGACCGCCGGGGCAGCCAACCCGGCCTCGGAGTCGGCGCCATCCGCATCTGCGCGTCGACGCCGGGCAGCGTCCCGCCCAGTGCCAGCCGGAGCCGCCGTTCGAGGTCGGGGAGCGTCGTCATCTCCATCTGTTGTACCATCGCCCGGGCCGTTCTGTCTCCCCCCGGTCGATGCCGTTCAGGGACCTCCGCCATGCTGCGTGCGATCTCGCTGTCGCTTGTCGCTGCGGTCGCGTTTTGTGTGTCCGCGTCGGGAATCGCTGGGTCCGTCCCGGCTGCGCCGAAGGGCCACCTGCTGATCATCGGAGGCAACGGCACGACTTCCGACATCATGAAGTGCGCCGTCGGGGCGGCCGGCGGGTCGGCAGGCCAGGTGGTCATCTTCCCGCAAGCCTCGGAACTCGCCGAGACGGGAGCCAACGCCGTGAAGATGTGGCAGGAGGCCGGCCTGCCCAAGGCGGTCGTGGCCGACCCGACGCGGCCCGCCGAGGCGACGGCCATGGTCAAGGCGTCGAGCTTCATCTGGTTCCCCGGCGGCGACCAGACCAGGTTGATGAAGGCGCTCGAGGGCACCGGTATTCCGGAGGTCATCCAGGCGCGCTACGCAGCGGGTGCCCTCGTCGGCGGCACGAGCGCCGGCGCTGCCGTCATGTCGCGCGTGATGATCACGGGCGACGCCTTCGACCTCCAGAGCATCACGGCCGCCAGCACGGACACGAAGCCGGGGCTCGGCCTCTTCCCGGAAGCCATCATCGATCAGCATTTCCTGAAGCGCCAGCGGACGAACCGGCTCGTGAGCGCCGTCCTCGATCATCCGGACCTGGTAGGAATCGGCATCGACGAAGCGACGGCCATCTTCGTGACCGGACGCCGGTTCGAGGTGCTCGGCAGGAGCAGCGTGGTGGTGATCGACGCGAGGAAGGGATCCGTGGACGGGACCCCGGCCGGTCAGCTGGCGACCGGCCGGAATCTCAGGTTGAGCGTGCTCAAGGCGGGGATGACGTACAGCCTCGACTAGACCCTACACCTTCGCGATGGCCTGCTCGAGATCGGCGATCAGGTCGCCGACGTCCTCGATGCCGACCGAGTAGCGAACGAGCCCGTCGGTGATGCCGCCCTCGAGCCGGTCCGCCTGGGACATCCCGGCGTGGGTCATCGACGCGGGGTGCTCGATGAGCGTCTCGACGCCGCCGAGCGACACGGCGAGCGTGGCCAGTCCGACGTTGTCCATCAGGCTGCGCCCAGCCTCGAAGCCGCCCTTCAACTCGAAGCTGATCATCGACCCGAAGCCGGACATCTGCCGCTTCACCAGCTCGTGCTGGGGGTGTGAGGGCAACCCGATGTAGCGCACCCAGTCCACTTTCGGGTGCGCCTCGAGCCAGCGCGCGATCGTCATCGCGTTCTCCTGCGCCCGCTCGACGCGCAGCGACAGCGTCTTCACGCCCCGGTTGACGAGGTACGCCTGGTGCGGGTCCATGTTCACGCCGAGCGTCACCATCATGGTGCGCAGCTGGCGGCCTACCCCTGGGTCCCTCGCCACGATGATGCCGCCCACCACGTCTGCGTGGCCGTTGATGAACTTGGTCACCGAATGGAAGACGATGTCGGCGCCGAGGTCGAGCGGCTTCTGCAGGTACGGGCTGGCGAACGTGTTGTCGACCACCACGAGCGCGCCGTGCCGGTGCGCCGCCTCGGACGCCGCGCGGATGTCGGTGACGAGCATCGCCGGGTTCGACGGCGACTCCAGGTAGACCATCTTCGTGTTCGGCCTGATCGACGCCCTGATGTTCTCGACGTCCGACGTGTCCACGTAGCTGTACTCGACGCCGAAGCGGCTGAACTGCTTTTCAATCAGGCCGCGCGACGGGCCGTAGACCGACCCGGTGCTCACCAGGTGCGCCCCTTGCGAGAGCAGTGCCATGTAGATGACGCTCACCGCGCCCATCCCTGAAGCCGTCGCAACGGCGTCCGCGCCGTTCTCGAGCGCGGCGAGGTTCTGCTCGAGCGCCCGGATCGTCGGGTTGCCGATGCGCGTGTAGATGAAGCCGTCCGCCCGCCCGGCGAACCGATCCGCTCCCATCTGGGCGTTGTCGAACGCGAAGGTCGACGTCTGGTAGATCGGCGTGACGGCGCTGCCGTACTCGTCGTGCGGGTGGCCGGCGTGCACCATCTTCGTGTTGAAACCGAGGTCCTTGGTCTTCATAAGGCTTCCGAGGGGAGTTCCTCTCCCGGATTGACGAACCGGTCCTGTTCGAGCCGGTACTGCCTGTCGTGGAGCTGGCGGTACCGGCCGCGGGCGGCCAGCAGTTCCGCGTGCGTCCCGCGCTCCACGACCTGCCCCGCCTCGAGGACCAGAATCTGGTCGGCGCTGCGGATCGTCGAGAGCCGGTGGGCGATCACGAACGTCGTACGCCCCTGCCGCAGCGCGCGCAGGCCGTCCTGGATCATCGCCTCGCTCTCGCTGTCGAGGCTCGACGTCGCCTCGTCCAGGACCAGAATGCGCGGGTCCGCCAGGATCGCTCGCGCGATGGCGACGCGCTGGCGCTGCCCGCCCGACAGCTTGACGCCGCGTTCGCCGACGATCGTCTCGTACCTGTCGGGGAACTCATGGATGAACGCCTCGCAGTGCGCGATGCGGCTGACGTGCTCGACCTCGGCCCGGCTGGCGCCCGGCCGGCCGAACGCGATGTTCTCCGCAATCGTGCCGTCGAACAGGAAGTTGTCCTGCAGCACCACGCCCAGGTGCGACCGGAAGTCGTGCAGCCGGACGTCGGCCAGCGGCAGGCCGTCGACGAACAACTCCCCGGACTTCGGCCGATTGAACGCCATGACGAGGCTGATGAGCGTGCTCTTGCCGGAGCCGCTCGACCCGACGAGCGCCGTTGTCGAGCCGGCCGGCGAGTCGAACGACACGTCGCGGAGCACCGGCACGCCGGGCGTGTACTCGAAGCTCACGCGGTCGAACCGCACGTCGCCGCGAAGCGAGTCGAGCGGCCGCTTCCCCTGGTCCTCCTGCCCTTCCGTCGCCATCGACCTGATCTCGCGAATGCGATCGAGGCCGGCGAACGCCTCGGTGACCTGCGTGCCGATCGATGCGATCTGGACGAGCGGCGCCGCGACCAGCCCGACGAAGAACAGGTACATGATGAAGTCGCCGAGGGTCATCGCCCCCGACAGGATCGCGCGGCCGCCCATCACGATCATCAGTACGCCGATGGCGCCGACGATCACCGTCGAGAACGCGGTGATGGCCGACACCCCCGTAATCGACTGCGCCACGTTCCGGAACAACCGGTGCGCGCCCTTCGTGAAGACGATCTCCTCGCGCTTCTCGGCGATGTACGACTTGACGATGCGGATGCCGCCGAGGCTCTCGCCCAGACGCCCGGTCACATCCGCGTTGATCTTGCCGCGTTCGCGGAACAGCGGCCGGAGGCGCTTGAACGCCACCGCCATCCCGCCTCCGAACGTCAGGAGGATGACGAGCGTGATCGTGGTCAGTCGCCAGTTCAGGTAGAACAGAAGTCCCAGCGCGATGCTGGCGGTGACCAGGCCGCCGACGAGTTGCACGAGCCCGGTGCCCACCAGGTTCCGGATGCCCTCGGCGTCGGTCATGATCCGCGAAATCAGGACGCCGGACTTCGTGGAGTCGAAGTAGCCGACCGGCAGGCGCAGCACGTGCGCCTGCACGTCGCGCCGAAGGTTGGTGATGGCCCGCTGGGCGGCCACGCCGAGCACCTGCGAGAGCGCAAACGACGTCGCCGCCTGGACGACGGTGGCGCAGCCGGCTGCCGCCGCCAGCGTGACCAGCAGGTCGCTCCGGTGCTTCCCCACCACGTCGTCGATCAGGTACTTGGATGTGGCCGGCAGCACGAGCCCGGCCAATCGGTTCACCAGGAGCAGGGCGAGGCCGAGCGACAGCCGACGGCGGTGCACCCAGACGAGGTCGCGCGCCTCGCGCCACACCACCGGCAACGACAGGGGTTTCCTGGGGGACTCAGCCGACATCCCTCAACTGTACCATGCCGGTCGCTGATTCTCGTCAGTCCCGACTATCGTCCGACCTGGTATCCCGCCCGTGCCCTGACCGTATAGGGACGGCCCTTGACGCTGATCTCGATCCGGTGCCAGCCGCCTGTGGTCACACCTTGCGGTGTGTAGCCGATCAGGTAGCGCTGCCTGAACTCGTCGAGAATCCGCGTGAAAAGGCCCGGCAGGTCCCTGGTGGAGCCGACCTTCGAGACCGACCCCCCGGTTTCGGCCGAGAGTGCGTCGAGAAATGGCGTCTGCTTCCCTTCCAGGGCAACGTAGATCACCGCGTCGCTTCTGCGAGCGGTGTCGCGCACCGCCTCTCTGGTCAGGAAGCTCGAGGTGTCGGCACCGTCGGTAAAGACGAGGACGAGCGTGCGGGCCTCCTTCGAGTTCCCGACGACGATGCCGGCGTGCAGCGCGTCGTAGAGCGCCGTCCCGCCGCCCGGCCTGACCTGCTGCACGGCTTCTCGCAGGGTCCGGGCGTCGCCCGTCCGCCCCGACACGAGCGACACCGAGTGGTTGAAGGTGAGCATGGCAGCCTGGTCGGCTTCGACCAGGCCGCCGATTGCGGCCAGACTGGCCGCGCGCAGGTGGTCGAGCCGGGCGCCGACGACGCTGTTGCTCGCGTCGAGCACGAGCACGACGTACAGCGGCACATGCTCGAGGCGGACCACGCCCACCGTCTGCGGCACGCCGTTGTCGCGGATTTGAAAGTCCTCCGGGCCAAGCCCGGTCACCACGCGTGTGCCGTCCAGCACCAGCGCGTCGACGCGGACGGCTTCGACGCCGGCCGAGAACGTCGCCTGCTGGTGGGCCGCAGGAAGAGCCGCCAGCGCGACGGCCACGGCCGCTGCCAGAAGAACATGGCGCGCACCCGCGCGGCTCATCGCCGGCCCCCAACCGTCGAGGCCAGCGCCTCCAGCTTCCGGTCGACGTCCCTGGCGGGGCCGGCGGAGAAGTAGTCGCCCCACGGATTGTCGTTGAGACGTCCCGACGGGTGGGGATCGGCCATTCGCACGACCGCCGCGGTCGCTGCGTCACGAGTCCCGTTCCGCCACTCCAGCCGGCTCAGGCCGAGCCACGCAGACGACGCGCCCGGGTAGAGTTCCAGTGCCCGCTCGTACGAACGTCGCGCGTCGTCGATCCGGTTCGAGGCGTCCTGCGCTTCCCCGAGAAAGAGCGCCAGGTAGAACTGGAGCGGGGGATCGACGACGACGCCGGCGTCGACGCCCGCGGCCACGCGGCGTCCGGCCGTCTCGAGTTCGGCCAGGGCCTCCGCGTGGCGACCGGTCAGGCCGAGAACCCGACCCAGGCGGATCCGGGATTCGATCTCCGTCGGGGCAGCCTCGAGCGCGCGGCGGTAGAACGCCTCCGCCCGACGGAGATTCTGGCGCGCGTCCCCCAAGTCGCGGCGCGTGGCGGCAGAGAGATCTTCGGCCTCCTGCACTCGGGGCGATGCACGCAGCTCGCGGGCCGCCCCCGCCAGGAGCAGCAGTTGGGGATCGTCCGGAAAGGCCTTCAACGCCCGGTCGAGGAAGGCCGGCGCCTCGGCCACTTCCATCTGTGACGAGAGCACCGAGCCGGCAGCCACGCACCAGGCATTGATCAACGGGTGCGACGACGCACGCGAGGCCAGCCGCCACACGAGCCCCTCCGCCAGCCCGAAGTGGGCGAACGCCAGCCCCCCGGAACTCGCCTCGTCGGCCTTCTGCGCGCCGCGCATCTCGGCGGCGGCGACGTCGGTGTGCAGGACGGCACCGCGGGCGAGGACGTCCGGCACATCGACGGGCTTCACCGGCAGGCGTGCCGTCTCGACGGCGTACAGAATCCCTGCGAGCTCCCTTGGCGAGAAAGCCAGCGCCTCGCGCGCGGCGGCATCCACGAGGCCCGGTTCATGCGCGGCCGTGAGGGCCACCCACTTCACCACCAGCGCGGGGTTGGCGCCGCCGTATACGGGAACGAGCTGGGGAGCCGCGGCGTGACCGGGCGCGGCGCCAGCCCACGCCGCGAGCGCGACCAGCGCGGTCGTCGACATCGAGGCCGCTCGGCGCGTTCGACCCCTCATCGTCAGCTCCGACCCCTCATCGTCAGCTCCGACCCTTCATCGTCAGAACGGACCCTTCATCGTCAGAACGGACCACTCATCATCAGAACCGACCACTCACCGTCAGAACCGACTGACCCGCGTCAGTTCCGACTACACGTCCAGTTCCTCGGCCTCCTCAGCCCGATCCATGATGAACCGGAACCTCGCCGAAGCGTCGCGCCCCATCAGCTCGTTGATGACGCGGTCGGTCACGATCTGGTCCGCGATCTCGACCCGTAGCAGGCGGCGCGTCTTCGGGTTCAGCGTCGTGTCCCACAGCACCTTCGGCATCATCTCCCCGAGCCCCTTGAACCGGGTGATCTCGGGCGTCGCCCGTCCGGCCCCGTGCCGGGACAGGATCCGGTCGCGATGCGCGTCGTCGAGCGCCCAGTGCGTCTCGCGCCCGATGTCGATCCGGTAGAGCGGCGGCTGTGCCAGGTAGACGTGACCGCGCGCGATCAGCTGCGGCATGTGGCGGTAGATGAACGTCAGCAGCAGCGTAGCGATGTGGTTCCCGTCCGAATCGGCGTCGGCCAGGATGATGACCCGGCCGTAGCGAAGGCGCGAGATGTCGAAGTTCTTCCCGAGCCCGCACCCGAGCGCCGTCACCAGGTCCGACAGCTCCTTGTTCTCGAGCACCTTGCTGAGCGACGCGCTCTCGGTGTTGAGCACCTTGCCCCGCAGCGGCAGGATCGCCTGTCGCGTGCGGTCGCGGCCCTGCTTGGCGGACCCTCCGGCCGAGTCCCCCTCGACGACGAAGATCTCGCTCTCGGAGCGCGTGGACGACGTGCAGTCGCTCAGCTTGCCCGGCAGCGTGAGCCGATGCGACGTGGCGCTCTTGCGGGTGACCTCCTGCTGCGCGGCGCGACTGGCTTCCCGCGCGCGGGCGGCCAGGATGATGCGGCCGACGATGGCCTCGGCGATGCTCCGGTTCTCGTTCATCCAGAGCTCGAGGGCGGGACGGACCATCGAGTCCACTGCCGACAGTACCTCGGGGTTGTTGAGCCGGTCCTTGGTCTGCCCCTGGAACTGCGGCTCCTCCATGAACACGCTCAGGATGCCGACCAGCCCTTCGCGGATGTCCTCGGCGGTGATCGTGACGCCCTTCGGCGAGAGCGCGTGCGTCTCGATGTAGTTCCGAACCGCCTTGCCGAGGCCGGCTCGCAGGCCGTTCTCGTGCGTGCCGCCCGAGCCGGTCGGAATGCCGTTCACGTAGCTCTTCACGAGCTCGTCGGTCCCCTCGGTCCACTGCAGCACCAGCTCCGCGCGCAGGCCGTTGGCCTTGGTCAGCGTAAACGGCGCTTCGTGAACCGGCTTGAGCGTGCGATCCGTCAAGACCTTCCGGAGGAATTCGATCAGCCCTTCCGCGTGCTCGAACGTCTCCTTCCTGCCATTCGACTGATCGTCGAAGAGGACCTTCAGGCCCTTGTGCAGGTAGCTGGCAACTTCCAGGCGCTCGCGGATCACCAACGGCTCGAACTCGATCCGCGGGAAGATCGTCGGATCGGGATGGAAGTAGACCGTCGTGCCGGTGCCGCGGGCCGCGCCGAGCCGCTTGAGCGGGCCGACGGGCTTGCCCTGCTTGAACCGCTGCTCCCACTGCGCGCCGTCCCGCCTGACGGTGGCGACCAGTTCCTTCGACAGCGCATTCACCACGCTCGCGCCGACGCCGTGGAGGCCGCCTGCCGTCTTGTAGCTGCCGCCGCCGAACTTCCCGCCGGCGTGCAGCATCGTGAAGATCACTTCGAGCGCGCTCTTCTTCGTCTGCGGGTGCCTGTCCACCGGAATGCCGCGGCCGTCGTCGGTCACCGAGATCGACGCGCCGTCGGCGTGCAACGTCACGCCGAGCGACGAGGCGTGGCCGTTCATCGCCTCGTCGATGGCGTTGTCGATGATCTCCCAGGCGAGGTGGTGGAGGCCGGCCGAGCCGACACCGCCGATGTACATGCCGGGGCGCTTGCGGACCGGCTCCAGGCCCTCGAGAACGGTGATATCTTTCGCTGTGTAGGAAGTCGTCATCGCACGCACACGCCGGATCAACGCACCGGCGCCGAATCGAACGGATTCCGCACTTTCAGGAAGTCGAACTTCCTGAAGTCCTTGTCATTCGTGAAGAGCGTCGTCACGCCGTGCTGGCGCAGCAGCGCCGCCAGATGCGCGTCCGGGACGAGGTTTCCGCGTGTCGGCGTCGACCCCGCCACGTCGCGGTACACCGCCCAGAATCCCTCCTCCTCGCCGAGCGCCCGCACGTGCGGCAGTCGCAGAAACGCCTCGATGTTGCCCATGGCTTCGTCCGGGGAGAGCGGATGCGCGAAGATCGAGGGATGGGTGGCCAGACGCAGGTAGGCCATCAGCGTCGGCCACGCCACGCAGACGACCTCCGGGCCGGCGGCGCACTCCGCAAGGAACTCCAGCGCCCTGGCGCTGTGCGCACTCGAGCGGTCCGACGCATGGAGAAAGACGTTGACGTCGATGGCGTAGCTCACGACGCCCCGCCCCCGGTCCGCTCGGCGGCCTCCGAGGCATCGAGCGCCGCTCGGACGGCGTCCTTGTCCGCCAGGTCGACGCGCGCGTCCATCGGACGCGACGTCCACGCGAAGACCGGTGCCGTCGGCAACGCGGCCCGACGCCGGCCAAGCGACTCGGCGAGCAGGTCCGACACGACCCGCCCCAGGGCCCTGCCCTCCCGCTGCGTCAGGCGCTTCAGTTCCTTGAGAACCGGCTCGTCGATATCGACCGTCGTTCGCATGACATCATGATGATAGCACATTATGCATCAGATGCAATGCAATGTGTCATCACATGACCTGCAACGGCTGCCGCTGGCGATTCTCCGTCTTCTGGCTCCCTACTGCCTACTGCCTACTGCTTACTGCCTACTGCTTACTGCCTTCTGTCTGCCGTCTGCTATTTCCCCCGTATCTCAGCCCTGCCGACGAGCTGTCCCGCCTCAGTCCAGGCCTCCACGGACAGACGCTCGCCCGGGTGGACGTCTGCCGCCGGCGCGCTCGTCCACAGGCGGAAGCCCTCGGGCCGCCCACCCTCGAGTCTGTACAACGGGGACATGAACACCAGACGCCCGCCCTGGTACCAGCGGTGGCACACGCGGTCGTGAAGGCCCAGCGGGGCGTAGATGGACGTGACGCCGTACACCCGGCCGGACCAGCCGGCCGGCAGCGCGTTGATCGGGCCGGTCACCTGGAACACGCGCCGGTCGATCCCCGTGCCGAATTCGGTCTGGAGCACCCGCAAGGGCGCGGGCGGGATGAGCGGCCGTCCGAGCGCAACGAGCAGGACGAGCGCGATCGCGGCGAGCCCGATCTGCCGTCGCCGGTCGAACCGCGCCAGTTCGCCGAAGCCGTAGCGGACGGTCGCAAAGGCGAGGATGGCCAGGATGGCGCTCACCCGGAGCGCGACGCCGTTGCTGATGCTCCACAGGACGGGAAGCATCACGTTGATGCAGACGAACAGGTTGAACGCGAAGAACACCGCCGTCAGCCCCCGGCGGACCGACAGATGCTGGTCGAAGACGACGTCGACCGTCGACACCAGCGCCGACACCGCCACGAAGCCGACAAACAGCAGGTTGGCCGACCAGGCCGAGGCCGACGCGTAGTAGATGGGCAGCAGGAAGAACAGCAGCTGCTGGTAGAAGTTCTTGGTGAAGTAGTTGATGACGAGCCGCAGGCGCCCGCGCCACTTCGTCCCCGTTGCCGGCCGATCGACCAGCGCCGGCACCAACAGGCTCGTGATCCAGAGGAACGCGAGGTGGAAGATGGTGACGCGGAGCCAGGCGTAGTTGCGCGAGCCTGCCCACATGACGACGACGCCGAGCGCGAGCGCCCAGAGGCTGTGCAGGCCCCACAACAGGCGCTCGTGGCGATTGAGGAACGACAGGATGGTCAGTCGGCGATCCTTGTCAGTCGGTGAAGCGAGTCAGTCGGTGAGCTTCGTCAGTCGATGAACCCGTCAGTCGATGACCCTCGTCAGTCGGCGATGCGCATCAGTCGGTCCTCTTCGTCACATTCGACTGACCATCGTCAGCCCCGACTGACATCGTCACAACCGACTGACATCGTCAGAACCGACTGACACCGCCAGAACCGACTGACCATCGTCAGTCCGACTATTCGCCTCCGATCTGCATCTCCCGAATTCGGAACATCGGCGCGGCCAGGGCCATGCTGAGGTCGAGTTCGGACCCGACCAGGTCGATCCCGTTCAGAATTTCGGCCGCCGTGCCGGCGATGGTGAGGCCCTTGACGGGGAACGCCACCTGGCCGTTCTCGATCCACAGCCCCGACGCACCGCCGCTGAAGTTCCCGTTCACCGGGTTGATCCCGTAGCCGGTGACCCCCTTGAGCCACAGCCCGGTCTTCGTCGCCTTGACGATCTCCGCCGGAGGCGTCGTGCCGGCCGCCATCACGACGTTGTGCGGCCCGATGCCCGGCAGCGACGTGAACCCGCCGCGCGACGCATTGCCGGTGCTCGTCACCCCGGCTCGCTTCGCGACCGCGGTGTTGTAGAGGAAGCCCTTCAAAACGCCCTTGTCTACCACGACCCGCTTCATCGTGGCCACGCCCTCGCCGTCGAACGGCGCGCTCGCGAGCCCCTTTGGCCGGAGGCCGTCGTCGGTGAGCGTGAGGAGGGCCGACGCGACCGGCTTGTCCAGCATCGCAGCCAGGAAGCTGGCCCTCTGCAGCACGCTCTCGCCGTTGATCGCCGCGAGGATGCCGCCGAGGAAGGACCGGGCGACGTCGGCGTCGACGATGATCGCCGCGCGCTGCGTCTTGACCATGCGCGGGTCGAGCAGTTCCACCGCCTGCACGATGGCCTTCCCCGCAATCGCCTCCGGCGGCTCGAGGTCGGCGAAGAAGCGCCGGGAGCACGACTTGCCGCCCGGCGACTTCTGCTCGCCCTTCTCGGCCACGACCGACACCCCGAGCGAGCACGACGACTGCCGGTAGCTTTTCGACACGCCGTTCGAGTTGGCGAGGAAGATCTCGGCCTCGCCTTCGCCGTAGCTGGCTCCCGCGCTCTTGGTGATGCGCGGGTTCTTCATGGCCAGCGCCTCGAGCCGGATCGCCAGCTCAATCTTCCGATCCATCGGGACCTTGCCAATCGCCGGGTCGTAGAGCCCCTCGACCGTCGGCGTGGCCGCGTCGTCCGGCACTACGTTGTTCGGGTCGGCGGTGGTTGAACGCGCGAACTCGATGGCGCGCCCGACGGCGTTGTCGATGGACGCCCGCGCCAGGTCGTTGCAGCTGGCGAAGGCCATCCGCCCGCCTACGAACACGCGCACGCCGACGCCCTGCGATGCCGCCTCCTCCACCGTTTCCAGCGCCCCGTTGCGAACGTCGATCGAGAGCGTGCGCCCGGCCTGGAGGTAGGCTTCGGCCGCGTCCGCCCCGCGCGCCCGGGCCGACTTCACGATCTGCTCCGCGAGTGCCTTGTAGTCCATATGCGCCTCCTCCTCACCCTCTCGCGCGCGAGCCGCCCACGTTGATGCCGCGCAGGCGCACGGTCGGCTGCCCGCAGTCCACCTCGGCGCTCTGCCCCTTGCCGCAGACGCCCGGGCCGTGGTCCAGGTCGTTGCCGACGGCGTCGATGTTCTGGATGATGTCGAGGCAGCTGCCGATGAGGGTCGCACCCTTCACTGGCGTCGTCTTCCGGCCGTTCTCGATCAGGTACGCTTCACGGCAGGTGAAGTTGAAGACCCCGGACGTGGGATCGACGCTCCCGCCGCTGAGGCTCTGCACGTAGATGCCGCTCCTGGTCGAGGCGAGCACGTCCTCCGGCCTATCCTTCCCGTTCTCGATGTATGTGTTCGTCATCCTGGGAATCGGCAGACAGCGGAAGCTCTCGCGGCGCCCGTTCCCGGTGCGCGGCAGCTTCAGCTGGCCAGCCGAAAGGACGTCGGTCATGTACATCTCCAGCACACCGTCCTTGATCAGGACGGTCTTCTGCGCCGGCGTCCCCTCGTCGTCGACGTTGATCGTGCCGCGGTGGTTCGGCATCGTCCCGTCGTCCACCATCGTGAACAGCGGGCTCGCCACCTTCTGCCCGAGCTTGCCCGTGAAGGCGCCGAGCTTCTTCGCGATGTTGTCGGCCTCGAGCGGGTGGCCGACGGCCTCGTGCACGAGCACGCCGCCCCACCCGTTCTGCATCACCACGTCCATCCGGCCGGCGGGCGCGTCTTTCGCCTCCAGCATCGCGATCGACTCGCGCGCGCACGCCCGGGCCACGTCCTCGGGTTTCACCTCGTCGAACATCTCGAAGCCTGAATGGCGGCTCAGGCGCTCGCGCCCCATGTGCCGCGTGCCGTTGCCTTCGCTCAACGTCTGGACGATGAAGAACAGCAGCGGAAGCTCGTCGGCGATGTACGTGCCCTCGCTCGTGGCAATGACGCGGCCGCGGACCTCGTCGTAGTAGCTGATCGACGCCATCTTGATGCGCGGGTCGTAGGCGAGCGCGGCGTCGTTCGCACGACGCATCACGTCCAGCCGCCTCGCATCGGCGATGTCGTTCAGCTGTAACTTCACCGTCACGAACGACGGCCGCCTGGCGTCCTTCACGTCGACCGGCTTCGCCGGCTTGCCGTCCTTCGCGATGTACGAGGCCACCTCGGCGGCCCGGATCAGCTTCGCCTCGGACACCTCGTCGGTGTAGGCGTAGCCGGTCTTGTCGCCGACGATGACGCGGACGCCGGCGCCCTGGCTGATGCCGACCTGGGCGCTCTTGAAGCGCCCCTCCTCCATCACGATGTCGCGCGAGAGCCGGTTCTCGATGTAGACATCGGCAAAGGTGCCGCCCTTGGCGAGTGCCTTGGCGAGCACCCGGTTCAGCATGGCCTTGTCCACGGCCACCGGCGCGGCGTGGAGCGTGCCCGGCGCCGACGTGGACAGGAGCGAGTCCATCAATAGCGGCGTCGCGGCCAGCGCCAGGCCGCCTTTCAGGCCCAGCTCGAGGAAGACGCGCCGCGGGACGTCACGCACGGAGTCGAAGGGATGCTGCATGGGAGTCCTCAGGGCATTGCCGCTTGTCAGTCGGTGTTCCTTGTCAGTCGATGACACTCGTCAGTCGATGATCCTAGTCAGTCGGTGATCCTTGTCAGTCGAAGATCCATGTCAGTCGGCAATCCTTGTCGGTCCAAGGTCTATGTCAGTCGGCGATTCATGTCAGTCAGTGAACCGAGTCAGTCGACTGGCGGTCGTTCCCTCCGACTGACAATCGTCAGAACCGACCAATCATCGTCAGTTCCGACTGACGACCGTCAGTCCCGACTAGTCACCGTCAGTTCCGACTGACTGCGTCAGGTCCGACCGACCAGCGCCAGCGCCTCGTCGAGCGTCGGGATGCTGGCCATCGCCCCGACACGGGTGCAGGCGACGGCCGCCGCCGCGTTCGCCATCCGAAGCATGCGGTCGATCGGCCAGCCGTGCAGGAGCCCGTAGATGAAGCCGGCCCGGAAGACATCGCCCGAACCGGTCGTGTCCACGGCGTCGACGGCGAAGCCGGGCGACGCCAGGAACCGATCACCGTCCAGAGCCACGGCCCCATGCTGACCCACGGTGACCACCAGCAGCCCCTCATGGCGCTCTCTGAGGCGCCGCAGCGCGCGCTCGTGATCGCGCTCGCCGGTGAGCTGCTCGGGAAGACCGTCGGCGAAAATGGCGGACGACACCGCCATCACGAGCTCCTCGGTCCGGTCCGTCATCCGGTCGAGGTCACTCGTGACCGGAAGGCCCAGGCTGCGCGCGTGGCGGGCCGCCCGAATGGCCGCTTCCTGATCCACGTCGTCCACATGGAGGAGGCGTGCCGAGCCGACCACGTCGAGCGGCACGTCCTCCGGCCGCAGGCGCAGCGCTTCGTCGCGGTCCCAGAGGACCGCGCGCTCCCCCGTCTGCTCGTCGATCACGATGACGGCAAACTGGTTCCGGCCGTCCTGCTGCACGAGGCCCGAGCTGTCGAGCCCGATGCGGGCGAACGCCTCCCGCACCCTCGTGCCGTTTTCATCGGCGCCGATCGCGCCGATGTACTTCGCGCGGAGGCCGAACTTCGCGCACGCCGCGACGGTGGTAGCCGCCTGGCCTCCCGGCGACACCAGGTGCCGGCGAATGCGCATCTTCGAATGCCAGCCTTCGGGTCGCGGAAACGCGGGGACGACCGTCACGAAGTCGATGGAATTGGCCCCGATGCCGACGACGTCCCAGCGGGAAGGATGCTCCATGACCGGCCGAGTATAGCAGGCCGCGAATGCAGCGGCGGCGGGATCTCGGGCCGGCCGGCGGTCACTGTGGAAGGCCCATTCGACGCACGATCGCTTGGAAGCGTGGGTCGGCGCGCAGAGGGTCCCAGGGCGACGTGCCAATGTAGGTCAGCGCGGGATCGCGGATTTCGTAGGCCTTGTTGAGCCAGTCGATCGCGCGGTCCGTGTCGCCTGCGCCGGCGTACCGCCGGGCGATGCCCGTGGGATCCCGATACTGGCCCTTCCTGTACCGGGCAGCCAGGAGGTCGGCGATGGCCCGCTGTGCGCCTTCGTACCCGCCTTCCGCGAACCCCCTGTCGAACGCCGCGAGTCGTTCCGGGTCGCGGGCGATCCTGAGTCTCTGGTCGGCCAGCGCCTCCTCGCGCATCCCCTTGTTGATATAGACCCGCTGAATCGCATCGAGGGCAATCGCCAGGTCGGGCTGCAGGGAGAGCGCCTTTCGGGCCGCGGCGAGCTCGTCATCGTAGCGCCGCGCGTACTGCAGAACCACGGCGTACATGCCGTGGTACAGCGCATTGAACGGATCCAGCTCGAACGCCCGCTCGCTGTGCGGGATCGCCTCGTCGACGCGCCCTTGCTGGGCCAGAAAGTGGGCGTAGTACGCGTGCGCGTTCGCGGCGTTGGGGTTGAGCTCGAGGGCGCGCTTCCACTCCGGTTCGGCGCCGGCCCAATCCCAATCGGACCACGTCCTGACCGACGCGAGCGCCTCGTGCGCCTCCGCGGAGTTGCCGTCAAGTTCGAGGGCCTTGAGCGCTGCCGCTTTGGCCTTGGGCCCGGCGTCACTGGACGGCACGAGCTTCGCCTGCTGGCGCACCAGCCAGACCCACGTCAGGCCCTCGTACGCCGCGGCGTAGGAAGGGTCCTTGAGGAGGGCGTGCTCGAAATAGCGCTGGGCCGCGTCGAGGTCGGCCGGCTTCATCGTCTTCCACAAAGAGGAGCCCTTGGCGCACGCCCCATAGGCCTCTGGGTTGACGGTCCGTGCCGAGGCCAGCCGATTCTGTTTCGGTGGCCGGCAGCTTGAGCCCGAGCGCCTCGGCAACGCCCTTCGCCAACTCGCTCTGGACGACCATGATGCCGGAGAGGTCGTGCTCATAGGGGCGGGCCCAGACCTGCGTCTGGTCGCTCACGCGGATCACCTTGGCGGTGATGCGGACGCGGTTTGCCACGCGCTGCGCGCTGCCCTCGAGGACGTAGTCCACGCCCAGGTCGCGGCCGATCTGATCGATGGGCGTGTCCCCCTTCTTGTATCGCATCACCGAGGTGCGCCCAACCACGCTCAGCGCCGCTTGATGCAGCCCTCCAAGCTGCACAATCATCCCCTCGGTGAGACCGTCACCGAGGTAGTCCTGGGCCGCGTCGCCGCTGAGATTCGCGAATGGCAGAACCGCCAGCCGGACGGCTCGCGCCGGCAGGGCCGGCCCACCTGCGAGCCGGCTGCGGAGGCCACCGACGTCGAGGCCAAACAGGGTGGCGGCGACGCTCAGAACCGCGACCGCGGCGGCCGCGCGACCAATCAGCCGGCGTCGGCGCCACGCCGCCACGCGCCACGTGGGCCAGCGGGCGACGTCGCGCCCGGAGGCCACCGCCTCGAGCGCCGCCTTGACTTCACCGGCTCGCTGATACCGTTCACCGGGCTCCTTGGCCAGGCAACGCTCCACGACGCCCGCCACCGGCTCCGGCACCGGCCCTGGCATCGGCGGCATCGGCTGGTTGAAGATGGCCGCGGTCAGTTCAAAGCCGGTGTTTCCCACGAAGGGCCGCCGCCCCGCCGCCATCTCGTAGAGCACGACCCCCAGCGCCCAGACATCGCTCCGCGCGTCGACGGGGCGCCCCCGCAACTGCTCCGGCGCCATGTACGCCAGCGTGCCGGCCACGATCCCCGGCGCCGTCAGCGACTGCGGCGCCACCGTCGTCACCTCCGCCAGCGCCTCCTCGGTCAGCCGCTTCGCCAGCCCGAAATCCAGTACCTTGACCTGTCCCTCGGGCGTCACGACCACGTTCGCGCTCTTGAAGTCCCGATGGACCACCCCGCGCGCGTGCGCGTGCGCCAGCGCATCGGCCAACTGCTGGCCGTAGCGGACGACCTGGTCGGTCGGCAGCGGCCCCTCGGCGACGCGCGCGCTGAGCGGCTGCCCCTCGACCAGTTCCATCGCGATGTAGGCCGACCGCGGGCCCGAGCCCGCCTCGGGCGCGCCGGCTGCGTCCACAGAGACGTCCGTCTCGCCGACGTCGTAGATCGTGCAGATGTGAGGGTGATTGAGTCGGGAGGCCAGCCGCGCTTCACGCACCAGCCGCGCCCGCGCGGTCTCGTCGCCCAGCGTCGCGGCCGGCAGGACCTTCAGCGCGACGTCTCGCTCCAGCCGGCTGTCCCGCGCCCGGTAGACCTCGCCCATCCCACCGGCCCCAATAGCCGACTGGATTTCGTACGGCCCGAGGCGCATTCCCGCGGAGAGGGTCATGGGGACCTCCCGGTGTGCGTGGATGGCGCGCGGCGACAGGCGGGATTGTAGCACTGCGGGGGACGGCAAGGGTCGAACCGGTCGCTGTTACTGCGGGAGACCGACGCGACGCAGGAGCGCCTGGAACCGCGGGTCGCCGCGCAGGCGATCCCAGTGGGGTCTGCCGACGTACGTCAAGGAGGGATCGCGCTCTTTGTAGGCCTCTTCCAGCCAGTACATCGCCCGGTCCTTATCACCGGCATCGAGATACCGGAAGGCGATGCCCATGGCATCGCTATATTTGCCTTTCGCGTACCGCGCCGCATAGATGTCGGCGATGGCCCGCTGCGCGCCCTCGTAGCCGCCTTCTTTGAGTCCCCGTTCGAACGCGGCGAGTCGTTCAGGGTCGCGGGCGACCCTCAGTCTCTGCTCCGCCAGCTGCTCGCTGCGCATCCCCTTGTTCACGTAGACCCGCTGAAACATGTCGATGGCGATTCCCAAGTTGGGCTGATAGCTGAGCGCGGTGCGGGCCGCGACGAGGGCGTCATCCCAGCGCCGAAGGTAGTCCAGGACCATCGCGTACATGCCGTGGTACAGCGCATTGAACGGGTCCAGCTTGATGGCCAGTTCGGCGTGCGGGAGCGCCTCGTCCGCGCGTCCTTGCTGCGCCAGGAAGTGGGCGTAGTAAGCCTGCGCGTTGGCGGAATTGGGGTTGAGTTCGAGCGCCCGCTTCCACTCCGGCTCGGCGCCCGCCCAGTCCCAATCACACGCCCCCCGGACCGCGGCCAGCGCCTCGTGCGCCCCCGCGGAATTTCCGTCCAGTTCAAGGGCCTTGAGAGCTGCCGCTTTGGCCTTGGGCCCGGCCTCACCCGGCGTTGCCAGATCTGTCTGCTGGCGGACCAGCCAGATCCACGTCAGTCCCTCGTAGGCCTGAGCGTAGGAAGGGTCTTTGAGGAGCGCCTGCTCGAAATGGCGCTGGGCCGCGTCGATATCGGCCGGCTTCATCGTCTTCCAGAGGGAGGACCCCTTGACATACGCCTCGTAGGCCTCGGGGTTGACGGTCCTGGCCGAGGCCAGTCGGTCTTTCTCGGAGGCCGGCAGCTCGAGCGCGAGCGCCTCGGCTACGCCCTTCGCCAGCTCGCTCTGGACGACCATGATGCCCGAGAGGTCGTGCTCGTAGGGGCGGGCCCAGACTTGCGTCTGGTCACTCACGCGGATCAACTTGGCGGTGATGCGGACGCGGTTTGCCTCACGCTGCGCGCTGCCCTCGAGCACGTAGTCCACCCCCAGCTCGCGGCCGATCTGATCGACGGGCGTGTCCCCCTTCTTGTAGCGCATCACCGACGTGCGCCCAACCACGCTCAGCGCTTCCGGATGCAGGCTTCCAAGCTGCACAATCATCCCATCGGTCAGACCGTCGCCGAGGTAGTCCTGGGCCGCGTCGCCGCTGAGATTCGCGAATGGCAGAACCGCCAGCCGGATGGCTCGCACCGGTACGGCCGCGCCCCCTGCGAGCCGGCTGCGGAGGCCGCCCACGTCGAGCCCGAGCAGCGTGACGGCGACGATCAGGACCGCGACCGCGACCGCCGCGCGACCCAACAGCCGGCGGCGGCGCCACGCTGCCATGCGCCACGTGGGCCAGCGGGCGACGTCACGCCCCGACGCCACCGCCTCGAGCGCCGCCTTCACTTCACCGGCGCGCTGATACCGTTCACCGGGCTCCTTGGCCAGACAGCGTTCCACGACGCCCGCCACGGGTCCCGGAACCGGCGCCGGCATCGGCGGCACCGGCTGGTTGAAGATGGCCGCGGTCAACTCAAATCCGGTCTGCCCCTGGAACGGCCGCCGCCCCGCCGCCATCTCGTAGAGCACGACCCCCAGCGCCCAGATATCGCTCCGCGCGTCCGCCGGGCGCCCCCTCAACTGCTCCGGCGCCATATACGCCAGCGTCCCGGCCACCATCCCCGGCGCCGTCAGCGACTGCGGCGCCACCGTGGTCACCTCCGCCAGCGCCTCCTCGGTTAACCGCTTCGCCAGCCCGAAGTCCAGCACCTTCACCTGTCCCTCGGGCGTCACCACCACGTTCGCGCTCTTGAAGTCCCGATGGACCACTCCGCGCGCGTGCGCGTGCGCCAGCGCATCGGCCAGCTGCTGGCCGTACCGGACGACCTGATCGATCGGCAGCGGCCCCTCTGCGACCTGCGCGCTGAGCGGCTCCCCCTCGACGAGCTCCATCGCGATGTAGGCCGACCGCGGGCCCGAGCCTGCCTCGGGGGAACCGGCGGAGTCCACGGCGACGTCCGTCTCGCCGACGTCGTAGACGGTGCAGATGTGGGGGTGATTGAGTCGGGAGGCCAGCCGCGCTTCACGCACCAGCCGCGCCCGCGCGGTCTCGTCGCCCAGCGTCGCGGCAGGCAGGACCTTCAGCGCGACGTCCCGCTCCAGCCGGCTGTCCCGCGCCCGGTAGACCTCGCCCATCCCACCGGCCCCGAGCTTCTCGAGGACGCGATATGGGCCGAGCATTGACCCGATCATCGCGTCCTCACGGGCCTCTTGCAGGTGGCGGGCTTGCTCCGCGGAAAACGCCACACCGTGGCGTTTTCATAGGACTTAGCCGTCGCGTTCCGCTCGGCCAAGTCCAAAGCGGAGCCTCTCTGGTACGGCCCGAGGCGCATTCCCGCGGAGAGGGTCATGGGGACCTCCCGGTGTGCGTGGATGGCGCGCGGCGACAGGCGGTATTGTAGCACCAGCGGTGGCGGGACGGTCGGGCCTGTGGGACTACTGCAGCGGCGGCGGGATCTCCGGGGCCGGGACGATCACACGGACGAACTGGCCGCGCTGAAGCAGTTCGCGGCCACGGCCGCCGCGGCTCGTCACCTCGTATTTCGTCGTGCTCACGGTCTGCTCGGCGCCGCGGCTGGTTTCGACCGTCAGCAGGTCGCGGTCACCCCTGGACGCGATGAAGCCGAGCACGCGGTCCTCGCCCGGCTTGAGCTTGATGAGGATCACGCCCTTCCCCGGCCCGGACAGGTAGTTCACCTCGGACGCCCGGCAGAGCATGGCCCGGGCCCGCTCGGTGACCGCGATGATCGTCTCATCGCCCTGGACGATCGCCACGCCGGTCACCTCGGCGCCCTCCGCCGGCCTCGCGTAGCGCCGTCCCGCCCGCGTGCTCGCCTCGACGAAACCCTCGAGGCCGAAGCGCAGGCTGAACCCGTCGGTCGTCACAGCCAGCGCGTGCGTCGGCGGGACGTCCCCTTCCTTCTCGGCCGCGATCGCCTTCGTCGCCCTCGGGTCGAGGCTGACCGCGTGGACGACCTTTTCCCCGTCGCGGAACTTGAACAACCGCTGAATCGGCTCGCCGTAACCCGTGGAGGCCGGCACGTCGATGATGCGCGCCGTGTAGGCCACGCCGAAGTTCGTGAAGAACGCCACCGTCGCGCGCGTGCTCCCCGGCAGGACGGCCAGCACGGCGTCGCCCTCCCGAAGGCGGGTCGTCGTGAGGTCGCGCACCTCCTTCTGCCGCTTCACCCACCCGTCGCGAGACACGATGACGACGTTGTCTTCGTCGGTGATGAAGTCGTCGGCCGAGGTACTCGACCTCCTCGCCGGCGGGCTCGAGCAGGGTCCGCCGCGGATCCGTCCTCGGTGCGCCGTACTTCTGCTGAACCTCGACCAGCTCGTCGCGCACCACCTGCCACCGCGCCGCCTCGTCGCCGAGCAGCGCGCCGATCTCTCGGACACGCGCCCGCCTCTCTTCCAGTTCCTTGCGGATGACCAGGATCTCGAGTCGCGCCAGGCGGTACAGCTTCAGTTCGAGAATCGCGTCGGTCTGCTCCTCGTCGAGGCCGAAGCGCTTGATGATCTGCCGCGCCGCGTCCTGCTTGCCGTCCGACTTGCGGATGATCCGGATGATCTCGTCGAGCGCGTCGAAGACCTTGTCGAAGCCGTCGAGGACGTGGATGCGGCGTCGGAGCGCGGCCAGCTCGTGCTCGAGCCGCCGCGTGACGACGTCGAGCCGGAAGTGGAGGAAATGCCAGAGCATCGACTTCAGGTCGAGACGCTCCGGCCGGCACACCTCGGGGTTCTCGGTCGGGATCAGGCACGTCAGGTTGACGACGAAGTTGGTCTGGAGCGGCGTGTGCTTGAAGAGGTACGCGAGCACCATCTTCTCGTCCGCGTCGCGCTTCATCTCGAGGGCGATGCGGACGTCATCGGTCGACAGGTCTTTCACGTCGACCAGCGCGACGAGCTTCCGACCGACGACGATCTCGGCTATCCGCTCCACCAACTGCGCCTTGTTGACCGTGTACGGAACGCTGGTGATGTAGACGGTCTTGGTCGCCCTCGTCGTCGGCCCGTCGGTCCACGTGGAGCGCAGCCGGATCGACCCGCTGCCGGTCCGGGTAGATCTCCTTCAGTTCGTCGGCCGAGTTGAGCACCTGCCCGCCGGTCGGAAAATCCGGCCCCTTCACGTACCGGCACAGCTGGGCGGTGCTGAGGTCCGGGTTGTCGAGCAGCTTGAGCAGGGCCGCCGAGACTTCGTTGAGGTTGTGCGGGGGGATGCTGGTCGCCATGCCGACGGCGATGCCCGTCGCGCCGTTCACCAGGAGATTCGGCAGCCGCGCGGGCAGGACCACTGGCTCGGTCTTCGTGCCGTCGTAGTTCGGGCGGAAGGCGACCGTGTCCCGGTCGATTTCGAGCAGCATCTCGTCGCTGATGCGCGCCAAGCGGCATTCCGTGTACCGCATGGCCGCCGCGGCGTCGCCGTCGAGCGAGCCGAAGTTGCCTGAGCCGTCCACCAGCGGATAGCGGAGCGAGAAGGGCTGGGCCATCCGCACAAGGGTCTCGTAGAGCGCGGAGTCGCCGTGGGGGTGATAGCTGCCCATCACGTCGCCCACGACCTTGGCGCACTTGCGGTGCTTGGCCGACGCGGTGAGATTCTGCTGCCACATCGTGAAGAGGATGCGGCGCTGCACCGGCTTCAGGCCGTCCCGCACGTCCGGCAGGGCGCGAGACGTGATCACCGAGAGGGCGTAATTGAGGTATCGCGACTGCGCGGCCTCGTGCAACGCCACGACGCTGCCGTCGGCGGCGCTCCCCGTGCCACCGGCGAGCGGAGGCCAGGTCGGCGCCTGACCGGCGGGGGCCTTCACGTACTCCTCGAGGTCGAACAGCGAGCGCGGCGGCTTGTCTTTCTTGTCGTCGGACAACTCAGGAAACCTCCAAGCTCGTTGATCTTACTCTCAACAGGGCCGCACGCCGTCCCTCAGAACAGCTCCTTCACGCGAGCCTTGACGACTTTTCCCATCGCGTTGCGCGGCAGGTCGTCCACGCGGCGCAGCCGCGTCGGGAGCTTGTACTTCGCAAGACGGTCGGCCGCCCAGTCGCGCAACTCCTGCAGGGCCGGCCCCTCACCCGACACCGGCACGATCGCAACCGCCACGCGCTCGCCCCACTCGTCGTCAGGAATGCCGACGACGGCGCAGTCGCGGATGTCCAGGTGCTCGCGGAGGACGGCCTCGATCTCGAGGGCGGAGACCTTGTAGCCGCCGGACTTGACGATGTCCACCGACCGACGCCCGAGAATCCGCCAGCAGCCAGCCTCGACGACCGCGAGGTCTCCCGTTCTGAACCAGCCGTCGCGGAACGACTCGCGGGTCGCATCGGGCCGGCCCCAGGTACTCGCCGAAGACCGACTCGCCGCGAACCTCGACCTCTCCGGGCGTGCCGGCTGGCACGTCCGCGCCACGTTCGTCCACCAGCCTGACGTCGACGCCCGGAAGCGGCACGCCCACCGACCCCGGCCGACGCTCCCCGACCAGTGGATTCGACAGCACCATGCCGGTTTCCGTCATGCCGTAGCGCTCGAGCAGGACGTGCCCGGTCGCCGCACGCCATCGCCCGAGCAGCGGCGCGGGTAGCGCCGCAGAACCCGACACCATCAGCCGAAGGCCCCGCGCCGCGTCCGACCATCGCGCGCGCAGACGCTCCTCCGCGCGCTCCCAGTCGGCGAGCATCCTCGCGTAGACAGTCGGCACGGCCATGAACAGCGTCAGGCCGCCGGCAGCCATCCGGTTCCACACGGCTTGCGGCTCGAACGGGACAAGGAACTCGCACACCGCGCCCGCCCACAGCGCGCACCCGAGGACGTTGACGATGCCGTGGACGTGGTTGAGCGGGAGGACGTTCAGGATGCGGTCGTCGGCCGTCCATCCCCACGCTTCGACCAGCGTCGTGATCTGTGCCTCGAGGGTGCGGTGGGCCGAAACGACGCCCTTCGGCCGGCCGGTCGTTCCGCTCGTGTAGAGAATCATCGCCCGACGGTCCCGATCGACCTCCGGCAGCGCCTGCCGCCCGCCCGCGGACTCCAGCAGCGAACCGGCATCGACGAACCGCGCGCCGCGTGCGGCCGCAATCGCCCGCAGATCCGCCGCCGACGGATCCGCTACCACCACGGTGGCGCCCGCGTCTCCGACGATGTGGTCCCACTCGGCCGGCGCCTGCGACGCCGACAGCGGAACCGCGACGGCTCCCGCACGCCAGACCGCCCATTGCGCCACGACGTGGCGAACCCCAGGCGGGAGGAGAAAGACCACCCGTGCCTCGTCGAGGTCCTTGCGACCGTCGAGCAGCACGCAGGCCGAGTGGGCCGAAGCCTCCAGCAGTTGGCCGTACGTCACCGTTCCGTCCGGCCCGTCGAGAGCCACGCGCTCCGGCCAACCGGCCGCCCGCGAGAACAACGACGGTGTCCGCATGGAGAATCTGGCTTTCGGCTCTCGGCTTCGGGCTTCTGTCTTCTGAATTCTCAATTCTCAATTCTCAATTCTCAATTCCGAATTCCGACTCCCCGTCCGCACCAGCACGCTTCCGGCTGCGAACCACCCGGTGACGTTCGCCAGCGTCCGGAACATGTCGGGAATCGTGTCGACCCCCATCAGGACGCCGATGCCCTCGGGCGGGACACCCGCGGCCGCGAGGACGGGCGCCATGGTGATGATCGCCCCGGCCGGGATGCCCGGAATCGTAAACGACGTGATGACCACCGTCACCATGACCGTCGCCAGCTGGGCCGGCGCCAGCGGCACGCCGTAGAGCCGAGCCACGAACAGCACCGCGACCATCTGTGCCATCGCGCCGCCGACACGAAAGACGGACGCGGCCAGCGGGACGAAGAACGCCGCGACCTCCTCAGGCCAGCCGAGGCAGCCGCGGACGCCCTCGACGGTCGCGGGTAGCGCGGCCAGTGACGACCGCGAGGAGAACGCCACGGCTTGCGCCGGGCCTGCCGCCCGCGCCAGATCGCGAATCGACACCCTGCCGAACACCACGGCCGCGGGATACAGAACCACCACGATGAACCCGCCGCTGACGATCGACAGCAGCACGATGTAGGACACCAGCGCCCCGGCGGCTGCGATTCCCATGCGGGCGCCGAGCGGCACGGCCAGCGCGAACACGCCGACCGGCGTCAGCTTCAGCACCCACCCGACCAGCGACAGCATCGCCTCCGACACGCCCTGGAAGAAGCCGACGACCAGGCGCCGCCGCTCCGGATCCACCGCAGTCAACGCAAGGCCGAAGGCCAGCGAGAAGACGACGAGCGGCAGGATGGCGCCGTCCGACGCCGCCTTGAGCGCGTTCACCGGCACGAGATCGACCAGCCACTGCGACCAGCCAGGCAGGTGCCTCGCAGACTCGGCAGCCGTACGACCCGCGCCCGCGGCGCCGGCGCGCAAGCTCTCGGCCACGGCCGGGTCGATGCTCAGTCGCCCGAGCAGCGGGTAGGCGCACGCCGCGCTGAAGACCGTCGCCGCCGCCACGAACGCGACGAACAGGCCGAGCGCTCGGAGCCCGAGACGCCCGACGTCTTTTGCGTCCCGCATCGACGCGACACCCACGATCAGCCCGGAGGCGATCAGCGGGATCACCGTCATCCTGATCGCGTTGACGAACAGGAGCCCGAGCGGCTCGACAACCGCGGGCAGTCGTTGCAGGAACCCCGGGCCTGCCGCCGACACCCCGATGCCCGCGGCCAGGCCTGCGACGAGGCCGACGATCACGCGAAGGGTGAATGACATCCGTGCGCCCTATCCGATCAGGAGCCGAACGCCGAAGCCGACAAGCAGGGCCCCGGTCACGCCTTCGAGCGCGCGCCGCACCAGGGGCCGCGTCATCCGCTCGGCCAGAGCACCGAGCGCCGTGGCGTAGACGGACAGCCAGGCCAGGCTCATCGACACGTGGGTCGCCGCCAGGACGAGGAACCGGCCGAAGAACGGGTCGTTCGGCCCGATGAACTGCGGCAGGAACGTCATGTAGAACAGGATGACCGGCGGATTGAGGAGGTTGGTCATGACTCCGCGAGCGACTGCCGCCCGAGGGCCGAAGTGCGGCCCTGACGAGCCCTCGGGCCCTGGGGCCAGCGCGTCGCCCGGCACATGCACGCCGGCCGGCGACGGCGCTCGCTCGGCTCGGCGCGGCCGGTACGCCAACCACATTCCGCGCAGGCCGAGATAGGTCAGATAGGCGGCGCCGGCCGCCTTGACGAGCGGCAGGGTCCACGGCCAGTGCGTGAACACGAACGACATGCCGAGCGCCGAAGAAAGTGCGAGCGTCGAGTTGCCGATGTTCACGCCGAGCACCGTGTACATCGCCGCCGCCCGCCCCTCCTCGATGGCGGTCTCCATCACGACGGCCATCGTGGCGCCGGGGCTGATCACCAGCAGCGCGGAAATCGTGGCGTAGGCGAAGTAGCGCGCGTCAAACACGGCTCGTGAATCCTACTTGCGGGTCTTCATCATCGCGTCACGCTTCGCCTTGAACTCGGTGCCTGTCTTCCACTGCGGAAACCGGTCGGCCTGCGCCAGCCGGTAGCCCACCATCCAGTAGTACTGGAGGTCCTGCGCAGCGCCGCTCATGTCCCAATCCGGCCTCACCTTGTCGGACGGCTTGTGGTAGTCGTTCGCCGTGTACTCGTCCGACCGCGCCTTGCCCCATCCGGCCGGCCTCCCGACGTAGTCGATCCCGCCGCCGCTCGCCAGCGCTGGTACGCCCTGCTGCGCGAAGGGGAAGTGATCGGAGCGATAGAACCCTCCCTTCTCGGGTTCGGGATTCGGTCGAATCACCCTTCCCTGCTCCGCGGCCACCTGCCCGGCGAGTTCGTCGAGGTCGGAGTTGCCCAGGCCCGTAATGGTGATGTCGTTCGTCTTCCCGCGCACGTTCAGCGCGTCCATGTTGACGACGCCGATCGTCTTTGCCAGCGGGTAGAGCGGATTGCCCGCGTAGTAGGCCGACCCGAGCAACCCCTGCTCCTCCGCCGTCACGGCGAGCATCAGGATGGAGCGCTTCGGAGCGACCTTCAGCGCCGCGAACGCGCGGCTGAGCTCGATCATCCCGCCGATGCCGGTCGCGTTGTCCACGGCTCCGTGGTACACCCGGTCGCCGTTGACGGGCGCGCCAATCCCGAAGTGGTCCCAGTGCGAGGTGTAGATGACGTACTCGTTCTTCATGGCGGGATCGCCGCCGTCGATCCTGCCGACGACGTTCTGAGAGTCTACGGTGCGGATGGCATTGTGGAGCGTCACCGAAGCCGTGGCGCCGAGCGCCACGGGCTTGAAGGCGCGCGTCACCGCGGCGCTCTTCGCCTTCTCGAAGTCCACACCGGCGAGCGCGAAGAGTTTCTTCGCCTGCTCGAGGGTGATCCAGCCCTCTACGGCCGCCCGGCTCAGGTTGTTGTCGGGCGGAACGAGGTCGAACTGCTCGGCCGTCATGCCCTGCACGACCGTGAACGGATAGCCCGCCGGCCCGGTCTCGTGCACGATGAGGACGGCCGCCGCGCCCAGCTTCTGCCCCATCTCGTACTTGTACGTCCAGCGCCCGTAATAGGTCATCGCCCTCCCGCCGAAGGCCCGGTCATCAAGCCTCGTCGCGTCGGCCGGGTCGGGCACCGGCGGGTCGCCGACCAGCACCACCATCGTCTTGCCCTTCATGTCCACGCCCTTGAAGTCGTCCCAGTCGAACTCGGGCGCCTGCACCCCGTATCCGACGAACACCACCTCGGCCTTGTCCACGCTGACGGTGTCGACCACGCGCCTGGTCCAGGCGACGAAATCGTCGCGCCACGCGAGCGTCTGCGCCCTCGAGCCCTTGCGGAACGAGAGTACCGCCTTCTGATCGGTCACGATGCCGACCATCGGGACTTTCTGGACGAACGTGCCGTCCGGATTGCCCGGTTTGAGGCCGGCCTTCTTGAACTGGTCGATGATGTAGGCCGCCGTGAGATCTTCGCCGCGGCTGCCGGGCGCGCGGCCCTCGAACTCGTCGGAGGCAAGCGTCTTGGTGTGCTCGAGCACGCGGCTCCCATCGATGGCCGGGAACGCGATGGACGCGTCGGGTGTCGGGCGGGGCGGCCGTCCGCAGGCGGCACACACGGCGACAGACACCAACAGGGCGACGGTGAGCGGACGGATCATCGAACAGGCCTCCTTCGTGAACGGTCGGCGCGGCATTCTAATACAGGTGGTCCGGGCCGCCCGCGAGAAAGTCGGGGAGAAAGTCGGGGAGAAAGTCGGGAAAAGTCGGGAGCCGGAAGGCGGGGAGTCGGCCCGGAGGCCGCGAGCTGCCAGCCTGATATAGTGCAGGGCGTGACGTTTCGCGACGAGCTGCGGTCGATGCTGGCGCTGGCGGGCCCGGTGGTCCTCGCCGAGGTCGGGTGGGTGACGATGGGGCTGGTCGACACGGTCATCGTCGGGCCGCTCGGCCCAGAGGCGATTGGCGCCGTCGGCATCGGCAGCATCCTGTTTCTCGCCCTCGCCATCTTCGGGATGGGCCTGCTGCTCGGTCTCGAGACGCTGGTGTCGCATGCCTACGGCGCCGGGCGGCTGGACGAATGCCACCGCTGGCTGCTTCACGGCGTCACGCTCAGCCTGATCGCGACGCCGGTCCTGACGGCGATCGGGGCGATCTTGATCCTGCTGCTCCCCTCCTGGGGCCTCCAACCCGACGTGCTGTCGCTGACGATCCCCTACCTCAAGGTGATTACGTGGAGTCTGCTGCCGTTGCTGCTCTACGCGTCGTTCCGCCGCTACCTCCAGGCCCTGGGCATCGTCGTGCCGATTACCGTCGCGCTCGTAACGGCGAACATCATCAACGCCGTGGCTGCCTGGGCGCTCGTGTACGGGCATCTGGGGCTGCCCGCGATGGGCACCACCGGGTCGGCCGTCGCCACGCTCGTGTCGCGCATCTACCTTGCGGCCGCGCTGTTGTGGTCGGTCGTCGCCTACGATCGGCGCCACCACGTCAGCCTGTTCAGCGTGGCCTGGAAGCCCAAGCGCAAGAGCCTCGTACGGCTGCTGCGACTGGGGCTCCCGGCGGCCACGCAGGTGACTCTCGAGGTGGGGGTGTTCGCGGCCGCGAGTGCCTTGGCCGGGCGGCTCGACCCGGTGTCGCTCGCGTCCCATCAGATCGCCCTCAACCTGGCGAGCCTGACCTTCATGGTGCCGCTCGGCGTCGCGTCGGCCGGGGCCGTGCGCGTCGGGCACGCGGTCGGGCGCCGCGATGCGCCAGGGGCCGCCCGCTCGGGACGCGTGGCCCTGTTCATCGGGACGGCATTCATGACCGCGGCCGCAGCGGCGTTCGTCCTCGCCCCGCGGCCGCTCATCGGGATGTTCACGTCGAGCGACGCGGTGTTCGCGCTGGGCCGCCGCCTGCTCCTCGTCGCGGCGATGTTCCAGCTGTTCGACGGGCTGCAGGGGGTGTCGACCGGACTCCTGCGCGGCCTCGGCGACACCCGGACACCCATGCTCGGCAACCTGGTGGGCCACTGGCTGCTCGGGCTGCCCACCGGCTACGTCCTGTGCTTCTGGTGGGGATGGGGCGTCGTCGGTCTCTGGACCGGCCTGTCGACGGGCCTCATCGTCATAGGTGTATCGCTGGCGATCACGTGGGAGAGGAGGATCGCGGCACTCGAATTGAACCCGTTGAGGTAACATGAACAGACTCTGCCACCAACGCGCGCAGGGGGAGGCGAGCATGAGGGAACTACGGCGGCTGGCGGTTCTGGCAGCCGCATTGACCGTCACCGGGGCCGTCGGCCTGGCGACGGCTCAGACGGTGGTCGTGACCAAGGTGCCCCCGGGGGCGACGGTCGAGTTGACTCTGAACGCGGATACGATTGGGACGGCGACCGCGGACGCGGCCGGCATCGCAAGGCTGCCGGTAAACCTCGGTGCAGGCGGGCGAAAGCCCGAGGCCGACGCGCGCATCCTCATCGAAGTGTGCGAGAAGACGCGGCGCGTGACGCTCCTCGAGGCCGGGTGGGAGGCGCCGCCTTCAGCCCCGGGCTGCACGCGCCAGCAGGTGTTCGGCGTGTTCTACCTCCAGAAGATCACGACCGTCGTCGTCAGCGCCGGTGAACAGGCGCAGTCGGTGTGGATCAAGCAGGGCCCGGCACCAGAGGCCTGGCTCAGAGAGCAGCCGACGGAGACGACGAAGGACGAGGGGATGACGGTGGCGGTTCCGAGCGGCCTTGTCCTCTTCGGCGCCATGGGTCTCTCGAAGTACAAGAACGCCGCCGTCGTTTCGTGCGGCGTCATGGCGCCCTGCGCGAGCGACGACAATCAGATCGCGGGCTGGTTCGGCGGAGAGTACTGGGTCCGCCCCTTCGTGGCCGCCTCGGTCGGCTACCTCAAGCCGGCCGGCGCCAAGGCGAACGGCGAAGGGGACGGCTACCGCTTCGACACCTCGCTCGATCCGAACGTGGTGACGATCGCGGGGAAGGTCGGCCTCCCGGCCGGCCGCTTCCGCCCCTACGGGGAGATGGGCGCGAGCTACAACTGGACGACGCGCACCACAAGCCAGACCATGGACGAGAAGACGCTGGACGTCGACGGCCTCCCCGTGGTCGTGCCTGGCGGCACACAGACGTTCACGCTGAAGACCGACGGCTGGAGCTGGATATGGGGCGCCGGCGTCGAGTTCTGGATATCGAAGTCCGTGGCGATCTGGGGCGAGTACTCGTGGGTCGGGCTCAAGGGAAACGCCTCGGGCGGAGGCGAGGGCGAACTCGACGACAGCCTTACGTCGATCTTCGTCGGTGTCCGGGTCCGACTGGGCAAGAGCTAGCGCCGGCGGCCTACCTCACCTCGAGCAGCTCGATGTCGAACACCAGGGTGGCGTTCGGCGGTATCACGGCGTAACGGGCCGGCCCGTAGGCCAGCGACGGCGGGACGACGAGCCGGCGCTGCCCGCCGACGCGCATGCCGGGGACTCCCTTGTCCCAACCCTCGATGATCCCGCCGACGCCGAGCTGCACGGTAAACGGATCCCCACCGTACGACGTGTCGAACTGCAGCCCCTTCTTGTCGGCCATCGACGCATCGTAGAACCAGCCGGTGTAGTTGACCACCACCGTACTCGTCGCGGTCGCTTCGTCGCCTGTTCCGACCTTGACGTCGGTCTGGCTGTACGCCGCCGTTGACGGCGTCGTCGGCGAACTGCTGCACCCGGCCATGAACGCCGCGGCCGCCACGCACACTCCCCCGAGCCGGAACACACCACGTAGTCTCACGGGCACTCCAGGTGACAATAGGACGTCCCTTGATTATCCCACGAATGGACGCCCGCGGGCACCATGGGCTGGTGATTGGCCGCTCCCCACTTTGTGAACTCCTTCACAAACTCCTTGTCCGGGCGCACGCGTTCGGGCACAATACGGGAGATCGGACGCGGCCGCAGACCGTGTCGATGGCCACTTCGTTCATGCTCGTTCTCTGACGTCATCATCTTCGTTCGTACGCGTGGCTCTCGTCGGGGACTGATTCGTCCGGTCCTGTGATCTGCTGCCGCTCCGAGCGGCCGATGGTGCCGCGATGCCGCGGTGCCGCCGGGCCCAAGCCCCTCGGAGAGGCGCAGCATTTCCATCCCGATCTTCCATCAGGGGACTCGTACATGGTCGATCTGCTGATCGTGGCAGCAATGCTGTGGTGTGCGTTCCAGGCCGTTCGGGGGACGCGACTGCTGATGGCCGCGCTGTGGCTCGCGGGCGCATCGGCGCTCACCGCGATCCTGATGTTCCGGCTCGGCGCCCCCGAGGTGGCGGTCATCGAACTGAGCGTCGGGGCCGGTCTGGTCACCGTCCTGTTCGTGTTCGCCATCAACATCGCGGGCGAGGAACCGCCGGTCGGGCTGCGGCCGCTCGTGCCGGTGCCGGTCGCCGTCGCCGCGGTGCTGTGCGCGGTCGGGCTGGGCGCCGCCTTCGCGCTGCCCCACCTGCGCGCCGCATCCGACGCGGTGCAGCCCGACCGGTTCGCGACGGTCTTGTGGGAACACCGGACGCTGGATGTCCTCCTCCAGGTGGTGCTGCTCATCGGCGGCGTCCTGGCGGTGCTGGGTCTGCTCGCCGAGGGCCGGACCCGGGAGGAGCACCAGTGACGTGGCTCTCGCTCCCCTTCCTCTCTGCGGTGGGCGTACTGGGCCTGATCGGCATCGGCGTGCTCGGCCTGCTGCTCACCCGGAATCTCATCAAGGTGGTCGTCGGCATGCAGGTCCTCGTGAAGGGCGCGCTGCTGGCGCTGGTGCTGGCCGGACGCGTGTCCGGACAGGTGCAGATCGGCCAGGCGATGACGCTCACCGTGATCGTGGCCGACACCATCGTGTCCGTCGTCGCCCTGGCACTCGCCGTGCAGGTGCGCCGCCGGTTCGGCACCCTGGATCTCCAGGCGCTGTCGACCCTGAGGAGATAGCGCGATGCCGTCCATCGAAACGCTCGCGTTGCTCTCCATCGCGCTGCCGTGGACCGGGGCGCTGCTGGTGACGCTCATCCGGGACCGCAGGCCGGGACTCCAGAACGCCACCGCCTGCCTGTTCGCGCTGGCGGGTGCGGCCGCGGCCGTGGCGATGATTCCGCAGAGGACGGAGGCCAACGTTCTCGATCTCCCGCTGGGATCGGCGTTCGGACACGTCACGTTCCTGCCCGACGGCCTGGCGGTGTTCCTGGCCGTCGTCGCCACGGCCATCGGCAGCCTGGCCGTCATTTTCTCGGTCGACTACATGAAGGGCGAGCGGCAGCTGGGTCGCTACTACGCCTACGTCCTGTTCTTCATCGGGTCGATGGTCGGCCTGGTCCTGTCGAGCAACCTGCTCCTGGTCTTCGTGTTCTGGGAAATCACCGCGCTCTGTTCCTACGCGCTGATCTCGTTCTACAACGACGACCCGAAGGCCGTGGCGGCCGGCATCAAGGCGCTGATCATCACCCAGGTCGGGGGCATCGGGCTGCTCGCGGGCGCGCTGTTCCTGTATGTGTACCAGGGCAGCTACGACGTGCCGACGTTCCTGGCCGGGGCGGCGAAGCTTCCGCCCGACGTGCTGTCGCTGATGGCCTTCGGCTTCCTGGTCGCGGCGGCAGCCAAGTCGGCCCAGTTTCCGTTCCAGACCTGGCTGCCCGACGCGATGGAGGCGCCAACGCCGGTGAGCGCCCTCATTCACGCCGCAACGATGGTGAACGCGGGGGTGTACCTGCTGGCGCGCTTCTACCCGGCCTTCGAGGCGGTGCCCCACTGGAAGCTGGCGGTGGTGATCGTCGGCGCCGTCACCGCTCTGATGGCAGCCGTCATGGCCGTGGTGTCCAACGACCTCAAGCGCGTGCTGGCGTACTCGACCGTCAGCCAACTCGGCTACATGGTCTATGCGGTCGGCGCGGGCGGCATCTTCGCCAGTCAGTTCCACCTGCTGTCGCACGCCGTGTTCAAGGCGCTGCTCTTCCTGTCGGCGGGCGCGGTCATCCACGCCACACACACGCGCGACATGCGCGAGATGGGCGGGCTCGGCCCGCAGATGCCCCTGGTGAGAGTCGCGATGGTGATCGGCGGCCTCGCGCTGGCCGGCATCCCGATCCTGAACGGGTTCTGGAGCAAGGAACTGGTGCTCGAGGCCGGCCACGAGGGCGGCCCGCTCTGGGCGTGGGTCGTGATGCTCGTCGGCGCCGGGCTCACCGCGCTCTACACCTGCAGGTTCCTCCAGATGGTGTTCTGGGGCGAGCGGCGGAGCGGCACCGAGGTACACGACGCCGGGCCCGCGATGAAGGTGGCGCTGGTTCCGCTGGCGCTCGGCACACTGACCACGTGGCTGCTGGCCGGTGGGTTCTGGCACTTCCTCGGGAAGGCGCTGCCGGAAGGACATGAGGCGGAGACGACCGGCGCGCTCCTGGGCAAGATCGCGACGGACCCGGCGACGCTCGAGGCGCTTGCCGTGGTCACTCTCGGCCTCGCGGCCTGGTGGCAGCGCGACCGGCTGGCCGTCGTCGCGCGCGCGCTCCACGGCGTCGCGACGATGGCGTCGAACAGCTTCGGGTTCGAAGCCGTGAACCGGGGCGTCGTGCGCGCCACGGTCGAATCGGCCGAGGCGCTCCGGACTACCCATTCGGGCGTGCTCAACTGGAACATCCTGGCGATCCTCGTCGGGCTGGTCGTCATCCTGGCCATCCTGGCGCTCGGAGGGGTCTGACGCGTATGCATCCGACCGTGGCGTTGACCTGGCTGCTCCTGCTGCCCCTCATGGCGTCGCCCTCGATCTACCTGGCCGGCCGCATCAGCGTTCGGCTGGGTCGCTCGGCCGCACCCGCGCGCTGGCTGGCCGTCCTCTCGCTCGCGGCGACCTCGGTCCCGCTCTGGTTCGTGGGCCAGGCGGTGCTGGCCTCCGGTCCGGTTCGCCTCACGGTCGGGACGATCTCGATGCGTATGGACGGCGTGGGCCTCGTCGTCGCGGTGACGGTGATGGCGCTGACGCTGCTCGTCTCCGTCTTCTCGATCTCCTACATCCGCGATGACGAAGGCGAGGAGAAGTACTACGCGCTGCTCGTCGCGATGGCCGCCACGATGGTGGGATTGGCCAGCGCCCACGATCTGTTCAACCTCTGGGTCTGGTTCGAGGCGATGGCCGTGACGTCGTTCCTGCTGGTCGCGTTCTACCGCGAGCAGCGTGGCGCGCTCGAGGCGGGGGTGAAGTACCTGGTCCAGTCCGCGGTGGGCTCGGCCCTGGTGCTGATCGGTATCGCGTTCGTGTTCGCCCAGACCGGCACGCTCGACCTGCAGCAGGTGCTGGCGACGGCGGCGCGGCCGACGCCCCCGCAGCTGCTGGCGGCCGGAGCGCTGTTCCTCGTCGGCTTCGGCGTGAAGACGGCGCTCGTCCCTCTGCACACCTGGCTGCCCGACGCGCACTCGCAGGCACCGAGCGGCGTGAGCGCGATGCTGTCCGGCGTCGTCATCGAAGCGGGCCTGGTGGCCATGCTGCGGTCGCTCGGCTGCCTGGCGCCGGCCGGCGCGACGTGGGGCGCGCTGCTCCTCGCGTTCGGCGCCCTCAACATGATCGTCGGGAACCTGATGGCGCTCCGGCAGACGCAGGTGAAGCGGATGTTCGCCTACTCCAGCGTCAGTCACATGGGCTACATGCTGGTCGGCTTCGGCGTCGCCGTGGGCTACGGCATCGCCAATGGCGCGGCCGGCGGCTTCTTCCATCTGCTGAATCACGCGCTGATGAAGGGCCTCGCCTTCCTGGCGGCCGGCGTGCTGCTCTACACGCTGCACATCGCGCGCGGCAGCCACGCGCCGCTGACGGTGGAGGATCTCGACGGGGCCGGGAGCAGGTACCCGGTGACCGCGTTCGCCTTGAGCGTCGCGGTGCTGGCGCTGGGCGGCCTGCCCCCGCTCTCGGGATTCATGTCGAAATGGCAGATCTTCGTGGCGGGGTTCGAGACGCGCAGCGTCGGCGTCGAGCTGCTCGTCGTGTTCGCGGCGGTCAACAGCGTGCTGTCGCTCGCCTACTACGCCCCGCTGGTGAACCGGATGTACCGGCGCCGGCCGTCGGCGCTGGTCGCAGCCGGACGCCCGGTGCCGGCCCTGATGGCCGGGCCGGTCGTCGTGATGACGCTGCTCGTGCTGCTGCTGGGGTTCTGGCCGGGTCTCGTCGACGCGGTCACCCATCCGGCGGCCGTGCACCTGGTTTCGATCTTCGCCGGCGCCGGCGGGCTGGCGCGGTTCTAGGGTTGGCGATTCGTGTTCCGCTGCCAGCTGCCAGCTGGCAGCTGTTGGCTAGTTGAGGTGCGAGGATGAACCTGCTCCTGTCACCACCCTTGGCGTTCCTGGCGTACATCCCGGTGGCCCTGGTGCTGCTCGGGATAGGGCGCATCCTGGCCGGGCCGGCCAACCCCAGCGCCGCAAAGACCAGCGTCTACGGCAGCGGCGAAGCGTCGCCGACCTTCGCGGCCGCTCCGGGCTACCAGCCGTTCTTCCTGATCGCCCTGTTCTTCGCCGTCGTGCATCTGGCGATGCTGGTCCTCGGCGTTGGCAGCCTGCCGATGCCGGCTGCCGTGTACCTCGTCGGCCTCTTCATTGCGCTCGTCGCGCTGATTCTCGGATAGGAGCGTCGCATGGGCAACCCGTCGCTGCTCGACGCGATTCTGAACCCGCTCAGGACGTGGGCGCGTGTCAACTCGCCGTTCGCCATTCACTTCAACAGCGGGTCGTGCAACGGGTGCGACATCGAGATTCTCGCAACGCTGACGCCCCGCTACGACCTCGAGCGATTCGGCATCAAGCTCCAGGGCAGTCCCCGACACGCCGACGTCCTCATCTGCACGGGCCCGGTGACACGCCTCGCGAAGGACCGCCTGGTGCGCATCTACGAGCAGATGCCCGACCCCAAGTTCGTCGTCGCGGTCGGCTCGTGCGGAATTTCCGGCGGCGTCTTCCAGGGCTGCTACAACATCGTGGGCAGCCTGGCGGATGTCATTCCCGTGCACGCGTTCGTGCCCGGATGCCCGCCGCGGCCCGAGGCGATCATCTACGGCGTCGTCGCCCTGCTGAACAGCCTGAAACACCCGCCGGCCGCCGTCGAGGATGGGCAGACCGTCGCGTGAGGAGAGCGAGATGATCGCCGAGAAGAGCATCGTCGAGGCAGAAGCGCTGTTGACGCCGTACGTGGTCGGTGCGTTCCTGAGGACGGACGTCGGCCTCGAGGCCGTCATCCGGCGCGAGGACCTGCCGGCAGCGGTGACGGCACTGGTGCACGCCCGCTGGGGCTACCTCGCCGCCATCACCGGCCTGGATCACCCGTGGCCCATGGCGCCAAAGCCGGGGACGCAATCCGCCAACGCGCCGGCCGGCCCGACCGAGGACCGGCTGGAGGCGCTCTACCAGTTCGTGAACGGGGCCGTCATCGCGACGCTGCGCGTGCGCGTCGGCTATCACGACCCGACGCTGCCGACGATCTGCCCCGTCATCCCGTCGGCCACGCTTTACGAGCGCGAACTGGGGGAGATGTTCGGGTTCATCGTCGAGGGGACGCCCGATGCGGGGCGCCTGCTGCTGCCCGACGACTGGCCGGACAACGTGTATCCGCTGCGGAAGGCATTCAAAGGGTTGGCGTAACGAGGGTCGTCAGACCCGCGATCGAGGAGTTCATGGACACTCCGCAGGAACCGCGCAGAACGTTCGTGGTGCCCATCGGGCCGCAGCACCCCGCCCTCAAGGAACCGGGCCACTTCGAGATCACCGTGGACGGCGAGATCGTGACGGCGGCGACGGTCCGCCTCGGCTACGTGCACCGCGGCATCGAAAAGGGCGTCGAGCAGCAGAACTGGGCCCAGGCGATGTATCTGCTCGAGCGGGTGTGCGGAATCTGCTCGCATGTCCACGCCACGGCCTACGCGCTGGGGGTCGAGGCGCTGGCCGGCGTGCAGGTGCCGCCGCGTGCGCAGGCGATCCGCGTGCTCGTGGCCGAGCTCGAGCGCGTGCACAGCCATCTGCTGTGGCTCGGCGTCGCGGCGCACGAGGGCGGGTTCGACACGCTGTTCATGTACTCGTGGCGCGACCGCGAGCTGATCATGGACGTGCTGGAGGGGCTGACGGGCAACCGCGTCAACTACTCGTGCAACGTCCTCGGCGGCGTGAAGTTCGACGTGGACCAGAAGCAGGCCGACGCCATCCGCACCGCGATCGACCTCCTCGAACCGCGCACGCACCACTACCTGAAGGTGGTCACCACCGACGAGACACTGATCGGCCGCACCCGCAACGTCGGGACGATGACCGCCGCGGAAGCCGGAACGCTTGGGGCCGTTGGCCCGACGGCGCGGGCGTCGGGCGTTTCGCGCGACGTCCGCGTGGATGCGCCCTACGCCGCCTACCCGGACTTCCCGGTCAAGACGATCATCGCGGCCGCCGGCGATCTCGAGGCGAAGTTCATCGTCCGCCTGCAGGAACTGTTCGAGAGCTACCGCGTCATCCGGGAGGTCCTCGACAGGCTGCCCCCGGGCGACCTGACGGTGCGGGTGGCGCAGCGAGTGCCGGCCGGCGAGACGGTGAGCCGCGTCGAAGCGCCGCGGGGCGAGCTCTTCTACTACCTGAGGAGCGCCGGCGGGCCGAACCCTGACCGCGTGAAGGTGAGGACGCCCAGTCTCTGCAACTGGGGCTCGGTGCTGGCGACGGCCCCGGGCCACAAGCTGGCCGACGTGCCGATGCTGATCGCCGGCATCGATCCGTGCTTTTCGTGCAACGACCGGCTGGTCACCGTTCGACGGCGCGGCGACGCGGAAACGTGGACGTGGGCGCGCCTGCGTCAATACGGAATCGAGTACTACCGATGAACATCGAGCTGCCGCCACTGGTCGCCCTGCTCCTCTTCCCCGGCGGGCTGTTCATGCTCGTGAGCTCGACGGTGTACGAGTGGGCAGACCGGAAGCTGGTCGCACAATTCCAGAACCGCATCGGCCCGCGATTGATCCAGCCCGTGGCCGACGTGGTCAAGCTGCTGGCCAAAGAGGAAATCGTCCCGGACGGCGTCAACCCGGTACTCTTCCACGCGCTGCCGGTCGTCGCGCTCGTGGGAACGCTCACCGCGGCGCTCTACGTGCCGATGGCAGGCCTGCAGCCGTCCTACAGCTTCACCGGCGACCTCATCGTCACGCTCTACCTGCTGAGCCTGATGACGCTCTCGATGGGGCTGGCCGGAGCGAACACGATCGACCGGTTCTCGCTCGTCGGCGCCACGCGGGCGCTGACGCAGTTGTTCTCCTACGAGGCGCCGTTCCTGCTGGCCCTGCTCGGGCCGGCCGTCGTGGCGGGCAGCTGGGAGATCCTGGAGGTCGACCGGTACGCGCACGGACACTGGTGGGTCGTGCTCACCCAGCCCATCGGGTTCGTCGTGGCCATCGTGGGCCTCATGGGCAAGCTGGAACTGCCGCCATTCGACTCGCCGGAGGCGGAAACCGAAATCGTCGCCGGACCGATGACGGAATACAGCGGCCGCGGGTGGGCGCTGTTTCGGATTGGCCGCGACGTCGAACTGCTGGTCGGGCTGACGCTCGTCGCGTCGTTCTTCCTCGGCGGCATCGCCAACCCGGTCGAGTTCGTGCTCAAGACCGGCGGCCTGCTGCTGGTGACGGCCGCGCTGCAGTCGCTCTTCTGCCGGCTGCGGATCGACCAGACGGTCGGCCTCTGGTGGCGGATTGGCATTCTCCTGGCGGTCGCCCAGCTGTTCCTGCTGGTGTTCGTCAGGTAGCTGGCAGCTGACAGCTAACAGCGGACAGCTAACAGCTGACAGCCAGCAGCTGACAGCTAACAGCTGAACGCTGAGAGCTGAAAGCTGATAGCTGATAGCTGAGAGCTGATAGCTGATAGCCGAAACTGGAGCCCGAGATGAGAATAGGCGCAATGCTCGGCGATACCTCCCGGTCGTTGTTCGAACGGCCGGTCACCGAACTGTATCCCTTCGCGCGAAGGCCCACGCCCGAACGCCTGCGGGGCCAGCTCACGTTCGAGCCCTCGAAGTGCACCGGCTGCAAGATCTGCGTGCGCGACTGCCCTGCCGCCGCGATCGAGATCGTGGTGGTCGACAAGGCGGCCAAGCGGTTTGTCATGGGTTTCCAGACGGGCCGCTGCGCCTACTGCGGGCAGTGCGTGGTGAGCTGCAACTTCGACGCGATCGGCATGTCACATGATCTCTGGGAGTTGGCGGCGCTGAGCCGGACGGCGTTTGCGCTGACCTTCGGCCGCCAGGAAGACATCAACGCGATGCGAGACCAGGCTGCAGCCAGGTCAGCCGCGGATCCGCCGCCCGTCGTGCCGCCGACGCCGGCCACCACGTAGACCAAGAGGCGGCATGCCCGACAGCCCGAGCCCTGTTGAGCTTCCCGAGCCTCGTCCCGGACGCATCGCCGTCGTCGGCGTCGGCAATACCCTGAGGGGGGACGACGCGGCCGGGGTCTGGGTGGTGAGGGCGATAGCCGAACGCCTGCAGGCGGCGCCCGACGTGCTGCTCGTCGATGGCAGCACGGCGCCCGAGAATTTCACCGGTCCGCTCCGGCGCTTCCGCCCCGATCTGGTCATCGAAATCGACGCCGCACACCTCGGCGAGCCGGCTGGAACGATCGCCTGGGTCGACTGGCGCGATGCGGACGGGCTGAGCGCCTCGACGCACACGCTGCCGCCGTCGGTTCTCGCCCGGTTCCTGTCGGCCGACCTCGGGTGTCGGGTGTCGCTGCTCGGCATCCAGCCGGCCACGGTCGAGATGGGCGAGGGTCTGTCACCCGACGTTGCGGAGGCGGTGGATCGGCTGGCACGACAGCTGGTGGCCTGGCTCGCGCGCGCAGAGGGCAGCGCGTGATCAGTGGCCAGTGGCCAGTTGCCAGCCTGTCGCGCGTGTCCGACTGACAACTGAGAACTGACAACTGGGGACTGTCCCTGCCGTCACCGCCCCACTTCCGCCAGGTTCCGGTTCCGCGTCTCGGGGAGCGTCCACACCCAGGTGCCCGTCGCCAGCGCCAGCGCAAGGGGTACGCTGAGGCCGCCGGCCATCCCGTACGCGCCCACGAAGGCGCTGACGACGAAGGGCGCGAAGAACTGCACGCCCCGCGCCGTGTTGTAGGTCACGCCCATCGCGAAATTCCGGATGTCGGTCGGGAACAACTCCGCCAGCAGCGCGCCGAAGCCCGCCGTGCAGCCAGACCCGAGGCCGAGTCCGAGGAACGCACCCCAGAACAGCACCGGGTGCGGGACCAGGGCCTGCCAGTGAAACGCCAGCGGGTAGATCGACGCCGCCGTGAGCAGCGAATAGAGCGTGAAGAGCAGGCGCCGGCCGTAGCGGTCGGCCAGGTAGCCGAAGAGCAGCATTCCGGTGAACTGCCCCAGTTGCGCGGTCAGCATCCAGACGGCCGAACGGCCCATGGGCTGGTGCATCTCGGTCTGGAGAAACTTCGGCAGCCAGGTGTAGCACGTCCAATAGGTGCCGAGCTTCAGGACGGCCAGCACGAACCCTTTCAGCGTGACGCCGACCAGACGGCGGCGCACGAGCAGCGCGAGAGCCTGGACCGGCGACAGCCGCTCTTCTCGCTGGGTCTGCCAGAGCCGGGACTCGGGAAGGTGGGTCCGGACCACGAACGCCACCAGCGCCGACGCGGAGGACGCGAAGAAGACCACGCGCCACCCGATGGCCGGCGCGACGAGGAACCCCATGACGGCGGCAAGGCCGACGCCCATCGGCTCGCCGGCCTGGAGCAGCGCCGAGGCTCGTCCGCGCATCCGCTGCGGCGTCGACTCGGCCAGCAGTGCGTGGCCCACGGCCCACTCGCCGCCGACGCCGAGGCCCGTCAGCAGCCTGAACGCGAGAACCGACCAGAAGCCCGTGGCGAAGCCGGTCAGGCCAGTCCCGGCCGAGTACAGCAGGATCGTCCACGTCATCACGTGGCGCCGGCCGAAACGGTCGGAGAGATACCCGAACAGGATGCCGCCAAGGCCCGAACCGCCGAGCGCCACGCCCAGCAGGGTGGCCTCCTGGCCCGGTGTCAGCCCCAGGTCGCGGCCGATGGGCACAAGGAGGAACGAGAAGAGGACCAGGTCGTAGAAGTCGAACATCCAGCCGGCGAGCGAGATGAGCCAGATGCGGACGGGAAACCGGGCGGGCGGTTCGGCGGCGGGCGGCGCTGCGGTCATGCCTGGAGCCACTCCTGTCTGGAGGAGGTCGAGGCGACCATCATAGCCGCAGAACGGCTCAGCGCAGCCGTTCGTCGTCCGGGAAGGCGGCGCGCATGCGCAGGCCGGCAACACCGGTGGCGCCGGACGGCGCACCGAGAACCCACGCGCCATCGAGCGTGCCGCCAGGCGCCGCCCGGAAACCCGAGGGGACACGGCTGGCGTCGGTCGGGTCGACGGACGCCGGGTCGTCCACGCACGGCCCCGCGGGGTGACAGCCGAAACAGAGGCACTGGCCGCACGCCGGGCAGGAGCCGAGCGTGCCCCAGGCCTGGCTGCGCTTCCCGTTGACGGCGGATGGACGGTCGCTCATCGTGCCTCCTCGCCACCGCGCGGGCATCCAGACATCGCCCGCGCGCTGTGGATAACTATACAATCCGCTGCATATCACGTCAAGCGGAGGGGCTGGCGACGGCCCCGACGGCGACGAGCCACTGGCGGACGTCGGCAAGCGCGCCCGCAACCGAGCGCGGGTTGGTCGACTGCGGGGTGCGTCGGGCGGCGACGGCGGCAGCCGGAGTGACCGCGTCGACGACGTCGGCGCCGAACAGCGGGCTGAACGAGGCCCAGTCGGCGGCGGACAGCGACGAGAACTCCCGGCCGTCGGCCACCAGGCGGCGGACCATCGCGCCGACGATTTCGTGCGCCTGCCTGAATGGCATGCCTCGGGCGACCAGGTATTCCGCCACGTCGGTAGCCAGCAGCAGCCCCGACGCCCACTGGTTCGTGCGGGCCGCGTCGAGGGTCAGTCCGGCCACGACCGTCTCCATCGTCGCGAGACACGGGCCGACCGTGGCCTCGACGTCGAACACGGCCTCCTTGTCCTCCTGAAGATCCTTGTTGTAGCCGCTCGGCAGTCCCTTCATCGTGGCCAGCCATCCGGCGTGTCGCCCGATCACCCGTCCCGACTTCCCGCGAATCAGCTCGAGCGGGTCCGGGTTCTTCTTCTGCGGCATCAGGCTGCTGCCGGTGGCCACCTCGTCCGACAGTTCGAAGAACCGGAACTCCTCGCCGGTGAAGACGATGAAATCCTCGGCCAGCCGGCTGAGGTGCACCATCGCCAGCGCACAGGCGTGGAGGAAGACCGACACGAAGTCGCGATCCGACGACGCGTCGATGCTGTTGACGGCGATGCGCCCGAACCCGAGCGCCCGTGCGAGCGCTTCGACGTCGATCGGATAGCTGGTGCCGGCCACGGCGCCCGAGCCGAGAGGCATGCTGTCGGCCGCCGTCGCCGCAGCGTCGAAGAGCGCGTAGTCGCGGCGCAGGGCCGCCGCGTGCGCCAGCCAGAAGTGCGCGACCAGCACCGGCTGCGCCCGCCGCAGGTGGGTGTAGGCGGGCATCGGCACGTCGCCGGCGCTCCCGGCCTGACCGGAGATTGCCCCGACGAGCTCCGCGATCGCGCGCTGGATGGCTGGAATCCGGCGCTTCAGGTAGAGGCGCAGGTCGACCGACACCTGCTCGTTCCTGGACCTCCCCGTGTGCAGGCGCTTGCCGGCCTCGCCGATCCGCTCGACGAGCCTGCGCTCGACGAAGGCATGGACGTCCTCGTCCGGCCCGTCTACGAACGACGGATCGCGGAGGGCGTCGGCCAGGATCGCCCGCAGGCCCTCGGCGATCGCGGCCGCGTCGGCGGGTCCGATGGCCCCGGCCGCCGCGATCGCATCGACCCACGCGAGGCTTCCGCGGACGTCGTCCTCAATCAGCCGGCGATCGAAGGACAGGGATCGCCCGAACTCGAAGACGTCGCGGTCCGGTTCACCGGCGAAGCGGCCCGACCAGAGGTTCGACATGGGATCCTACAGGCCGCCCTGGCGGCCGCATAGCTATGCAGTGATGTGCATGACCATACCACCCGTGACGCGCGTTGTGCAAGCGCCGGCCCGGCCGCCACCGCGGCGAGCGGCGAAGTCGCACGGCTCAGAACGCCCTCACCGGCCGATCGTCTCGATCTGTGCCAGGAAGGCGGCCGCCTGCCTGGCGCCGGCGGCAATCACGAGGACGGTGTCGTCTCCGGCAATGGTCCCCACCACGCCCGGGAGGCCGGCGCGGTCGATGGCGAGCGCCAGGTGCTGGGCCTCTCCGGGCGGCGTGCGCAGGACGACCAGCTGATCCACTCGCGCCGTGCGCGACAGCGAACGGACCACGACCCGCTGCAGCTGCGCCATCATCGTTTCGGGGCTGGCGCCCTCCTGACCCGCACGGCCGTATGCGCCGTCCCCGGCCCGCTTGACGAGGCCCAGGTCCTTCAGGTCGCGCGAAATCGTGGCCTGCGTCGCGCTCACCCCCCGCGCGTCCAGCCGGCGCTGCAGCATCTCCTGGCTGGTGATGACCTCATGGTCCACCAGTTCCAGGATCAGCGTTTGCCGGCGTGTCTTGGTCATCGCGCGCCTATTCTACCCGTGGCCGCCGGATTCGGCCAAAAGGCACGCGCCGACCCGCTCGAGGCTGGCCAGGCCGTGCACGTCCGACTCGAACAGCGGCACGGTCACCCGGGTTACGGGCGGCAACCGGCGCGCGATCTCGGCCAGGTGAATCCGCTCCTGGGCCTTGCGGGCCTGGAAGTAGTCGCCCGACGCCCGCTCGGGCAGCACCCGGTTCACGATCACGGCCCCGAGCGACATTCCGGCCTCCGAGAGTTCGCTCGCCGCCCGCACCGATTCCTCGATCGGCAGCCGTTCTGGAATCAGCACGAGCACGAACGCGACGCGGTCGCCGCGCGTGAGCTCGGTGCGCACCGCGCGCAGGCGCGACAGGCGCGCCTCGAGGATGCCGACCATCGGGTCCGCGCCTCTGGCCCCCGTCGTCTCTCCCGACACCAGCGCCTCGGCCGCCACAACCTCCCTCCGGCGCCGCACGAGCGCATCCACCCACGTCGACATCAGCTCTGGAAGGCGCAACAGCCGGAGCGCGTGCCCTGTCGGCGCCGTGTCGAACACGACGAGGTCGTACGTCCCGGTGCGCGAGATGATGAGGTCCGTCATCCGGTCGAACAGCGCCACGTCGGCCACGCCGGGCATCGACGCGGTGAGCTCGATCTGACGGGCCGCCTCCCGCATCACCGACGGCCTGAACACGCCGGCCATCCGCGATTTGGCGTCGTCCAGGTAGCGCCGCGTCTCGCGGGCGGCATCGAGTTCGATCCCCGTCAGCCCCGGCAGTATTTCCCGCTCCGACGAGTCGAGCGCCGTCTCCAGGATGTCCGACGTCGAGTGCGCCGGGTCGGCGGATACGAGCAGGACCTTCTTGCCGGCCCGCCGCGCCGCCACCGCCAGCGCGGCCGCGCACGTGGTCTTTCCCACGCCGCCCTTGCCGCCGAGAAACAGGATCCGCCGGTCGAGCAGGTGTCGCACAGCGCCTCGCGTTCAACAGCAGGCAAACGTGGCCAGCGGAGAGCGGTCCGCCCCCATGCGGCGGTGCCAGTGGTGGAACTCCTCGACCAGATACGGGTGCACGTCGATCAGGAACAGCGCGGCCGGGTTGGGGAGACCCAGCGCGTCCATGAAACAGAGCAGGAGGAACAGATCCTGGAGGTCGATCGCATCGGAACGAACCTGGCGGCGGTGGCCGGCCAGGGCCATGCCCTGGAACACGTCGGCCAGATTCTTCCAGAAGAGGGAGGCATCCATCATGTCGAAAGCCGCCAGCCAGACTGGATCCGGCCGATGATCAGACTCGTGCCGAACGTCGTGTCCTTCCGGAGGACGGACTGGCAGCCGGCCTCCCTCATCCACGACCGCACCTCCGACTCGGTGTAGGTGTCGCCTTCCGTGGTGCCCACGAGCATGTTCAGCGCGAACAGCGCCGGCAGCAGCGGGCCGTCGCGCGCCTCGCCGATCAGGAAGTCCTGGACGACGATTTGCCCGCGCGGTTTGAGCGCACCGGCCGCCTTTCTCATCAAGAGCCGGTTGTCGTCGGCGGAGTTGCTGTGAACGACGGCCGACATGAACACCATGTCGAAGCCCCCGCCGAGCGGCGCCGTCAGGTAGTCTCCCGTCGCCGTCGTGACCTCTGCCGCCAGGCCTTCCTGCGCGATGTACATCTTCGAGAGCGGCACGACGTTCGGCAGGTCGAACACGACCGCCGAGATGCCACGCCCGGCCCGCGCGAACGCCGTCGCGTAGGCGCCAGAGCCCCCGCCGAGGTCGAGAATCCTGGACACGCCGTCGAGATCCAGGAGCCCCACGACCTCGGACGCGCTCTGCTTCGCCCGGAAGTGCATGGCCGCGATGAAGGGCCGGAGCCAGTCGTCGCCCCTGTCGTCGACTCCGGCGGCGACGGCCGGCTCGCCGGATCGGACCACGTCGGTCAGCCGGCTCCAGGTGTTCCACAGGTGATTCGTGTGCCCGAGGCCCGCCAGGTACTCCGGCCGCCCCTTGACGAGATACGCCTCGGCCAGCGGCGCATTGCTGAAGCGCCCGTCGCGCTTCTCGAGCAGGCCGAGCGCCACCAGCGCGTTCATCAGCCTGTCGGTGGCCCGCGGATTGGTGCCCAGCGCGTCGGCGGTCTCTTCTGACGTCCGGGCGTCTTCGGTGAGCGTGGTGAACAGCCCCAGTTCGAAGGCGGTCAGCAGCGGCCGGCTGCGCTGAAACGCCGTCGCCAGTTCCATGATCGGCTTCGGTGTCGGCAAGGCGAGGCGGGGCTGGTCCATGCGGCTCCCTTCGCGGCCATCATAGCGAATTGCCGCGCCGCACGGAAACGAGTCGCGGAAACGCGCGCCGAGGCAACCCGTCTGCGGTAGGATCAGCGGGTCCGGCGACGCGAGGAGGCCTTGTGAGGGCGATCGTGGTCCGTGAATTCGGCGAGCCCGACGTGATGCGCGTGGAGGACGTCCCCAACCCGTCGCCCGGCCCGGGGCAGGTGCTCGTCCGCGTCCGCGCGGTTGGCGTGAACCCGGTCGACACGTATGTCCGAAAGGGAGCGTACGCGCGAAAGCCCAGGCTCCCCTACACGCCGGGAGCCGACGCGGCCGGCATCGTCTCGGCCGCAGGCCACGGCGTCTCGCGCTTCGTCCCCGGACAGCGCGTCTACATCATCGGGACCGTTGCCGGCGCCTACGGGGCGTGCGCGGAACTGGCGGTCTGCGAGCCGGCGCAGGTGCATCCCCTGCCCGACTCAATCTCATTCGAGCAGGGCGCCGCGGTCGGCGTCCCCTACGGGACGGCGTACCGCGCCCTGTTCCAGCGCGCCTCGGCGCGGCCGGGCGAGTCGGTCCTCGTGCATGGCGGCAGCGGTGGCGTCGGCACGGCCGCCATCCAGCTGGCACGCGCCGCCGGCATGGTGGTGCTGGCAACGGCCGGCACCGCGCGGGGCCTCGCGCACCTGGTGGCGATGGGCGCCACGCACGCCTTCAATCACAGCACCCCGGACTACACCGACCGAATCGTGGAGGCCACGGACGGCCGGGGCGTGGACGTCATCCTCGAGATGCTGGCGAACGTCAATCTCAACCGGGACCTGGCCCTGCTCGCCAGGAAGGGCCGCATCATCGTCATCGGCAACCGCGGCACGATCGAGATCGACCCCCGTCAGACGATGGCAAAAGACGCGGACATCCGCGGGATGATCCTCTTCAACACCTCGCCAGCGGAGATGGCCGAGATCCACGCGGCGCTCGGCGCGGGCCTCGCGAACGGCACGCTGCGCCCGGTGGTCGGTCGGGAGTTCGCGCTCGAGGAAGCGCCCCTGGCGCACGTCACCGTGATGTCACCAGGGGCGCACGGGAAGATCGTCTTGCGGGTGTGACGGGCCCTCGGCGTCGAGCCTACTGCCGATACCGCTCCCGGATCGTCGGGATCAGATACCCGGTGAAGGCCCGCTCGAAATCGTACTTCGGCGCGTAGCCCCAGTCCTTCCGAGCCGCGCAGTCGTCCACGTCGGCCGGCCACGAGTCCAGGATCCCCTGGCGCTGCTCGTCCACCTGGTAGGTGATCTCCGCACGCGGGAACGCCTCCAGCACCACCTGCCGGACCTCCTCGGCCGACGGGCTGAACGCCCCGACGTTGTACGCGGTCCGCCGCAGCCGCTCGCGCGGGGCGGCCGCCAGCTGCAGCAGCGCGTCCACGCCGTCGGGCATCGCCATGAACGGGATCCGCGTGTCGGGCCGCGCAAAGCACGCGTAGGCTTCGCCGCGGGCCGCCGCGTGGATGATCTCGGGCGCGAAATCGGACGTGCCTCCCGACGGCACCGTCACTGCGGAAATCAGGCCCGGGAACCGCACGCAGCGGAAATCGACCTTGCGGCTGACCGTGTCCTTCGCCAGCTGCTTGTAGTGCTTCGTGTAGTAGTCGCCCAGTTGCTCGCAGTACAGCTTGTTGCACCCGTACATCGTGCTCGGGTGGTTGTACTGATCTTCCTTCACCTCGCCGGCGCGCGCCTTCGTCTCGAGGTCGGGCAGGCCGTAGGCGGCGATCGACGAGGGGTAGAGGAACACGACGGGCCGGCCGTGCGCCTCGCCCTGCTTCTGGGCGAACTCCAGCAGGTTCAGCGTCCCGCCCACGTTGACCTCGTGAGCGGCCATCGGCGTGAACTCCAATCGGGTGGACAGGAGGGCCGCCAGGTGAAAGACGAGGTCCACCTGGTACTCGGCGACGATCCGGTCGAGCAGGCTGGTGTCGAGAATCGATCCCTGGAACTCGCGAGCGACCATCCGGCCCAGCGCCGGCTCGAGCGGGTTCACATCGAGCGTGACGACGGCCCGGCTGCCGTCGCCCGCGAGGCTGGCGATCAGGCCGTGGCCGATTTCGCCACCGGCGCCGGTGATGAGGACGACGGGCTTTCGCACGAAACAACCTCCCTCTGGAAGAATCAGGACGTTCGGGTGACGGGATGAGTGCGGCGGTCCCGCGTCTCTCGGGACAGACAATTCTACCGGATCTTCCGGGCACCGGTTGAGCCGCATCGGCTATGATCGGACGATGTTCAAGCGCCAGCGCAGCGGGTCGGTTGTGTGTCCGTCGTGCGGGAACCTCGTCGGCATCGCCGACCAGCGGTGCTACACCTGCGGGCGGTGGAATCCTGGCATGTGGGGGTTCGCGCCCCTGCTGCGGCGCCTGGGCAACGACTTCGGCTTCACGACGGTCGTCATCGGCGCGTGCTCGGTGCTCTACGCGCTGACGCTGCTGGCCTCGCGCGGCGAAATCGGCATGGGCGGCTTCTTCTCGCTGCTGTCCCCGAGCCCGCTGGCGCTCTTCCTGTTCGGCGAGAGCGGGGCCGTCCCGGTGTTCAGGTACGGCCGCTGGTGGACCGTCTTCAGCGCCGGCTGGCTGCACGGCGGCCTGCTGCACATCGTGTTCAACATGATGTGGGTCCGCCAGCTCGGCCCCGCAACCGGCCAGCTGTTCGGCGCCAGCCGTCTCGTGATCATCTACACCCTCAGTGGCGCGTCTGGTTTCCTGGCGAGTTCGGTCGCGGGCGCGGTCCTGCCCGGCGTGCCGCTTCTCGGCGGCGCGCCGTTCACCGTGGGCGCCTCGGCCGCGATCTTCGGCCTGCTCGGGGCCCTGGTTCGCTACGGCCACCGGACGGGCAGCAGCATGGTCCGAGGGCAGGCATGGTCGTGGGCCCTCACGCTGTTCGTCTTCGGCCTGTTCATGAGCGGCGTCGACAACTGGGCGCACGCCGGCGGCTTTGCGGGCGGCTATGTCTCCGCCATGTGGCTGGATCCGCTCAAGCAGGAGCGGACCGATCACGTGCTGATGGCGCTGGCCTGCCTGGGTCTGACTCTGGGCTCCGTCGCGGTGTCGCTCGTCCAGGGCCTGAGCCTGCTCACGGGCGGCCGATAGCGGATTTGCGACAGGTTTGGTCGCCTCTGGCCTGACGCGGTCGCCCTCCCGGCACCGACGCCGGGATGTTGTCGAAGCGAATCGGAGTGTTATAAGATCTGAAGGAAGACAGCCGGTCGTATGCGGGATCGGCTTCTGCGGTGGCATTCAATGCCGGCCGATTCCGGCCCCCAAACAACGAGGAGTGGACACGATGGCGATGACGATCAAGGACGACTGCATCAGCTGCGGCGCGTGCGAGCCCGAGTGCCCGAACGAGTCGATCAGCCAGGGCGATACGATTTACGTGATTGACGCCGTGAAGTGCACCGAGTGCGTTGGGACCTACGATTCGCCCAAGTGCGTCGAGGTGTGCCCGGTTGACGGCTGCATCGTGAAGCTCGAAGCGTAGTCGGATCGGTTTCTCCGCGGTTCGGCTGCCCGTACTCATACCTGTCGCGTCAACGAGGACGTGCCCTCGCAGGGGCAGGCATCGCCTGCCCCGCCGGGCTCCCCCACCCGGCAACGCCCGGCCTCGTTGACAGCAGTTTCCCCCCGGGAGTTCACCATGACCAAGCATCCGGCGTTCGCTCTGGCCGTTGCGCTGCTGGCGACGGCGTCGATGGCACAGGCGCAATCCGTCTTCTCGACGTTCTTCACCGAGAAGACGATGAGAGTGGACTACTACCACACGGGAGGCGGAGGGGAGCTGTTCTCGCTCGATCGCGTCGTCTCCGACGGGCCGTGGGCCGGCAGCCGCACGCGCCTGCTCGACGACACCAACCTCGGCCCGTACTTCTTCGAGGTGATCGACCGGGCAACGAACCAGCCGATCTACTCGCGCGGGTTCGCGTCCCTCTACGGGGAGTGGGAGACGACGGCGGAGCCGAAGCAGGGTGTTCACCGGTCCTTCCACGAGTCGCTGCGCTTCCCGTGGCCGAAGGCGCCGGTCCAGGTGGTGGTGAAGAAGCGCGACCGGGCCAACGCCTTCGTCGAGGTGTGGTCGACGACCGTCGATCCCGCGTCGCGGTTCGTGACGGCCGCGGACACGAAGCCGACCGGCAAGGTCTGGACGTTGTTCGAGAACGGCCCGCCGGCCGCAAAGGCGGATCTGCTCATCCTCGGCGATGGCTATGCCGAGGCCGACCTGCCGAAATTCCACGCCGACGTCAAGCGGCTCACCGACCGGTTGTTCGCCACCGAGCCGTTCAAGAGCCGGAAGTCGGATTTCAACGTGCGCGCCATCGATCTGCCGACGCCGCGCGGCGGCGTGAACCGCCCGCGCACCGCCGACTACCGGCGCACGCCGCTCGGCGTTTCGTACAACGTCTTCGATTCCGAACGCTACGCGCTCGCGCTGGACAACCGGTCGATGCGGGACATCGCCTCCGCGGCGCCGTACGACTTCCTCGAGGTGCTCATCAACGAGGCGCAGTACGGGGGCGGCGGCATCTTCAACGACCACGCCGCTGCGGCCGTGGACACGGCCTTCGCCGAGTACGTCTTCGTGCACGAGTTCGGCCACCACTTCGCCGGCCTCGCCGACGAGTACTACACGTCGGACGTCGCCTACGATACCGGCGTGACGGACCGGCCCGAACCGTGGGAGCCGAATGTCACCGCGCTCGCGGACCCGGCGCGCCTGAAGTGGAAGGACCTCGTCGACCCGGGAACGCCGCTGCCAACGCCGTGGGACAAGGAGGCCTTCGAGAAGAAGAGCGCGGAGATCCAGGCGCGGCGCCGCGCGCTGCGAGCCAGGAACGCGCCGGAGAGCGACATGAACCAGTTGTTCACCGAAGAGATGAACTGGTCCACGCCGTTCCTGGCCGGCATGACCTGGTCGCGCAAGGTGGGGGCGTTCGAAGGGGCGTCGTACGAGCCGAAGGGGCTGTTCCGCCCCGAGGCCGACTGCATCATGTTCACGCGCGACGACGTCGGCTTCTGCCGCGTGTGCCGGCGCGCCATCTCGCGTGTGATAGACATGTACGCCAGGTAGCCCATCACACGGAATGGCGGGTCCGTGGACGGCCCGCGCGCGGTATGATGAGGGCATGAGCGTCTCGGTTCAGCCCCCCGCCTCCGTCGCGCCGATCCTCCTGCTCTCGATGCCGCAGCTCGACGATCCGAACTTCCGGCGGACCGTCGGTACTGCTCTGCCAGCACACGGCCGACGGCGCGTGGGGTCTCGTGCTGAACCGCCCCACCGGAAACGCGGCTGCGCAGTCGGTCCGCCTCGACCCGCCCGTCACGGTGGACAACGGCCTGGAACTCTGGTTCGGCGGCCCGGTGGAACCCGAACGCGGCTGCCTGCTGCTCGGCGAGGACCCGCACGACGTCGAAGCCATCCAGATCTGCCACGGCATCTACATCTCGGGTTCGGCCTCGCTGCTCCGTCAGCTGCTCGACCAGGAGCGGCGACCGCGGACGCGGCTGCTGATGGGCTACGCGGGCTGGGGGCCGGGCCAGCTCGATGCGGAACTGCGGGAATCTGCGTGGCTCATCATGCAGATCGAACTCGACCTGGTCTTCGACGTGCCGCCGGCCGACATGTGGGAGACGGCGATCCGGCGGCTGGGCGCCGAGCCCGGCACCCTGCAGATGAGCCCGGGCGTGCACTGACCGCCACGATCCGCGGGGCTGCCTTCGACGTCGCTCAGGCCAGGGAAGCCCCGCGCCACGGCGATTTCGCGCCACGGCGCCCCCGGGCCACAGCGAGCCGCTACTTCCAGCGGAAGACTCGCAGCGCGACCGCGAAGCACACCGCCGCCCAGGCGCCAAGAACAGCCAACTCGCTGCCCACTCGCGCGACGGAGGCCCCGTCGAGCATGACGGCCCGCAGCGCGTCGTTCAACGCGGTCAGTGGCAGCGCGTGGATGAACGGTTGAGTCGGCGCCGGAAAGTGCGCAGACGAGAAGAAGACGCCCGAGACCACCCACATCGGCAGCATCGCGAAGTTCATCCACCCCGATGCCGCCTCGATGGTGCGCGTGCGGCTCGCGACGAGCAACCCCAGGCCACCGAACGCGAGCGCGCCCGCCAGGACGACAATCGTCAGGGTGATCAACGAGCCCCGCACCGGAACCGAGAAGACCAGCGCGGCGAACCCCAGCAGCCCTCCCGCTTCGACCGCGAGAAACACGATCCGCGCCAGCATCTGGGAAAGCAGGTAGTCGCGCCGAGCCATCGGGGTGGCCGCCAGCCGCTTCAGAATGCGCCGCGTCCGTGCAAACACCACCGAGAACCCGATGCTCCACATCCCGGTCCCCATGATGTTCATGCCCAGCAGGCCCGGGATGAGCCAGTCGATGTAGCGGGCCCCGATGACCTCCAGCCGCTGCTGCCCGGCCGTGAAGGCGTCGGCCCGCCCCGCAGCCCGCTGCAGCGCGGCATCGACGGCCATCCGCGCAAGCCGGCTCTCCGGCCTGGTGGCGTCGTACCTGTAGGTCGGCGGAACCCCCGGCAGCACAATCACCTGCACGTCGCCGTCGCGCAGCGCGATGTCGGCCCGGTCGCCCGCGACAGGGCGAACGGCAATGCCAGGCGCCGACGCCAGCGCCGCCCGTATCTCGGCCGCACCCGCGCCGTCGATCACGCCCGCGTACACCGGTTCGTCCGTCTGCGTCCGAAACGCGATGCCGAGGGCGAATGCGAGCGCCAGCGGGAACACGATGACCCAGAACACCGCCTCGGGCTCGCGGAAGAACTCCAGCAGCCGGGCCAGCGTGAGCTCGACGAGCGGATGAGTCGGGCGTTCGCGTCTACTCATCTCGAAGATGGCGTCCGGTGTGTGCGACGAACACGTCCTCGAGCGTCGCCTGATGGGTGGCCAGCTGCGACAGGCCGAGGCCCTCGCGCCCGAGTTCCGCGAGCAGCGCCGGAATCACGACGTGCGGCTCGGCAACCCGCAGGTGAATCGTCGCTCCTTCCGCCCGCACGCCCCGGACACCGGGCAGCGCGGCGAGCGGACCGGCATCGATCGTGACGCCGCGATCCACGGCGAACTCGACCACGTGCTCGGCCCCGAGCGACTGAATCAACTCGCGCGGCGTCCCGAGCGCAATCACGCGGCCGTGGTCGACGATCGCCACACGGTCGCACAGCGTCTCGGCCTCGTCCATGTAGTGCGTCGTCAGGACGATGGTGCCGCCCCTGCGGCGGTACGCGTGGAGCAGCGACCAGAGCTGGCGGCGCGACTGCGGGTCGAGACCGGTCGTCGGCTCGTCGAGAAAGAGCAGGTCCGGCTCGTTCACCAGCGCGCATGCCACGGCCAGGCGCTGCTTCTGCCCGCCCGACAGCTTGCCGACGTAGCTTCGTCGCTTCGGTTCGAGTTCGACCATCGCGAGCACCTCGGACACCGACGGCCCGCGGTGGTAGAAGGACCTGAAGAGCCGGACGACCTCTTCGACCCTGAGCTTCTCCTGGAGCTGTGTCTCCTGGAGCTGGATCCCGAGCCGCTGCCTGAGTGCGCGGTCGTCGGCGCCCCAGTGCATGCCCAGCACTGCGACGTCGCCCGAATCCGGTTCGAGCAGGCCTTCGAGAATCTCGATCGTTGTCGTCTTTCCGGCGCCGTTCGGGCCGAGCAGGCCGAAGCACTCCCCCGATCGCACGTCGAGATCGAGACCCGCGACGGCGACGACGTCGCCGTATCGCTTGTGGAGGCCGCAGCACACGACCGCGGAGGGGAGCGCCGCCCGATCTGTCACAGCAGGAATTGTGACACACCTCGAAGCGCGTTCGCGGTTCTGCTAGACTGTTGGCCGATGTCGAAGGTGGAGGTCATCCTGGTCGCGGCGCCGGAGCTGATCCCGGCCCTCCGCGAACGCGTGGCTGACGGCGCGACGGTGCTGACGTTCGCCGATTCGGATCCGGTGCGCGCCATGGAGGCCATCGCCGCGGCACGTCCTCCGGTCGTGGCCCTCGAGCGCCTGTTCGCGGCGAGTCCGCGGGGTGCCGCCCTCATCGCACGCATCAAGGACGATCCGAGCCTCAACGCCTCCGAGATCCGCATCCTCTCCCACGATTCGGAATACCAGCGCATCTCGCCCAGACGCCGCGACACACCGCCCCCGAGGACGGCCCCGAGATCCGCACAGGTGTTCGATCGCGGCACGCGTCGATCGCCGCGGTTCAAGGTGAAGGAGTCGGCAGGGGCGACGGTGAACGGCCAGCCGGCCAGGCTCGTGGACCTGTCGTTCGGCGGCGTGCAGCTCATCGGACCGGAATCGCTGCGGGCCAGACAGTCGGTGACCGTCGCGCTTGGCACGGCGGAACCGCGGCTGGTCGTCGGCGGAACGGTGGTGTGGGCGCGGGTCGAACTCTCCAGAAGAGGGCCGGCGGCGAGGGTCGGCATCGAGTTCGCCGGCCCCGACACGGCAGCCGTCGAGGCGTTCATCGAGGCGAACAGGCGGCGCTGACCTCGGAAGCCCCTACCTCTTCGGGCCGAACCACCGGGCCGCCACGGAATCCTCCCTGAAGATCGTCTCGTCGCGATCCGAACCGGTCGAGACGATCGCCGCCGGCACGCCGGTCAGTTCCTCGAGGCGCGAGATGTAGGACTTCGCCTCGGGCGGGAGTTCGTCGTAGGTGCGCGCGCCGTGCGTCGGCCGCGACCAGCCGGGCAGCCGCTCGTAGACCGGCCGGCAGGCCGCCAGGTGGCGGAGGTCGCCCGGGAACTCGGTCAGCGTGCGATCGCCGCAGCGGTAGGCCGTGCACACGTCGATGTGCGGCAGGCCGTCGAGCACGTCCATCTTGGTCAGCGCCACCGCATCCAGACCATTGACGCGCACCGCGTAGCGCACCGCCACCGCGTCGTACCAGCCGCACCGCCGAGGCCGCCCGGTCGACGCGCCATACTCCTGACCGCCTTCGCGAAGCCTGTCGGCCATCGGACCCGTCAGTTCGGTCGGGAGCGGGCCTCCTCCGACGCGCGTGGTGTAGGCCTTGGCGACACCGAGCACGCCGCCAATCGCCTTCGGGCCGACGCCGAGGCCGGTGCACACGCCCCCGGCCGTCGAGTTCGATGAGGTCACGAACGGGTAGGTTCCGTGGTCGATGTCGAGAAACGTGCCCTGCGCGCCCTCGAACAGGATCTGCTGGCCCTCGGCCTGGGCCCGGGCGAGCAGCAGCGACACGTCGGTAATCCACGGCCGCATGCGCTCGCCGTAGGTGGTCAGGTGCTGGAAGAGCGGCTGCCACTCGAGGGCCGCGTCGCCGACGAGGCGGTTGCGCGCCATCACGTTCTCGCGCACCTGTTCGGCGAGCCCCGCCGGGTCGGCGAGATCGCACACGCGAATGCCGCGGCGGCCGATCTTGTCCTCGTACGCCGGCCCGATGCCTCGCGACGTCGTGCCGATCTTCTTCTCGCCCCGCCGCGCCTCGCTGAGCAGGTCGAGGTCGCGGTGGTACGGGAGGATCAGGTGTGCCTTGTCGCTGATGGCCAGCCGGTCGCCGACCTCGACGCCGTACTGCGCCAGCGTCTCGATCTCGAGGAAGAGCGCCTCGGGATCGACGACGACACCGTTGCCGATCACGCACACGACGCCCGGGTGCAGGATGCCCGACGGCAGCAGGTGCAGCACGAACTTGGTGCCGCCGACCAGCACGGTGTGGCCCGCGTTGTGCCCGCCCTGGTACCTGGCGACGATCGAGAAGTGCGGGGTCAGGAGGTCGACAATCTTGCCCTTGCCTTCGTCACCCCATTGAGCGCCAATGACGGCCAGGTTCATAAGCGAATGCATCCTCCGCGCGGATGCCGCGTGCGCAGTCACGCCGGCATCCGTCAGCGGCTTCGATCGTAGCACAGCCGGCCGGCTGTCGCGGTCCGGTCGATTCCGGTAGAATGATGCGCCCGAGGAACCCGCTCGGGCGTCTGTCAAGCGACTTCTGGCGAATGGCGCGATGGGGTTTTTCACGTTGACAACACCCCTCAGGGTTCATAACTTCTAGGTCTCGATCCCGCGGGCCACGGCCCGCAACAGTGCGTCATGAGCACGACGACCCGCAACATCAGGGCGCCGCGAGGCACCGCGATCACCTGCAAGGGCTGGCCGCAGGAGGCCGCCCTGCGGATGCTGATGAACAACCTGGACCCCGAGGTCGCCGAACGCCCCGACGATCTGATCGTCTACGGCGGCTCGGGAAAGGCCGCCCGCAACTGGGCCTGCTACGACGCCATCGTCGGCGCCCTGCGCGCGCTCGAGCATGACGAGACGCTGCTCGTGCAGTCCGGCAAGCCCGTCGGCATCTTCCGCACCCATCCGGGCGCCCCGCGCGTGCTGATCGCCAACGCCATGCTGGTCCCGGCCTGGGCCACGTGGGAAACGTTCCGCGACCTCGAGCACAAGGGCCTGACGATGTACGGCCAGATGACCGCGGGCAGCTGGATCTACATCGGGACGCAGGGCATCCTTCAGGGGACCTTCGAGACGCTGGCGTCGGTCGCGAGCCGGAGGTTCGGCGGCGGGCTGGAGGGGCGTGTGTTCGTGTCGGCCGGACTCGGCGGAATGGGCGGGGCGCAGCCTCTGGCAGCAGCCATGAACGGCGCGGCGGCGCTCGTCATCGAGGTCGATCCGCACCGGATCGAGCGCCGGCTGCAGACCCACTATGTGGACGAGTCGACCGATTCGATTGACGTCGCCCTGGCCAGGATCGGGACCTGGCGGCGAGAGAAGCGCGGACGGTCGATCGCGCTCCTGGGCAACGCGGCGGACGTGCTGCCGTCGCTCGTCGCGCGCGGATTCACGCCGGATGTCCTGACCGACCAGACGTCGGCGCACGACGCCCTGAACGGCTATGTTCCGAACGGCATGACGCTCGCGGAGGCCGACGCGCTGCGCCGCGACGACCCCGGCGAGTACATCAGGCGCTCGGTGGCCGCCATGGGCGTGCACGTCGACGCGATGCTCGCGCTGCAGCGTCTGGGAGCCGTGACGTTCGACTACGGCAACAACATCCGGGCACAGGCGGTGAAGGCCGGCGTCGCGAACGCGTTCGACATCCCGGGGTTCGTGCCCGAGTACATCCGACCGCTGTTCTGCGAGGGCAAAGGGCCGTTCCGGTGGGCGGCGCTCTCGGGCGACCCGGCGGACATCCGGGCGACCGACGAGGCGGCGCTCGAGATGTTCAAGGACGACCCCGCGCTGTGCCGCTGGGTCCGGCTCGCGGGCGAGCGCGTGGCGTTCCAGGGGCTGCCGGCGCGCATCTTCTGGCTCGGCTACGGCGACCGCGCGCGGTTCGGGCTGCGCATCAACGAGCTGGTCCGCTCCGGCAGGGTCTCGGCGCCGATCGTCATCGGGCGCGATCACCTCGACACCGGGTCGGTGGCGTCGCCGAACCGCGAGACCGAGGCCATGCGAGACGGCAGCGACGCGATTGCCGACTGGCCGATCCTGAACGCACTGCTGAACGCCTCGTCCGGTGCCACCTGGGTGTCGGTGCATCACGGCGGCGGCGTCGGCATCGGCTACTCCCTGCACGCGGGGATGGTGATCGTGGCCGACGGCAGCCGCGAGGCCGACGAGAAACTGCAGCGGGTACTCACGTGCGACCCCGGAACCGGGGTGGTTCGCCACGCGGACGCCGGCTACGAAGAGGCGGTGGCGACGGCGGAGGCCAAAGGGGTGCGGATTCCGATGCGCGAGTTCGGGCCGGGCAGGCCGGCAGACGGGAGCCCAGTCCGGTGACGACCTTCCAGTCCCCCACGATCGACCGGCGGGTCGCGGCGACGCTGCTGGAGGATTCCGGCCGCATCCCCGTGGTGGTGGGCCTCTGCGGGTCGGGACGCACGAGCCTGCTCCACCGGCTGGCCCAGGCGATCGGACCGCACGAGACGCAGTACGTCAACGTGGAGCGGACGGCCACCACACCCGAGCGGTTCCTTGCGGCCCTGACCGGCGCGTCCCCGTTCGTCGACGCCGGCCCGGCACCGCGGGTGACATCGCCGCGCCAGGCGTTCGACGCTGCGCTGGCGTTCTTCGCGGGCGCCCACCGCGCCGACAACCGGCCCGTCACCTTCCTGCTCGACGAAGTGCTCGAATTCCGCACGTTCGGAAGCTTCCCCGGACTGCGCCGAGCGCTGCAGGAGCTTCTGGCCGTCGTCGCGGCTTCGCCGAATCGATTCGTCCTGACCTCGCGCTACCCGACGCGGACCGAGCGCGCGCTGGCCGGAGCGTCGCCGCGGTACGTGGTGGTGCCGATGCCCGCGCTGCCGGAGAGCGAGCTGTCGCAGATGGTGGTCGACGCGATCGGCGAGCCCCAGGCGGGTTCCGGCATCGACGCCCTAACGCGGCTGGTCGCCGCCGTGTCGGGCGGGCGCCCGTCCTATGCACGGGCGATCGTCGCCGCGATGGCCGCGCGCCCGTCCGGTGCCGCGGCCAGGGAACCGGCGGCCGCCCTCGCGACGGCGCTCGGCCCGGACGCCAGCCTGTGGTCGCTCTGCTCGTTTACCTACGAGATGCGCCTCAACCGCGCCCGCGGCTATGGCGCGCTCAAGGCCATTCTCGAGATTCTGTCCGAGCAGGAGCCGCTCACCCTGACCGAGATCTCGCAGCAGATGGGCCGCACGCCCGGCTCCACGAAGGACTACCTGTCGTGGCTGGAGGACGTGGATCTCGTCTCGGTTCACCGCAAGCGGTACCGGTTCCGCGATCCCATGCTGAGGATGTGGGTCCGGCTGCACTGCCACTCCACGCCGCCCACCGGGGAGATGATAAGCCGCGAGGTTCGGGAGTTTGCCGCCGGGCACCTCGCGTAATCTTGCGATCGTGCGATCGTGCGATCTTGCGATCTTGCGGACTTGCGAACTTGCGAACTTGCGATTTGAAGACGGCGGCACCCGCGGGCTGGTCCCCAGTTCGCAAGATCGCCACTTCGCAAGATCGCAGGATGTCACGGTCCTGAGATCCGCTCCATCGCCCTGCGCGCCGCTTCCTGCTCGGCGGCCTTCTTGCTCGGGCCGCGTGCCACTCCGAACACCTCGCCCTGGACCCGCACCTCGACGTTGAAGACCTTGCGGTGGTCCGGTCCGCTCTCGGACGCCACCGAGTAGTCCGGCAGCGGCAGTTCGCGCGCCTGCACCAGTTCCTGAAGCGCCGACTTGTAGTCGCGTCCCCAGAACTCGGGGCTCCGCACGTCCTCCAGGTCCTCCGCGAACTCGCGGGACACGAAACCCCGCGCCTCGTCCATGCCGCCGTCCAGGTAGATGGCGGCAATGACCGCCTCGTAGCCGTCGGCGAGCAGCGCCTGCTTCGCGCGCCCGCCCGTCTTCTCCTCGCCGCGGCCGAGCGCCAGGAACTCGCCAAGGCCAATCCGGCGCGCGAGGCGACCGAGCGTGGACGTGGAAACCAGCGTCGCCTTGATCTTCGACTTCTGCCCTTCGTCGAACTGCGGAAAATCGCGAAAGAGCAGGTCGGCCATCAGGAAGCCCAACACCGCATCCCCCAGGAACTCGAGCGACTCGTTGTCGATCGTGCTGCCTGTGGCGTCCTCGTTCGCCCTCGAGCGGTGCGTCAGGGCCCGGTCGAGCACCGCCGGCTCCCGGAACCGGTAGCCCAGCCGATCCTCGAGCCCGGACAGATCCCGGGTGTCATCCACCGGGTACATGGCCGCGATGGCAGGGGGCCGCTCGGTCTGCTCGCGGATGATCCCGCGGGCCGCGTCGGCCTGCGAGGCCGGCACCGAGATGCGCACCTCGCCGAGGCCGTCGACGCTTAGAGGAAACACCGCGTGGGTCAGGTCGGACGAAGCCGCGGCCATGATGCCGTGGGCCTCGAGCAGGCCGACGACGATGCTGGCCTCGATGTCCGAATGGGTGCGGAAGACGACGGCGAGCGGCGCCGGGTCATGGTGTTCGACGTCAGGCCTGGCCATGATGGAACCCCGCTGCCACCGCGCCCGGGACGAACTCCTCGAACTTCATCAGGATCATCGTCATGTCGTCGTGCTGCGGCGCGCCAGCCACGAACGCGTCGATCTCCCTCAGGACCCGCTCGCGCAGTTCGTCGGTCGGGAGATGCCCGTGCTCACCGACCAGCCGGGCCAGCCGCTCGTCGCCGAACAGGTTCGACTCTGCGTCCATCGCCTCGCTGATCCCGTCGGTGAACATCAGCAGCAGGTCGCCCCGGCCGAGCGGCAGGGTCACCTCGGTCAGCAGCCGCTCGAACATCTCGCCGTGGTCGATGCGCAGGCCCAGCACCAGGCCGTCGGGCGTCAGGATCTCCACCGACGGGTCGCCGTCGCTCGACTCGCGGCGGTAGATGAGCGGCGTGTGGCCGGCCCGCGCGTAGACCATCGTCCGCGCGGCGAGATCGATGACGCCGTAGGCCATCGTGATGAAGCTGCGGCTGTCGAGGTGGTTCGAGATGATCTGATTGGCCGTCAGCATCAGCTGCCGCGGCGACGGGCAGGTCCGGCTGAGGGAGAGCATCAGCCCCTTCAGTTCCGCCATGTACAGCGCGGCCGACGTGCCCTTCCCGGACACGTCGGCAATCAGGACCGCGAGCCGGTCGTCGCCGAGCGGGAAGAAGTCGTAGTAGTCGCCGCCGACCTCGCGCGCCGGAATGCAGAGCGCCGAGATCGAAACGCCAGGAATCGCGATCTGGCCCTGCGGCAGGAGCGACATCTGGATCGCCCGCGCGATGCGCAGCTCTTCCTCGAGACGCTTCTTCTCCTCCGCCTGGCGCAGCAGATCTTCGATGCTGCCCGTCATCTGGTTGAACGACTCGGCGAGATCGCCCAACTGGTCCCGCGTGGCGACCTGGATGCGGTGGCTGAAATCGGCATTGCGGACGTGTTCGGTGCCTTCGAACAGCTCGTGCACCGACCCGGTGATGGTGCGTGCGAGGGCGAGCCCCATGACGAGCGCGGCCGCTTCGATGAGCAGGAACAGCACGGCGACGAACAGCATGAACCCCAGCAGGATCGCGCCCAGGTTGTAGGCACCGATGTTGGTCGGCGACAGCCTGTCGTAGATCTCGGCGATGTTGACCTCGATGCGCACCGGGGTCTGCACCATCTGGCCGTCGTCCCACGCGAAGCCCTGCAGCATCGCCACCCACGGGAGGCGCCGAGTGGGACCCGGCGCGGCTGCGGTCCTTCCGGCCGTCACCGGTGCGGCCGCCCCGCTCGGCCGTGTGAACCTCGCGCGCAGCCGGTCGGTGAGGACGATGCTCACGGCACCCGTCTTCACGCTCGTCGCGTCGCGCAGGTGCTCATCGAGCGCGTCGTTCTTCGGAATGTCGACGACGACGGCGTAGGAGGGGCGCTCGGAGTCCGGCAAGCCGACGCCGCGCACCACGGCCGCCGCCGGCGCTTCGTTCGCCGAGGCGGCCGCGCCAGTCGTCGCGCGTGCCGGCTCGACGACGATGCCGCCGAACCCCGCGCAGCTGACCCACGAAGGCAGAACCTTCGGCGGCGCGGTGTGCTCCCACGGCCCGGCCGCCAGGGGCGTCACCGCGGCAGGCCGCGCGGGTGTACCGGCCCGCGGTTCGGAGATGACCTCGCGCTCGGCCGTCATCACGTACGGGTACGCTCCCGGTCCGCATGGCTCCCGACGGACCGCCTACGCACGGCTCACCGCTCCCGGTCGGCACGAGCGCAATCGAGGCGCCCGGGTAGCTCGACACCAGGGCCGCCTCGCGCTGGGCCAGGATGGCGGCCGCCGCGTTGGGCCCGGGACCTCGCTGGATTTCGATTGCCGTCAGACGGGCGACGTAGATCGCCTCGTTCCTGACGTTGTCCATGCCGTTCGTCACCAGGTACGAGGCCACGTTCAGGAAGAGCACGAGACCGGAGACCACGAAGAAGGCGACGATCAGGAGGGCGGGAACGACGCCGATGAAGACGTAGGACAGGATGAGCTGCGACCGGACGCGCCACAGCACCTGGCGACGTGCTCGCGGCACGAGGCGAACCAGCAGGCACCCGGCTGCGACAATCAGCGCCACGCTGCCGAGGGTGTCGGCGGCGCCCACCGGAGCCGGCTCGGAGCCCAGCGCCAGGCGTGCCAGCGCGCACACCGCCTTCAGCGCCACGCCCGCCAGCAACGCGCGGCCACCGAACGTCCGGAGCAGCGTGGGGGCGAGCCACGCCCACCTCCCGCGCGTTGGCGGGGCCGCAGGTTCGCCGTCCGGGCTGCGTGGGCTGGTCGTCATGCGGACAGCCGCATCATACAGGATTCAGGGGGCGAGGAACGAGGAGCCTGGAGGCAACAGGATCTCGCGACCTGGCGGTCCGGCGGTCGCGCGAACGGACGAGCGCGAGCGGCGTTCGTACTCGCGGTGGCGCCGGGCGTTGTCGCGGTGGCGCCGGGCGTTGTCGCGGCGGCGCCGGGCGTTGTCGCGGCGGCGCCTGGCGGTGGCGCCGGGCGGTGTCGTTGTGGCGCGGGGCTTCAGCCCCGCGTACACTCCCCCAGCCACGCCAGGTACGCCTCGCTCCCCCCCACGACCGGAATCACCAGCGCCTCCGGCACATCGTAGGGATGGAGCTGCTTGAGACGGGCCAGCAGGGCATCGACGCGGGGCCTCGTGGTCTTGATGATCATCTGCCGTTCGCGCTCCTGCTCGACGGCGCTCTTCCAGCGATAGGTCGACTCCATCTCGGGCAGCACGTTGACGCACGCGGCCAGACGCTCCTCGACGAGCGTGGCTGCCGTGGGCCCGGCGTCCTCGGCGGCGGGCCAGGTCGTGAGTACCGATGACGGCGTCGGGGTGTGCCATCGCGAGCCTCCGTGAAGGTATTTCTCGAGTCCACGCCGTTTTCTTGTTGAGTTTCGCCGAAAGTGCGGTAAAAAGATCCTGTACATGGGTGGCCGCGCCGACTGACCGCAGGACATTATCGGGCATGGCGAGACGAATCAGGGACGAGAAAACGACGTGCGGCCGAGACGGTGGCCCCGTCGTCCCCGCCCGCCGTCGCCCGGTACTCACGCTGGTCTTGCTGTTTTTCGCGGTGGCGCTGGTGATCGACGCCGTCGCCGGTGAGCGCGGCTGGATCGCCAACAGCCGTGATCGCCGCCAACTCGCGCAGGCCGCCCAGGACCTCGAGGCGAAGCGCCGGGAGAACGCCGGGCTTCGCGATCTGCGGGACCGCCTGAAGCGGCAGGACCCCGCAACCATCGAAGAGATCGCACGACGGCAGTTCAAGTTCATCCGCCCGGGCGAAAAGGTCTTCATCGTCCGGGACGTGCAGAAACCGGCGAGGTAGCAGTCACGACATCTTGCGATCGTGCGAGCTTGCGATCGTGCGAAGTGGAGATCGTGTGCGGCGGAACCGTTGACGAAACCCGCGAAGGAGTGATACCTTTCCTACGCGGGGTGGAGCAGTCCGGTAGCTCGTTGGGCTCATAACCCAAAGGTCGCAGGTTCAAATCCTGCCCCCGCAACCACAAGGGCCGTTCGGGAAGACCGAACGGCTCTTTCCATGTACGGCCGTTCGGTCTTCCCCTTCGGCCCGCTCAGTTACGGGGGGCCGGATTTGAACACCTTGCCTGGCGCAACCACGGCCCCGAGAAGGGTCGAGGGGCCGCGTTGCGCCGCCTGCCCCCGCAACCAACGAAGGCCGCTCGGCGATACCGAGCGGCCTTTTCCACGTACTCGGCCGCACTTCCACGAGCGGCCACCCGGTCGCGGGCGCAGGATTGATCGGTCGGAACTATAATTCGGGCGTCGCCCGGACTCCCCGTGTGCGAAGAGGACCCGACATGGACTCCACGCCGACCGCCACCCGACGGAAGTTCATCGCCGCCACGGCCGCCGCCACGGCCGGGTTCACGATCGTTCCCCGTCACGTGCTCGGCGGGTCTCGTTTCGTCGCGCCGAGCGACAAGGTCAACGTCGCCGTCATCGGCGCCGGCGGCCAGGGCCGCACCAACGCGCGCGCGCTGATGCAGGAGGACGACTGCCAGATCATCGCGGTCGCCGACCCCGCCTCCGAGTGGGACTCGGCGAACATGCGCGTCACCAACATCCCCGACGCGCAGCAGTACATCGAGGGGAGCTACCGGAAGGGCTGGGAACTGCCGGAGTAGGACGCGACTTCTCAGTCCCGGTGATTCCTGGTGACGTATTCGAGGAGGCTCCGATGAACAAGAACCTGCTGCGTGCCGGCGGCGCCGCCCTCGGCCTCGCCCTGGCGTGCGCCATCGTCGTGACAGCCCAGCCGCCGGCAGGCCAGGCCGGCGTGCAGGTGGTGCCGAAACCCGCCGAACAGCGCGTCGACGTCCTTGTGGACGGCAAGCCGTTCACGGCCTACATCTGGCCCGATCGCCTCAAGAAGCCGGTGCTCCATCCCTTGCACACGATGGGCGGCACCGTGGTCACCCGCGGCTTTCCTCTCGGCCCGCGGCCGGGCGAGCGGGTGGATCATCCGCACCAGATAGGCCTCTGGTTCAATCACGGCGACGTCAACGGCGTCGACTTCTGGAACAACTCCGAGGCGCTCGCGCCGGAGCAGGCCGCCAAGATGGGCACGATTCGCCATCGGCGAATCGTCACGGCCACCAGTGGTCCGAAGGGTGTGCTGGAAGTGGCTACCGATTGGGTCATGCCCGACGGCTCGACGGTCGTCAACGAATCGGCACGGTTCGTCTTCGCGGGCGGCCCGGGGATGCGCTCCGTTGATCGGATCACGACGCTGACGGCCGCATCCGGCAAGGTGCTCTTCAAGGACAACAAGGAAGGCGTGTTCGCGGTGCGCGTGGCGCGCGCCCTCGAGGAGCCGTCGCAGACACCCGAGGTCTTCACCGACGCCGCGGGCCGGCCCACCCCCGTGCCCGTGCTCGACAACGCCGGCGTGAACGGCGTCTACACGAGCAGCGAGGGCATGACGGGCGGCAAGGTGTGGGGCACGCGCGGCCGCTGGATGGCGCTGGCCGGGAGGGTGGGCCCCGAGGACGTGGTGCTGCTCATGCTCGATCACCCGAAGAACCCGGGCTACCCGACCCACTGGCACGCCAGGGGCTACGGCCTCTTCGCGGCCAACCCCCTGGGTGCGCAAGTCTTCTCAGAAGGCAAGGAACGGCTCGACTACGCCCTCGAGAAGGGCGCGTCCGGCGTGTTCCGGCACCGGCTGCTGATCTTCACCGGCACGTTCTCGGCCGAGAAGGCCGACGCGGCGTGGAAGGCCTTTGTCGCTGAGTACAAGGACTGACTTGGAGGAAACCGAGATGACTCAGGTGACCCGCAGAGCATTCGTCAAGAGCGCCGCAGCCACGTCCATCCTGCTCGGCACCTCGCGCACGAGCTGGGCCGGTGCCAACGACCGTGTCCGCGTAGCGGTGGCAGGGCTCAACGGCCGCGGCAAGTCGCACCTGGAAGCCTACGCCACGCTCGAGAACGTGGAGGTGGCGGCGCTGTGCGATCCCGACGCGCGGTTGTTCGCGCCCACCGTCAAATCGTTCTTCACCGGCAAGGGCCTCGCCGCACCGAAGACGGTGCAGGATTTGCGCCGCGTCCTCGAGGACAAGGACATCGACGCGGTGTCGCTGGCGACGCCCAACCACTGGCACGCGCTCGGCGCGATCTGGGGCTGCCAGGCCGGCAAGGACGTCTACCTCGAGAAGCCGGCGGCGCACAACATCTTCGAAGGCCGGAAACTTGTCGAGGCCGCGACGAAGTACAAGCGGATCGTCCAGCACGGGACCCAGCTGCGCAGCAACCCCGGCTTCCAGGAGGGCATCACGCTCCTGCACGACGGGGCGATCGGCAAGGTGTACCTGTGCCGCACCGTGTGCTACAAGTGGCGGCCGGACATCGGCAAGGGCCGGCCCGGCAAGCCGCCGGCCGAACTCGACTGGAACATCTGGCAGGGCCCGGCGCAGGAGGAGCCCTTCGTCGTCGATGCCAAGGGCGCGGGCGTCTTCGTCCACTACAACTGGCACTGGCACTGGGCGTACGGCAACGGCGACATCGGCAACCAGGGCGTGCACCAGCTCGACGCCGCGCGCTGGGGTCTGGGCGTCGGCCTCCCCTACCGCGTCACGTCCATGGGCGGCATGCTGCTCTGGGACGATGCGAAGCAGATCTTCGACGTCTCGTCGACGTCCTTCATGTTCAAGGGCAAGGACGGTCAGGACAAGATGCTGACGCTGGAGGTGCGCCCCTGGATGACGAACGAGGAGGCGGACGGCACGGCGTTCGGCGTCATCTTCTACGGCGAGAAGGGCTGGATGACCTTCCCCGACTACGGCGGCTACAAGATGTACGAGGGGCGCAACAACAAGCTGGCGAAGGAAGGCAGGAACGGCACCGACCTGAACCACTACCGGAACTTCATCGAGTGCGTGCGCACCCGCACCGAGCCGGCGGCGCCGGCCATCGAGGGCCACCAGTCGTCGGCGCTCGCGCACTACGCGCTGACCGGCGCGCGCGTGAACCGCGTCCTCGAAATCGACCCGGCCACCGAGCTGGCGAAGAACGACCCGGAGGCCAACGCGATGCTGACGCGGAAGTACCGGCCGCCGTTCGTGGTGCCGGAGAAGGTGTAGCGGACGGCGCCAGACGGCCGGCGGGTCAGGGAACGAGAACAACGCGGCCCCGCCCAACGTCCAAGGATGGCATGGGAACCTGGCTCGAGACCCTCTGGCAGGACATCCGGTACGGAAGCCGAATGCTCGGGCGGGCGCCCGGCTTCACGGCAATCACCATTCTCTCTCTGGCGGTCGGCATCGGCGCCAACTGCGCGATCTTCAGCTTTGCCGACGCCCTGCTGCTGCGTCCTCTCCCGGTCGCCCGGCCGGGCGAGGTTCTGACGGCCGGTTCGACGGTCTCCCTCGAGGCGCTTGGCGTCAGCGGTCTTGCCTCGTCGTACCGCGACTACGTGGACATCCGCGATCGGAACAAGAGCTTCAGCGGCCTGACCGCGTTCTCCCTCGTGACGGCGGGCTTCGCCGATCGTCCCGGCGCGGTACCCGTCCTGAAGATGGGGATGCTGACGAGCGACAACCTGTTCGACGTCATGGGCGTCCGGCCGGCCCTGGGACGGCCCTTCCTGCCGGAGGAGGGACGCGTGCCGGGCCGGGACGCCGTCGCCGTCCTCGGCCACACGCTGTGGGAACAGCATTTCGCGTCCGACCCGTCGGTCGTCGGGCGGCGCGTGGATCTCAATGGCCGCCCCTTCACGGTGATTGGTGTCGCCCCGAGGGAGTTCACCAGCCTGAACTCGTACGTCCGCGCCGACTTCTTCGTGCCGCTGATGATGTCGTCGGTATTCTTGACCGACTCGAAGGCGGCCTCGCTCGAGGCCCGGGACGTGCGGAACCTGACGCTGAAGGGCCGCCTCCGGCCCGGCGTGTCCCAGGGAATGGCGCAGGCGGAGTTGAGGGCGATCGGGGCCGACCTGGCCCGCGCGTACCCGGAGACGAACAAGAACCTGAGCTGGGCCGTGCGCACGGAACTGCAGGCGCGGGTCGCCCAGAGCCCTCCGGACGCGATGCTGGTGGCCATGCTCGCGACGCTCGCCCTCGCCGTCCTGCTGGTGGCCTGCGCCAACGTCGCGGGGTTGCTGACCAGCCGGGCACCGGTGCGCGCACGCGAGATGGCCATGCGGCTCGCGATTGGCGCGGGACGCCGCCGGCTGGTCCGGCAGTTGGTGACCGAGAGCCTGCTGACGGCGGTGGCAGGCGGCGCCGTCGGGCTCGGGGTGGGCTACGCCGGCATCACCCTCTTCCGGCAGGTGGAGTTGCCAACCGACTTGCCAATCCTCCTCGCGTTCCGGATGGACCACCGCGCCCTCGTGTTCAGTCTGGTCGTTTCGGTGGCCAGCGCCGTGTTGTCCGGCCTGCTGCCGGCAATCCGGGCCACGCGCGCCGACCTGACGGGCGTGATGAAGGCCGGCGACGCCGCTGCGCCGGGCCGCCGCCGGCGCTGGGGGCGCACCGTGCTGGTGGGCGGCCAGGTCGCCGTGTCGGTGGTGCTGCTCGCCGTCGCGCTGTTCATGTACCGCGGCTTCGCGAGTCAGCTCGCCAGCGGGCCCGGGTATCGCACCGACCACCTCCTCATGATGAGTTTCGACACGAGCCTGGTCCGGTACGACGAGGCGAAGTCGGCGCGGTTCTTCGAAGAGGTGGCGGACCGCGCACGCGAGCTGCCGGGTGTGGTGAGGGTGGCGATGGCGACATCGGCGCCGATGGCGAACGACGGGATCGGCGTCGAGCCGGTCGTCCCGGAGGGGTTCCAGTTCCCGGCCGGGAAAGAGAACGCCGCGGTCCTCGCGGTCCGCGTGGACGAGCACTACTTCGACGTGATGGGGCTCACCATCCTGCGCGGCCGGGGTTTCAGGGCCGAGGACACGGCCGACATGCCGAAGGTGGCGGTCGTCAACGAGCAGTTCGCGCGGCACTACTGGCCGGACGACGACCCAATCGGTAAGCGGTTCCGCCTCGACCGCGACGGCGCGTGGGTGGAGGTCGTAGGCCTGGCGAAGACCAGCAAGTACCTCTTCATCGCCGAGCCGCCGACCGAGTTCCTGTATTTCCCGTACCGGCAGCGGCGCGTGGACGAGATGGTCATGCTCGTGCAGTCGGCGGGCGATCCGGCAGGCCTCGCCGGCCCGCTCCGAGAGATGATCCGGCGCCTGGACGCGACGCTCCCCATCTATAACGTGCGCACGATGGAGGAGTTCTACCGGATGCGCGCGACGTCCATCTTCAACGTGCTCATCGCGACCGTCGGCGCGATGGGCTTGATGGGTCTCGGCCTCGCCATCGTCGGCCTCTACGGACTTGTGGCGTATGCCGCAAGCCGGCGAACCCGCGAGATCGGCATCCGGATGGCGATTGGCGCCGACCAGGCGGCGGTGCTGAAGATGGTCCTCCGTCACGGTCTGTCGCTCGCGGCGGTCGGCCTGGTCGTCGGGCTGGCGGCCAGCGTCGGGGCCGGGCAGCTGCTGGCGGCGGCCTTTCCGACGGGCGACGATCAGCGTGATCTGGGTGTGCTGCTCATCGTCGTTCCGGTCGTTTTCGCGGTCACATTCCTCGCCGCATTCGTTCCGGCCCGGCGTGCGTCGCGCACGAGCCCGATGCTCGCGCTGCGCCAGGAGTAGCCCGCGCGCCGCTCACCCGCCGTTCCTCGAGCGGATCGTGAACGCTGCCGCGGGATTGGCCTCCAGGAGCCGGCTGATGTCGTCCGGCGTCCAGCCGGCACGGCGCAGCGCGGGCACGAAGGCGGTGTAGACGGTTTCGAATCCCCGGAATCGGCCGCCTCGGGGCTCGCCGGGCCGATACCAGCCGGCGTCGTGGGACACCAGCAGGCGGCCCAGCTGCCCGCGCGCCTTCATCGCGGTCGCGCGCTCGACGTTCGCGCCGACGGTGTCGTCGGCCACGTTGTCGAGTTCGATCCAGGCGCCTTTCGCGGCGGCCTGGATGCGAGGCTCGAGAGCCCAGTCGGTCTGCGCGTGAACCCAGAGGAAAGCGCTCGCCGGCACCCGTTCGGCTGCGAGGACGTCCAGTTGCTCCAGCGCGGCGCGCGTGTCGCCCGTGTGCGATGCGATGGGCAGCCCGGTCCGGGCGTGCGTCCGGGCCGCCGCCTGGATGAGTTTGCGGTCGATGCCGGACAACGGTCCGGCATCGACACCGGTCTTGATGAAGCCGGGCCGGATGCCCGTCGCTTCGATGCCGTCCTGCCATTCCCGGACCCACCGGTCCGCCAACTGGTCCGCGCTCTCCTCGTAGGCGTGCCTGGGAACGTACCGGTCGTTTGCGGCCCCGTAGTACCCGGTATTCGTGACGATGTGGAGGTCCGTGGCCACGGCCAGGCGCGCCAGGAGACGGGGATCGCGACCGAGATACGCGGGGGTGCACTCCACGAAGGCGCGGCACCCCAGGTCTCTGGCCGCCCGCAGGTACGGAAGCGCGACGTCGTACGCCTCGTTGGCGTCGTACCGCGCGCGGCTGACCAGCTCCGCTCCGACAAAATCGACCAGCACGTGTTCGTGAGACAACGCGCTGCCGAATCGGTTCGGCGCGATGGGACCGCGGACGGTGACTATCTGACCCTCGACGGGCCGAGGAGCCTTCCGCGCGGCGGCGTCCTGCTTTGCATCCCCGGCCTGCTGGTGCCGCATCCCGGCCAGGCCCAGCGGGAGGGCCGCGGCCGCGAGAGTGCCTGTCTCGAGGAAACGACGTCGGCTGACCATGGCACCTCCCCGGAGATCCTGAACCACGCACGCCCGAGCGCGGGGTCAATCATACACGCCACAGCTGTCGAAGCTGGTCCACCTCAGGGGCGGTTTCGCTCTCCTTTCCGACGGTGAGCACGCTGCGCGACGGCGCGCACACGGTCGACCCGGCATAGAAGTGCGAAAAGCGGATACCCTCGGCCGCCAGGCGGTCGAGCCGGGGTGTCTGCACGGTTCTCTGGCCGTACGACCCGAGGTCGCCGTAGCCGAGATCGTCAGCCAGGATCAGCACGAGATTCGGCCGGGGATCGGTCTGGGCGCGGGCACCACCGGCCACAACGAGTGACAGACCGACGACGAGTCCGCTCAGGAACTGCGTGCGACCGGCCTCGGCTTCCGGTCGAACGTGCCGTTCCGCTACGTCGTGCTCGACGCGGAGGTCGGCGCGGGGCAGAATGGGGGAATCGAGTTGATCGAGGCCGGCGGACAGCCCGGCGGAAGCGCAGCCAGACGAAGGCGACTGATCGGAGGCAGGCCATCAAGGGGCCGCCATCGCGGTGGCCCTTCGCATGTACGGGTATCCAGTCGCCAGGAAGCCGTCGCCGACGCCCACTTGGCTCCGACATGCGGCGCTATGAACACCATCAATCGCATCGCCACCCTGTCGATGACGGTATTCGCCGTCCTTGGTCCGCTCAGCGCCATCGGCGTTGCCCAGGGCGACTGGACCGTGTACATCGGGACGTACACCGGCGGCCCGAGCAAGGGCATCTACTCCTATGGGTTCCGGAGTTCCACCGGAAAGCTGACCCCCATCGGGCTCGCGGCGGAAACCTCCAATCCGTCATTCCTGGCGGTCCACCCCAACCAGCGTTTCCTCTATGCCGCCAACGAAGACTCGAACGGCATGGTGAGTTCGTTCGCCATCGATCCCGCCACCGGCAACCTGAAGCTGCTGAACTCGGTGTCGTCGAAGGGCTCTGGCCCGTGTCACGTTTCGGTCGACAAGACGGGCACATGGCTGTTTGTCGCCAACTACAACAGCGGGAGTGCGGCCGCCTACAAGATCAGACCGGACGGGTCGCTGACCGAAGCCACCGCCAGCTACCAGCACAGCGGCAGCGGCGCCACCCGACGCCAGGCAGGGCCGCATGCGCACATGGCGACCGTCAGCCCCGACAACCGCTTCGTGTGGGTCGCCGACCTTGGCATCGACCGGATCGTGTCGTACAAGATCGACGCCGAGAAGGGCATGGTGCCCAACGACCCGCCGTCCGCCGCGGTCACCGCCGGCTCCGGCCCGCGGCACCTGGTGTTCCGCGATGACTCCAGGTTCGCCTATGTGCTCAGCGAACTCGCCGCCACCGTCACGGTGTTCAGCTACGATGCCGCCAGAGGCACCATGGCCGAGGTGCAGACCATCTCCACGCTGCCAGCCGACTACACCGGACAGAAATCCTGCGCGGAGATCCGCCTGCATCCCAGCGGGCGGTTCCTGTACGCCTCCAACCGCGGCCATGATTCCATCGCCGTCTACAAGGTGGATGCCGCCCAGGGAACGTTGACATCGGCAGGTCACGTGCCGACCGGCGGCAGGACGCCGCGTGGCTTCGCCATCGATCCCGCCGGCCGTTTCCTGGTGGCAGCCAATCAGGGCTCCAACAGCATCGTGGTCTTCAAGATCGATCAGGCCACCGGCAATCTGACGCCCACCGGCGACACGTTCGAAGTCGCCATCCCGGTGGACGTGCTGTTCGCCGCACCGGCCCGCGCGGTTGCCCCTCCGCGCCGCGATGGCGAGTTGGCCTTTCCCGGCCTGCCGCTGCTCGACTGACATCGCGCGGAGCACGGCCGGCCCAGTCCCGGCAGAACCCCAGCCAGTCCTCTCCCGCGAGATCTTCGACGGGCTCGAGGAGGCGCGCACGTGCAGGGCCGGGCCAGCGATCGCCGCTGACGACGACGTCCCGATCGTCAATCACGTTCGCGCGAACCGACACCGGCGAGCGATGGTCCGCCGTCTGGTCTGTGGGCTGGCGGCCGGCCGGCGCGAAATCACCGCCGACACGCCGGCTTGCCCCCAGCCTCGCGCGGGCCTACTATCTACGGCGAGGCGTCGACACACCAATGACCGGCAGAACCATCGCCCACTACTCCATCCTCGAGAAGCTCGGCGAGGGCGGGATGGGAGCGGTCTACGAAGCGCGCGACCAGCACCTGGACCGTTTGGTGGCCGTCAAGATCCTGCCCGCCGACAAGATGACGGACCCGGAGCGCCGTCGGAGGTTCGTCCAGGAGGCCAAGGCGGCCTCCGCGCTGAACCACCCCAACATCATTGCGATCCACGACATCGACGAAGTCGACGGCGTGTGTTTCATCGCGATGGAACGCGTCCACGGCCAGACACTCGACGCGCTGATCGGCCGAAAAGGCCTGCCGCTCAGAGGCGCGCTCGGGATTGCGGTGCAACTGGCCGATGGCCTCGGGAAGGCGCACGCAGCCGGCATCATTCACCGGGACCTGAAGCCGTCCAACATCATGGTGACGCCGGACGGCGTGGTGAAGATCCTCGACTTCGGCTTGGCGAAACTGGTCGAACCCGCCGAGCCCGTCGACGACGCCGCCCTCACCCGCACTTACGACCCGCCGCCGGCCACCGAGGAAGGCACGATTCTCGGCACGGTCGCTTACATGTCCCCCGAGCAGGCCGAAGGGAAACGCCTGGACGCGCGCTCGGACATCTTCTCGTTCGGATCGGTGCTGTACGAGATGCTGTCCGGGCGTCGGCCGTTCGAGGGTGAGACGAAGGCCTCGACGCTGGCGGCCGTCATCAACAAGGAGCCCGAGCCGGCAACCGGACGGGGAGAGCCCCTGCCGGCGGAAATCGAACGCGCCGTGATGCGTTGCCTGCGCAAGGACCCGCACCGACGCTGGCAGAACATGTCGGACCTGAAGGTCTTGCTTCAGGACCTCAAGGAGGAATCCGATTCCGGGAGGCTCTCCGCGGCGGCAGCCGGGCCTCGCCAAGCGAGGCGGAGAACCTGGGCCGTCGCCGCCCTCGCGGCACTGGTTGTCATGACGGCCGGCGGCGCGGCCGCATGGCGGTTCCTCGGACGATTGACGGGGCCCGTGGCCACCGAAGCCGAGCGCATTACGTTCGAGTCGCGAGTGGCCTACTGGCCTGCGATCTCGCCCGACGGCAAGCTCATCGCCTATTCGTCGGACCGAAGCGGCAATTTCGACATCTACGTGCGGCAACTGGCCGGGCAGCAGACCGTCCCCGTCACGCGCGACGAAGCGGCCGACTCGTTTCCGACGTTCTCGCCCGACGGGTCCAGATTGGCCTTCCGCTCCGAACGCGACGGCGGAGGCGTGTACACGGTCGAGGCGCTCGGTGGCGCCGAGCGGAAGATAGCCGACGGCGGACGACTGCCGGCCTTCTCGCCCGATGGTTCCACGATTGTGTATCTGGTTGCGGCCGCACTCACACGGGCCGGCAGTCTGTTCCTGATACCGGCCGAGGGAGGCGTGCCCCGTCGCTTCCAGCCTGAATTCATCGTGCCTCCATCGGGCGGGTCGCACTCGTCGCCGCTCTGGTCCGCCGACGGTAGCCACATCCTGTTCGAGGGCGTGCGCACCGGCGAGCCGGCGAGCCGCGACTGGTGGCTGGCGCCCGTGGCGGGAGGCGCGGCGGTTCGCATCAAGGCTCCACCGAGGAACCCCGGCTGGTTCCGCCTCATCGTCGCCTGGCGGCAGAACTACGTCTACTACGCGGAGGGATTGACGGTCGGCGGCATGACGCTCTTTCGGGTCCCGCTCGGCAACGGAGCGGACCCCGTCGTCGGAGCTGCCGAAACGGTCACCTCTTCCGCCGGGATGCAATATGGCGCATCGATCTCGGATGAGGGCCGCATGGTCTTCAGCACGCTGTCCCCGATGATCAATGTCTGGTCGCTACCCCTGAACGCCAGTGACGGGACCGTCTCCGGTCCGCCCGAACCGGTCACGTCCGATGCCATGGGGAAGACCGAGGTCACGGCCGCATGTGATGGGTCCAGGTTCGCGTGGCTGGCATACACCGTGAAGCAGGCCGAGATCAGAATCCGCGAGGCCGCGAGCGGGCGCGAGAGCTCGATCCCGCTGTCCTACAAGACACTGTCCGCAGGTCCGCGACTTGACCGAAATGGTTCCCGCCTGACGTACTCCGATCTCGCCGGCGGCAAGTACGTCTCCTTCGTATACGAAACCGGCACCGGCACGACCCGCGCGCTCTGCGAGGACTGCGGCATTCTCGGCGCCTTCTCGACCCCACCAGGATTCCTGGTGCACGTGGAGAACCGGTTGGTCCGACAAGATCAGGTCGGGGGGCAGCAGCGTCCCGTTCTGGACGTAACCGGGCAGGGGCGCCTGGTCGAGGGCGCGCTCGCGCCTTCAGACCGGTGGGTGGCATTCACTCTCGCGCGGCCAAACGGCACGGCCGCGCTGCTGCTCGCGGACGTGAGCCGGCCCGCACCGGCCGACTCGTGGACAACGCTTGCCGAAGACGGCAGCTACGTTGGCGCGCCCGCGTGGTCCAGCGATGGCAGGATTCTCTACTACGGGTCCAAGAGGGACGCCTTCAACTGCATCTGGGCGCAGCGCTTCAACGATGCCGGCAGGCCCGCCGGCGAGCCGTTCGCAGCGTTCCACAACCACGCCTTGCCGAACATGATGATCTTCGGAGTCTCGAGGATCGGGGCCGGCCGCGACCGGCTGTACGTGCTGCTGTCCGACTTCAAAGGCGACCTCTGGTCGCTGAAGCTCCTTCGCTAGAGGACGCGTCCGGCGCTGAACCGTCGTGCGCCGCTACGTCAGACTGCCGAGCCGCCGGAGCTGAATGACGGGTGCGTCCGCGTCGCGCGAGGCGGCCAGATTGACTTCGAATTCGGCGACCCAATCGTTGTCCATCTCGGGGTCGACCAGCATCTGCTCGACACGCCACGTCCGCCCATCGTCGGACGGCTTCACGTGGGTGTGGCGCACGTTGCGTGCCTCCGGGTCGAGTCGCAGGCGCTCGTGCCCGGACCGATACTCGTCGAACGCCGCACGCAGCCGCTCCGGCGTCCACGCCTCGCCGTCGGCATCCGTCGGGCTCGCGAGCGCGCCCGTCGCCGCCTCGGCATCTCCGGTGGACCAGGCCCGCAGGAACGTGAACACGCGCGTCCGAATCGCGGCCGTGAAGATCTTGGTGTCGCGGGTGACGTCGCGCTCCTCCGCCCGGCCATCCGGCGGCCGCAACTCGAGTCCGCGTGAGGTGGCGCCCCCGAGCGGCTGGTAGTCCGGGTCCCGCATGCGTTCCCACTCGTCGGCGAGGCTCGAATCCACCTGGCGCAGGAGCGTGCGGAGGTAGATCTCCATCTCGAGCACCTGGTCGGTCTTCACCCCGTCAGGCACGGTCTGGCTGAGCACCTTGTAGACGCTGTTCAGGTGACGCAGCAACAGCCCTTCCGAGCGCTCGAGGTCGTAGTCGAGGACGTACTCGGCAAAGGACCGGAACTGCTCGAACATCTCGCGCGCAATCGACTTCGGCCGGATGTTCTCCTCCCCCACCCAGGGGTGCCGGTCGGCGAACGCGTTGAACGTGGTGTAGATGAACTCCTTGAGCGGCTTCGGGTACTCCAGCTTCTCGAGTTCCTCCATCCGCTGGTCGTATTCCATGCCGTCGGCCTTCCACTGGGCGATGGCGCGGTCCTTGATGCGGTCCAGCTGGCGGCGGAGGATGATCTCGGGATTCTCGAGGATCGATTCGACCAGCGTGAGCAGATCGAGGCCGTAGTCGGGCGACGCCGGGTCGATGAGCGGGATGGTCTCGAGCAGGTAGAGCGACAGCGCCTGGTCCATCGAGAAGTCGTCCTGCAGATCGACGTTGACCCGCAGCGTGGAGCCGTCCTCCGCTCGAGGCACGAACTCGACGATGTGCCGGTTGACGAGCGACCGGAAGAGCTGCCACGCGCGCTTGCGGTGTGCCTTCCTGGCGCCCTCCGGCTCGTGGCAGTCCCTGATCAGCTGCCGCATCGCGCCGCACCCGTCGCCCGACCGGCTGAGGACGTTGAGCAGCATGCCGTGCGACACCTGGAAGCGCGAGACCAGCTGCTCGGGCGACGCCCCGATCAGCCGCTTGAACGTGCCGAGATCCCAGTTGACGAAGTTGTGCTCGGGCGGCTTCCGCCTGGTGACCTTCTTCCCGTCGCGCTCGGCCTTCTCGCTCAGGCGGATGTTCTCGATGACGTGCTCGGGCGCCTGCACGACGACGAAGCCGCGGGTGTCGAAGCCCTTGCGGCCTGCGCGCCCCGCAATCTGGTGGAAGTCGCGCGCGCTCAGGTGAGCGGTCTTCCGCCCGTCGAACTTGCAGAGCCGCGTAAACAGCACGGTCCGGATCGGCACGTTGATGCCGACGCCGAGCGTGTCGGTCCCGCAGATGATCTTCAGGAGGCCGCGCTGGGCGAGCTGCTCGACGAGGACGCGGTATTTGGGCAGCAGCCCGGCGTGGTGCAGTCCGATGCCGTGCTTCAGCCACTTCCGGATCTCGGACCCGTAGGGGCTGGTGAACTCGAAGTCGGCGACAATCCCGGCGAGCGCCGCCTTCTCCTCGCGCGTGCAGACCTTGAGGCTCGTGAAGTCCTGAGCGCTGCCGGCGGCGTCGGCCTGCGTGAAGTGCACCACGTAGACCGGGGTCTTCCCTTCCTCGGCCAGCTTCTCGAGCGTGTGCGCGAGCGGAATCTCGGCGTAGGCGAACTCGAGCGGCACCGGCCGATCGCTCGACTTCACGGTGGCCGTCGGCCGGCCGTTGAGCGCGGTCAGGGCCTGCTCGAAGAACGTGGTGTCCCCGAGCGTGGCGGACATGAGCAGGAACCGCGTGCGGGGAAGCGTCAGCAGGGGCGTCTGCCAGGCCACGCCACGGTCGCGGTCGGCGTACCAGTGGAATTCGTCCATCACGACGTTGTCGACCGGCGCGTTCGCCCCCTCGCGAAGGGCGATGTTGGCCAGGATTTCCGCGGTGCAGCACAGGATGGGGGCGTCGCGGTTCACCGACGCATCGCCGGTCGACAGCCCCACTTCGTCGGGGCCGAACTCGCGGCAGAGCGCCATCCACTTCTCGTTGACCAGCGCCTTGATCGGGCAGGTGTAGACCGCCCGCTGGCCCCGCGCCAGCGAGGCGAACAGCATGGCCGACGCCACGAGCGACTTTCCCGACCCTGTGGGTGTGTTGAGGATCACGTTCTTCTCGTCCAGCAACTCGAGAATCGCCTCCTCCTGCGCCGGATAGAGCGACAGCCCTCTGTCTGCCGTGTAGTCCAGAAACCGGCCGAGCAAGGCATCGCTCGACACGTCACCGTCGTCCGGGAGGAGGTCGCCGAGGAACGTGGACATCGCCTCTAGTTGTACCTCGGATGCGGCGGAACGGGAACATCGGCTCTCTGCTACCATCTGCAGCGTGGACCCGTCCACTCCCCACCGTCGTCGGCCCCGCTACGCGGGAACACATCCCCGGCGCTTCGGCGAGAAATACAAGGAGCACGCGCCGGAACGCTACCCCGAGACCGTCGCGAAGGTGCTGGCCTCGGGCAAGACGCCCGCAGGGGCTCATGTGCCGGTCATGGTTCGCGAGGTCCTCGAGGTGCTCCGCCCGCGCCGGGGCGAAACGGCCGTGGACTGCACGCTCGGCTACGGCGGTCATGCCCGCGAACTGCTCCCGCACCTGCTCCCGGGCGGGTTCTTGCTCGGCCTCGAGGTCGATCCTCTGGAGCTGCCAAGGACCGAGGCCCGGCTGCGCGCGGTCGGCTTCGATGCGGATGCGTTCCGCGTCAGGCGGTCGAACTTCGCGGGCCTGCCTCAAGCGCTCTCCGCCGAGGGGCTGTCCGGCGCCGACTGTGTCCTGGCCGATCTCGGGGTGTCGTCGATGCAGCTCGACGCGCCGGAGCGGGGGTTTTCGATGAAGGCGGCCGGGCCGCTCGACATGCGCATGAACCCGAACCGCGGTCAACCCGCGTCGGCACTGCTCGCCAGGCTGACACCCGAGAGACTCGCCACGCTGCTCGCCGAGAATTCGGACGAGCCGCAGGCGCCTGAGCTGGCCGAGGCGCTGGCCGGCCGGCGGTTCGACGACACCACGGCGCTCGCGGATGCGGTCCGAGGCGCGCTCCCCCGCCTCGGCGACGAGGACCGCGAAGACTCGGTGCGCCGCGTCTTCCAGGCGCTCCGCATCGCGGTCAACGACGAGTTCACGGCGCTCGACTCCCTGCTTCGTCACCTGCCGGGGTGTCTGAACCCGGGAGGCCGGGTGGCCGTCCTCACGTTTCATTCGGGCGAGGATCGCCGCGTGAAGCAGGCGTTCAAGTCGGGCCTGCGCGATGGCTCCTACGAGGCCATCGCCGACGACGTGCTCCGTCCATCCCCAGCCGAATGCCGGGCCAACCCGCGCGCGAAGGCCGCCAAGCTCCGGTGGGCCTGCCGCCGATCAGAGGAGTGAGTTCGATGCGATTCGCAACGGGCATGCTGCTGACGGTCGCCCTCGCGATCACGCTCGCGGCCGCCGGACCGGTGGCCGGGCTCATCGGGCGCGACGCGGCTCCCGTGCAGGCCGCGGCGCCGGTTCAGGCGCAGAACGTCATCGTCGTCACGCTCGACGGCCTGCGGTGGCAGGAGTTCTTCGGCGGGGCCGAGCGCGCGCTGTTCGGCAAGGACGCCGACAAGGCCGACCCTCCCGCGGCCGTGAAGCGGTTCTGGCGTGACACCCCCGACGCCAGGCGCGCGGCGCTGATGCCTTTCATGTGGGAGGTCGCGGCCCGGAACGGGCAGGTGTTCGGCGATCCGTCGCGCAACAGCCTGTGCCACGTCACCAACGGCCTCTGGTTCTCGTATCCCGGCTACGCCGAGATGTTGAGCGGCGTCGCCGATCCGAGAGTGGACAGCAACGACAAGGTCGGGAACCCGAACGTGACCGTCCTGGAATGGCTGAACGGCCGTCCCGGGTTCGAAGGACGCGTTGCGGCATTCGGCGCCTGGGACGTCCTCCCGTTCATCCTCAACGTCGAACGCAGCAAGCTGGGGGTTGGCGACGGCTACCCGCCCGTTCCGGACGCGAGGACCGACCGCGAACGCGCCATCAACGACGTGGCCGACGACCTGCCGCCGATCTGGCAGGGCGCGCCGCTCGACGCACCCATCATGCACGCGGCGTTCGAGTGCCTGCGCACGCGCAGGCCCCGGGTGCTCTACGTGCTCCTCGGCGAGACCGACGAGTGGGCGCACGAGCCGCGCTACGACCTGTATCTCGACGCCGCGTGGCGGTCCGATCGGTTCATCCGCCGGCTGTGGGAGATGGCGCAGTCGATGCCGGACTACAAGGGGCGCACGGCGCTCGTCGTTGCGGTGGACCACGGCCGCGGTGCCGCCGCGGCCGACTGGACCGACCACGGCCGGAAGGTGCCCGCCGCCGAGCGCACGTGGATTGCCGTCATGGGGCCCGGAACGCCGGCGATCGGCCTCCGCGAGAACCTCACCGTGACCACCGCACAGGTGGCGGCGACGATTGCGGCCCTCGTCGGGGAGGACTACCGCCGGGCGGTTCCGGCGGCGGCGCCGGCTCTGCCCGGCGTGATCGGCGCGCGCTAGCCCGTCGCAGGCGAGCACCCGTCACTTGGCCTTCGTGGGCAGTACGAGGCGGAATCCAAGCGTCTTCGCGTTCTCGGTCACGTCGTCGGCGGTCCGGAAATAGGAGCGGAGTTCGTCGGCTGCGTGGTCCCAGCTGCCGCCGCGCCATACCCGATCCGTGTCGGTGCCTTGGCGCGCCGAGCCGTCTGCGGGTGCGCTGACGTAGTCGTCGCTCCAGGTGTCTTCGCACCACTCCGCCACGTTTCCGTAGATGTCGTACAGACCCCACGGGTTCGGGCGCAGAAGCCCGACCCGGTGGGTGCTCTTCTTGGAGTTCTTGTCGAACCACGCATACTGGCCCAGGTTCTTGGCGGACTCGCTGAAACTGTAGCTGGCTTCCGTTCCCGCCCGGGCGGCGTATTCCCATTCGGCCTCGGTCGGCAGGCGGAAGGCCTCGTGCCGCGCGAGCCCGAGGCGTTCGTTCAAGGTCGCGAGGAATCGCTTGCAGTCGTTCCAGCTCACGCTGTCGACCGGGAAGTTCTCCCCCTTGATCCTCGAGGGGCTCGACGCCAATACGGCCCTCCACTGCTCCTGGGTCACCTCGTGCTTCCCCATCCAGAACGCCCGGCCGACGGTCACCTCGTGCCGGGGACGCGACTCGTCGTCGTCGAAGACATCCGGAGACCCCATGAGGAAGCTGCCCTCGGGAACGTGCACCAGAGCGATCTCGACACCGTCGGCGAGTTGCACCACCTTCTCCCATTTGCCGTCGGCATTGCGGTGGCAGTCCGGATCCGGCTGAGGCAATGCCCCAGGGTCGGCCAGCGTCCGGACGTCAATCTCGTCCGGATCGGCGACGCTCATGACGGCCGGGGAGCCGGCCGCCTTCATCATCGCGTGAAGCTGCTCGAGGAACTGCGCAGCGCTGTGACGGGCCAGGTGAAGAAAGACCGGTTTCATCACCGGGTCGAGCACGTCGACCGAGACGCCGAACTTGTCCTCCGAGACGACTTCCGTCTTGATGTCGATTGTCCACCCCGACGGGCCGACCATCTGCCATGTCGTCTCGACCGTGACGGGCTTCGAGAACCCGACCTTGAACCCGAACGCCGACTCCGCTTTCACGCAGGCGAAGAGCGCGTTCTCGCGAGCAGCCTCCGCGAGAGACAGCGGCTTCCCGTCCTTCCCGTCGGCGAAGCGCTCGAAGGGTAGCACCTGGAAAGCGCCGGTGCCCGACAGCATGCTGTCGAAGGCGCTCCTGAAGCCAGCCGAGAGTTCCTCGATGTATGCAGGAGTGCGACGGTTTGCCTCGATGGCGGCACCGATGAGGCCGCCCCCGCTGGCTCCCACCAGTGCCCGATACTGCACCCCGAGTCTGAACGAGCAGACGCACAGGGCCCTGTCGGGGCTCAGGTCACGCAGAACCTGCGGCTTGCCCTGGCCACCCCAGGCGAGGGACGAGGCAAGCAGGATGGCAAGCAAGAGCGGTGGTTTCATGGAGCCTCCAGTCCGGTAGATCTGGTGGAAGCTGGATTCGAATCGGGAGGGGCGCGAAATGCTGCGGCAGGACAGGCAAGCGGCGGACGGGACGGTGCGACATGATGAAGCTCGTACGCACCCGGACCCACTACGGACCGATGAACACGCTCACTATGCGCCTGGGGATCTCTCCCGGTCAAGCTGATGCGTGGGCCCCACGCGGCCGGCCGAATCGACTTGGGGGCGCGAGGTCGCCTCTAGCGTTGCATCGCCGCTTTGACGCGCTCGGGCGTCAGCGGCATCCGATCGAGGCGGACGCCGACGGCGTCGAAGATCGCGTTGGCGACCGCCGCGCCGAGCGGCACGATGGCCGGCTCGCCGCCACCCTGAGCGGGGATCTCGGGCGCGTCGATCACCACCGCCTCGATCGTCGGCAGCCAGGAGAACCGCGGCAGGTCGTAGGTGCCGAGGCTGCGCTCGAGCACCTCGCCGCCCTTGAAGTGGACCTCCTCGCTCAGCGTGTAGCCGAGGCCCATCGTCAGACAGCCTTCAATCTGCTGCAGCGTACCCTCGGGGTTCACCACGACACCCATGTCCTGGGCGCAGACGACCCGCTTCACCTGGACCTTGCCCGTGGCCTTGTCGACGGCGATCTGGACCATCAACGCCACGTGGGTGCCCGCGTCGGTGCCGAGCGCCACGCCGACGCCGCGGCCGCTCGGCGCCGACTTCGGGGTCCACCCGAACTTCTTGATGGCCGCGTTGAGCGTGCGCACCATCCGCTGATCGGCCAGGTTCTTCAGCCTGAACTCCACCGGATCCATCCCCGCCTTCACCGCCAGCACGTCGATGTGCGACTCGCGGCCGAACGCGTTGCTGCTGGCGCCCGGCGCACGCCAGGGCCCCACGGCGAACGGGTGCAGCGCCCCGGAGTTGCCGCTCCACCCGCCGGTCCACGCGGTCCGGTGATGGGGAATGTTGTAGAACTGCGCCGCGCCGCGCTCGCCCGCGCAGTAGACCTTGTAGTCCCAGAGGCCGATCGTCTTCGACGCAGTCAGACCCGAGCGGATGCGGACGATCGACGCCGGGCGGAAGGTGTCGTAGAAGAACTCCTCTTCCCGGCTGAAGACGACGCGCACCGGCTTGCCGACCAGCATCGCCAGCCGGGCCGCCTCGACGGCCTGCCGGGACGCCGACTTGCCGCCGAACCCCCCGCCGACGTACGGCGTGATCACGCGCACCTTGTCGGCCGGGAGCCTCAGCGCCTGCATCAACTGGGTCTTCACCGGGAAGGGCGTCTGCGTGCCCGCCCACACGGTGACCTTGCCGTCCTCGACAACCGCGGTGGCCGAGTGGGGTTCCATCGGCGCGTGCGCCACGTAGCTGTCGTAGTAGGTCCCTTCCACCACCTCGGTGACGAGCTTCTCGCCCTCGGCGAGGCTCCCGCCCTCGGCCGCCGTCGTGGCGGGCCCTGCCGTCTTCAGGAAGTGGTCGTACATCGTCTTGTCGTCGACCGGCGGGTCGTGGCGCGTCCACTCGGCCTTCACGAGGGCGAGCGCCTTGTCGGCTTCGTCCCAGTGCTCGTGAAGCACCGCGACCAGGTCGCCGTCGCGCACGACCTTGACGCCGGACCGCTTCTCCGCCGCCGACGTGTCCACCTGCCCCATCGTCGCGCCGTGTGCCGGCGGCCTCAGCACGCGCGCGTGCAGCACGCCGCCGGGCAGCGCCACGTCGCCCGCGTACTTCGCCTTGCCGGTCACCTTTTCGATGCCGTCGCGGCGCGGGACCGACCGCCCGACGACGCCGAACGATCCGACCGCCTTCAGCGGGGTCTTGCCGTCCACCTTGCGCTCGATGCGCTTGCCTTCGGTCAGCTGGCCGTAGGTCACCGTCTTCTTCGAATCCGCGGTGTCCGACACGACACCGGCCTTCACGGTGAGCCTCTCGGTCGGCACCTGGAGGCGCTCGGACGCCAGTCGCAGCAGGACGGCCCGCGCGTCGGCGGCCGCCTGGCGAAGGATGGGGCCGAACTGGCGGATGCTCAGCGAGCCGAACGTGCCCATGTCCCACGGGCAGAGGTCGGTGTCGCCCATGACGATCGTCACCGAGGACAGCGCCACGTCGAGGTCGTCCGCCAGCAACTGCGGCAGCGAGGTCATCGCGCCCTGCCCCAGTTCGACCTTTCCGACAAAGCAGGTGACCTTGCCGTCCGCGCCCACGTGGAGGTAGGCGTTGACGTCGGTCGGGTAGCCCTGGCGGCCGGTCTGCGGACGCGCGGTCTCCTGATCGGCGCCCGCCGGGTCGACGGCGAACAGCACCATCAGGCCCGTGGCCGTGAGCTTGACGAAGTCGCGGCGATCCACCGGGAACGTCGTCGGGCCGTCCACCACCAGTTCCTGGTCGCGTGCGAAGTCCTTCGTGTCGTCATTCATCGCGCGCCGTCTTTCATCGTCGCCGCGGCCGACTCGACGGCCTTGAGAATGCGCACGTGGGCGCCGCATCGACAGAGGTGGGACTCGAGTTCCCTGACGATGTCGGCGCGCGCGGCCTTGGGGTTCCTTAAGAGCAGGGCGTAGGCGCCCATGACCATCCCGGGCGTGCAGTAGCCGCACTGGTAGGCCAGGTGATCGACGAACGCCTGCTGGATGGCGTGTAGCTGGTCGCCGTTCGCGAGCCCCTCGATCGTCACGACCTTCTTGCCCTCGACGTCGCCGACTGCGGTTGCGCAGGCCCTCACCGCCTGGCTGTTCACCACCACGGTGCACGCCCCGCACACCCCCTCGCCGCAGCCGAACTTCGTGCCGGTCAGCCCGAGGTCGTCTCGGAGCACCCAGAGCAGCGGACGGGTTTCGTCCACCGTCAGGCGCGTGGGCTTCCCGTTCAGCGTGAACGACACGTTGCGCATGATGTCTTCTCCAGAGAGGCCGGCCGAAGGTCCGTTTGGGGAAGTGTCGAGCGGGCCCGGAGATTTGTCAAATCCCGAGCGGCAACCCGGGCGGAACGGTCGCGGGCAAAAAAAGGAGGACCCTGGCTCAGAGGGTCCTCAGGGAGGAGTGAAGGTCTTGGTCTCTACTCCCTATGACGTCTGAGCGTGGCAAATAGTCGGAGTCGCTTGTCTTCCGGCTATTTCTTCGTCTTCTTGCCGGCCGCCGGCTTCGGCTCGACCTTGGTGATCTCGATGACGCCGTTCTTCTGAAGCGTTTCCAGCGCCGCGTAGACGAGGTCCAGGTCAACGTCCGGCGCGTCCGAAGACAGGAGGTAGGCGTATTTGGTGTCGTTGTTGCCCACCACCAGGTTGCCGCACTCCGCTCGCACCGCGTTGTAGATGTCGAGCACGCTGCGCGTGCCATCGATGAAATTGGCGACCTCGGCCGACGCCATGCCCGGAAGCCGACGCAGGACAGGGGCTCCCGGCGCTCCCCGCTGGCCGCCGCGTCCGCCGCCGCCCCGGCCGCCGCCTGGCGTCTGGCGGGCCCGCGCCTCTTCCGAGTAGACCTTGAAGAGCCTGCGCGGGATGAGCTGCGAGTACTCGCGCTCCTTGTCGGTCGGCGACGCCGGCGCCGCCTTCACGCCAAGCGCCGCCGCCTTGTCGGCGTACCACGACTCCAGCAGCTTCACGTTCGCGTCGCGCGCCGCGTCGAGGGCGCCCGTCAGCCGTTTCACGGTGGCAGCGACGCCGGCGTCCTTCGCCAGCGCCTGCACGGAAGCCACCGCGCCCTTCGCGCGATTGCCGGCGCCGGTCACCTTGGTCTCGGCCGCCTTGAACTGCTCGGCCAGCCTCGCTCCGTCGTCGCCCATCAGGCGGGCCGACTGGCGTGTCACCTCGGCGATCCACTTCTGGCCGTTGGCGGTCGCCTCGAACGCGAGGTCGCGCGCCTGGTCGGGCCCGGCCGTCGCCAGGTAGTAGAACGCCGACGCGGCCATGAAGCCGACGCGTCTCAACTCGGTCGGGTCCGCGTAGACGAACCGGTCCTCGCTGCTGTGATAGAAGTTGTCGGGCCAGTAGTTGAACTGCATCGCCGGGACGCCGCCGTCGTTGAAGACCGAGTGGTCGCTGCCCGAGGTGATCGCGGCGACCGGCGACAACCTGTAGTTGAACTGCGCGTTCTGCCCCTGCTGGGATCGGATGTTCGTCTGGTCGACGAACTGCAGCAGGCTGGCGAGGAGGTCGTTCAGGTAGCTCGGCCTCGAATCGGGCGTCATCTTGACCCGGAGGTAGGAGTCGGTCGTCTTCGGGTTCGCGCCGGTCATGTCGAAATTCAGCGCGACGAGCAGCCTGTCCTGCAGTTCGGGGTGCTTGAACATGTAGGCGCTCGACCCCGAGATCTCCGGCACCCAGAGGAAGCGGATGGTGCGCGCCGGCTTCGGCAGCGTGCCGGCCTTGATCAGCCGGGCCAGGGTCCGGCCCACCTCGAGGATCGTCGCCACGCCCGTGCAGTTGTCGTTCGCGCCGGGCGTCGCGATGGTCTCGAAGGCATGCGCGACGAGAATCAGCTCGCCCGCGTTCGGGTCCGTCCCGGGAATCGCGGCCGAGATCACGTTCATCTTCCCCGGGTACGTGCGTGTACGGATGTGCGCCCGCATGACGACCTTCTGGCCGCGTTCGAGGGTGTCGCGCAGGTCGAGGAACTGCCGCAGCGACAGCGCCCATCCGAAACCGTTGCGCTCCGGTCCCGGCGAAACGCTCGCCCAGCCGATCTGATCCATCGTGGCGCCAGCCGCGTCGCCGTTGATGCCGGGGCTGCCGGTGGCAAGCGCGCCGACGGCGCCGCGCTGCAGCGCGCCGTCGAACAAGTCCCGGAACGACCCGCCCAGCAGGACGATCTTCCCCTTCACGTCCTTGCCCGCGTAGTCGGCCTCGCGCCCGAGCCCGACGTAGACCACCTCGGCCTCGACGTCCGCCGACCTGCTGCCCTGCGCGAGCGCGGTCGGCACGATCGTGATGCTGGCGATCTTCTCCTTCCGCGGCTGCACGAGCCACAGGTCGCCCTCCTCGGCATCCCACACGTCGCGCGTCGGAAAGAAGTCGACCTGCACGTCCGACAGGCCGTACTGCCTGGCCATGTCGCGAATGTAGGTGGTTTCGAAGAACTGTTCCTGGTACTCCTGCGTCTGGCGATCTCTGTTCGCCGCCAGGAACTGCACGTGCAACTGCGCCTGCTCGCCCGAGATTTCGTTCAGGATCGGCTCGCGGATCGGAGCGGGCACGAGGCATCGGTCGACCCCGGCGCGCGCCTGCCCGCCAGGCCTGGCAGTGAACGGAATCGCGACGACCATCACAAGTGCGACGACGAACAACCGGCCCGGGAAGCGTTCGGACATTGAACTCCTCGTGGAGAATCTGGCTGGACCGAGATCACATACTGAAGAAGGGTGGGAAGGCAACAGCTATCTGCCGATTGAGTACACTGAGGCCGAGGTTCCCCATCAGCCACCGACTCAAGGTCATCGTCGCGTTCGCCCTCGTCTACGTGTTCTGGGGCTCCACATACCTCGGAATCCGCGTGGCCGTCGAGCGGGTCCCGCCGGTCTTCCTCGCGGGCGTGAGGTTCACGATCTCGGGCTCGCTGATGCTGGCCTGCTGCGCGCTCACGGGCCGCCCGGTCCGTGTCAGCCGGCGCCAGCTCGCAGAGCTCGCAACCCTGGGCTTCATCCTGCTCGGCGTCTCGAACGTGGGGCTCGCCTGGTCCGAGCTGTACGTCCCGACCGGGTTTGCCGCGCTCATCGTCTCGGTCGTCCCCATCTGGTTCCTGCTCGTCGAGCGGTGGCTCCTGCCGTCGCACGACCGGGCCACCGGCTCGGCGATTGGCGGCGTGACGCTCGGCGCCGTCGGCGTGGCCGTCCTGTTCTGGCCGAGGGTGGCGGCCGCCGACCAGATTGGCTGGATGCAGCTGGTCGCCTGCGTCGCGCTCCTCGGCTCGTCGTTCTGCTGGGCGTTCGGGTCGGTCCTGTCGCGCCGCTGGAAGGTCGGGGTCGACCCGCTGACCGCCGCCGGCTGGCAGATGCTGAGTGCCGGGATTATCGATTTCGTCCTGGGACTCGCCCTCGGCCAGCACCGCCGTGCCGTCTGGAACGGCACCGGCATCGCTGCGATCGCGTATCTCGTGGTGTTCGGCTCGCTCGTCGGCTACTCGGCCTATGTCTGGCTGCTCCGCAACGTCCCGACCTCGAAGGTGGCCACCTACGCCTACGTGAACCCGGTCGTGGCGGTGCTCCTCGGCTGGGCGTTCCTGGGCGAATCGGTCGACCGCTACGTCCTCGCCGGCGCCGCCATCATCGTCCCGGCCGTGGCGTTGGTCACGCGCGCGGAAGACCCCGGAGACGACGCGACGCCCGTCGGCGAGGCGGGGTAGCGGGGCGGAGCGACGAGCCGGGCCACGACGGCCGTCTCACCCGCCGGACACTACCCCCCGAACAGCTGCGTGGCGAGGACGATGCGCGACGTGGCGGCGACGCCGACGCCGACGACGCGGTAGTCGGGCGCGAGGATGTTCGCCCGGTGGCCCCGCGACTTCATCCACCCGCTCACCATCGCCGACGCCAGGTCGGCCGGGCCGGCGCCTGCGTCCTTGACCATGTAGATGTTCTCGCCGGTCGCGTCGAAGGTCAGGCCGCCCCGCGCAATCCGATCCGACGAGTGCAGCCCCTCGGGCGTGCAGTGGTCGAAGTATCCGCGGTCCAGCATGTCCCGGCTGTGACGGCGGGCGATGGCGGCAAGGGCCGCCGACGCGTCGAGCCGCGGCAGCCGCCGCCCGATGCGCACGTCGTTGGTCAGCGACATGACGACCTGCTCGATTGTCGACGCGCGCTCGCGGGTGGCGTCCACGGCGCGCGCCTCGCCGCGCCGCGCCAGCGTCCACGGGGCCACGCAGGCGATCAGGAACGTGCGCCGGGCCAGGGCCATCACCTGGTCTATCGGCGCGGGACAGCCGGAACTGTCGTGGCCTCGTGCTAAGCTGTCGCCCCATGGCCGAATTGCGGCGGAGCCTGACGCTGTTCGACATGACGATGATTGCCATCGGCGGCACCATCGGCTCGGGCATCTTCCTCACGCCGTCCCTCATCGCCCACGCCCTGCCCTCGCCGTGGCTGATCATGGCCGTGTGGGTGGTGGGCGGCCTGATGGCCATGGCGGGCGCGCTGACCTTCGCCGAACTGGCGGCGCTCATGCCGCGAGCGGGCGGCGAATACGTCTACCTCACAGAGGCCTACGGCGGCCTGGTCGGCTTCCTCTTCGGGTGGGCGTACTTTCTCGTGGTCAACGCCGGCGGGCTGGGTGCCCTCAGCATCGCCTTCGCCACCTATTTCGGGTTCTTCGTGCCGCTCGGCGCGGTCGGCACGAAGGCGGTGGCCGTCGCGGGGCTGCTGCTGCTGACGACCGTCAACGTGCTCGGCGTGAAGGCCGGCGCGATCTTCTCCGACGTGTTCACCGTGCTGAAGATCGCCGGCATCGCGGCGCTCGTCGCCGTCGGATTCGCCTTCGGCTCGAGCCACACCACGTCGTTCGCGTTCCCGGTCGGCGGCGTCCCGGGCGGCCTGGGCACGGGACTCGCCACGGCGATGGTCGGCGTGCTCTGGTCCACGGGCGGCTGGCAGCACGCCACCTACGCGTCTGGCGAGGTGCAGAATCCGCGTCGCACGCTTCCCCTGGCCATGATCGGCGGAACGGCGGCCGTGACGGCCATCTACCTCACGGTCAACGTCGCCTACATGTTCCTGATGACGCCCGCCGAGATTGCCGCCTCGCCGCGTGTGGCGGCCGACGCCGTGTCGCGGGTGCTGGGCGCGACGGGCGGCTCGGCCATCTCGCTCGCCATCTTCATCTCGACGTTCGGCGTGGTCGGCATCTACACGCTGACGGCGCCGAGGATCTACTTCGCGATGGCCAGCGACGGACTGTTCTTCTCGCGCGTGGCCGAGGTCCACCCGCGGTTCCGAACGCCGGCCTTCGCCATCGTGGCGCAGTCACTCTGGGCGGTCGTGCTGATCCTGTTCTGGGGCACCTTCGAGAACCTGATTTCGTACGTCGTGTTCACCGACTGGATCTTCTTCGGGCTGGCCGCGGCCTCCGTGTTCGTGTTCCGGCGCCGCATGCCGGAGGCGGAGCGCGTGGCGCGGGTTCCGCTCTACCCGGTGACGCCGCTCTTCTTCGTGGCGATGTCGGCCTGGTTCGTGGCGGTGACGCTCGTCGAGCGGCCCGCCCAAGCCGGGGCGGGCCTGGCGTTCCTCGCCCTGGGTGTGCCGGTGTACTTCTACTGGAACCGTCGGAAGCAGGCGGCCGCCGCGGCTGAGATGCGCTGATGGCCGGGGCCACCTGCGAGGAGTCCTGCCATCGCCGACACGAGGATGCTGGGGCCCTCGCCCGCCCGCCTGGCGACGGACTTCTCGCGTGACCTGGGCGAGTTGCCGGCCGGAGCCTACGCCGACGAATGGGTCATCAGGTCCCCGAGCAGATCGGTGTCGTGCGCGAGCATCACGGCCACCAGGTCGGCCACGGTCATCGGACCCCGCGACGGGTCGAGCCCAATCCTGTTCAGTTGTTCGGCCGAGCAGGCCTCGAGCACGCGGACGGTCTCCGCCCGCTCCGCCGCGAACGCCCGCTGGCAGTCGCCGGCAGAGTGGCGCGGCGCGCGGGCCGTGCGAACCTCGGGGAGGCGGTCGAGCGCGGGCCGGTCGCGCGCCAGCATCAATGAGAGCGCGCGGCTGAACTGCGTCTCGGCGGCGAGCAGGCGCCAGGCTATCTCACGTGCGCGCTCTGCGGCCTCGCCCGGAACGGGAGACGCGGCCGCGACCTCCGCCGCCCGCCGCGCGAGCCGTCGCGGCGTGTCGGCAAGACCTTTGATCTGAATCAGGCATTCGAGAAGATTGGCCATGCTCGCAACCCGTTTCGTTCGCGCCGTGCACTCCGGCTCGAATCGCGCCACCACCTTACCGCAGTTGCGCCCTCCAAACACGGACTGGATCGGTCGCATCGAGTAACAGCGTCATTCCGACACCCGGCATTCCGCCCCGATTCCCCGGATGACCGGCCGGGCGGCCTGTGGTCGCGCCCAGCGGCTCGTCTCGGAGCCGTTTGGTCGGGTATTTTCAACGCGCTGATGAGCAACGGTTTGGAGACGGTTCGCGCGTCTGCGGCGGTCTTCGGGTCGATGGTCGGCGCCTTCTCGTCAGGCCTCGGCATCCGGTTTGCATGGGTCACCGTCGGATTCCCGTATCCATTTGTCGACTTCCGGCCCGCGCGGCCCCCGGCGCGCTGGCGAGGCTGCATGGTTCATCGCTGGCTGCGTCTTACCCCTTGTGCGGTTGCGGCGGTCGTTGGGGCTGCGCTCTGGGTGGCAGTCGCGACGTCCGCGGACGCCCAGGTGGGCGCGCTGGTCTCGCCGGGACCGCTCTCCAAGGCCCATTCCCAGCTCGAAGGGATCGCCAACTGCCAGAAGTGCCATGAGCCGGGCCGGGCGCTCGCCTCGGCGAAGTGCCTGGCATGCCACAAGCCCATTGCCGAGCGGCTTGCCGGGCGCCGAGGTGTTCACCGCGATGTCCCCGGGACCTGCGAAGGGTGCCACGCCGAACATCGCGGAATCGTGGCAGACCTCAGACCGCTCGACATCCAGGGTTTCAACCATGCGACGGAAACGGGGTTCGCGCTGGACGGCCGACATTCGCCTCTCGCGCGCGACTGCGCGCGGTGTCACAAGACGCGGTCGTTCCTGAACGCGCGCGCGGCGTGCGCGTCGTGCCACGAGGACCCGCACAAGGGCGCGCTCGGAACGACATGCTCGACGTGCCACCCGACGGCCGCGCCATTTCCGGACGCCCGCAGGCAGTTCGATCACTCGAAGACCCGGTTCGGCCTGACCGGCGGTCACCGGGCGGTCGACTGCGCGAAGTGCCACGTCAACAAGGTCTACAAGGGCCTGAAGTTCGGCTCGTGCGCCGACTGCCACCGCGAACCGCACCGCAAGGCGTTCGGGGCGGACTGCACGTCGTGCCACACGACCGAGACGTGGAAGACCAGGAAGGTGGACCACGCGCTCACGGCCTTCCCGCTGAAGGGCGCTCACGCGACCGCACCCTGTACGGCCTGCCACGTCAAGCCGCCCACCGAGGTCCGCCTTCAGGCGAAGGCGTGCCGCGATTGCCATGTCGACGTTCACGCCGGGCAGTTCAAGCAGGACTGCGGTTCCTGCCATACCCCCGTGACGTTCAGAAAGGCGCCGTTCGACCACACCACGGCGACGAAGTTCCCGCTCACGGGGCGGCACACCTCGCTCGCCTGCTCTCGCTGTCACAAGGGCGCGGCGACCGCGGGTCCGTCACGGACGACGGGGACGGGCGCACCGGTCACCATCAGGTTCTCGGGCCTGTCGGCCACCTGCGCCTCCTGTCACGAGGACGTGCACCGGGGCGCGGCCGGCCCGGTGTGCGACAGTTGTCACACCACCGCCGACTTCCACGAACTGAAGCCCTACACCCATGCGGCGCCGCCGGCCGCGTTCTTCTCCGGCCGCCACCAGGATGCCGCGTGTCGGGCATGTCACGGGCGCGAGCCCGGAGCGCCGGCGCCGCCGGCCGCTGCGAAGATCTCGAGGTGGACGTTCAAGGGCCTCGGAGCCGCGTGCGCGCGGTGCCACGCCGACCCGCACAACCAGGAACTGGGCGACGCGTGCGAGCGGTGCCACGCGGCCGGCGAAGCCGGGTTCGCCGCAGGCAGGTTCTCCCACGCAACCACCGCGTTCCAGCTGACCGGCCGTCACGCGCCGCTCCGGTGCGTCCAGTGCCACCAGCCGCACGCGGGCTCGCCCGTCCGGCCGCCGGCCGCCGCGCGCGTGTCGCCCGCACGGGACGATTCCGGGCGCGTCCTGTCGTTCAAGGCCAAGGGGACGGCCTGTGCGGCGTGCCACAAGGACGTCCATCTGGGACAGCTTGGCCAACAGTGCCAGGGCTGCCACTCGCCCGAGACGTTTTCACTGAAGACCTACACGCACAAACAGTTGAAAGCGGGCTTCTTCGTCGGCGCACACAGCGCTGCCGCCTGCGGCTCCTGCCACAAGTCTGAGGCCGCGGCATTCCCGTCGGGCAAGGGCACGGCGGTGCGATTCACCGGGCTGGGCACCGCGTGCGCCTCCTGCCATGGCGCCAAGGACGCCCATCGCGGCGCCCTCGGGAACCAGTGCGAAGGTTGTCATACGCCGGTCGCGTGGCGTTCCGCGTCGCGCGCGTTCCACAAGGTCACGCTGTTTCCCCTCGAGGGCCGCCATCTCGCAGCGCCCTGCGCGAGTTGCCACCTGAACGGCGTCACGAAGGGCACGCCGACGAAGTGCTTCGACTGCCACTGGATTCGGCGCCGGGACGACCCGTACGAAACGCGGCTGGGCAACCAGTGCGAAACCTGCCACAGGCCGATCAGCTGGACGGCTGTCAACTGGAACCACGCGGCACGCACGGGCTACGGGCTGAACGCAAGCCACCGGACGCTCGGATGCGGCGCCTGCCACCAGGACCGGCGCTTCACGGGCACCGGCCTGAGTTGTGTGAGCTGCCATCTGCCGGCCTACCAGCAGACGTCCCGGCCCAGTCACGCAGCCGCCGGCTTCCCGACGGCCTGCGAGGCGTGCCACAGGCCGTCGCAATCGTCGTGGACGCAGGCAGTCTTCAACCACGCGGCCTTCCCGCTCGCCGGCCGGCATGCGACGCAGCCATGCGCGAACTGCCACAAGAACGGCGTCTACAAGGGCACCTCCCGTGACTGCGTCGGCTGTCACCTGGCCGACTACCAGAAGACGACCAGCCCGAACCACGCGGCGTCGGGATTCGCGACGGCCTGCGACGGGTGCCACAGGGCGACCGACTCGAGTTGGAGGAGCGGCGGGTTCAGCCATGCAGCGACCTTCCCGCTCGTCGGCGTGCATGCGACGCAGCCGTGCACGAGCTGTCACAAGAATGGCGTCTACAAGGGCACGCCGCGCGACTGCGTCGGCTGCCACCTGGCCGACTACCAAAAGACGACCAGCCCGAACCACGCCGCCTCGGGATTCCCGACGGCGTGCGAGGGGTGCCACCGCCCGACGGACACGAGCTGGAAGGGCGGCGGATTCAACCACGCCAGCGTCTTCGCGCTCGTCGGCGTCCATGCGACGCAGCCCTGCGCGAACTGCCACAAGAACGGGGTCTACAAAGGCACGCCGCGGGACTGCGCCGGCTGCCACCTGGCCAACTACCAGAGAACGACCAATCCGAATCACACGGCAGCCGGCTTCCCGACGACGTGCGAGGCGTGTCACCGGGCGAGCGACACGGCGTGGACCCAGGGCCGGTTCACACACACGGCGTTTCCCATCACGTCCGGCCGCCACGTGGGGCTCACGTGCTCGACGTGCCACACGACGCCGAACGTGTTCGCGGCATTCTCGTGTGTCACCGGGTGCCACTCCCGCGCCTCCGTCGATTCGCACCACAGCCAGGTCAACGGCTACCGCTACGACTCGGCGGCCTGCTACTCCTGCCATCCGACCGGACGCGCGGGCGCACCGCGCCCGCAGCACTGAGGGCAAAGAGATGCCGACGAGTCGGAAGGCGCTGCTGCTCGTTGCCCTGCTCGGTCTTCTGGCGACCGCATCCGGCGCGGTCGCGCAGACGCGGCCCGCCTGGGGACGCTTCGCCGTATTCGGAAGCAGCTCGTCCACGACCACCGACGGCGGCCCGACGAGCACGCTCGGCGAGCTGATCGCGAACATCACGTTCGAATCGGCGACCGGTGATGACGTGAATCTCGGGTATCGAGCGGACATCCGCCTCGCCGGGTACACCGGCGAGGGTGGCCGCCCGACGCGCGTGTCGCTGTACGACATGTATGCCGGCGCCAGGTTCCGCGGAGGCACCATCGGCATTCGTGGCGGCCAGATGTGGATCAACGACCTCGGCGGGCTCGGCTCGGTCGGCGGCGGGATGGTGGAGTTTGCCCAGACGAGGCGGCCAGGCAGGGGCCGCTGGCGCGCCGCGCTGTTCGGCGGCCTCGAACCTCGCATCCAGGAAGCCGGCTACGTGGACAACGTCACCAAGTTCGGCGGCCTCGTGGCCTACGACGGTGCCGGCATGCGGCGCCACGTCGTCGGGTTCGTCCAGATTCGCGACCAGAGCCTGACCGAACGTTCCGTGCTCAGCTTCACGAACTACCTGCCGCTCGGCAAGCAGGTGTTCGTGTACCAGGCGGCGGAGTACGACCTCGAAGGTCCCGGCATTCCCGATGCGGGCGCCCTCACGTATTTCTTCGCCAACGGCCGCTACGTCGTCAACCGCTGGATCGAGGTGCAAGGCCTCTATCACCGCGGGAGGTCCATCGACTCGCGGTCGATCGTTCGGGATCAGCTCGACGGCCGCGCGGTCGATCCGAAGGCGCTCGACGGCATGCGGTTCGAATCGCTGACGGGGCGCGTGACGGTGTCGGCCGGGCGGTACCTGCGCCTGTTCGGCGGCTTCGGGCAGGACCGGAACAACCGGGACGACCAGGCCTCCGGCCGGTTGACCTACGGCGCCTACGCTTCGAACGTCCTCCGAACGGGTATTGACGTCACCGCGTCGGGCTCGCGGATCGATCACGGCGCGACGGGCTCGTACGACTCGTGGTACGTCTCGGTCGGCCGGTCGATCGGCTCCCGCGTCTACCTCACCGGCGACTACAGTTCCTCGTTGTCGATCTACCGCTTCACGAGCGCGACCGGCTTCATCATCGAGTCCCAGCCAACCACGCGGCGGCTGGCGGCGTCGGGCGTGATCAACACCACCCGGACGACATCGCTGCTCGTCACCGCCGAGCGCGTGCTCTACGAAGACGCCCAGCAGACGCGGTTCCTCTGCGGGTTCACGTGGAGATTCTGAGCCCGCGCGCGAGATCCTCGAGCCCGGCGGCGTCGTCTTCTTCCGCCGGCGAACGGCCGGGCGTCACGCTGTAGCCGAGCACGACCGGCCGGGGCGCATGGCTCGAGCCGGACGCAATAACCAGCTCGGGCCGCAGCCGGCCGTGACAGACGCCGGTCAGGTGTCCGCTCGCGACGGTCTCGCGGACGACGGCGAACAGACGCGCACGCGACTCAGGGTCCAGCCGCTGCTCGTCGCAGTAGCGGTCGAGGCGCTGCCCTTTCACGTAGTGCGATACCACACAGAAGTTGCCGGCCTGGCTGAGCTGGCCGCCGACCACGCGGGGCGCGCCGGAATGTGACCACCGCATGAGCAGCCGGAGCCGCTCCCGGCACTGGCGGATCACCTCGTCGCGTCCGTCCTGCGGCAGCCTGACCACGTCGAGCGTGAGGAGGCGAAGCGTCCCGACTTCCTCCGCGAGGTAGGTCGTGCGTTCGGCTTCAGTCGATAGCACAGTCAACACGCGACAGGCCGGCCCCCCGAGGTCCCGGTCGTCGCCCGATTCGTCGTCTGTGCCTCCGTCGGAGGCGAGGCCGAGCAGACAGGCGGGACACAGGTCGCGCGAGCCCGCTCCGGCCGAAATCGTTCCGCACTGCGGGCAGCGGGACAGACCGGTCACGGCGTGTCACTCACCTTTCAGCGCCCGGAACAACTCGCGGATCTCATCGTCCACCTCGCCGGGGTCGGCGACGGTCTCGCCGATCTCCTCGCGCAGCAGAGCGCCGAACCGCCGCCGCAGCCGATGCACCGCCACCTTGATGGCGCCCTCGCTCATGCCGAGATCCGCACAGAGGTCGGCGTACGGCAGCGCTTCCTGGTCGCCGGTGAGGTGGCCCTCCAGCCGCGTGAAGAGCGCCTGCTTGCCCGCCGCCTCGAACTCCCGGCGCAGCCGGAGGAGCGTCCGCTCGAGGAGGGTCATGGCCCAGCGCCGTTCGTAGACCGTCTCGGGCGTCTCGGCGCCGGCCGGCTCGCGACTGTAGCGGCCCTCGGCGTTCTCGAACTCGAGCGGCACGACCGTCGCCCGGCCTCCCCGCTTCTCAGCCCCGACGCGGTCGCGCTCGTTCGACAGGAAGTGCTTCAACGAGGCGAGGAGGAACGAGCGGAACCGCCCCCGGGTCGGGTCGGCCGCACGGAGGTAGTGCTTCTCGAGCAGCTTGGCGAAGAACTCCTGCGTCAGGTCCTGCGCCCGGTCGGCGTCGTACCCCCAGCGCCTGACGTAGGCGTAGAGCGGATACCAGTAGGATTCGCACAGCCGCGCGAGCGCCTCGCGCGAGTCGCCGGTGGACGCGTGCCCGGCCGCCAGCACCTGGCTCCAGCGTGTGGTCGCGAACTGGCGCGACGCGGGCCGCGCGTCGGGTGACCGTTTGTGATCCTCGGCCATGCTCATGCCCGGCTCAACATCTGCTCGAGCTCGGCGTAGAGCGCGCCGGCGCTCGCCGGTCGCCCCGCAGAGTCAATCGAAAGCCACCGCGCGAGCGACCGCTGCCACTCCGCCGGCATCACGCCCGAATCCCGCGCTGCCATCGGCTGCGCCGTGGGGATTCCGCTGCCAGACAGTCCGAGCGCCAGCGACGCGAATGGATGGTAGCCGGTCAGCAGTTCGTGGACGATCAGCGCCAGCGCCCACAGATCCCAGGACGGCTCGGGGCTCTCGCCCCGCAGCTGCTCGGGTGCCATGTACTGCCGCGTGCCGAGCACCACACCCATCGTCGTGTTGTGATCGGCGTCGCTCCACGCGCCAGAAAGCGCTTTGGCGATGCCGAAGTCGAGGACTTTCGGGCTCTCGGCGCCGTCGGTCCGGGCCAGGAACACGTTTTCCGGTTTCAAGTCGCGATGAATGAGCTGCCGTCGGTGGGCCGCGTCGACCGCCGCGCAGACGCCGCGCATGATCGCCAGCACCCGTCCGTGCTCGACGGGGCCCCGGCCGATTTCCTCGCGGAGCGTCGTGCCCTCCAGGCGCTCCATCACCAGGAATGCCCGCGATTCGCCCACCACACCGAAGTCGAATACCGTCACGACGTTCGGGTGCGAGAAGCTCGCGGCAATCCTCGCCTCGCGCTCGAAGCGCGCCGCGCTCTCGCGGTCGCCGACCAGTTCCTCGCGGAGCACCTTGACGGCCACGATCCGGTCCAGCGACAGGTCGGAGGCCGAGTAGACGACGCCCATCCCGCCGCGGCCCAGACGCTGCTCCAGCCGGTAGCGCTGCGAGAGGACGCGCGGCAGCCCCACGACGGTCAGCGCCGCCGCATCGTCGCTGCACGTCGAGGCAACGGAGTCGTAGCAGGTGCCGCAGCTCGGGCATTCCCGGAATGCCGCGTCCCGCGCCGTGTCGCGTCGCTCCCGGCGGTCGAGAACGGCGAGGCTCTCGGCTATCGTCCACAGCAGCTGCTGATCCTCGCTGGCGTACGGCTCTTCCGACCTCCGCGCGCCGAGCGCCAGAATGGCGTCGGACCGGCCGGACCCGGTATCGATGGGCACGATCAGTTCGAGGCCGAGTTGACCGACGATCGCCGCCTCCTCAGGCGGCAGCCGCTCGGCGAGCCACGCAGCACCCGCCCGCGAGAGGTCGAGGGGCCGTCCGAGGACGTGGGCCAGCGCGCACAACTTGGCTCCGCCCGGCAGCTCGCCAGGTCCCGCCGACGCGGGAGCCGCCGCCACGGACCGGTAGGCGTCGGCGTCGGAGGCCCGCGCCAGCACGGCGACGAACCGCGGGTGCAGCGCGCGCTCGATCTGCTCGACGACGAGCGGGGCCGCCTCTGGCAGGCTCCCCGAGCGCCGGACTTCCTCGACCACGCGGTGCAGAAGCTGCCGGGCGTCGTAACGCTCCCGGAAGAACCGCCGGTCCAGCGCTTCGAGCCAGCGCTGGCGGCGGCGCGAGGCCACGATGGCCAGGGCCGCCAGCCCTGCGTAGATTGGCGCGCGCGCGCCGAACTGTGCGCCGATCGACCGGTCCCGATGCCAGTAGATGTCGAGGGCCATGGCGGCGACGACGATGGGCACGACCGACAGCAGCAGCCGCCGGGCGAGCGCGTATCGAACGCCCTGCCGGATGATGAAGCTGACGTCGAACACGCGGTGCCGGAGCGTCGCGTATGCGAACGAAAGCGGGACCGCCAGCAGGCAGAGCGTGGCCAACCCGATGGCCGGAGAGGCGAACAGCGTCGTCTCGGACCCGCGCCAGTAGGCGAGCGCGATCGGCCCGCCGGCCACGGCCCCGATGCCTCCGCCCAGCAGCAGCACTCCCAGGCGGCGCCGCTCCACCGGATCGGCGCGGCGGTACTTCACGAACGCGACGACGGCCGCCACGCCGAGGTAGGCGATCCACCCTCCCCATCGCCAGCCGAACCAGTCGGCGGGCAACCGCTCGGACGCAGGCCGATAGACGACGCTCCCGAGGAACCGGAGGCGGGCTCCGGCGATGACAACAGCAGGCATCCAGATCGCCACCCAGGCCCCCGTCGACGCGAGGGCGCGGCGCGGAAAACTGAGGAAGAACGAGAGCAGGAGAGCCGGTATCGCCAGCGTGCTGGCCAGGGGCAGCCACAGCGGGGCGCCGATCGGCAGCGGCAACGACCGCCACACGTCGCCGATTCGGTACGGCAGGACGATGCAGAAGACGCCGAACGTCGCCAGCAACCAACCGCCCAGGCGGGCGCCGGCATCGAACGGTCGCCGGAAGACCACGACGAGGCCGATCATCAGCGAGATGAACTGCACGAGCCTGGTCACCAGCAGGTCGATGCCTTCGCGGCCCAGCCAGTAGTCCAGGCCTGCCGGGGTCACCACCCATTCGGCGCCGATCGTGACGCCGTCGCGTTCGAGTTCGAGCGCGACCGCGCGGCCGAAGGCGACGTTGGCCTGGATGGCCTCCCATTCGCTCTTGGAGCTGACAGCGTGTCGATCGGCCGAGAGCACGCGGTCGCCGGCGCGGATGCCGGCGCGCGCCGCCGGCGAGCCCGGAGTGACTTCCTTCACCTCCAGGCCGGGTCGGCCCGCGCCGGACTTCAGGTCCATGCCTTCGGGGACCGGGCGCACGATGTCGCAGTACAGGAGAAGGGCGAAGTAGCCGAGGAACGCCGCGGCGCAGGGGAAGACCCACCAAGGCGCGATGACACGTCGCATCGGCATTGACCCGCGCCATTATAGCGCCTGGGCCCGCCCGGCGAGAGGCGTTCGGCTATAATCAGTCGTTTGGGCGTGCCGGCGAATTCGAACAGGAGCGTGTGGCGTGGAGTTGATTCAGGAGTTCTTCAGGACGGTCTACAACGTCCCCGAACTGATCCGGCTCGTCGGACTCTACGGGATGATCTTCATCGTGTTCGCCGAAACCGGCCTGATGGTGGGGTTCTTCCTGCCGGGCGATTCGCTCCTGGTGACCGCCGGCATCTTCGCGGCGAAGGGCGACCTCAACATCTACACGCTCATTCCCTGCCTGATCGTCGCGGCCATCACCGGTAACGCCACCGGCTACTTCATCGGACACAAGGCAGGGCACGCGCTCTACAGCCGGCCGAACTCCCTGCTCTTCCGCCGCGAGCACCTGATCCGGACCCACGAGTTCTACGAGCGCCACGGCGGCAAGACCATCATCCTCGCGCAGTTCATGCCGATCGTCCGCACCTTTGCCCCCGTCGTCGCCGGGGCGGCGGATATGACCTACCGGCGCTTCGCGACGTTCAACGTGGTGGGCGCCATCGTCTGGATCACGTCGATGAGCCTGACCGGCTACTTCCTCGGCCTGGCGGTCGGGCAGGAACGACTCGAGAAGAACCTGCACCTGGTCGTGGGCACGGTCATCTTCCTGTCTCTGCTGCCGGCCATCATCGGCTGGCTGAAATCGAAGTTCGGGGCGGCGGCGCGGTAGCGCGACCCGACCGGCCGAGCGCGACATACAGCCGCAAGGCAACCAGGACCCCGAGAGCAATCGCGTACATTCTCGGGCGCGACACGTCGGCCTTCACCAGCCACCAGTAGTGCATCACGCCGGCGATTGCCGACAGGTAGACGAGCCGGTGCAGCCGCTTCCAGGCCCTTCCCCCCAGCCGCCGGATCATGCCGGCCGTGGACGTCGCCGCCAGCGGCACCAGTACCAGGAACGCGGCGACGCCAGCCGTGATGAACGGCCTTCTCCCGACGTCACGCGCGATGTCGGCCCACGAGAAGAACTTGTCCAGCCAGACGTAGGTGAGCAGGTGCAGGCAGCCGTAGAAGAAGGCAAACAGTCCGAGCATCCGGCGGAATCGCGCGAACACGTTCCATCCGGTGAGGACGCGCAGCGGCGTGAGCGCCAGCGTGAGCAGCAGGAACCGCAGCGTCCAGTCGCCCGTGCCGTGCGTGATTGCCTCGATCGGGTTCGCGCCGAGACTGCCCGTCGCGGCGCCGTAGGCCATCAGCCCGAGCGGCACGAGGGCCGCCGCGAACACCGCCGGCTTGACGACGAACCGCACGGCGCGCGCGTCGGCCATCAGTAGTGCTTCCTGAGGTCCATCCCGGCGTAGAGGTTCGCCACCTGGTCGCCGTAGCCGTTGAACATCAGCGTGCTGCGCTTGAAGAACTCGCCGAGGCGGCGCTCGGTGGCCTGGCTCCACCTGGGGTGATCGACCTGCGGATTGACGTTCGAGTAGAACCCGTACTCGCTCGCGGCCTGCCGCTGCCAGGACCCGATCGGCTGACGCTCGACGAACCGGATGCGGACGATCGACTTGATGCCCTTGAAGCCGTACTTCCACGGCACGACCAGCCGCATCGGCGCGCCGTTCTGGTTGGGGAGTACCGACGCCGTAGAGACCGACGGCGATGATCGTCAGCGGATGCATGGCCTCGTCCAGCCGCAGACCTTCCACGTAGGGCCAGTCGAGCACCCGGCTGCGGAGCCCCGGCATCTGGCGGCCGTCGTTGAGCGTCGCAAACTCGACGAACTTCGCGCGCGGCGTCGGATCGAAACGCTTGATGAGGTCGCCGAGCGGGATGCCCACCCACGGGATGACCATCGACCAGCCTTCGACGCACCGCATCCGATAGACGCGTTCCTCGAGGGCGTGCGGCTTGACGAGGTCATCGATGTCGTACACCGCCGGGTTGTTGCACTCCCCGTCGACCGTCACCGTCCACGGCCTCGTCCTGAGCGAACCCGCCGTCTGGGCGGGCGACGCCTTGTCGGTGCCGAACTCGTAGAAGTTGTTGTAGGTCGTGACGCTCTCGTACGGCGTCAGCGCTTCGGTGGTACCGAACGGTCCCTTGACGACTCCCTGGAGCTGAGGCGGCCGCTTCACCGTCTGCGCGCCAAGGGCCAGACCGCCCGTCGCCACTCCGGCTGCCGCCAGCCCCCAGGTGGCGAGGAACTCGCGGCGCCGCAGGTAGACCTGCTGGTCCGTGATTTCGGACGACGGGATATCGGCGGCCCGGCGAATCAGCATGTGCGGCTCCTGGTAGAGGGAACCCCCCGTCCGACCCGGTTATTCCCGGAGGCGCCCCTTCGATATACTGACACGATGACGCCACGCACCACATTCTCGCCGGCCGCGCTGGCCTTCCTGCGCGGCCTGAAGCGCCACAACGACCGCGCCTGGTTCGCCGCTCACCGGGAGGCCTACGAGCGCGATGTCAAGGCTCCGATGATTGCGCTGGTCGAGCGCCTCGCGGGCGACCTGCGCCGGCTCGCACCCGACCTGGTGGCCTCGCCGAAGGCATCGCTCTACCGGCTCCACCGGGACACGAGGTTCAGCGCCGACAAGTCGCCCTTCAAGACACAGGTCGGCGCCGTCTTCCCGCGCCGCGGCCTGCTCCGCCACCAGGGCGCCGGGCTCTACCTCGAGATCGGCCCCGCGGGGGTCATGATTGCAGGCGGCATCTACATGCCGCAGCCCTCCGAGCTCCACGCCCTGCGGAGCCACCTCGCCGTGAATCCCGGGCGCTTTCGGTCGCTCGTCGAATCGCCCGCCTTTCGACGGTCCGTCGGCGCCGTCACCGGCGCGTCTCTGCAGCGAGTGCCCCGCGGCTTTCCGTCCGACCATCCGGCCGCCGAATACCTGAAGCTGAAGCAGTTCCTCTTCGGGCGCGACTACCCTGCCGCATTCGCGACCAGCGCGTCGTTCTACCGGCAGGTGGTCACACTGTTCGAGCGCATGGCTCCGGTGGTCGCATACCTGAACGAGCCGCTCGTCGCGCGCCTCGATCACCAGGACCCGCTCCGACCGCGCCTCGGGCAGCCTCGGCAGCGCCCGTGACCGACGAGACTCCGGAATCAACCTCGGAGAGCACGGACAACACGGAGACGGGCTCGAATCACACGCGGTTCCCCGTCGGCACGTCGAAGGTCCTTGCGCAGGCGGCGCCAGAGCGCGTAGATTCTCCTCGATGCGCACTGCGCTCGTCGTGGCGGCCGGAATAGCGGTTGGGCTGGTGGGCGCGCCCGCCCAGGTCCGACTGTCCGACGACACCGACCGCAGCGCCTGCAGGGCCTGGCTGGTGGTCCTGGCCGACGCGCAGTTCTATCGGCCGACATCCGACGTCACCGACTGCGCAGGCCTCGTGCGCCACGCACTGCGCGAGTCCATCCGCGCGCACACACCCGAGTGGCTTCGGAAGTGGACGCTGCCCGGCATGCCGTCCTACCCGGACGTGCGGCATCCGCCGATGCCGCGCGACGGCAGCTGGCCCCTGTTCCGGGTCGGCGACGACCGCTATGCCGAATTCGCCGACGCCCGCACGATCGTCAGGTACAACACCCGTTTCATCGACCGGTCGCTGTCGGCCGCCCGCCCGGGCGACCTGCTCTACTTCCACCAGGAGACCGGTGCGACCCCCGACCATGTAATGGTCTTCGTCGGCCGGTCGGTCTTCGACGCGTCGGCCCGCGACTGGGTCGTGTACCACACCGGCCCGGACGGCGAGCGCGCCGGCGACATGCGAAAGGTCCGCGCCCGCGACCTCGAGCGCCATCCGGCGCCCAGATGGCGCCCAGTCCCGGAGAACCCGGTGTTCGTCGGCGTCTTCCGACTGGTGTTCCTATGAACACACCGCGTCTCTCGCACATGGCCGCCGCCGCCCTGCTCGCCGCCGCCGCCAGCGCATCGCCGCCTCGCGCGGACGCGCAGCCGCCGGACGCGCGGCCGGCCTTCTCCCTCGCCAGCAGCCACGTCGCGACAACGACGGAGCGGCCCGAGTTCACGCTGATGTTCCGGCGCGTGACGTCGCTCGACTTCCGCGTCTACCGCGTGGACGACGCGGTGAAGTTCTTCGCGGGCCTGCGCGACCCCCACGCCCTCGGCAGCGAGGAGCCTGTCGTACCCCAGGAGCGGACGCCCCTCGAACGCATCGCCCGCTGGAAGGCAGCCCGGCGCGAAGACGTGCTGGTCTTTCTGCGCGGCCAGTTCAGCCGCAACTACCGCCGCGCTCGCCGCGAGAACGCCGCGAAGAGCCAGATCACGCTCAGGCGACCGCTCGAATACCGCCAGTTCGCCCAGGTTCCGCTGCTCAACAGCGAGCGGCTCGTGGCCTCATGGCGCGAAACGCTCCCGATGGTGCGAGACACAGAGGCGCGGAGGATCCCGCTCGAGCTGCCGGGCGAAGGTGTCTACGCCGTCGAGGCCGTCAACGGTCCCTTCAAGGCGTACACCATCGTCATCGTCTCGGACCTCGGCCTCGTCACCAAGTCGTCCCCCGGCCAGATGGTGATGTTCGCGGCCAACCGTTTCACCGGAGAACCGGTGTCGGGCTGCCCGGCGGCGGTCATCGCAAACCGCGCGGTCGTCGCGACCGGGACGCTCGACCCGGATGGCATGTACGAGGCCGCCCTGCCGGACAACCGCCCCGAGGACGTCGTGGCCGTCGTGCGATGCGGCAGGCAGGTGGCCGCCACCGACCCGGGCAGTTGGATGTTCCAGCAGCGCGCGAAGGACCTCACCGGCTACATCTACACCGACAAGCCGATCTACCGCCCCGGTCATGCGGTGAACATCAGAGGCGTGTTCAGGTGGCGTGTCGCGGACCGGCTGGCGCCGTTCGACCGCAGGCAGGTCGAAGTGAGCGTCAGCGACCCGAACGACAAGGTGGTGCTCCGCCAGCCGGTCGCCGTCGACGAGTTCGGTTCGGCGCTCGCCAGCCTTGCGCTGCCCCGGGGCGCAGCGCTCGGCCACTACGCGATTCGCGTCGCCAGCGAAGGCGACGAGGCGATGGGCAGTTTCGAGGTGCAGGAATACCGCAAGCCGGAGTTCGAGGTGGTCGCGAAGCCCGCCGCGCGCTTCGTCGTCCAGGGCGGGCGAGCCGTCGCCGCGGTCAGCGCCCGCTACTACTTCGGACAACCCGTGGCCAATGGCGTGGTCACCTACGTCGTCCACAAACAGCCCTACTACTCTCCGATTCGATGGTCGGACGACGGCGACGAAGGAGCGGGGCGCGAGTGGTGGTACGGCGGCGAGGAAGCCCGCCAGGGGACCGCCAGGCTCGACGACAAAGGGATGGCGGAGATCAGCGTGCCGGTGGAGGCGAACGAGGAGGGGCGCGACTACTCGCTGCGCATCGAGGCGCGCGTGACGGACGCCAGCAGCCGCGAGGTCTCCGGCAACACCGTCGTCCATGCCACCTACGGCAGGTTCATGCTGGTGGCCCGGGCCGACAGCTACGCGTATCGCCCGGAGAGCCAGGCGACCGTGTCCATCAAGGCGGTGGACTACGTGGGCACGGCCCAGCCGAACGTGCGTGTCAACGCGGCGCTCGAGCGGCTCGCGTACGACCAGGGCCGCTACGACAAGCCTCGCGTAACGCCCATCGCGAACGGCGCCGTGACGACCGACGCCGACGGGCGCGCGTCCTGGACCGTGACGATCCCGAAGCAACCCGGCAGCTACCGGTTCCGCATCGACAGCTCGTCGGACGGCCGCGTGGTCGCCGACGATGCGGCCGTGTGGGTGTACGGGCGGACAGCCGGCGAAGGGTGGGAGGCCGACCGGTCCATCGAGCTGATCGCCGACAAGAAGACCTACCAGCCCGGCGAGACCGCGCGATTCACGATCGCCGGCGACGCCGCGTCGGCCGCCATGCTCGTCACGAAGGAGGCCAGGCAGGTGGGCTGGCGACGCGTGGTGCGGCCCGCCGGGCCGACCTTCGAGGTGCCGATCACCGACGGCGACGTCGGCGATACGTTCGTCAACCTGGCGTTCCTCAAGGGTGACCGGTTGTATCGTGCCGAGAAGCGGGTGTCGGTGCCGGCGGTCAGCCGCCAACTCCAGGTGACGGTGGCGGCGGACCAGCCGGTCGCCAAACCGCGACAGCCGGCAACGTTCACGGTCACCGTGCGCGACCCGGCCGGGAGGCCTGTGCGCGCGCAGCTGAGCCTGGGTGTCGTCGATGAAGCAGTGTACGGCGTGAAGCCGGATACCACGGTCGACCCGCTCCGGTTCTTCTACCGGCGCGAGTACAGCCGGGTCGGCACCGAGTTCTCACGCGACTACACGTTCGTCGGCTGGTCGGGCACCGAGCAGCTGATGTTGGCTCAGCGGCACCGGCCCACCACGCTGGCCGACTTCAAAGCGGACCGGCCGGCGCAGCCGCAGGTCCGCAAGGAGTTCCCCGACGCCATTTTCTGGATCGGGAACCTCGTGACCGGCGCGGACGGCACCGCGAAGGTGCAACTCGCCTATCCGGACGCGCTCACCACGTGGCGCGTGACGGCGCGTGCCGTCACGCCGGACACCCTGGTCGGCACGACGGTGGCACGGACGACGGTGACCAAGGACCTCATTGTGCGGGTCGTCACGCCGCGCTTTCTCACCGAAGGTGACGAGGTGGCAGTGCCAACGATCGTGCACAACTACTTGCCGGCGGCCAAGACGGTGAACGTCGCGATGAAGGTGGACGGCGTCTCGCCCCCCGTCGGGCAGCCCGCGCCGCAACCACAGCGCCTGGAGGTCGCGCAGGCCGGTGAGGCCAGAAACGACTGGAGGTTCTCGGCGAACCGCGTCGGCTCCGCGGTCTTCACGGCGACCGCGGCGACCGACGTGGATTCGGACGCGGTCGAACTGACGATCCCCGTCCTGCCTTTCGGCCTCAAGCGCACGACGGGAGTGGCGGGCTCGATCGCCGGGGAGGGCGTCGGCAGGGCCGAGGTGACGGTTCCGACGACCGCCAACCCCGCGGCGCGGACGATTCGCGTCTCGCTCGCGCCGTCGCTGGCCGGGCCGATGCTCGGCGCACTCGACTTCCTCGTCTCGTATCCGTACGGATGCACGGAGCAGACGCTCTCGAGCTTCCTCCCGAACCTGCTGGTCACGCGCGCGCTCGACCAGTTGAAGATGGCGCCCACAGAGCGGATGAAGGTGCTCGACCGGCAGGTGTCGGACGGCCTGAACCGGCTCTACGACTACCAGCACACCGACGGCGGCTGGGGCTGGTGGAAGACGGACCAGAACCACCCGTTCATGACGGCGTATGCGGTCTCCGGGCTGCTGGAGGCCCAGCGGGCGGGCTACCGCGTCGACCGCTATCGCCTGAACATCGGAACGCAGGCGCTCCTGAAGCTCCTCGCCGACTACCCCCGCGCGGCTCCGGATCTGAAGGCCTACATGGCGTACGTGCTGACCCTCGCGCAGGCGGACGGAGCAAAGGCTATCGAGCAGTCCTGGGGCCGGCGCGACGCGATGACACCATACGGCCAGGCGCTGCTGCTGCTTTCGCTGGACGCCCTGAAGGATAGACGGGGTGACGAGGTCGTGCGAACGCTTGCGTCCAGCGTCCAGCGGAAGGGCGACCTCGCGTGGTGGAGCGTCACGAGCGACCCGCTGCTCGACGACTTCGGCGACACCAGCGTCGAGGCGACGGCGTTCGTCGTGAAGGCGCTGGCCGCGCGGGACCCGAAGAGCCCGCTGCTCGAGCCTGCGGTGCGATGGCTGCTTCTCAACAGGAACTACGGTGGGTGGTGGTCGAGCACCAAGCAGACGGCGATGGCGCTCTACGGCCTGCTCGATTACATGCGAGCGCGGCAGGAGGAAGCGGCGGATTCCGGCGTCGAGGTGCTCGTGAACGGCGCGCCAGCCGGGTCGCACAGGTTCACTCCCGCGTCGCTCACCGCTCCGGACCCGGTGGTGGTCACCGCCCCGGCTGCGGCGGGCCGGAACACGATCGAGGTCCGAAAGAAGGGCGGCGGCAGCGTCTACTGGTCGGCGGCGGTGGATTACTACGACACAGCCGGGGCCTCAGAGCGAACGGGGTCGCGCAAGCTCGCGCTTGCCCGGAAGTACTTCTCACTCACGCCGGTTCGCATCCAGAACCGCATTGTCTACCGCGAGGCGGCGTTCGACGGAACCGCGCAGCCGGGCGACCTGCTGCTGGTGCGCGTTGACGCGGCCGGGTCGAACGACTGGCGGTATCTAGTGATCGAGGACCCCCTTCCGGCGGGCACCGAGCCGATCCAGCAACTCGGCCTCTACGAGCTCGAGAAGCAGACCGAGTTCTGGGATGGCAGCCGCCGGGAGTACCGCGACGACCGGGTGGTCTTCTTCCAGGAGTCGTTCACCGCCGGTCACTACCAGTTCGTCTATCTGCTGAAGGTCACGACGCCCGGCGTGTTCAGGGCGATGCCGGCGCAAATCGCGGCGATGTACGTGCCGGACGCCACCGCCTCCAGTGACCCGCAGACGCTCACCGTTGGCTCCGCTCCGCGGTCGGGAGGGCCGTCCCGATGATCGTGCGCCTGATCGCCGTTACCGCCTGGCTGGCCTCCGGCCACGCCGTGCTCGCCGGCCTCTACTGGCTGCTGCTGGCCATTCCGGAATCGAACGTCGCGATGCTGGCCGCTTCGGCGTTGAGCGTCGTCGGGTTGGCGGTGCTCTTTGGGTGGACCGAGGCCGTGGGCCTTCTGGCATGGCAGGCCGACAGCGAGCCGCGTGAACTGCCGCGGCGCGCCATCGGCAAGGTGCCGGGCGTCTGGCTCGCCGCGGCGCTGTTCCTCCTGGTCTGGTATGTCCTTGGCGCCGCCGGCAACCAGTGGGTCGGCCACCGCGGTGAGATCGATGCGTGGCTGATGTCGCAGTTCGGGTGGACCAACACGGGCGGACTCCACGTCGCGTTCAGGTGGCTGCTCGTCTTCGTCCAGTTCCTGGGCCTGTCGTTGTCGGTCGCACTGGCGTCGGCATTCGCCGCGGGCGGGTTCGGCGCCCTCCGGCACGCGCGCTGGCCGAGCGACGCGCTCTCGCTCCGGCGCCTGCTGAAGGTGGCGGGCGTCATCGTGGTGTTCCTCTGGCTGCCGTCGCGAGCCGCGAACTGGCACCCCGGTTGGCTGGCGCCGAACTGGCAGGAAACGACGTTCGTCGTGCTGAAGCTGGGAACCCTCTACCTGCTGGCGAACATCGGCTGGGCCCTGGTCCTCGCGGTCGGTTTCACCGGATCTCGTCCCAGCGGCGTCCGCTGAGCGTCTGCGCGACGAAGCAGGCAGCGGCGCGCGCGTAGGCCTTCTCCAGGGCCTCGGCCGAGCGGATGCCGCCCCATTCTGCATCGGTCGGACACGAAAGCGGTGCCGACGAACCGGGGCCAGGTCCGCTCGCGCCAGCACCCGGCGCGGCCCGACGGGCGGCGGCGATCCGAGGGTCGCCGCCGAGGTCCATCGCCACCGCTTCACGGACCCAGATCGGCCGGCCCGCCAGCCTCTCGCGTGTCATAACGTGCGCGAGTTCGTGGCGGAGGGTTCGCTCCAGCAGCCCTCGGTCTCGCAGAGCCGACAGCGGGATGAAATCGACGCGGATCCCGCTTGCGGCACCGGCGGTCCACCACGGCTTCCCGCTCGCCGTCACGTATGCGTCCACCGTTGGATGGAACACGAGCTGAATGCCTCGCGGCGGCGGAATGCCTGTCTTCGCCGAGTACTCCCGCAGCGCGGCCCGGCCCAGACCCTCCACCCGCAGCCGCTCCCTCTCCTCGCCGGCCGGCACCGCAATCTCGATTTCGGTCTGCGGTTGCGGCTCGTGCTGCGGTGGCTCCAGCCGAATCTCCGTCCCGGGAAAGTAGCGCGCCAGGATCTCCCGCGCGGATCGCCCGGACGCCGCCATCCGCGCCGATCCGAGGACGCACAGCCCGACGCCGTGACCGCGTCCGCTGCCGCGAAACCGGTAGCCGGCGGCGGTACGTTCGATGTCGAAGAGCGTGCTCCTGAGCACCTGCCAGCCGAGTGTCCGGCCCACGGCCATCCGGAAGTCCTCGCCGCTGACCTCGACAGGCTCGCCCCCCCCGACGCGCAGGCGGCTCACGCGACCCGAACTCGTGCGGGAGAAGACCGCCAGTTCGCGCAGGGACTGCCCTCGCCATCCCAAGGCCACGAGCGCACGCTGCAGGTCGGCCGCGGTGACGTCGCTCTGCCACGCGTGGGCGCCGCGGCACTCCGGCTCCGGCCTCGCGGGCAGCGAGACCGGGTCCGCGGCTCCGGGCCAGACGGCCGACGGGCGCTCGCTGTGACCGCCGCACGACGCGGTGTAGTAGACGTCGGCCGGACGACCGGACGCCAGCAGCAACTGGCCGCTCGTCGCCGTGGCCGCCTCGTCGCCTGCCCTCGTTCGAACACCCACGACCTGGCAATGCGTGAGGTCGCACAGGTCGAACCCCTCGTCCGCATGCCGGTCCAGGTTACGCACGGCAAACGTGCGCGCGGCGACCGCCAGCGCCTTCCGCGCCTCGAGTCCGCTGCCCGCCGCCGCCTCCGCACTCACCACGCGGCCGACGTACTCCTCCAGCGCCATCGTCTTCACGTCGTAGCCGCCCCGTCGCGCTCCGCCCACCCGAACGAGCCGGCCGGCCGGCCCCAGCAGATTGGCCGCCAGACGCGCCGCATCGAAGCCCGCCCCGCCGGGAGCCATCACCACGATCGCCCTCGTCGAGCGGTCCGCCGGCGTCACCGCAACCAGCAACCCCTCGACGCCGCCGCCTGGCATCGGGGCGGTGCCCGTCTTGGCCAGCGCGCTGATGCCTCGCTCGTGAAACACGCTCGCGGTGCCGTACTCGGCGGCGCCGCGGAGCCCGTCGAGCACCACGCGCCGCGTCTCGTCGCCGATCGTCACGGTCCCGGTCGCCAACCGCACGAAGGCGCTCAACAGCCGGTCGGCTGGGATGCGGGTGCCGTCGAGGCCGACCGCAACGGCTGCCATCGGCGCGGACGGCGGGGACGGTGGCAGACTCAGCTGGCCGAGCGCGCGGTCGAGCGCCTCGCGCGCCAAGCGGCCCGCAATCGCCGCAAAGTAGCCGTTGCACGAATGAGCGAGGGCCTCGGCAGGCCCGAGCGGGCGCCGAAGGTCGGGGTGCGAGCACGACACTCGCCGCCCGTCGATCACAACTTCTCGCGGACAGCGCATCCGCGTGTCGGACCCGACGACGCCGCTCTCGAGCGCCGCCACCAGCGTCGCGATCTTGATGATGGACCCGGGCAGGACGGGCGTGCCGAGCAGGTCCTCCCGGCTGACCGACAGCGTACGGCCGGACGGGAGTTCGATGATGCGATACGCCGGAGCGGCCCGTCGCGGTGGGGGTGCCTGGCCACCCGGCGCGGGCCCTCCTCCGAGCCACGCTGCCGCAATCATGACCCCCAGTGCCGTGGCCAGACCCCGGGGCGGCATCAGTCACTCACCCGGGATGCCCAAGAACGCGGCGCTCTCGGTCCAGATCGTGCCCATGTGCGCCTGCAGCCTGTGGTCATCCTGCAGCATCCGCACCGCGACGTTCGGACGCGGCGCCGCCCACTCCACCACTCGCTGCGGATTCACGACCGTGTCCTCCGTCCCCTGGAAGACGAGCGCGGGCGTGTCGAAGCGGGCCGCGAACGCATCGAAGCGGCGGCCGTCCTCGAAAAGGGTGTACCGCAGCGGGACGTTTCGGCCCCGCGCGTGGTGGAAGACGTCCAGCCAGCCCGTCGCGCGCCAGCGTGCGAGTTCGGCGTCGGACAGCCATCCGTCCCGACCCGAAGCGAAATCCACCGCCGGTGCGAGCAGCACCATCCGGCCGATCGGGTGGGACGTGCCGGCTGGCTGCGACGCGGCCGCGTGGATGGCGACGAACCCTCCCAGGCTCGAGCCGATCAGCCCGACAGGACCGGCCGGCAGAACCTCGATGGCCGCTCTCACCTGCTCCAGCATCCGGCTGACGGTCAGCGTCGAGAACTCCGGTTCGTTGAAGTCCGGGGCATGCAGCGGCACACCGTGCACCGCCAGCCGGCCGCGCAGGTAGTCCGCCTTGCCGGATTCCGGCGAAGACGCGAAGCCGTGCAGATAGAAGAGGTGCACCACAGCCTCGTCCGGCACTCGGTTCCGCGCCGGCATCGCGTGACCTTCCCGCCGGCGTGGAGGATAATGCGTTGGCTCCCGGGGACGAGCGCCACTGCCCCCGCATCGCGCTGCATTGTACCCGATGATTCGGATGCCCGGCTTCCTGTGAGGTGCTCATGAGACTCGCTGCCCTGCTTCTCGCCGCAGCCGTCGGAGCGGCCCCGTCGGCCGCGGCGCGGCCGCAGGCGCCCGCCCTGCCCGCACCGTTCAGCCCCGCCGTGAGTGCCGGCGGTTTCGTCTACCTCTCGGGCATGCTGCCCACCGATCCCACCGGCGCGATCGTCCCCGGCGACGTCCGTGTGCAGACGGCCCGGGTGCTCGACAACCTCGCCGCGCTGCTCGCCAGGAACCAATCGCGCATGGAGCAGGTCGCCGCGGTCACGGTCTACTTGAAGAACCAGGCCGACTTCGCCGCCATGAACGACGTCTACGCCAAGTACTGGCCCAAGGACCCTCCCACGCGGACCACGGTCATCGTCAACCTCGTGGCGCCCGACGCGCTGGTCGAGATCAGCATGATTGCGCTCCGCGACGGCGTCGAGCGGCGCGTGATCCACCCCGCCTCGTGGCTTCGGTCGCCGAACCCCTATAGCTACGGCATTCAAAGTGGAAACACGCTGTTTCTCGCCGGCCTCGTCTCCCGCAACGGCAGCGACAACACCGCCGTTCCGGGCGACATGAAGACACAGACGCAGACCGTTCTTCAGAACGCCACCGACATCCTAGCCGCCGCCGGCATGACCGTGGCCGACGTCGTCTCCTCGCGCGTGTACATCACGGACACATCGATGTTCCAGGACATGAACGCCGTCTACCGGACGGCTTTCACGGCGGTCCCACCCGTCCGCGCAACCGTGAAGGCGGCGCTCGTCGCCCCGCAGTATCTCGTCGAGATCACGATGCTGGCCGTCAAGGGCGGCCCGCGCGACGTGTTCACAACACCCAATGCCGACGGAACACCGGGAAAGCCGAATCCCATCCTGAGTTCGGCGATTCGCATTGGAGATCGGCTGTTCTTGTCGGGGATGCTGGGCTCGACCGACGCCAACAAGGGGGACGCCGCCGGACAGACGCGAGAGACGCTGGCCCGTATCGGCCGTACGTTGAAGGCGGCGGGGTTCGACTGGAGCGATGTCGTCGACGCCGTTGTCTATCTGCCGAGCCTGAAGGACTTTGCCGCGATGAACACGGCCTACCGCGAGGTGTTCCCGAAAGCGTTCCCGGCCAGGGCCACCGTCGAAGCCGGCTTCATGGCTTCGCCCGACGGTCTTGTCGAGATCGTGATGACGGCAGTGCGGAAATAGCGCACGCCGAGGTGCCGCTCAGAACTGGACGCGAAGGCCCGCGACGGGCGTGATGCCCCACTGGTAGATGGGCTGCGGGGACTTGAGGGCGTTGGACCAGTCGTATATGTAGATGTTGTCGCGGTCGAAGAGGTTGATGACCTCGGCAAACACCGTCACCGCCAGCCGGCCCGGGAGGAACAGGCGTTCGGCCCGCACGTCCAGCCGATGGTAGTCCGAGTAGGTGACGGCGTTCGTCTGCGTCCGGTCGAGACGACCGGCCTTGGCCTTGATCGAGGCCGCGACGTCGTAGGGCGTGTACGGGCGCCCCGCCGCGTAGCGCCACAGCGCGGAGGCCGTCCAGCGTTTGCCGCCCTGCCACACCGCCCATAGCCGGCCCTGGTGCCGGATGTCGTAGTCCGCTCGAATCCAGTTCTTCTCGAGGTTGTACTCGGTGACGTCCCAGTACCAGTAGCCCGCCGCGATCGTCAGCGACCGGCCGATCCGCTGGGACAGCGACGTGTCGACACCGTCGGCATTCACCAGGCCCGACGGCACCAGCCTGCCGACCAGCGGGGACTCGAAATCGGCGCCGGCGCTGATCAGCACCCTCGACGGCACGCTCGGATCGATCGGATAGCCTTCGTAGCGCTTCGAGAACCCCTCCACCATGACCTGAACGCCTCGCCACGGCGAGCCCTCGACGCCGGCGGTCCACCCGAAGCAGCGCACCGGGTCCAGCAGTCGGTTCTCGATGTGCGACCCGATCCAGATGGTCGGAATGTCCTGTCGATACTGCCCCGCCGTGCCCATCAGCCGCCAGTGCGAGCCCGGGCGGTACTCGACGCGCGCCCGAGGGCTGACGTACCACTCCGACGTCGTGCCCGCGCGATCCGCTCGGATGCCGACGTCGATCCGCGCCGGTCCGAGGAGCAGAACCGTTTCGGCGTAGCCCGCCACGTCCGTCCAGGCATCGCTCCACGACGATCGGACCGCCGGCACGAGGATGCCCCATTCGTTCCGGTGGGCGCCGTCCTGGAGGGCGAAATCGAGATCGGACCGTTTCGCGGCGACGCCGGCGAGCAGCCTGACGGCCGGCGTCACCAGGTGCCGCACCTCGGCGCGGCCACGGAGGAAGTGCTCGATCGAGTGGTTGGTGAAACTGGTGGCGGACTGCTCGACCTCGCTCAGCGACAGCTCGGCCGACGACCAGGCCGCCGACACCAGCGTCTCCGTCCCTGGCGTCCACGCGCTCGTGACGCTGACCCCGGCCACCGCCAGGTCCTGGTCGCCGTCGAGATCCTTCGCCCCCGACGCCGACCAGGTCACATCGACCCCGTCCGACGACCGGAGCCCCAGTACGTGCAGGCGGTGCCGCGTCGACAGCGGAACGTCCACGTTGCCGATCAGTTCGATGTAGTTCGGCGTCGCGCGCGAATCGCCGCGGTCGAAGGCCAGTTCGAGGATGCTCCGGCGGGCCGACACCAGCCACGATCCGGTCCGCCCGCCGCCGCCGGGAAGCCGGCCTTCGGCGAGCGCGAGCACGCCGCCCGCTCCCACCTCGGCCAGTCCGTGGAGGCGATCCGTCGCGCCCTTCCTGGTGTCGACGTCGAGCAGCGCCGACGCCCGTTCGCCGTACGCCACCGAAAACCCGCTGCTCTCGACCGCCGCCCGATCGATCACCGCCGACGGGATGAGGTTCAGCCCACCGCCCGCACCGCCGGGCCACGCGAAGTGGCTGGCCGTCGGCAGCTCGAACCCGTCCAGCCGCACCGCCGTCTCCATCGCCCCGCCGCCGCGCACCATCAGGTCGTTGCGGTTGTCCTGCGAGGCCGCGACCCCGGGACGCTGCTGCATCACCCGGAGGAGGTCGTCGAGCCCGCCGACGGCAGACGCCACCTGCAACCCGCTCATCTCGGCCGTACCGAGAGAGGCCGGCGGCGGGCCCGCCGGCGGCACGGGCTTTGTCGCCCGCACCTCGGTCGTCACGTCCAGCCCGTACTCGATCTCCACCTCCGTATCGGCCCCGGACTCGACGACCGCCCGCACCGGCGCCGACGGCGCAAATCCCTCGAGGGTGGCCACGATGGAGTGCCCGCCGGCGGGGACGCCCGCGAACTCGAATCCGCCGTCGGCGGCGGTCGTCGTCTCTGCCCGGCCGTCATCCAGGCGAACCCGCACGGAACCGATGCCCGCGCGCGTCTTGCCGTCGATGACGCGGCCGACGATGCGCGAGGACGGGGTTGCGGACGGGGATTGCTGGGCTGACGACGCGTGGGGGCTGCCGGTCATCAACGACGCAGCCGTCACGACACAGGCGATGCCGTACAGCATGGCGTCGAATCAGGCGGCGGCCGGGCGGCTACCGTCCCGGCGCGCTGTTGCTGAACGAGAAGAAGCCGCTGAGGTTCTCGCCCAGCAGCTGGAAGAACGGCTTGTCGAGGCTCGACCGAATCGCGACATAACACTCGTCGCACGTGTTGTGCGCCGTGAACTCGCTTACCATCCTGGCCTGGTCGGGCAGATCGAACCGCTTGAACTGCATCGAGCACGGCTGCAGCTTGCCGTCGCACGTCACCACGAGCCATCGCAGTCCGGCCTTGCAGCCGGGCGCACCGCCGGTCTGGAAGTAGCGCTCGGTGGCGTCAATCGTCGTGACCGAGTTGGTGACCCAGCGACTGTCGATCCGTGTCTTCAGCCGCTCCAGCTCGCCGCGCAGCGTCTCGAGCTGCGCGGGTGTCGTCAGGAAATAGTCGCGACAGCCCGTGCGGCGCGCGGAGTAGGCGCTGTAATTGATGTTGACGCCCCACTCCTTCGCCTTGTCCGCCGCGGCGTTGATGTACTCGACGTTCTCCGACGTGATGCAGTTGTTCAGGCAGATGTTGTCGTAGCCGAGCTTCGCGGCCGCCGGGACGATCTGACGCAGGTGCTCGTAGAGCCCCGCATGGCCGCGGAAGTCGTCGTGCCGCTCGTCCGGAAAATCGAGGCTGACGCTGAACTGGTCGACGCCGGCGTTGCACAGGTCCACGTAGCGCTCGAGCGTCATCTGCGACCAGTTCGACACCAGGATGAGGAACGGCAGGCCGTTCGGCCGGCGAATCGCCCGGATCACGTCCGACAGGTCGTCGCGCATCAGCGGCTCCCCGCCCGACACCTGCACCACCACCGGCTTCAGTTCATCCATGTAGCGGCCATAGTCGGCCGGCTTCATGTCGCGCGACGTGTCGCGCAGGCCCCCATGATCGCAGTGCTTGCAGAAGCACGTGCAGGCGTCGGTGACTTCGAAAGACACCACGATGGGGCGGCTGGCCCGCCAGTTGAGCGAACCCTGGCGGATGATCTGAAGCGACTGCCCCAGCGGGACCTTGCGCATAACCCAGCAAGCGTACCAGACAACGTCGCCCTTCGCAAGCCAGTCCCACGCGATAAGCGCTCTGAAATCAATGATTTCAGGGCGCCCTCGCACCGGCATGCCCGTTCGACCGGTCCGGCGGCCCATTCAGGCAGGGAGGTGCCCATTCAGCCTCAATCCTCGCCTCGGCCGATGCGGTAACATAGCCCCATGCCATCATTCGACGTCACCTCCACCGTCGACCTCCAGGAAGTGGACAACGCCGTGAACCAGGCCCGGAAAGAGGTGGGCCAGCGGTACGACTTCAAGGGCTCGAAGGCGGCTATCGATTTCGACCGCACCGGAGCGACGCTCACGCTGACGGCCGACGACGAGTTCAAGCTTCAGGCGTTGTGGGAAGTGGTGGAAACCCGAATGGTCCGCCGGAAGGTGCCGCTCAAGAACTTGAAACGTGGGGAGATCGAGCGCGGGGCGAACGACACGGTGCGCCGCGTCATCACCCTGCAGCAGGGCATCCCGACCGAAGCGGCCCGAGAGATCGTCAAATACATCAAGGACCGGAAGCTCAGGAAGGTGCAGCCGGCGATTCAGGCCGATCAACTGCGGATCTCGTCGCCCTCGCGCGACGAGCTGCAGTCGGTGATGGCGCTGCTCCGCGAGGAGGACTTCGGCGTCGAGCTGCAGTTCGGCAACTACCGCGAGTAGCGGGCCTGCCGCGCCGTAGCCGCGCCGTAGCCGGTTTGCGGCGGAGGCGGGCGAAGACGGGAGGAACTCATGAACCGTGCGTGCTTCCGACACGGCGTTGTGCAGATTCTCCTCGCCGTCCTGTGGCTGGCCGTTCCCGCATCCGGCGCGCCGTCGGGCGAGCAGCGCACCGGATGGGCTGAGTTGTCGCGCGTCCAGCCCGGTACCGCGATTGTCGTGCTGTTGACCGACGGCCGACGCCTGGAGCGCCACATGGTCGGCACGGACGACGAGGCCCTCGACACCGTCAACCTGTCGGGGATCGCCTCACGAGATCGCCGCGAGCAGGTCCTTCGACTCGTTCGTGAGTCCCCGGAGCGGTGCGTCGGGGCGCACGTTCCGATCGCCGAGCGCGTCGACAGGGCCGTCATCATCATGGTCGCGAGGCCGAGGTCCGTGGTCTTCAAGCCGCCGGCCGCGCTCGGCTGGCTGTTGCACTACGCGGGCCCGTGTCCGAATTGCGACGTCGCGCAGACGGCGTTCTCCGGCAAGACGCCGCTCCCGTCGCCGCTCCCGGGCAAGGCAGATACGGATCCGCTGGTGGGCGAAGTGCTGTACCGGGCTCCGCTGCCGGCAGCCACCAAGCCGCTGGACGACGTGACCTGGGAGCAGCTTCGGCTGCTCCTGCCCGCGTCGCTCCGCGGGCAGGAGCCTGCCGCGCCGTAGCCCGAAGGGCGAAGGCGGGTCAATAGAAGTTCCGCCCTTCGATCTCAACGCCGGCCGCGCCGACCCCTGCCATCCGCTCGGCGCGCACCGACGTGACGCCCTCCTGGTTCTGCAGGATGCCCTCCACCAGCAGGAACGGCTCGTTGATGACCGTCAGGCGCTGCTCGGCGAACAGGTCGGGCCGGATGATGATGTTGGCGATGCCGGTTTCGTCCTCGAGGGTGAGGAAGACGAACCCCTTTGCCGTGCCCGGCCGCTGACGGGTGATCACGGCGCCGGCCACGCGCACGCGGCGGCCGTGCCGCTGGCGCGGGAGGTCGGACGCCCGCAGCGCCCCCCGCAGGCTCATCTCCTCCCGACGCATCGCCATCGGGTGCGGCCCGATGGTCAGCCCGGTCCCCTCGTAGTCCGCCACCACGCGCTCGACGGACGACATCGGCGGGAGCGGACACGCGTCATCTTGCGACCCTTCGACTCGCTTCGCTCGCTCAGGGTCGCAAGATTGAACCCCTTCTTCGAACAACTCTCCCGTAGGGCGGATGGCGCGTTCGACCTGCCACAGGGCCTCCCGCCGGGTGTGGCCGAACGCGCTGAGCGCACCAATCTCGGCCAGCACCGACAGCTCCTCCCGGTTGGCACCGGTGCGCGCCACGAGATCCTCGATCGAGCGGAAGCGGTCGGCCTTCAGCGCCCAGTCGTGCGCGCAGTTGTTGCAGAATCCCGATGCCCCGCGGGCGTCGGTGACGAGCTCGAGCATCGACGGGTCGTCGCATCGGCACTTCGGGCAGCGCAGCGGGGCGGTCGGCCTCTGTTGTCCGCTGGCAGCTGCCCCTCGACGTTGCTCGGGGCTGCCCTGAGCGAGTCCCTCGACTTGGCCCGGGGCGAGTCGAAGGGCTGCCAGCTGACAGCTGCCAGCCATCTTCCGTCCCACCTGCGCGCGGAGGCCCGCGACGAAGCGGAGCCCGAGCCGCACCGCCCCGTCCTCCTCGACCGCGCAGGACCAGTCGGACTGCTGCACGTCCACCGGCGCGAACCGCACGCCGTGCCGCTGGGCATCCTTCACCAGCGTGGCCGGGTGATAGAACCCCATCGGCTGGTTGTTGAGCAGCGCCGCGTAGAAGGCCGCGGGAAAGTGCGCCTTGAGGTACGCGCTCGCGTAGACGAGCAGCGCGAAGCTGGCTGAGTGCGACTCGGGAAAACCGTAGAGCGCAAACGACGTGATCGACCGCACCACCTCGTCGGCTGCCTTCCCGGTGATGCCCTGCCGCGCCATGCCGTCCCGCAGCTGCACCTCGATCTGCTTCATCCGCCGCTCGGATCGCTTGAAGCCGAACGCGCGGCGCAGTTCCTCGGCCTGGCCGCCGCTGAACCCGGCCGCCACCATCGCGATCCGCAGCAGCTGCTCCTGGAACAGCGGGACGCCGAGCGTCCGCGCGAGGATCGGCTCGAGCGACGGGTGCGGATAGGTCACCGTCTCGCGCCCGGCGCGTCGGTTCAGGTACGGATGCACCATCTGCCCGACGATCGGCCCGGGCCTGATCAGCGCCACCTCGACCACCAGGTCGTAGAAGCGCTCGGGCTTGAGGCGCGGCAGCGTGGCCATCTGCGCCCGCGACTCCACCTGGAACACGCCGATCGTGTCGGCGGCCTGCAGCATCCGGTACACGTCCGGGTCGTCGGGCGGCATGTTCCACAAGCCGAGCGGCGGGGTCTCGGGCGGACGCCGCCGGTTGATCACCTCCAGCGAGTCCTCGAGCGCCGCCATCATGCCGAGGCCGAGCAGGTCGATCTTCACGATGCCCATGTCGGCGCAGTCGTCCTTGTCCCACTGCACCACCACGCGTCCGGGCATGCTGGCGTTCTCCAGCGGAACGACGCTGTCGAGGCGCCCCCGGCAGATCACCATGCCGCCGGAATGCTGCCCGAGATGGCGCGGCAGGTCCTGGACGGCCTGCCACAGCTCCGCGAACAGCCGCATGCGCGGAGGCGTGGAGTCGACGCCCACCGCCTCCAGGTGCGCGGCCAGCGTCCCGTCCCCGTCCGGCGGGCTCCACGCGAAGTGCGGCATCACCTTCGCGAGCCGATCGATCTGTTCCGGCTCGATGCCGAGCGCCTTCCCCACTTCCCGCGCCGCGCTGCGGCCGCGATACGTAATCACGTTGGCGGTCATCGCCGCCCCGTGCTGGCCGTACTTCTCGTAGACGTGCTGGATGACGCGCTCCCGCCGGTCGCCGCTCGGAAGGTCCAAGTCGATGTCCGGCCACTCGCCGCGCTCCTCCGAGAGGAACCGCTCGAACAGCAGGTCCATCCCCACCGGGTCCACCGCCGTGATGCCCAGGCTGTAGCACACGGCGCTGTTGGCCGCCGACCCGCGGCCCTGCACGAGAATCCCCTGCTGCCGGCAGAAGTTGACGATGTCCCAGACGATCAGGAAGTAGCCGGGGAGCGCGAGCTTTTCGATCAGGCCCAGCTCGCGCGCAATCTGCGCCCTCGCACGGGCGTGATACGGCCGATAGCGCTCGCGCGCGCCAACCTCCGTCACCTTCCTCAGGAACGACGCCATCGTCTCGCCCGCCGGCACCGGGTAGTCGGGGAAGCGATACCCGAGGTCGGCCATCGTGTAGCGAAGCCGATCGGCCAGCGCCGCCGTGCCGGCCACCGCGTCCGGGATGTCGCAGAAGAGCTCCGTCATCTGCTCGCACGGCTTGAGAAACCGTTCGGCGTTCAGCGCCAGCTTCCGCCCGGCCGCCTCGAGCGTCGTCTTGTGGCGGATGCAGGAGAGCACGTCGTGGAGCGGGCGATCTTCCGGCGCCGCGAAGCGCACGCCGTTGGTGGCCACCACCGGGACGTGAAACGCGGACGCCAGCGCGAGCAGCGCCTGGTTGTCGGACTCCTCGTCTCTGACGAGATGCCGCTGCAGTTCGAGGTAGACATTCGACCGGCCGAACAGGCCGACCAGCCGATCCACCAGCCCGCCCACCCCGTGGCGCCCGCCGCGGAGCGCCTCGCGCCCGACGAGCGCCACCATCCCGGCGGTGTGCCCCTCCAGTTCGTCGAGCGTCAGCGCGCCTTCGCCCTTCGGCGAGCGGAGATTCATGCGCGTCAGCAGGCGGCAGAGGTTCTGGTACCCCTCGCGGGATTCGATGAGCACGGGAAGACGGAAGCTTTCAGCTGGCAGCTGGCAGCCGGCAGCCGGCAGCGGACTGTCGACAGCAGTCCGCTGACAGCTAAAAGCTGCCGGCGGTCGGCTGTTGATCGTCACCTCCGCCCCGACAATCGGTCGGATGCCTGCCGCAAGGGCGGCCTTGTGGAAACGGGGCGCGCCGTGGACGCCGTTGCGATCGACGAGCGCCACGGCCGGATAGCCCAGATCCGCCGCGCGATCGACGAGCGATTCGGGCAGCGAGGCGGCCTCGAGAAAGCTGAAGGCGGACGATGCGTGGAGTTCGATGTAGGACATGGATATCGACACGTGCAGCTCTCAGCGGACCACGGTCGGAGGCCGGGCCTCGGTTCAGCGGCCAGCTACACGCTATTCAATCCACGATGCCGTCCACGAACCAGCGGTCCCGCGACCGATCGCGGTGAATGCGGTAGATGCCGCCATCGGCCAGCGCCACGTCCCACTCGTCGCGGTTCCATCCTTCGACCCGCTGCGCGTCCCCCTTGATGTGCCACCACTCTCCCGACGTGCGCCACGGGCCGGCGGCCGACGCCACCGCTCCCCCGTCGAGGCCGCGCCGCCCGGTCGTCACCCGCACGGGCCGCCCCGCATGAACCGTCACCCGGGCCGGCACCGGAACGCGGAAGCGGCAGAGGGCGACGTGCGGCTCGCGCGCCTGGCCAGCCCCGGGCGCGTCGGCTGGAGGGATGACGCTGTCGCTTCCCCCGGAAAAGCGCGCCATCCGAAACGCGCCGGGTCGATGGGAATCGACGAGAGCGGGCGCGCCGACGCGACTCTCACCGAGCAGGGCCGACAATCGCGCGACGAGCGTGGCCATCTGCTCGGGGAACGGCCGCGCGCGCGCGAGCAGCGAAAATTGCGTGATGCGGGCCGGCGCCGCATCCACCCGGAGCGTCAGGCGATCGACGCCGCCGGCGAGCGGGTGCGATTCGAGGTGCAGCAGGAGCAAGGTCCTCAGCACCTTGGGATCGCCGATCGGCGCCGGCAGCTGCAGTTCGCGCGTCACCGTCTCGCGCGACACGAGGCGGCACGACAGGTGCAGTACCACGGCCGCCAGATTCAGCGCGGCGAGCCGTTCAGCGATGGGCTCGCAAATCCTCGCGAGCACGAACGACAGCGGCTCGAGCCCTTCCACCGGCCACTCGAGGTCCAGCGTCTCCTCGATGGGCGCCTCGGGGTCGGTCGTGACGAGCGGCTGCAGGTCCTCCCCGCGGGCCAGCCGCTGCCACATCACGCCGGCCTGTCCCAGCCGCTCCGACAGAGGCCTGGCGGGCAGGCCCGCCAGTTCGCCCAGCGTCTTCAGGCCCCAGCGCTGGAGCCGGTCGGCCACGGCCAATCCCGTCTCCACATCGCGGCGGTCCGGCAGGTCGGCCCTGCGAGGTGCCAGCGGAAGCCGCCGCAGCATACCGAGCGGGATCGGCGCCACCGCACGGCGTTCGCCGCCCGGCGGCACCACCGTGACGCCGACACGCGCAAGCGCCAGCAGCAGGGCGGCCGTCCGCGTGGGCGCGATGGCAATGTGGGGGTGCAGCCCGCGATCCGCCGCCGTGCGCCGAAGTTCACTGCCGATCTCCGCGGGAGTGCCGAGCAGCCGGCCCAGGCCGCCGATGTCGAGCGACACCAGGGAGTCTTGATGCACCTGTACGCGGGGCGAGAACTCCCGCGCCAGCGCGTCGAGCGACGCGCCACTGCGGCCGCACTCGCCCGGCATCGGCACCTCCGCCGCGCGAGGCGCGACCTCGAAGAGCCCCGGCTGACACGTCGGCTGAAACAGGCAGGCAAACATGGGACGTCACGCCCGCGCCGCCAGGCGGCAGCGGCCATCGTCTGCCACGCGGGCGCGCACGACCCGCGCGTGAATGTCCAGCCCCAGGAACATCTGCGGACTCCAGGCACCCTGGCGCGATGCCGCCAGCTGGATGCTCACCCCTCCGACGCTGCGCGCAATCGGCACGGGCCCGAGCAGCAGGCACACCGTTCGGCTGCCCTCGATGACGCGCTGCAGGCGGGGCCAGGTGGTGAACGGCAACCGGCGAATGGCATCGGGCGGTATCTCCGACAGGTCGAGCACGGCCAGGTCGAACCCGCCGGCCTGCAGCACCAGGTTGACCGCCTTCAGCGCACGATCCAGGAGCCGCTCGGACGGCCCTTTCTCCTTCTCCCGCGGCGCCAGCGCCCCCATCGTCGTCCCGTCACCCCGGAGCCAGAGCACACGGTCCAGCACGACACCGCAGGACGCCGCGGATGCCGGGTCGAAGGTGTCGAGCGGATCGACCAGGGCGGCCAGTTCCCCCCGGCTCGTGACCGCGGCCAGCGACGCGCACATCATCGTCGTCCGACCCGACGACCGCGGGCCGACGATTTCCGACATCTGGCCGCGAGGCAGCCCGCCTCCCAGACGCTCGTCGAGGAGTGCCAAGCCGGTGGGCAGCAGCTTCGCGGCAGAGAGCGAAGCCCGGTCGGACGACTCGGCGATGCCGGGGTGGGAGAGCGTATTGTCGAGTTTCCGCGCCCGCAGCATCGCTTCGAGGTCGGTGCGGGCCATCGCGTTCAGGGCCATAGTGGAATCCCGCGTATTTTCGCTTTTTCTTCTCTGGAGAAAATATAGCGAAAGTCGGATACGGAGTCAAGCGACAACGGCGTGCTACCATGAAACCGCGTCCCGGACCATGCCCGATTCAACCGGCGCCGCCGGATCTTCGCCATCCCCCCCTCGCGCCGGCGCCAACATCGGGCCGCCTGTGCCCGGCCAGCCGCTTCGCCGGCTGGCGGCCGCCCTCACGTATCCAGAATTCCGCAATCTCTGGATCGGCGCCTGCACGTCGAGCATCGGCACCTGGATGCAGAGCGTCGCCCAGAACTGGCTCGTGTTCACGCTCACCGGCTCGGCGTTCTACCTGGGGCTGGACGCGTTTCTCGGCCAGCTGCCGATCATGCTCTTCACGCTGATCGGCGGCGTCGTGGCGGACCGGCGCGACCGGCGGCGGGTGCTGCTGACGTCTCAGTACATCCAGATGACGTCGGCCTTCACGCTCGCCCTGCTGGTGTATCTCCAGGTCGTGCGGCCGGCGCCCGGCCCCTCGACGTCGCTCGGGACCGTCTCGATGACCGTCTGGTTCGTCCTGGCCCTCTCGTTCCTGACCGGCTGCGCGCAGGCATTCGGCGGCCCGGCCTATCAGTCGCTCATTCCGTCGCTCGTCGAAAAGAAGGACTTGCCGAACGCGATCGCGCTCAACTCGGTCCAGTTCAACCTGGCGCGCGTGATCGGCCCGCTGCTGGCGGCGGCCGCACTCGCGTCGTACGGCAGCGTCTTCTGCTTCACGGTGAACGGCCTCTCGTTCCTGGCCGTCATCGCGGCGCTCGCCGCGCTCACCGTGCCCCCGCGGCGGCTGCTCCCCGCACAGCCGATGCTCGCCGAACTCGGAGGCGGGCTCTCGTACGTCCGCCACGAAGGCCCGCTGTTCGGCCTGACGATCGTCGCGTTCGTGACGACGTTCCTGGCCATGCCGCTCCTGACGCTCCTGCCGGTCTTCGTGCAGAAGGTGTTCCACCTCGGTGTGGCGGAATACGGCCACATGATGGCGTTCCAGGGTGCCGGCGCCGTCGTCGGCGCGCTCATCGTCGCGTGGGTGGGCCGGTTCTCGAGGATGGGGTCGGTGGCGCTGACGGTCCAGATCGGCCTGGGCGCGGTGATTGCGGCCTTCGCGCTCTCGTCGAACCCGACGCTCAGCTACGCGCTGCTCTTCGTTGCGGGAATCGCCCAGCTGGTCGTCTTCTCGCTGACCATCTCGCTCGTGCAGCTCGTCGTGCCAAATGAAATGCGCGGACGCGTGATGAGCATCTACATGGTGGCGTTCCGCAGCGGCATGCCGCTCGGCAGCCTCACGGCCGGCGTGCTCGCAAACCGGTTCTCGGCGCCGACGGTGCTCGCCGTCAACGGTGTCCTGCTGATGGCGTTCGGGGCGGTGGTGCTCGCGACGTACAAGAAGATCAGGAACATCTGAGCATCTTGCGATCTTGTGAGCTTGCGATCTTGCGAACTGGGTGTCCCGCAACCGGAACGCTCAAGCGCGCGCTCCTGCCTGCATGAGATCGCAAGATCGCAACTTCGCAAGATCGCAAGATATCTAGATCGCAGCCTTCATCCACCCCGCGGTGTTGTGGAAGTTGACCAGCGCAGTGCCGGGCGGGTTGATCGCGTCGCACGCGGTCCGCTGCTCGTCGGTGAGCGACATGCCGAGCACCGGCAGCAGGTCGACGAGTTGCTCGAGGGTGCGCGGCCCGACGATCGGCGAGGTGACGCCCGGCTGGTCCTTGCACCAGAGAAGCGCCAGCTGCGCGGGCGGCAGGCCGTGTCCATGGGCCAGCGCGGCAAACGCCCGGCCGGCTTCGATGCCGCGGGGCGTGACCCGCCGTGAGTAGATGCTGTCTGGCTGTCGCGCGGCCCTCGAGTCGGCGGGCAGCGCGTCGGCGGCCGGATACCGTCCGGCCAGGACCCCCTGAGCGATCGGCGCCCACGGCAGGATCGCCAGGCCGAAGCGCACGGCCATCGGCAGCAGTTCGTTCTCGATTCGCCGGTCGAGCAGGTTGTAGGGCGGCTGTTCGCTGACATACCGGGCCAGCCCCAGCCGTTCGCTCGCCGCCAGCGCCTCCACCACCATCCACGCCGGGTGCGTCGAGCAGCCGATGTAGCGCACTTTCCCGGCCCGAACCAGGTCCGTGAGCGCCGCAAGGGTCTCCTCGATCGGGATCTCCGGGCTCGGGCGGTGTACCTGGTACAGGTCGATGTGGTCGGTCTTCAAGCGGCGCAGCGACTCGTCGCAGGCGCGCAGGATGTGCAGGCGAGAGTTCCCCTGATCGTTGGGCCCGTCTCCCGTTCGCCCGTGCACCTTGGTCGCGAGCACGACCCGATCCCGGCGCCCGGCGAGCGCCCTGCCCACCGCTTCCTCGGACCGCCCGCCGTGATAGACATCCGCGGTGTCGATGAAGTTGATACCCGCGTCGAGCGCGGCATCGACGATGCGGATGGCCTCCTCGTCCGATGTCGGCCCGCCGAAATTCAGGGTGCCGAGGCAGAGCGGAGACACCCGGACGCCGGTGCGACCGAGTAGACGGAACGTCATTGCGGCATTATACGGCCCTCGGCTCTCGGCTCTCGGCTCTCGACCCTCGGCTTTCGGCGCTGTCAGGCTCCCGGCCGAGAGCCGTGTATGATGGTCCCTCTCAGGAGGACCTATGCGACCGTTTTCGTACCGGACCCTGATCGCGGCTGCGTGCGTCGCCATCGCGGCAGCCGCTTCCGCTCAGACGCCGTTCACCGTCGGCGGCATCACCGCACAGCCAGGCACCACGGTCTACGGCGAACTGCCGATCGCGGCCCGGGGAACCGAGTCAGGCACGTTCATCCCGTTCTCGATCGTCAACGGCGCGAAGCCCGGCCCGGTGCTCGCGTTGATCGCCGGCACGCACGGAGCCGAGTACCCGCCGATCCTCGCGCTCCAGAGGCTGCGCGCGTCGATCGATCCGAAGGAACTGGCCGGCACGATTCTGATGGTGCACGTCGCGAACATGCCGGCGTTCCTCGACCGCGCCATCTACTACACGCCGGGCGACCACAAGAATCTGAACCGCGTGTTCCCGGGCAAGGCCGACGGCACGATCTCCGAGCGGATTGCCGACGTGATCACCCGGGAGGTCATCGATCGGGCGCAGTACCTCATCGACCTGCACTGCGGCGACGCCAACGAGTCGCTCCGTCCCTACCTGTACTGGACGATCAACGCGTCGCCCGCGCTCGTCGAGAGCGTCCGTCAGCTGGCGCTCGCGTTCGGTCTCGATCACATCATCCTGGACAAGGCACGGCCGACCGACCCGGCCGCGTCGCTCTACCTCGAGAACACGGCCATCACGCGCGGCAAGCCGGCCATGACGATCGAGTCGGGCGCGATGGGCCAGAGCGACGAGGAGTCGATCGTGCGCATCGAGCGCGGCGTGGCCGGTGTGCTCAAGCATCTCAGGATGCGCTCCACCGGCCCCGACCCGCTCCAGCAGGCGGTGTTCCTCGGCCGCAACCAGGTGATCAACAGCCAGCACACCGGCGTCTGGTATCCGCTCGTCGAGCGCGGTCACACGATCGCGCAGGGGGCGCTCATCGGCCGCGTCACTGATTTCCAGGGGCGGGTCCTCGAGGAGGTCCGCGCACCGTTCGGCGGCGAGGTCCTCTACGTCGTCGGCACGCCGCCGGTCAGCAAGGGCGAACCGCTGGCCTTCGTCGCAGCGCTGGCGACGCCGGAGGAGATGCCCAGGAAGTAGGCTCTTGGCTCTTGGCTCTTGGCTCTCGGCGCCATCTGGTGCGTGGCGCTCAACCGAGTCTTCAGCAGGCTCTCCGGGCGCTCGACATCCGATGCCGACCGGTCAGCGTTGCCGGAGCGCCTCAAGCGACTTGACGAGCGCCAGCAGGTGGGCGACGAGCCGCTCGTAGCCAGGCCCGAGATCGGCTGCCGCCTCCGGCGTCATGAAACCGAGCCGTTCGGCCAGGTCAATGAGGTAACGAGCCTCGGCTGCGGAGCCGGTCGCGATGTTCAGGAAACTGAGATACTCGGAGAGCGACCGGCGTGCAGTTCCTTCAACGATGTTCGTTGCGGCCGACACGGCGGCCCGACGGACCTGCGATCTCAATCCGAAGCGTTCTTCAGCGGGAAAAGTGGCCGTGGCGCGATACAGACGAACGACCAAGTTGTCGGCGAGCTGGAGAACCAGCAGCTTGCGATAGTCGCGGCTCACACCTCCATTCCTGCAAGAAGCCGACCATGCTTGGGTCGTGGCGCTGCCGATGGCGCCAGGACCCGAAAGCCAAGAGCCAAGAGCCGAAAGCCGTCTATTGATTCTCGAGCGCCGCCCACAGGTACCATGAGGCGATCGAGCGGTACGGTCTCCAGCGCTCCCCGATCCGCAGCACCTGCTTTTCCGACGGGCGTCGGCGCAGACCGTAGACGTTCTGGATCGACCTGAGCACCCCCACGTCGTCCAACGGGAGCACGTCCGGCCGGCCAAGCTGGAAGATGAGGATCATCTCGGCGGTCCAGCGACCGACGCCTTTCACCGCGGTGAGCGCCTCCATCACCTGTTCGTCGGACAGCTCGTCGAGGTCGTCCAGTCGCAGCGTGCCCGCCACGACGCGCGCGCTGAGGTCGTGCAGGTACGAGGCCTTCTGGCGGCTCAGGCCAACGCTGCGCAAGGTCTCGAGCGGAACCGCGAGAATTGCCTCGGGGCTCGGACTGCCGTCGCCGCCCGGAAACAGGGCCAGGAAGCGCGAGAAGATCGTCGCGGCCGCCTTGAGCGACAGCTGCTGTGAAACGAGCGCGCGCAGCAGCGTTCTGAACCGCCGCTCGGCCCTTCGCTCGGCGAGCCCGCACGCGCCCTTCCGCTTGATGATCGCGCCGAGAACCGGGTCGGCCCGCATCAGGTGGCGCCTCGCCCGCGCGTAGTCGACCGGCTCAGACATCGGCGCAGTGTATCATCTCCGACTGACGGCCCGTTGGCCGGCTCCGCGAACACCAACATCGATCGGAGGGCGGCATGGACTTCCTGGTTCCGGGCGGCGTCGCCTGGGTCGTGGCAATCCAGGCCCTGGGGGCGTGGCTCGAAGCGCCGATGCGATTCTTCTCGTTCCTGGGCACCGAGGACTTCTTCCTCCTCGTGCTCCCGCTGGTCTACTGGTGCGTCGACGCCCGGCTCGGCGTCAGGGTCGGCTTCATCCTGATCACGGGTAACTGCCTGAACTGCGTGTTCAAGCTGGTGCTCGCAGGTCCCCGCCCCTACTGGGTCAGCGCCCAGGTCACTCCGCTCTCGGCCGAGTCGACATTCGGGGTCCCGTCTGGGCACTCGCAGCACTCGGTGAGCGTCTGGGGAATGCTCGCCTCCGGCGTCGGCAAGCGATGGGCGTGGGCGCTGGCGTTCGTCCTGGCGTTCATCATCGGGTTCTCGCGGTGGTACCTGGGCGTGCACTTCCCGCACGACGTGTTCGTGGGGTGGCTCATCGGCGGCCTCTGGCTCTGGGCATTCCTTCGTTTCTGGGACCGGGTGGCCGCGGCGCTGGCGCAGAAGTCACTCGGTTCCCAGGTCCTCATCGCACTGGCCGTGTCGTTGATCCCGGTTGCGCTCGGCGCGGCGGGCGCGTGGCGGCTAGCCGGGTACACGTTCCCCGAGGCCTGGAGAAGCCACGCACTGCGCGCCGGCGCGCTGCCCGACCCGGTGACGACGGGCGGGGTCATCGCCTCGGCGGGCATGCTCTTTGGGCTCGGCGCCGGCGTGGCGTGGCTCGCCTCGCGGGGCGGATACCTGACAGCCGGTCCCCTCGGCACGCGTGCGGTTCGGTTCGTCGTCGGGTTGGCGGGCGTGGTCATCCTGTGGATGGGCCTGGGACAGCTCTTTCCCGCCGACGCCGACCTGGTCTCGGCTTCGCTGCGCTACGCCCGCTACGCGCTGGTGGGTTTCTGGGTGTCGGCCGGCGCGCCGCTCGTGTTCCTCAGGCTCGGGCTGGCGGAGAGTGCCGTGACTCGCGTGCCGCCAGGACCGACAGCGGTCGGGGCAGGATTGAAAAGGCGGCAGGGGTGAAGCCGACCCAGTCTCCGTGGACGTGCAGGGGCACGGGTGTCCTGGTGACGATCTCGAGCCGCGTCAGCCCTGTCGTCTCGTTCGCATTCCAGCCAGGGTCCTGCGTGAAGTAGTCGAAGCGCGGGTTGCGCAGGTGCCTCCCGCCGCCGATGAGCGTCGCGATCATGAACAGGCTGGTCCGCACGCGGCCGGCATTGTGCACCATCCAGACGTCGAACGAGCCGCCGTCGATCCGCGCGAACGGGGCGAACACGGTTCCCCCCGCCATCGCCACCTTGGTGACCTCGAGCATCTTCAGCCTCGTGGCCAGCCTGCGATCGTCGATGCGGATCTCGCTCGGCACGCTGCCGCTCAGCAACAGGCTCGGAACGGTCAGGACCGGCCAGACGGCATCCCCGATGAGCGTCTTGAGGGCGCGGCTGATCCGAAACTGCTCGAGCCGGAAGATGTTGGCCATCAGGCCGACCCCCGCCGTCGAACAGAAGATCCGTTCCCCGGCCGCGCCATCCCGATCCCGGTAGGAGCACAGGCCGCGGTCGGCCTTCCTGACCGTGCCGTGGAAGAGCGCGCGCGCCGCGTCCTCGACGGTGGCAATCCCGAGGGCCTTCGCGTAGTCGTTGCTGGTGCCGACGGGGAGGAGGGACAGGGGGATCTCCGAGTCGCCGATCTCCTGGAGGACGCGCAGCAGGGTGCCGTCGCCGCCGGCGACGACGACCAGGTCGTGGCTGCGGGCTCTGATGACCCGCTCGGTCTGCCGGGCGACATCGTCGCCGTCGCCGGTGCCGACGAGGTCGACCTCGACACCGCGCGAAACGTCCCGGACGAGCGACACGTACCGGAGGATGGGGTCCAGCGGCTTGAGCGTGTTGCGGACCACGGCGACGCGCTCGATACCGGCGACGGCTTGTGCGATCTGGCTCGCGCTCATCTCTCCTCGAGCCCGGCGGCCGGGCGTTCAGTCTGCCGGCCGGCGGGTGTCCCTCGACTGCGAGACACCGCGCAACCGCTGGCACAGGACCCGAATGACCTCGCGGGCAACCTCCGGGTGATCCGCCATCACTTCGTCGAACGCATCCTTTTCGATCCGGAACAGGTGCGTCTCCTCGACCGCCGTCACCGACGCCACCCGCGGCTCGGGGTCGAGCACCGCCAGTTCCCCAACCGTCTGGCCCTTCCCCATCTCCACGATGGTGCGATCGCCATCGTGGACCCTCACGGTCCCCTGCACGATCAGGTACATGCAGTCGCCGATGTCTCCCTTGCGGATGAGAGTCTCACCGGGTCTGCTGTACACCTCCTCGACGATGGACGCGACGTATGCCAGGACGTGGTCGGGCAGGACGGAGAACACCTCCGCCTGCTTGAGCACGATGACCTTCTCGATCGTCAACAGCATGTCGTCGCCTCTCCCGTTTCAGGCGAGCAGTTGGGCCGCCATCCGGGCGACGCGGGGGCTGCCATCCGCCTGCATCCGCCTCAAGTGCGGTGCGCTGCGCTCCGGGGCGATCGTGCGAAGGGCCCACATTCCCGTCTCGCGGACCAGGTCGTCGGGACTGTCGAGGGCCGCGACGGCGGCGTCCTCCAGCTCGCGAACCCCCATCCTGGCCGCGACAAACAGGCTGCACGACCGGACCCAGCCCGACGGCCACCGTTGGGTGTCGCTGGCCAGTTCCTGCAGCCAGGCCGCCCGGCTCCGGCCCTCCAGGCCGAACTGATGCTCCAGCTCGCGCAGGCGCCGGTCCGGCGGGACATTCTCGTTGAGCAACGCGAAGACCGGGGCCTTCAGATCCTTGGACAACATGATATCCAGGAGTTCGAGGGCGAGGCCGCGCTGCGAGGACCGACTGGCCCGCAGCTTCTCCTCGGCCCCGAGAACGGCCCGGGAATCGTAGAGGAACGACAAGAGGAGGAAGATCTTGTTTCGAACGGTGCCGAGTTCCCCCTGCAGCGCCGCGATCAGCAGGGCGACATCAGGCTCGGTGCCCAGGTCCCGCATCGCGACGAGAATCATCGCCGATTCGCGGACGAGACCTATCAGTACCGGGACGACCTTCGCGCGGTCCCGCCGGGCATCGTAGCCGCAGGTGTGCAGCGCCTTGAGGATCTCGTGCTGAACCTCGCGGTCCGGGTGATCCAATGCCGCGACGAGCAGGTCGACGACCTTGCCGCCGCGCGCCGTCGCACAGGCCCGGATCAGGCCGAGCGTGACTCGCTTGTCCGACACACCCCGCTGCTCGAGGGCCGATTCCAGGATGGGCAGGAGGTCGTCGCCGGCGGAACGCAGGGCGGCCATCGCCGTCGAACGCAGCCGTGTATCCGCCAGGCTCGCGACGACGGCCGGCCAGAGTTGCGGGTTGGCCACCCGCCCGGCCGCGGTCAGCGCTTCCCTCCGGACGTCGATCGACTCGTGGTCGAGCAGCTGGAGCAGGGGCTGGTAGAAGGTGCGGTCCCCCACCTCGCCGAGGAGCCGGGCGAGGCTGACTTTGTCGGCGACGTCCGGCGACCCGGCCATCGCGCGAAAGCGCTCGCCGGCCGTCAACGCGCCGTTGATCCCGCCGTAGCGAAAGAGGCCGACCAGAGCCGCCGCGCGGATTTCCGGTTCTCCGCCATCAAGGTACGGCAGGACCTCGCCAACGTCTCCGGCCTTCAGCGCACAGAGGGCCCGCACCGCCGCCGCCTTGATCCCTGGCTCGGTCTCGCGCCGGACGGCCGCCAGTACCCGCGGGCAGCGTCTCGGCCACCTTTCGCCGCTCGACGCTGGACAGGACGTTGAGGCGCACCTCCGGACTGGGATGTGCGAGCAGCGCCGCGAGGCGCCCGTCGAGTGCCGGGTACTCTGCCCTCTCCAGGAACTCGAGGGCGTGGTTGACCTCCTTGGGCTCGGGGCTCTCGAGCATGGTCTCGGCGACGAGGAGGCTCGACCGGTCTTTGAACAAGAGGTCGTCGGAGTCGAAGAGGCGACGGCGCATCGACTGCCGGATCTTGTCGCCGTAGTGCCGGCGCAACGCCACACCCGTCGCGGCCCAGAGCGCGATGAGCACGAGTGTGAAGTAGACGACGTGCACCGCCTTGAAGACCTCGAGCCATGCGATCAGGAGAAGGCAGCTGCCGCTGAGCCCGTAGGCGAGTGGGATCCCCATGCCCTCCACCAGCGTCTGGCACGCGGTGCGCTCCTCTGGCGGCAGCGGCTGGTAGGCGGACCGAACGGACGTCTCCGACAGCCCCGACTTCAGGATGTAGTGCAGGAATTCGGCGCCGACGATCAGCCAGAAGAACGCCATCGCGCCGGGGCCCATGACCGTCCCCACGACGGCAACGGCGGCCACCAGGGCTCCGACGCCGACTGGATTGCCGATCAGGCCCAGGCGCATGCCGAAGCGGGTCAGCAGTCTGCCGGCGAAGAGCACGACGAACAGGAACGTCAGCACGGTGGCCAGCGCCATCATCGTGCCGATGAACCGGGTCAGGCCCTCCGGTGTCGTGAAGTGGGCGCGGGCCTGCTGAAGGAAGAGGTAGTCGACCAGCCTCGTTCCCATCGAGAAGAGCACCTGGTAGCCAAGCGTCAAGAGGATGTACGGGTTTCCGAGCAGGCGGGCCGGCGAGGTGTTCGTCCGCCGCGCCTGCAACCGTGTTCGCGGCTGCCCAAGGGCTGCCCGGAACGCGGCAGTGGTCCGCGCCACCAGCAGAACCACGACGATCATCCCCGCCCCGGCGACGAGAAGGACGTTTTCCACCCGGCCCAGGAGTGGCACGATCACGGTGGTGCTCAGACCCCCGACGACCACACCCAGGATCTCGCCGCCGACGATCAGCGGGTACATCTGCTTGAGCTTGCGGGCGTCGAAGAGGAAGCCCGCGAGCGCGCCGCGGACGATGCCGCACAGCAACCCGCCCAGGGTGAAGCCCACCACCAGGGGAAACGACATCCACTGTGCGCCGAGGAACCGCAGTCCCAGCCAGGCGACGACGAACATGCCCGTGAAGAACGCCATCGTCACGAGCGCGACGGTGGAAAACGGCCAGAGTCTCTGGATCCGGGCAAACGCGTACGAGAACACAGGTACGACGATCGCGATGGCGACGTAGACTACGGGCAGGGCGGCCGATCCGTACTGCAGCAGGAAGAGCGAGTTGGAGACGGCGTACAGCTGGGAGAAGGCCAGGCCCAGGAAGAACGACAGGCTCACCAGCAGCACCAGCGCCCGCCTCTCGCCGGTCATCGACAGGAAGGCGGCGGATTTCGCCGTCTGAAGTTCCATGGGCTGTCCTTGGCCGCGCGGGCGCTTCGCTACGGCACCGTGACGGCGAGCAGCGTCTGCAGGTACGCGGCCAGGTCGCCGCCCGACGTTTCGAACGCGTTCCGCAATCGTGCCGTGTCGACCTCGATGTCACCGAAGCGCACGCCCGGCGCGCGCTCGACGACGCCGACCGGGATCGGATCCCAGCCGAGCGCCCGGGCACGCTGCTGGAGAACGGCCACCTGCGACGGCGCCACCGTGAACACCAGTTCGAACTCGCCGTGGTGGCTCGCGATGAACGGGAACGCCGGCATGCGGGTCTCGGCACATACCTGCGCGGCGACCGGGTGGAGCAAGTCGGCAGAATGGGCGTCGATGCGAAAGCCGACGTCGTTGATGCGGGCCAGTTGGTCAATGGTGGCGACGAATCCGTCGCTCGAGTCCATGCAGCACGAGGCGACGCCGCGCAGCGCCTTCCCCTCACGCAGGCGGCTCGCTGGACGGAACGCCTCTTCGGTGACGCGGCCGATCCCCAGCAGGACGGACGCCGCGAGGGCGCCGCCGGCGCCGAGCGCTCCGGACACGAAGACCTGGTCGCCAGGTCTGGCGCCAACCCGTGTCAGCACGCCTTCGCGAGGCACGAGGCCGGCGGCGGTCACGGCGAGGCTCAGCAACTGCCCCTCATCGGTGTCGCCACCAAGCACGAACACTCCGGCGGGATCCAGCGTGTCGCGCAACCCGGCTGCAACGCCGGTCTGCACGGCGTCACGGTCGGCGCGGGGGAGCGTCGCGCAGACGAGCACGCCGAGCGGATCGGCCCCCACGGCCGCCAGATCCGACAGCGACGACGCGGCGGTGATCCGGCCGACCGTGCGCGGCGCGCGATAGAGCCCGACGATCACCTCTTCCACGACGGCGTCGACCGTCAGGGCGAGCAGCCGGCCGTCACCGAGATCGACCAGTTCGGCGTCGGCTTCGTGCAGGCCACCGATCTGCCCTGGCGCCCGAGGGAGCAGTTCCCCCCAGCGGGACAGCATCTGGTTCTCGAGGATGTCGTTTGGCCGGCGCATGGGTGGATCCCTTCCGCGTGGCTATTCTACGCCCGGGGGGCTGGAATGCGTGCAGGCCGCGTGCACGCGGCCTGCACGACCGCCTAAACGATCGCCTGCACGATCGCCTGCACGATCCGCCTGCACGATCGCCTGTACGATCGCCTGCACGATCGCCTGCACGATCGCCTGCACGATCGCCTGAAGTACACACATAAGACTGACCTCTCCCAAAGTGCGAGGATGTCGCAACAAAGGAGGGGCGGATGTACGAGCGCATGTACGAGGAGCTTCAGTCATTGGATCCGCGGCAGCGTCGACGGGTGGAACAGCGCCTGGCGGTCTTGGGGTATGCCTCGACCTGCACCATGCACGCGGCCGCCCTGTATTTCGGCCTCTGGTACCGAACGGTCCGCCGATGGCGCTTTCGGTATCGTGAGGGCGGAATTCTAGGGTTGGTCCCTCGATACCGGCCTGAGCGTCGTCGACGAATCACCCCAGAGGTCCGGGAGTGGATCCGCGTGGCCCGCACCGAACATCGATTTGGGAGTGCCCGGACGAAGGTGTGGCTCCATCGGGTTCACGGCATCTGCCTCGGCATTAGCACCATCCAACTGGTGTTTCGGCAGATGGGACTCGGTCGGTTGCGCCGGACGCCGAAGCGGCGTCCACGCCAACTGCGGCTCTTCAGCAAGGACACGCCGGGGGAGTCGGTCCAGGTCGACGTCAAGTTTGTGCGCGTCAATCGGCAACGGTACTTCCAGTACACGGCGCTGGATGACTGCACGCGGTTTCGGGTCTTACGGTTGTACCGCTACCTCAACGCCCGAACGAGCCTGGCCTTCTTGGCGGAGACCCGAGCGGCCTTGCCCTTCCCGATTCGACAGATTCAGTCGGACCACGGCACGGAATTCCCCTTGGATTTTCGGCTCTCCGTGGAAGCCCTCGGCATTCGTCACCGGTACATCAAGCCGCGCCGGCCTCAGCAGAACGGCAAGGTCGAGCGAAGCCATCGGATCGATCACGACGAATTCTGGAGTCGCCACCGATTTACCTCGTTCGATGACGCCGCCGACGCGCTCAGGCGGTGGGAGCATGTCTACAACGTCGAACGCTTCTCCCTGGCTCTGCAAGGACGCACGCCGGCGGAGACGCTAGCCGACCGGCTGCCGCTCGTTCTTCCCCCGCTACCGTCTCTCGAGAGGCGAGCGAGCACGGCCCCCTCATGAGCGAGCGGGGCCGCGCGCAGCTCGCCGACGCGTCAGGGCGGCGACCGTATCACAGGAGAGGTCAGTCTTGACTGGACAGAACATCGCCTGCACGATCGCCTTGACACCACGGTTGCGGCAGCGATAATCACTGCGAGGTCCGAGTCCTTGGTCATCCCTGGGGGGACATGCGAATCGTCTTCGTGTATCCCGACTTCGAGCGGCACGCGGGGTCGAACCCGGAACTTCGGGAGTTCGTCCGGGCCACGGAGTACATCGGCCCCCCATCGCTCGGCATCGCCCACCTGGCGGCTCTGACGCCTCCCGAGCACGACATCGCGTTCGTTGACGACCGGGTCGCGCGCTTCGATCCCGACACCGAAGGCGACCTGTTCGCGCTGTCGTTCTTCACACCGGCCGCGACGCGCGGCCTCGAGATCGCGCAGACGCTGCGAGAGCGCGGAAAGCGAGTGGTGGTGGGTGGCGTGTTCCCGTCGCTGATGCCCGACGAATGCGCGCCGTACGCGGATGCCGTCGTGATCGGCGAGGGAGAGCCCGTCTGGGGCGAGATCCTCGCCGACGCCGCGAGCGGGCGGCTGCTCCCCCGCTACCAGGCCAGCCAGCCGCTCGATCTCAGACACGCGGTGTTCCCGCGGATCGACCTCTACCTGAAGGCCAATGGCCACTACGTCGACGACTACCCGGTCCAACACTCGCGCGGGTGCCCGTTCTCGTGCGAGGCCTGTGCCGTGCCCTGCATCATGGGCCGGCGGATTCGGTACTTCCCTGAGGAGTCGGTCCTGCAGCTGCTCCGGGCGTTCGGCAGCGCCGGCAAGCTGTGCTCCTTCACCGAGGACTCGGCGTTCCTGTTCGCCCAGGGTGCCAAGTTCCGGTTCAGGAAGCTGCTGCGCCGGATTGCCGCGGACCTGGACGATGGCGCACCCTATGCGTTCAGCTACATCGGCATCAGCATGCCGGTGCTCCTGAGCCTCGAGGAAGAGGTTCTGGCCGAAGTGCGCCGGGCGGGCATCCGACGCGTCTACCTGGTGTGCGGCTTCGACCCGGTGTCCCAGGACGCGCTGGGCCGCGGCATCCCGGGGGCCCTCGACAAGGCGCTGCAGGCCGTCAGGCGTTGTCACGATCACGGCATCCTGCCCTACACGTCGATGCTGGCCGGCAACCCGTGGGACGATGCCGGCGTGTTCGACCGATGCCTCGAGTTCGCCGAACGGGCCGGCATCACCCTGGCCGAGTTCGTGATCGCCACCCCGTACCCGGGAACGCCTTTCTGGCACCGGTTGGTCGCGGAGGGCCGCATCTTCGATCGCACCTGGAAGCACTACAACGACGCGAACGTCGTCTTCCACCCGCACCTGATGACAGCCGAACAGCTTCGTGACGGCTACCTCCGCATGTGGAAACAGTTCTACGGCAGCCACCGGCAGGCTGCCACCGAGCCCGACATCATTCTCAATCGCGTGCAGTTCTAATCCGGCTAGGGCTTGACATGTCATCATCACTCTCGGAACCGCTTGCCGCCGTGGGCCTCGCCTGCCGTTTTCCAGGGGGCGCGGGCAATCCTGAGTCGTTCTGGGCTCTCCTCTGCGAAGGGCGAGACGCCGTCGGGGAGGTGCCCCCGACCCGGTGGAGCCTGGAGACCTACTACGACCCGGACCCCTCGGTGACGGGCAAGATGTACGTGCGGCAGGGCGGCTTCATCCACGAATCCCCCTTCGAGTTCGACGCGGGCTTCTTCCGCATCAACCCCCACGAAGCCGTCCGCCTCGATCCGCAGCAGCGGCTGGTTCTGGAAGTGGCGTGGGAAGCCATCGAGGACGCGGGGATTCCGCTGGAACGCCTGGCCGGCTCCCGCACCGGCGTGTACGTCGGGGTCTTCTGTCTCGACAACATGCTGATCCACTTCTCCGAGCAGAACCACGCATCGCTCAACGCCCATACCGCCGCCGCGGCGACGATGGCCATCGTCGCCAACCGCGTGTCGTATACGTTCGACCTGCAAGGGCCCAGCCTGTCGCTGGACACGGCGTGCTCGTCGTCGCTGGTCGGGTTCCACCTCGCGTGCCAGGCGTTGCGGAGCCGCGAATGCGACTACGCCCTGGCCGGTGGCGTCAACGTGATGATGAAGCCCGAGTACACCATCAGCATGTGCAAGGGGAAGTACCTGTCCCCGGACGGCCGGTGCAAGGCCTTCGACGCCAGCGCCGATGGGTACGGCCGAGGCGAAGGGGCGGGGATGATTCTCCTCAAGCGGCTGTCGGATGCCCGCGCCGCCGGCGATCGCATCTACGCGATTGTCCGGGGCACGGGGGCCAACCAGGACGGTGCCACGCCCGGCATCTCCGTGCCGAACCCCGACTCGCAGATGGCCCTCCTCAGGGATGTCTACGGCCGGTCTGGCGTCGCGCCCGAGTCGATCCAGTACATCGAGGCCCACGGGACCGGAACCGCGGTCGGTGACCCGTACGAAGCGCTCGCCCTCGGCTCGGTGCTCTCCGCCGGCCGGAAGCCGGACCAGCCGTGCCGCATCGGCTCGGTCAAGACCAATATTGCCCACCTCGAGGCGGCCGCAGGTGTGGCCGGGGCGATGAAAGCCATCCTCAGCCTCCACTACGGCCTCATCCCCCCGAGCCTTCATTTCAGGAACCCGAATCCGACGATTGACTTTGCGGGTCTCAAGCTGAAGGTCCAGACTGAGCTGGAGCCCTGGCCCGACACCAACGGCGGTCCCAGACGGGCTGGGGTCAACTCGTTCGGCTACGGCGGCACCAATGCGCACGTCCTGCTGGAAAGCCCGCCGGTCGACCCGTCGCCGGCCGACCCGCTGCCGGATCAGGACGGCGTGCCCTTTGTCTTCCCCGTGTCGGCCCGAAGTGTCGATGCCGTCCGTGCTCTGGCTGCCCGCTACGCCGAGGCGATCGGCCCCGCAGGCCGGCTGGCTGGGAGGCCTCTCGCCGACATCACCTACTCGGCGTGCCTGCGACGCACCCACCACGAGCGGCGGGCTGCCCTGGTGGCCGACACCCGTGCGGGGCTCGTCGCCCAACTGCGGGCCGTCGAGGCGGGCCAGGTTGAGATCACGACAACCCAGGGCGTTCCCGAGCCGGGACCCTGCTTCGTCTACACCGGCATGGGTCCCCAATGGTGGGGCATGGGAAAGGAGCTGTATCGGGAGCACGCGGTCTTCCGGGCGACGGTTGACGGCCTCGGGACCATCTTCCGCGACATCCTCCATTTCGACATCGTCCAGGAGTTGCTCAGGGACGAGGCGACGTCACGCGCGACCCGGACCGAGGTGGCGCAGCCGCTGAACTTCCTGGTGCAGATGGGCCTGACGGCGGTCCTCCGCGATCGCGGAATCGTGCCAGCCGCGGTCGTCGGGCACAGCGTGGGCGAGATTGCCGCAGCCGCGGCCTCCGGGGCACTCGGGCTGGCCGATGCGGCGTGCGTCATCTTTCACCGGGGCCGCCTGCTCGCGCGCGCGGCCGGCCAGGGCGGGATGCTGGCGGTGGGTCTCTCGGAGACCGAGGTGCGCGCGTTCATCCTCGGACTCGAAGACCAGATTGGGATCGCCGCCATCAACGGCCCATCCACGGTCACGCTGTCGGGAGACCAGGAAGTCCTCGACTCCCTGGCGGAACTGCTCGTGGGCGAAGGCGTCTTCGCGAAGAAGCTCCGCGTCGAGGTCCCGTATCACAGCCCGCGCATGGACCCGCTCCGCGAGGAACTGATCGCCAGCCTGGCCGGACTTGAGCCGCGGGCACCCGCGTGTCCGCTCTGGTCGACGGTCAGCGGGCTCCAGGTCGAAGGCGTCGCTCACGACGCCTCCTACTGGTGGTCGAACATGCGGAACAGCGTGCGGTTCGCCGATGCCACCTACGACCTGCTCCGCCGTGGGTTCAGGCACTTCGTCGAGATCGGCCCCCACCCGGTGCTCGCAGCCTCCATCCGGGAGTGCGCCCAGGCTCAGGGCGTCCAGTTCAAGGTCCTCTCGACGTTGGTGCGTGACCGTCCCGAACGCCTGGCCCTGGCCGAGTCCGCCGCCGGATTGTGGCAGCTCGGGTACCCGATCCGCTGGGAGCACCAGATCCCTCCGGGGAGCCGCTTTGTCGCCCTCCCGATGTACCCCTGGCAGCGTCAGCGTTACTGGGAGGAGAGCGATGCCACCAGGCGGTTGCGCCACGGCTACGCCGGGCATCCGCTGTTGGGGCATCCGGTCGTCGGGCCGCGACCGATTCGGCAGGTCGAACTCAACCAGCAGTACTTCCCCTGGCTCGCCGATCACCGTGTGGATCAGACCGCGGTGTTCCCCGGCGTGGCGTATGCCGAGATTGGCTTGGCCCTCGGAGCTCCCGCCGCGGGGCAGGCCATGGCCGTCGAGGACCTGGAATTCCTGCGCCCGCTGGTCATGGCAGACGGCGATCCGATGGTCGCGCAGATCCACCACGACGTGCGAACCGGGGAGTTCGAGGTTCACAGCACGACGGCGGGCAGCGAGAGCGGCTGGGTGCTGTGCGCTCGCGGCTCGGTCCGTGTCACGAACCCCGGCCCCTGGAACGGAACGATGGACCTGGATGCCGTGCGGCGGCGGTGCACGACACCCCGGGACGTCGCGGACCTCTATGCCCGGCTGGCCGACACCGGCCTGAACTACGGGCCGCGCTTCCGCGGGCTGCTGGACGTCCATTCGGGCGATGACGAGGTGATCGCCCGGGTGCACGGCCCTTCGGATGGCGGGCGCTTCGGGGACTGGTACCGCGTGCACCCCACCGTTCTCGATGCAGGCCTGCAGGCCCTTGCCGCAGCAGCGGCCGACCGGGATCTCCTCGCCGCCGGGCGGAGATTCCTGCCGACCCGGATCGGCCGGGTGACGAGCTACGCCCCAATCGACGGGCCCGTGTTCGTCCACACGCGCATGACCAGGGTCACCGCGGCGGGCTTCTCCGGCGACATGGACTTCCTGTCCGAATCGGGCCAACCGCTCGCCTCCATGCGCGGCGTGCAGTGCACTCTCGTCGCGGCTCGCCCTGCCCAGGCGCCGGCCTGGAAGAGCCTGCTCTACGAATCGCGCTGGCGGCCCAGCCCGCCACCGGGAGAACGGGCGTTCGCGGCGAGCACGCTCGTGTTCGCGCCGGCCGCGATGCGCGAAGCCGTCGCGCTCCTCCTGCGCAGTGGCGGCATCCCGCACGTGGAGCCTGGCGCCGCAGGCCAGCAGACTTTGCCGGACGTGGAGAGCATCGTCTGGCTGGCAGGCGTCGCGTCGTCCGCAGGCGAGGCCGACGCCGCCATCGCGGAGACCGCGGCGTTCGCCGACCTGCTCCGCACACTCGGCACGCTGGAGAAGGCACCGCTGGTGATTATGGCCACCCGCGGCGTGCACCACCTGGGTCCCCAGCACCGTGTGTCGGACCTCGCGGGTTCACCCCTCTGGGGCCTGGCCCGGGTGGCCCGGCTCGAGTACCCCGGGCTCCGCCTGCGAAGCGTGGACCTCGACCAGCGCGACCTCGGCCCGCTCGTCGAGGAACTCGCGTGGCTCGACGACGACGAGACCGAAGTCGCGTGGCACGGCGGAAAGCGGCTCGTTCGCCGCGTCGAGCCGACCGACGCGACCTGCGCCACCGCGCCGTGGCCGCCGCTACGCGGCCAGCAGGCCCAGGCCGCCTTCGTCCTGAAGAGCGAGACGCCGGGACAGCTGGGCGGGCTGCGACTGCGACGCATCGACCGACGCGCGCCCGGGCCGGGTGAGGTGGAGGTCGCGGTGAAGTCGGCGCCGATCAACTTCAAGGACGTGATGAAGGCGCTCGGCATGCTGTCCTCGCGCGTGCTGACCCCCACCCATTTCGGCGAGGAGCTCGGCATGGAATGCGGCGGGGTCATCGTCCGTACCGGGGACGGGGTGCAGGGCTTCCGGGTCGGCGACCGCGTGGGGCTCTCCTACCAGGGTTCGTTCAGGTCGCACGTCACGACCGACACCACCTACATGGTCGCGCTCCCGGCGACGATGAACCTCGAGGACGGCGCCGGCCTGATCACGCCGATGCTGGCCGCGTGGTACGCGCTGGTGGACCGGGGCCGCGTGCGCAAGGGGGAGCGGATCCTGATCCACTCGGCCACCGGCGGTGCCGGTCTCTCCGCCATTCAGATCGCCAGCTGGATCGGTGCGGAGGTGTTCGCCACGGCGGGCACGCCGGAACGGCGCCAGTATCTGCGCGACCTCGGGGTACGCCACGTGTCGGATTCCCGGTCCCTGGCCTTCTTCGACGATGTCATGGCGTGGACCAACGGGGACGGGATCGATGTCGTGCTCAACACGCTGGCCGGGGAAGGGCTGTTCAAGGGTCTCGAGTTGCTGAAGCCCTACGGCCGGTTCATCGAGTTCGGCAAGCGGGACATCGACCTCAACACGCCCCTCGGCCTCGCGCCCTTCAACGAGAACCTCGACTTCATCGCCGTGGACTTCGACAGGCTGCGCGCGGAGCGTCCCGACGAATGTGCACGGATCATGCGGGAGGTCTGGAAGGGGCTCGAGGCCGGGTACTTCCGTCCCCTGCCCTGCAAGAGCTACCCGATCTCGCAGGCCTCGGACGCGTTCAACGCCATCGCGCGTTCGCAGCATCTCGGCAAGCTGGCGCTGTCGTTCGACGACCCGGCGGCCATCGTCCACCCCGCGCTGCCCGACGACGCGCCCCCGTCGTTCGGTGGCACCTGGCTGGTCGTTGGCGGGTTGTCGGGCCTGGGGCTCGCCGTCGCCAAGTGGGCCGCCCGCCGCGGCGTGCGCCACCTCGTGCTCGCGAGCCGGCGCGGCATCGACGCGCCAGAGGCCCGGAAGGGCGTGGGCGAACTCTCCAGCATGGGCGTGACCGTCCGCGTCGTGCCGGTGGACGTCACCAGCCTCGACGGGGTCAGGACGCTGGTCGCCACCGAAGCACTCGGCTTGCCCGCCCTTCGCGGCGTCGTGCACTCGGCCGCCGTCCTTGACGATGCCACCATCGCCAGTCTCCGCCCCGACCAGTTGGAAGGTGTGATGGGAGCGAAGGTGCGCGGCGCGCTCCATCTCCACCAGTGCACCCAGCACACGGACCTTGACGTGTTCCTGATGTTCTCGTCCATCTCCTCGATGCTCGGCAACGCGGGCCAGGCCGCCTATGCGGCGGCCAACGCGTTCCTCGACAGCCTGGCAGAGGAGCGCCGCGCCCTGGGCTTGCCGGCCCTGACGATTAACTGGGGGGTCATCGGAGACACGGGCATGGTGGCCCGAGCCCCTGAACTCGGCCGGCAACTGGATCGAATCGGGATGCGCGGCCTCAGCACCGACCAGGTCACCGCCACGTTGGACCGGCTCCTGCGTCTCGACCCTGTGCGCATCGGCGTCATGGACGTCGACTGGAGGCGCTGGCTGGCCATTCATCCCCACGCCGCCCGGCAGCCGGTGCTGACCGAACTGGCAGCCGCCGCCAGCCTCGGAGCGTCCGAGGGGCAGACGGACCTCGCCTCGTCGCTCGGCGCGATGGCCGAGGACGAGCGGGTCACGTACCTGGTGGCCTGCGTGCACAAGGTGGTGGCCGAAACGATGCGGATCGCCATCGAGCGGATCGACCCGGCCGAGCCGATCCGCAACCTGGGTTTGGATTCGCTCATGGCCGTGGAGTTGGCCACCGCGCTCGAACGCCGCCTGGGCATCCCGATCCCGTCCATGGAGCTGATGTCCGGCCCGTCGGTACGTCAACTGGCCGAGAAGATCGGCGCTCGATGCGCCGCCGCGCCGGCGGTCACGCCGCAGGAGATCTGACCGATGGCCGAGCTGCCGTTCGACACCGCGCAGAAACGGGCCCTCCTGCGCCGGATTCTCCAGGACCGGGGCGCCGACACCCCGCCGACCGCTGACAAGCCATCACCGCCTCGGACCGGCACCCGTGGCCTGGAGGCGAGCGCGGAGGTGGCCGCCTGGTTCGCCCGCATGGAGCAGTTGGGCGGGCTCGGACTCCGGGATCCCTGTTTCAGGACGCTGGACGGCCCGGCCGCCGGGGTCGCTTCCATCGATGGCCGAACCGTGATCGACTTCTGCGGGTACAACTACCTCGGGCTGGCTGCCGACCCGCGCGTGAAGAACGCTGCCAAGGACGCGATCGAACGCTACGGCACGTCGGCGTCGGCCAGCCGCCTCGCCTCGGGCGAGCGGCCCTTGCACCGGGCGCTGGAGCGGAAGCTGGCGGAGTTTCTAGGTCTGGAGGACGCCCTGGTGTTCTCGGCCGGCTACGGCACCAACGTGTCTGTGCTGGGCCACGTCCTGACGCCGTCGGACCTGGTGATCCACGATGAGCTGGCCCACAACAGCATCATCCTGGGCAGCCAGCTCTCTCATGCCCGGCGAGTGTCGTTCCCCCACAACGACCTCCGGGCGCTGGAGGACCTGCTGCTCAGGAATCGGGCCGATTCGGGCAACGCGCTCGTCGTCGTCGAGGGCGCGTACAGCATGGATGGCGATTTCCCCGACCTGCCGGCGCTGATCACGCTGGCCCGGAGGTATTCGGCGTCTCTCTTCATCGACGAGGCGCACTCCCTCGGCGTGCTGGGGCGCTCCGGCCGCGGCATCGGCGAGCACTTCGGCGTCGATCGCCACGACGTCGAACTGTGGATGGGAACCCTGAGCAAGGCGCTCTCCAGCGTCGGGGGCTACGTGGCAGGCAGCCAGAGGCTTATCCGGTACCTCAAGTACACGGTGCCGGGGTTCATCTTCAGCGCGGGGCTCCCCCCGGCCAGCGCCGCGTCGGCCCTCGAGTCGCTCGAGATCATCGAGCAGGAACCCTGGCGCGTAGAGAAACTGCAGGCCAACGCTCACCGTTTCCTGGAACGTGCCCGGGCGGCCGGACTCGATACCGGGCTGTCGGGCGGCACCGCGGTCGTGCCGATCATCGTACACAACTCCGTCCGCTGCCTCCGCGTCGCCGCCAGGCTGTTCGACGACGGCATCAACGTGTTCCCGATGACGTACCCGGCCGTCGCCGAGACCGAGGCGCGGCTGCGGTTCTTCATCAGCTCCGAGCACACCTCCGACCAAATCGACTCCGCCGTGACCGTCGTGGCGCACGCCGTCAAGGCCACGCCGTGATGGACTCGAGGCCCCCCGATGACCAAGACAGGCCGCGTGCGGCAGTGCTTCGACGGCAAGCTGGTAGTCGTCACCGGTGGCTCCAAGGGGATCGGCCTCGCCTTCTCAGAGACGGTCTTCGCGTTGGGGGCCGGCGTATGCATGGTCGCGCGCGGTCCCGAAGGGCTCGCGGCGGCCAGGACCGTCGTGGAACGATCCCGCATCCGCGGCGATCAGGTCCTGGAGACGCTTGCCTGCGACACCAGCGACATGGCCACGCTGCGGCCGGTGCTCGAGGGCGTGGCGGACCGGCTCGGAGCTCCCCACTTCCTCGTCAACTGCGTCGGCTGGTCCAGACCCGGCTACCTGGAGGACCTCGATCTCGCGGCCTACCGTCGTCACATGGAGGTGAACTACTTCGGACAGCTCGTGCCCATCCTCGTCCTGCTGCCGTCCATGCTCCGGGCCGGGCGAGGGCACATCGTCAACGTGTCGTCGGTCCTCGGCTTCATGGGGGTCATGGGGTTTGCCGCCTACTGTCCCAGCAAGTACGCGGTGGTCGGCCTGACCGAGGCGCTTCGCAGCGAGTTGTCGCCGCGCGGCCTGACGTTCTCGGTGGCGTTTCCGCCCGACGTCGACACACCCGGTTACGTAGAAGAGAACAAGACCAAGCCGCCCGAGTGTGCCGAGATGTCGAAACGCGGCGGCCTCCTCACCCCACGGGAGACGGCCGACGCGCTGGTGGCGGGCATCGCGCGCGGGCGGTTTGAGATCCTCCCTGGAGAGGCATCCCGCATCCGCAGGCTGACCCGCTACCTGCCCGGCACTGTGAGGTCCGTCATGGACCGGGACCTTCGGAAGGCCAGGGAGGCGGTACACGCCCGGCTGAAGGGCGTCTAGCTCGAGACCTGGTCGCGCAGTCGCCGCAAGCACCTTTCAGCTTCCTGGGCGGCACGGTGTCCGCTCTTGAGGGCACCGAGGACGCCGTGGGCAGACCGTGTGCTCGCGCCGGCCAGCAGCAGCCCCGGCACGTGCGTCGTCGTGCCAGGCCTCGACCGGTTGAACTGCGCCGGCGTCGCGGCGATGCCGTACGCCGAACCGCCGGTCGCCGACGTGAGTCGCGCGTGCGTCAGCGGCGTGGCCATCTCCTGATAGACGATGCCTGCGCGGATGCCTGGGAAGACGACCTCGGCGCCCTTCAGCAGCCGGTCGGCCAGCTGCTTCTTCCGTGCGCGGTAGGCGGGCGCGAAGCGGTCGCACCCGCCGTCCGGTGTCGAGGCTCCCCAGGCCTCTGGAGTCGAGGGAGCGAGCGCCAGTGCCTGCAGGTTCACGACGCCGTCCGGGGCGACATTCTGCGCGGGGTCCTTGGCAGAGGAGAGGGTGAGATAGACGGTCGGCTGCGCGGCGAAGCGCCCGTCGCGGAGCGCGGCGTAGTCCTGCTCCACGTCGTCGCTCGGAAAGACCCAGTAGTTCGTGTTGCGGGAGCAGCCGGGCCCGAGCGCCTGGCGTGTCACGCCGAGGTAGAGCGCAGCGATGCCGGGCGCCATCTCGTAGCCGTCGACTGTCGCGCGGAGCGGTGCCGGCACTGTGTCGGCGGGAAGCAGCCGCTGGTAGGTCAGCTTCAAGTCGGCGTCCGACACGACGACGGGCGCCCGCACCGTGCACTCCCCGCGGTGTGCATGGCTGAACATCACGCCCGCGGCGGCACCTCCCTCGACCAGGATCCGGTCCGCCCGCGCATTCAGGAGCACGCGGCCGCCGTTGGCCTCGATGACATCGACCAGGCGGTCGCTGGTCACCTGCCCTCCGCCCTCGGGGTAGAAGGCCCCCGCCGAGAGGTAGTGGTTGATGACCCCGGCGTGCGCGACGGCCGCCACCCGGCTCGGCGCCACGGCGTGGTCCAGGTGCGGGCCGCACAATACGGCGCGCAGCCGCGCGTTCCCGGTGCACGTCTCGAGCACGCCGTCGAGCGTGGAATGGAGGTGGCGCACAGCGAAGGGCGATCGCAGGGGCGCGAGGAGTTGCCTCCACGGCCGATCCCCGGCGTCCATGAGCCGCCGCACCTGTCGCAGGAATGCGCACCACCGGCGAACGCCCCTGGCTTCGGCCGGAAAGGTCGCCAGCAGACGCGTCTCGAAGCGGGCGAGCCCTCTCGGATAGGCGAAGCGCATGCCGTCCGGGAAGCACAGCGTGTCGTAGCCGTCCTCGTCCATCGGGAGGAACCGCTGCTCGACGCCGGCCTCGCGTAGCAAGACCTCGACGGAGCCCCCCGGTCCGCAGTCGCCGACGTAGTGCACGCCGACGTCGAAGACGTAGCCGGGACGCCTGAACACGGTCGCGCTGCCCCCGGCCGTGTGGTGCTGCTCGATCACCAGCACCCGCCGCCCCCGGCGCGAGAGGATGGCTGCCGTCGCCAGGCCGCCAAGGCCCGCGCCGATGACTACCGCCTCGTAGCGCGTCGACGCGTCGAACGTGCGGGAGCGGTCGGTCGGCATATGGTGTTCCGAAGGCGCGGGGAGACCCATTCTCTCACACCGGCTCGCCCGCCACCGCCGACATCGTGGGTTCTCCCGGTCGGCCGCGACTGCTTGCCACGTCGTGGTTCTCGCCGTAATATCCGTTTCGATGTCTCACTTGGCGGTCAGGTCGACGTATCAGGACCTCGTCGGCCGGATCAACCGATTCCCGCAAGGCGCGCCGCCGGCCGACGTGCTGTACGCGATCCTGAAACTGCTGTTCACCGACCGCGAGGCGGGTCTGGTCGCGCAGCTCCCCATCAGGCCGTTCACCGTGACGGTCGCCTCCTCGCGGTGGAAGATGCCGGAGGCCGAGGCCCAGCGGATCCTCGACGCCCTCTGCGACCGCGGCATCCTCCTTGACACGGCGCATCGTGGCGGCCCGCACACCTACGTACTGCCGCCGCCGATGGCCGGCTTCTTCGAGTTCTCGATGATGCGGGTCCGGCACGACCTCGACCAGAAGCTGCTGGCCGAACTCTTCTACCAGTATCTGAACGTCGAGGAGGAGTTCATTCGCGATCTCTTCGGAAAGGGCGAGACCCGGCTCGGTCGGGTCTTCGTCGACGAGTCTGCCGTAGCTCCGGAACTCTCGCTGCACGTGCTCGACTATGAGCGGGCCAGCGAGGTCGCGAGGACGGCCTATGCGATCGGTGTGGGACGCTGCTACTGCCGGCACAAGATGCAGCACGTCGGCAAGGCGTGCGACGCGCCGCAGGAGATCTGCCTCACCTTCAACGCCGTCGCCTCGTCGTTGACCCGACACGGGGTGGTCCGGCCGATAGACTCCGCCGAGTGCCTCGACCTCCTGCAGCAGGCCCGATCTCGGCGGCTCGTGCAGTTCGGCGAGAACGCCCGCCAACACGTCAACTTCATCTGCAACTGCTGCGGCTGCTGCTGCGAAGCGCTCATTGCGGCGCGACGGTTCGGGTTCCTGCACCCGGTCCACACCAGCAACTTCATCCTGGCGGTCCAGCACTCGGCGTGCAACGGCTGCGGAAAGTGCGTGGACGCCTGTCCGGTCGAGGCCCTCTCGCTCGTGTCGGCCAACGACCCGAAGAAGCCGCGGAAGAAGGCGGCGCGGCTGGACGACGGCGCGTGCCTCGGCTGCGGCGTGTGTGTGGGTGCGTGCCCGGAGGGCGGGCTTCGGCTGACGTCAAGGCCTGAGCGCGTCATCACGCCGCTGAACGCGACGCACCGGGTGGTGCTCCAGGCCGTCGAGCGAGGACAACTGCAGGACCTGATTTTCGACAACCACGCGCTGGCCAGCCATCGGGCGATGGCGGCCATCCTGGGGGTGATCCTCAGGCTGCCGCCCGTGAAGCAGGCGATGGCCAGCCGGCAGATGCGCTCACGCTACCTGGAGAAACTGATCGCTCGGGCGTCGTGACGACCGGCTCGCGACGGGCGGCTTGCGACCGGCGGTTTGCGGCCGGCGGCTTGCGGCAGTGGAAGGCGTGGCGCGGGGCTTCAGCCCCGCAGGCGACTGGTCGCCGGCCAGAGCCACGCAGTGGAAGGCGTGGCGCGGGGCTTCAGCCCCGCGGGCGACTGGTCGCCGGCCAGAGCCACGCCGCGCCACGCACCCCGCTCGAGTCGCCGTGCACGGGCCGCACCAGGCGCGTGTCCACGCGGTCCGAGAACACGTAGCGCGACCAGCGCGCTGGGACGCGGTCGTACAGGCGGCCGACGTTCGACATCCCGCCGCCAAGCACGATCACGTCGGGGTCGATGACGTTGATGATGCTCGCAAGCGCGCGCGCCATCCGGTCTTCGTAGCGCTCGAGCGTGGCGGCCGCCTCGGCGTCGCCCGCGTCGGCCCGCCGGGCAATCTCGGCCGGCTCCAGCGAGAGCCCGGTCGACCGCTCATGGTCCCGCGCCAGACCCGGCCCGGAGAGAAACGTCTCGATGCACCCGCGGCGCCCGCAGTAGCAGGCGGGTCCTGGCAGTTCGTCGGGGAGCGGCCCAGGCAGCGGGTTGTGGCCCCATTCCCCGCCGATCGCGTTGACGCCGGTCAGCACCTGGCCATTGACGACCACGCCGCCGCCGGTGCCGGTGCCGACGATGACGCCGAAGACGCACGAGGCGCCGGCAGCGGCCCCGTCACTCGCCTCCGACAGCGCGAAGCAGTTCGCGTCGTTCGCGAACCGCAACGGACGCTCGAGAAGCGCCGACAGGTCCTCGGCCAGCGGCTGGCCATTCAGCCATGTCGAGTTGGCGTTCTTGACGAGCCCGGTCGCCGGCGACAGCGCGCCGGGCATGCCGATGCCGACGGTCGCGCGATACTCGACCGCCTGCTCGACTTCGGCGACAAGAGTGGCGATCGCCGTGAGGGTTCCCCCGTAGTCGTGCCGCGGCGTCGCCACGCGCAATCTGACCGGAATGCCGCCGTCCTCGGCGAGGGCAATGGCCTCGATCTTGGTGCCGCCCAGGTCGACTCCGATTCGAAACATGCCGGAGATTGTGCGCGGGACGGGCCGGAAATGCAATCGGCGACCGGGGCGCTGCGCGAGGCGTCCCCGATCGCCGCTCGAGTGCTGAAGGTGGGGCGCGGACTATCGCTTCTCGGGCGTATCGTCTCTCGGGCCCACTTCGCTCTTGAAACCGCGGATTGCCTGGCCCAATCCCTTCCCCAGCCCCGCCAGCCGGCTCGTGCCGAACAGGAGCAAGACAATCGCGAGAATCAGAACCAGCTCAGGTATGCCCAGTCTCATCGCAGACTCCTCTATTGGCGACTTGCTGCTTCAACGATAGCACGAAGCGGGCTCTATCGCGGGATCTTCCCGACCAGCTTCCAGATCCACCGATGGAACCCATGGAAGGTTCCGACGGGCTCGGCAAACATCAGGATGCACTGGCCGTGGACGACGTCGAGGCCCAGTTCCTCGCCCGCCCGAAGCGCGGCCGGGGACTCGGCGCCCTGCTGCAGCCAGACCCGCCGAACTCCCGCGGCGGCCGCATCTCGCACCACCGCTTCGGCCGCGTCAGGCTTGACGACCACCAGCAGCCGCTCCACACGCTCGGGAAGGACGGCGACGCTCGGCCAGCACGCGTCCCCCTGGATCGCCGACGCCGTCGGATGCACCGCCAGGACCCGGTAGCCACGCTGCCTGAGTTCCGAGTAGGCGAAGCTCCCGAATCCCTTGCCCGTCGCCGAAGCGCCGACCAGTGCCATCGTCTTCTCGGACACGAACTGCTGAATGGAGGCGCCAGTGACAGCCATGCCCTGCTCCTTCACCCGCGCGGCTGAAGCCCCGCGCTACACCTCGACCCCGCCTCGCCGGAACCCAGATCGCACGATCGCTGCTCGACCCCGCCTCGCCGGAACCCAGATCGCACGATCGCTGCTCGACCCCGCCTCGCCGGAACCCAGATCGCACGATCGCAAGATCGCACGATCGCAAGATGCTTCTACCCGTCCCACTCGAACACCATCGTCACCTTGACGTCGGGGTGCAGGCTCTGGCGAACCGGACACATTTCTGCGCCGCGCTCGAGCACGAGGCGGTCCACCGGGTTCGTCACCCGGCCTGCCGGGATCGAAATGGTGGCGGTGAGAGCACCGATGCGACGCGTGGGCACCGACGTCATCTCTTTGAGGACCCGCACGCGGGTGCCGGTCAAGTCCCATCCGTGCCGCCTGGCGAGGATGCCCATGATCGTGACCAGGCACGTGCCGAGGGCTGTCGCTGCCAGATCGGTCGGTGAGAAGGTCTCACCCTTCCCGCCATTGTCCACCGGGGCGTCCGTCCTCAGGCGGTTGCCCGACGGCCCGTGAACCGCCTCGCTGTGCAAATCTCCGACGTACTCCACGTCAATCGCGACTGCCACACGCACCTCGCAGGGACCCTCTCTTGTACGGGCCCATGCTAGCACGCCCGGCCGCCGCCGCTGAAGGAGGGGACCGCGCGGTTTTTGGGGCGCGGGGTCTCTGACAGACGGGTGTAGGATCGACGCATGCTTTCCCGGCGCGAGTTCGTGAGCTCGACCGCTCGGGCCGCATCCGCGACGGCCGGCCTTGCCGTGTGCCCGTCACCGGCCTGGATCGACTGGGCTGCAGGCCGGAGCCAGGATCTCGCCCGATCGGCGCCGAAGGCCCGCTACTGGACGACGTCGGCACTCGCCGGCACCGACTGCGGAGCGTGTCACGGCACACGCCCCGCCGCCGCGAAGGCCCACGCGCACGACGCCACGGCCGTTCGCTGCCTGCTCTGCGCCCAGAACTGCGACATCCGCGCCGGTCAGCGCGGAAAGTGCCGCGCCCGAGCGAACGTCAACGGAGAGTTGCGCAGCCTCGTCTACGGCCGGCCGGCGGCAGCGCATTTGGACCCGATCGAGAAGAAGCCGTTCTTCCACTTCCTCCCTGGCAGCAGCGCGCTGTCGTTCGGCACGTCGGGTTGCCCGCTCCGCTGCCGGTTCTGCCAGAACTGGGAACTGTCGCAGTCGACTCCTGGCGACCTCGAGGCGCCGTTTGCATCGGCCTCGGACATGGTGGGCCAGGCCCTGTCGCGCCGGGCGCCGGTCATCGCGTTCACCTACAACGAGCCGACCGTGTTCGTCGAGTACCTGCTCGACGTGGCGGCCGCCGCCGAGGCCAGGGGCGTCCGTTCGGTGATGGTGAGCTGCGGTTTCGCAAGGGAGGCGCCGCTCGCCGATATCTGCCGCGCCCTCTCGGCCGTCAAGATCGACCTCAAGGGCTACAGCGACGAGTTCTATCGCCGGGTGTGCGGCGCCGAACTCCAGCCGGTGCTCCGAAGCATCAAGCAGGTTGCCAGGAGCGGGCGGCACCTCGAGATCGTCAACCTCGTGGTGCCGACGCTCAACGACTCGGAGAAGTCGCTCCAGGGGCTCGTCGCCTGGGTGGCGGCCGAGTTGGGGCCTGACGTGCCGGTCCACTTCACGCGGTTCCACCCCGACTACCAGCTGATGAACCTGCCGCCGACGCCTGTCTCGACACTCGAGCGGGCGCGGAACATCGCCATGGCCGCAGGCATCCGCTACGCGTATGTCGGCAATGTGCCGGGGCACCCGGGCAACCACACCTACTGCCCCGCCTGCAGGAAGGTCGTCATCGGCCGCGAGAACTTCTTCGTCACCGAGACGCACCTGAGGAAGGGCGCGTGCGAGGTACCTGCGGACAGAAGATCGCGGGAGTGTGGACATGAAACGGCTCACGGCACAACGCGCCCGCCTCCGCCCGCCTCGGCGTGAGCGGCGGCCTACGGCGAGGCTCGCCGCAGCGCCAGGGGCGCCAGCGGCTCGGCTCTTGGCGGTGCTCCTGCTTGCGGCGGCATGCCTCGGCGAAGCGGGCGCAGCGGGCCAGGCGAACCAAGGGGTGCGAGAACCCGCGGTGGCGGGCCAGTTCTACGCGGCGGACGCGCGCAGGCTGAACGCCACGCTCGATGCGGTCTTCGGGAGCGCGCTTCCCGCCGGCCCCGAACGCCCGGTCGCCCTCGTGGTTCCGCATGCCGGCTACGTCTACTCGGGACAGATCGCCGCGGATGGATGGCGCCAGGCCGCCGCACACGACTACGACACCATCGTCATCCTCGGTGCCAATCACACGGGGACGGGGTCCGGCCGTGTCGGGGTATTTCCGGGGAGCGGTCTCAGAACCCCGCTGGGCGTGGCGAACGTGGACCGGGCGCTGTCGGCGGCGCTCGTCAAGGAAGACCCCGACTGCGTGGCGGATGCGGCGATGCATGCCGCGGAACACTCCGTCGAGGTGCAGGTCCCGTTCGCGCAGCGGCTGTTTCCGAGAGCGTCGGTCGTTGCCGCCATCGTGGCCAGCGACGATGCCGGCGTGGTGACGCGGTTCGGGCGGACGCTCGGCCGCCTGCTCGCCGGCCGTCGGGCTTTGATCGTCGCCAGTTCCGACCTGTCGCACTATCCGTCATATCGCGACGCGGCCGCCGCCGATCGCCGAACGCTCGAAGCCATAGCCAGCCTCGACCCCGACCGCGTCCGATCAGACGCCTCAGCCGAGGAGCGCGGAACGCCCAACCTCGTCACGTGCGCCTGCGGCCAGGCGCCCGTGATGGCGGCGATGGTGGCGGCGCGAGCGCTCGGCGCGACCCGGAGCCGCGTCGTGAGCTATGCGAACTCCGGCGATTTGCCAATCGGTGACCCCGCGCGGGTGGTGGGCTACGGGGCGCTCGTGTTCTCGGCGGGTGCGGCCGGCGCCGATACAGTCGCGCTCATGCCTCGCGTGGCGGCGGCCCAGGCCCTGTCGCCGACGGCCGCGGACAAGAAGCAGATGCTGGCGCTGGCGCGCGAGACGATTGGACGCTACCTCGACACCGGGACCGTGCCGCTCGCACGCGGGTTCTCACCCGCGCTCGACCGGCCGCAGGGCGTCTTCGTCACACTCCGCAAGCGCGGCGCGTTGAGAGGCTGCATCGGTCAGATGCAGCCCGACCGTCCGCTCCGCGTTCTCGTGGGCAGCATGGCCCTCGCCGCCGCGTTCGACGACGCGAGGTTCGAGAAGGTCAAGCCGGGCGAGGTGAAGGAACTCGAAATCGAAATCTCAGTCCTCACTCCGTTCAGGAACGTCGCAGGCCCCCAGGCAGTCGTCGTCGGGCGCGACGGCGTCCTGCTCCAGAAGGACCGGCGCTCGGCCGTCTTCCTCCCGCAGGTGGCTGCCGAGGAGGGCTGGACCCGCGACGAGATGCTCGACAACCTCTGCCTGAAGGGCGGCATGACGGCCGGGTGCTGGCGCTCGGGCGCCCGGCTGTTCACGTTCCAGGCCGACGTGTTCAAGGAAGGCGACTTCAAGTGAACTGAGGTCGCCATGCTGCTCTTTCTCGTCGGCTTGCTCGCACTGCTCTGCCAGGTCGTCCTGCTTCGCGAACTGAACGTCGCGTTCTTCGGCGTGGAACTCGTGTACGCCGTCGCGCTGGCCGCGTGGATGGCGGGCAGCGCGGCAGGCGCAGCATTTCTGCCGCGCCGTGCGGCCGCGACCGCGGGCCGGCTGTCCTGGCTGATCGCCGTTGCGGCGGCGGCACTGCCCTTCGAGGTCGCCCTGGTTCGCGTCAGCCGGCTCGCGGTCGGTGGGGTCCCGGGCGCCTTCCTGCCGTTCGAACAGCAGGTCCTCGTGCTCGCGGCGGCTGTGCTGCCGGCGTCGCTGACGCTCGGGGTCGCGTTCCGCTGGGCTGCCGAACTCGCGGCGGCAGAGGGGCGCACGCTCGCCAGGGCCTACGCCATCGAAAGCGCCGGCGCCTGCGCAGGCGCCGCGCTGGCCACGCTGGCATTCGCCGGAGGCGTGCAGACCTTCACGGTCGCCGTCATCGCGGCCGGAATCGTTCCGTCCACGATTCTGAGCGCTGCCGGTGGCCGACCTGCCTCCGCGCGTCGGCTTTCCCGGTCGCAGCATGGCTTCAGCCCTTTTCGGTACGGGCGCCTGCTTCCGGCCCTCATCCTCACCGTCGCCGCCGCCGTCCTGGCTCCCGGCATCGACCGCAGCATGACCGCATGGCTGCACCCCTCGGTCGTCGAATCGCGCGACTCGCCGTACGGGCGAATCACGGCCGCGGCCACCGGCTCCCAGAGGACGCTGTTCGTCGACGACGTGCTGGTCTACGAGAGCGAGACGGCGCGCCACGAGGAGTTGGCACACGCGGCGGCGCTCCATCATCAGGCACCGCGCCGCATCCTCCTGTTGGGCGGCAGCGCCGAGCGGCTCGACCGCGCATTGCGGCAACACCGCCCGCAGCGTCTCGAGGTCGTCGAGCTGGATCGCGTCTTCTTCGAGGTGGCGGACCGTCTGCTGGGTCTCGGCCCGGCGCCGATCTTCGACGACCCTCGCGACTTTCTACGCCGGTCCGGCGTCTTCGACGTGATCGTCGTGGCGACGGCGCAGCCGACCTCGGGCCAGTCGAATCGGTTCTACACGGCGGAGTTCTTCGCCGAGTGCCGTCAGCGGCTGGCTGGAGGCGGGATTGTTGCGTTCCGACTCGACATGCCCGAGAACGTCGTCACGCCGCTCGTCGCACTCCGTGCGGCCAGCATCCTCGCCGCCGCCCGGTCGGTGTTTGCGTTCGTCGAGGTCCTGCCTGGCACGAGCGCGCTGGTCGTCGCTTCGGGTCGGCCGCTGCCGGGCAGGGCCGACGCCCTCATCGACAGGTGGCAGTCCCGGGGCCTGTCGACCAGGCTGGTCACTCCCGCGTATCTCAAGTACCTGTTCGAGAACGACCGCCGCGAGGCGCTCCGTCGTCTGCTGACAGACGGCACCCCGCCCAACTCGGATGCGCGCCCGATTGCCTACCAGGTCGCGGCCGGGACCTGGCTGGCGAGGTTCTTCCCGGGGTTGCTCGGGATCGGTGGTCGCGGGGCTAAAGCCCCGCGCCACACCGACGCCCCGCGCCACACCGTCGATCCCCGGGCACTCGCTGCTGGCGTGGTCGCCGTCCTGTTCGCGCTCTCCCGCTGGAGACGCGGCGCCCGTACCGCCCTGCTCGCCGGCGTGGCCGGATTCTCCGGGATGATGCTCGAAACCGTGCTGCTGCTGGCCTACCAGGCGAGAAGCGGGGCGCTCTTCGAACGGCTCGGCGTCCTGCTGATGGCGTTCATGGCGGGACTGGCGGTCGGCGCGTGGAGCGTCGGGCGTCTGCTGTCGCGTCCGAGTCGCCCGCCCGACGCGCGTTTGGTGACCGCAGCGCTGCTCTCGGCGTCGGCGATGCTCGGCGTGCTGACGGTGGCACTCGTAGCCTCCGGCACCCCGATGCGCCTGGCGCTGACGGGCGCGTTGCTGTTCTGCGTGGGTGTGACCGTGGCGGGCGTGTTCGCGTGTGCGGCAGACTCATCGGCCGCCGAAGAGGGCGCGGGGAGCGGCCGTCTCTACGGCGCCGACCTCGCGGGAGGTGCGCTGGGCTCGATCGTCGCCGGCTTGGCGCTGGTCCCGATGGCCGGCCTCGTACCGACCGCCTGGCTCGTCGTCGGCCTCAGCGCGCTGGCGCTGTTGCTGGCGTAAACTGGAGCGGGCCGATCGCGGGGCTGCCGCCTTCGCGCCAGGCGCTTCGGCGCCCAGGGAAGCCCCGCGCCACGGCGACGGCCCTCGCCACAGCGACGCCCCCGCGCTACAGCAGATTCGCCGCCAGCGCCGCGAGGCGCGACCTGACGGTCGTCGTCATCGTGATGTGGCCGAACTCTTCCTGTCCCTTGAAGCGCTCGACGAGGTGAATCAGACCGTTGGTGATCGAACTGGAGTCCGGCAGGTCCACCTGGTCGGGGTCGCCGGTGAAGACGATCTTGGTGCCCTGCCCCGATCGGGTCAGGAGTGTCTTCACTTCGTGGTGGTTCATGTTCTGCGCTTCGTCGGCGATGATGAAGGCGTCGTGGATGCTGCGGCCCCGCAGGTGCGAGATCGGCGCGATCTGCACGACCTCGCGGGCCAGCAGGTCCTGGATGTCGGTGTGGTGCCTGACCGCCTCCTCCTTCTTGGCTTCGCGGCCGCCTTTCGCCCGCTCCTCGAACCCCGCCGCCATCCCGGTGCGCGACTGGCCGCGCAGCACCAGCTCGAGGTTGTCGAACACCGGCCGCGTCCACGGCGCGAACTTCTCTTCGAGCGATCCCGGCAGGTAACCCAGCGACTGCCCGATCTCGATGTTGGGCCGGTAGATCATCAGGCGACCGTAGCCTTCGCGCAGCTGGAGGTAGCCGGCGAGCAGCGCCATCAGCGTCTTGCCCGACCCGGCCTTGCCGACCAGCGTGACCAGCGGGATGTCGGGATCCGACAGCAGCGCGATCGCAAACTGCTGCTCGACGTTCATCGGCACGATGCCGCGGTCGCTGTCGGGCTTTCGGACGAGGCGGAAGTAGGCCGGCGGCCCCGCCTTGTAGATCGCGTGGGCCTCCTTGCCGCTGTCTTCCGTGACGATCGTACAGCACTGGTTGGCCAGCAACTGCCCGTTGCTGCACACGTCCAGCACGCGGCCGGCCTCGAGCCGGGCCTCCCGGTGAAGGTCGGTCAGCAGGCCGTGGTAGTCCTCCGGGATGGTGAGCGTCGCCGCGCCCGGATACAACTCGTCGACCGACGAGATCTTCTTGTCGTCCCTGTAGTCCTCGGCGTTCACGCCGAGCGGGCGGGCCTTCACGCGCATGGCCACGTCGCGCGTGACCAGGCTGACGCGCGCATCCGGCCGCTGGCGGCTCCACTTGCGCGCGATGCAGATGATCCGATCGTCGTTGTTGCGCGGATCGAACCCGTCCCACGTGTCTTCCTTGGGCACCAGGTTGTCGTCGAACACGAGATGCCCGCCGTCCGGCATCGCGATGCCGTTCGCCAGCACCGACGACGGCTTGCCCTCCTGGAACGTGTCGAGCAGTCGGGCCACGCGACGCGCGGCCATCCCGACGCCGTTCAGGCTGTCTTTCAGGCCGTCGAGCTCCCGGACGACCGGATAGGGCACGACCACGGTGTTGCCGCGGGCGAGCTTGGTCAGCGAATCGGGGTCGTTGATGAGGACGTTGGTGTCGGCGAGGTAGACTCGAGGACCCTGCTGGCTGCCGTTATCCATTCCGTTCCTTCCGATGTCACGCGACGCGCGTCCCGATCCGGACGCCGTCATGCAGTATATCGCCAACCGGTCGAGACGCTCAGTGCTTCACGTCCTCAGCCCTTCACGCCCACCAGCATCTTCGGCGTCGCGAACCAGACCAGTCGTCCGGGACCCGCGGGCGGGAGGCTGCTCACGTCGATCCGGCACACGCCTCCCTTCTTGAACTCGAACGCCCCCCTCGCGCCGACCAGCCGCGCGGCGGCGGTCCCGATCCCCGGCTCATGGCCGACCAGCGCCAGCGTGGAGCGCTTCGCGTGGTTGGCCAGCTCCGCGATCAGGTCGGCGTGCGCCGCGCCCGGAACGAGCGCGCCGGTCTCGACGATTCTCGGGATGCCCGCGAAGCTGCTCCGACAGGATGTCGGCCGTCTGCCGTGCGCGCACGAACGGGCTCGTCAGGATCAGGTCGACCTCGACGTCGAGTTCCGCCAGACCCCGGACGGCCTTCCGGAAGCGGGTCATTCCCTGAGTGGTCAACGGCCGTTTGGCGTCGTCCGGATACTGCTCGCCGCGCTCGGCGGCAATCGCGTGTCGAACCAGATACAGGCTGTAGCTATCGGCCATGACTGCTCCCTGCCGCCCGCCGCCTCGGCGGCGGGCCTTCTGCCAGTCTGCGATCGATGTCACCCCGGCACCGCGCGATGACGTCCGCGAGCCGGCCGACGTGCGCGAGATACTCCGCGTGCAGCTCCCTCGTTTCGCGCTCGAGCACGCCGAGCACCTGCTCGACGTCACTCGCAAACCGCCCCGCGCCCGAGCACCCGAGCCGGCGGACGTAGCCGGCGGCGACTTCGAGATCGTGCTGGCGTCCGAGGAGGTCCTGGAACCGCCTCAGCGTCCCGACGGGTCGCCTGGTCGGCACCCTGCCCAACTCGTGAATCAACTCGAGCACGTAGCGCAGTTTCTTGACCGCGATCCGCACCAGGTGGAGCCGGTCGAATGCATATAGCGCTCCGGCGGCCTCGATGGCGGCCTCCAGGCGATCGATGCGACGGTCCAGGCGCCGGCGGAGCGACGACGCGCGGATCGCGGCCGGATCGCGCCCCACGTGGGCGTCAAGCGACGACAGCTGCCCTGAAAGCGCCGGCGCGTCGATCTCCTCGAGCTGCCGAGCCATCTCCTCGCGGCGGACCCGGCGATCCTCCTCGGCCGCCGGTCGAGCGGCGGCCACCGTCTCGGCGAATTCCGGATAGGCCTTCGCGAGCTCGTCCAGAATCCCGAGCGCGACGTCCAGTTCCCGGACGCTGCCGAGGGCGCGAGTCACACGCCTGACGCGCCTGCCGATCCTCTCGGCGCCGGGCGCAGGTCCCTCCGCCTGGTCCAGGCCCAGCACCGGCAGAATCTCGCGGAGACGCCTGGATGCCACGCGCGACCGGTGCAGCGCATCGACATTGTCGTCGAGCGCCGCGGGGAGCTCGCGTTCGAGAGCGCGGACACGGCGCGCGAAGGCGCGCCTGACGGCCAGGGAGCGCATGATGGGTGCGCGAGCCGCCCGGCACAGGAGATTGCGGCGCCCGCTCCCGTTCACGGTAACATATCAGCCTCGGGACCGCCACGCGAACCGGGCTGAGGTTTCGCCTTTTATGCGCCTCGCCGCCATCGACATCGGCACCAACTCCATTCACATGGTGGTCGTCCAGGTGAAGGCCGACCTGTCGTTCGAGGTGGTGGACCGGGAAAAGGAGATGGTGCGGCTCGGCGCGGGTGGGCTCGGCGGCCGGGCTCTCGCTCCCGCGGCAATGGACGCGGCCCTCGAGACGCTGGCCCGCTTCAAGCAGCTGGCCACTTCACGGCAGGTCGAGGAAGTCCTGGCCGTCGCCACCAGCGCGGTCCGCGAGGCGCGCAACGGCGGCGAGTTCCTGGCGGCCGTCGAGGAGCGGACCGGAATCCGGCCCCGCGTCGTCTCGGGCGTCGAGGAAGCCCGCCTCATCCACAGGGCGGCCGTCTACGGCGTCGATGCCAGCAGCGGCACGACGGTCGTGATCGACATCGGCGGCGGATCGATGGAGGTCACGCTCGGCACGTCCAGCGCCGTGCACCTGGCCCGCAGCTTCCCGCTCGGCGCCATCCGGCTGACCGACCGGTACGTGGGGACAGACCCGCTGTCGAGAGCCGACGGGCGACGCCTGGTCAAGCACATCCGCTCCGAGTTCGGCGGATTCGCCGAACAGCTGAAGGCCGCCGGCTTCAACCGGGTCATTGCGACCTCGGGCACCAGCCTGTCCCTCGGTGAGGTGGCCCTGGCCGGCCGCCGCCTGTTCGACGGCAACACCATCCACCACACGCGCGTCCCCGCGAAGGCCCTTCACCGCGCCCGCAAGCAGGTGGTGGACCTCGACATGCAGCGACGGCTCCGGCTGCCGGGCCTCGATTCGCGCCGCGCCGATCTCATCGTCGCCGGCGCGATCCTGCTCGACACCGTGGTGCGGCTGCTCGACGCCAGGGAGATCACGCTCTGCGACCTCGCGCTGCGCGAAGGGCTGATCCTCGACTTCATCGATCGCAACCGGAAGCGCATCGCGGCCGCCGAACGCTACCCGGACATCAGGCGCCGCAGCGTGGTCGAACTCGGCGAACGGTGCCGCTGGCACCGCGATCACGCCGAGCAGGTGGCGCGCCTCGCGCTCTCGCTCTTCGACCAGACCCGCGGCATCCACCAGGCCGGCGACCGGGCACGCGAGTGGCTCGAGTACGCCGCGCTGCTGCACGACGTCGGCGGGCACATCTCGTACGTGGACCACCACAAGCACTGGTACTACCTGATTCGCCACGGCGGCCTCCGCGGGTTCGAGCCCGAGGAGGTCGAGGCCATCGCCCTGATGGCGCAGTACCACCGCCGCGGCCGTCCGAAGAAGTCGAAGCACTCCCTGTCGTCGCTGCCCCAGGACGCCCGGCGCGCCGTGCGCGTCGGCTCGGCGATGCTGCGCATGGCCGAAAGCCTCGACCGGAGCCAGGGCCAGGTGGTGGCCGAGGTCGAGTTGCAGCCGACCGGCGATCGGTTTCGCCTCGTGCTTCGCGCGCACGGGCCGGCCGAACTCGAGCGCTGGGCCGCCGCCCGATACGCGGCGCCCCTCGAGAAGCTCCTGGGCAAGACGGTGACATTCGAAGCGGTAGACGTGGACCATGCTGAACACCCTGACGAACCCGCATCAATACGCCGGACGCCTGATCGTCGTCGAGGGCATCGACGGCTCGGGCAAGACCACGCAGCTCGGACTGCTCGCCAAGTGGCTGGCGTCGGCCGGCCGCCCGGTGATCGTCACTGAGTGGAACTCGTCGACGCTCGTCAAGGCGGCGACCCGGGCCGGGAAGAAGAAGAACCTGCTGACGCCGACGACGTTCAGCCTGCTGCACGCGACCGACTTCGCCGATCGCCTGCTCTACAAGATCATCCCGCCGCTCAAGGCCGGGATGATCGTGCTGGCCGACCGGTACGCCTACACCGCCTTCGCGCGCGACGCCGCGCGCGGCGTCGACCGGCAGTGGGTGCGCGACCTCTACGGGTTCGCCGTGAAGCCCGATATCGCGCTGTATTTCAGGGTGCCGATCGAGGTCTCGCTCGACCGGCTGCTCGTGCGCCGGGTGAAGCTGAAGTTCTACGAGGCCGGCATGGACATGGGCTGGAGCGCCGACGTGAACGAGAGCTTCCGCCTGTTCCAGGGCAAGGTGCTCGAGGAGTACGACCACCTCGTCGACGAGTTCGGCCTGCAGGTGGTGGACGCGACCGGAGGCATTGCCAATCAGCAGCGCCGCGTGCGGAAGCTGGTGGCGCGTGAACTGGAGCGAACCGATGGCTGACCAGCCGCCCGTCCCCGACCCGACCGAAGCCGCCGCCAAGCCGGGCCAGTTCTACGGCGCCGGGCTGCCGTACGTCGGCATGGAATCGTACCCGGGCAAGATCATCGCGATCGAGGGAACCGACGGCGTCGGTCGTTCGACGCAGATTCGGCTGCTCCGCGAGTGGCTCGAGATCCAGGGCTACGGCGTCATCGAGACCGGCTGGACCCGCTCGGCCCTGATGCAGCCGACGATCGACCTCGCCAAGGCGAGCAACACCCTCAACAAGCTCACCTTCGTGTTGCTCTACGCCACCGATTTCGCCGACCGCCTCGAGCAGGAAATCATCCCCGCCCTCAAGGCGGGCTTCATCGTGCTGGCCGACCGGTACATCTTCACGGCGCTCGCGCGGGCCAGGGTGCGGGGCGTCGACCGCGCCTACCTCAAGAGCCTCTACGGCTTCGCCATTGCGCCGCACCTGGTCTTCTACCTGAAGCTGGATGTGGACGCGCTCATCCGCCGGGTGCTCAGTTCGGGCGGCATGGACTTCTGGGAGTCCGGGATGGACATGAAGCTCGGCGACGACATCTACGACAGCTTCCGCACCTACCAGGCGAAGCTGCTCCGGGAGTACAACGCCCTCGGCGAGGAATTCGGCTTCCGCACGCTCGATGGGCGGCAGTCCATCGAACACATCCAGGAAGAGCTGCGCAGCCAGATTGGCGCGTTCCTCGGCGTCAACGAAATGCTCGCGGGGCGGGGGTAGCGGCTCTCGGCCGCCGGCTTTCGGCTTTCGGCCGGCACGCGAAGGGCAGGCGCGGACCGGTGCCGTGGCTGGTGTGGCGCGGGGCTTCCCTGGGCGCCGAAGCGCCTGGCGCGAAGGCGGCAGCCCCGCGGGGTAGGTTGGCGACCGCCTGACTCACACCCGCGCGCGCCAGCCCTCGATGCGTCGCTCGACGCGCGACCACCATCGCAGCCGGCGGAGCATGGCGCGCTTCTTGTGCTGGTGCGCCTCCATCCGCCGGAGGATTCGCTCGAGCAGGTCCACCGCCTCCAGCACATGCGGCCCCTTGTTCAGCATCACGCACTCGGCGCGCTCCGACATCGCCGCGTCCGTGATCTCCGCCCGCGAGGGCTGGCCGGTCTTCGCGAGGGTCTCGAGCACCTGCGTCGCCCAGACCACCGGCACGTGGGCGGCCTCGCAGATCCACAGGATCTCCTCCTGCACCTCCGCGAGCCGCTCGTAGCCGCACTCGACCGCGAGGTCTCCCCTCGCGATCATGATCCCAATCGCCGGACTCAGCATCGCCTCGAGAATCAGCTCGGGCAGCAGCTCGAACGCCCGGCGCGCCTCCACCTTCAGCAGGATGCCGTGGCAGCGGCCGCGCACCCTGGCCAGCCGCGCCTGTAGCCGAGCCACGTCATCCACGCTCCTCACGAACGAAAGGCCGACGATGTCGGCGTGACGCGCGACCACGGCGAGGTCGGCGAAGTCGCGGCGCGTCAGCGCGGACACGTCCATGTGGGTGTCGGGCAGGTTGATGCCCTTCTCGGCGCGCAGCCGCTCTCCGCCGGGCCGGGCGTGCGTGATCCGCACCAGCAGGTGACGGTCGCACACCGACTCGATCACCCCGCCGATCTTCCCGTCGTCGAACCAGAATCGCCTCGCCGCGCCTGGCGTTGGCGACGGCGGCCGGCAGCGTGCACCCGATCCGCGCCGGTTCGGAGATTCGCCCGTCCGCGCCGACGCGCGCCTCGCGCCCGACGTCGGCGTTCCGCGTCACCACCAGGGCGTCGCCGCGCCGCAGGAGCAACGGCTGGTCTTCGCGGGGGATCCCGCGGAGGGTCGCCTCCTGAACGCGGGGCGCGTGCTTCTTGCGCGGGCGGCGTCCCGCCTCGAGCTCCGTGCCATTGGTGACGTACGCCGTCGCGCGCGCCTCGGCCAGCGCGTACGTCTCACCGCGAGCCGCGATGCGGATCGAGCGGCGGGCCCCGCGGGCGTCACGGAAGCGGACGTCCTGCCCCACCGACAGGCCGTCGACGAAGGCGCGCGGCAGTGTGAGCGTCGCCATCACGCCGGGCCGCTCCACCACGGCCGAGCCCGAGGCGGTCAGGCAAATCGTCGCGGGGGTGAGGACGCGGCCCAGACGGTCGCGAACCGGCCGCCATTTGAGGACCGGCGGGCCGGGCTCGATGCGGCCGGTGCGGATCTTCGGCCCGCCGAGGTCCATGATGATCCGGCAGGGCGTCCTGAGCTCCTTCGATGCGCGGCGCACGTTGCGCGCAATGCCGACCCAGACGTCCGGCGTGTCGTGCGCGCAGTTGATGCGCGCGCAGTCCATGCCCCGGCGGACCAGCTCTTTCACGAACTCGTAGTCGGTCGCCGCCTCGGCCGGCTGCGTCACCATGATCCGAGCCGTCCGCCTGCGGGGCTTCGGCCCGAGCAGCGCCTCGGTGTGGCGGCGCAGGATCTCGCGCGCCTGCTCCACCGACACCGGAGGGCGAAACGCCCCGTTCGATCGCTCCGGGAGGCACGCCAGCGGGCGGAGCAGGCCGATGACTGCGTTCAGGTTGGCGAGCACCGCCGACTCGCTGTGGCCGAGCGAGGCGAGGCCGGCGGCAGCCAGCACGCGCTGCGCCGCGCGCATGTCGTGGCGGCGGAATGCGACGTAGTGGACGAGGTTCCGCGCGCTGGCGCGATACGACGGGTGCACCGCCGCCAGCGGGTCTGCCAGGCCGCGCTCGAGTTTCTGCAGGCGTGAGCGAACCTTCTGCAGCTGGGCGAGAGTCGATCGGAACTCCGCCTTGCCGGGGTCGCCAGGCCTTCCCTTCCCGGAGGCTGACGCCCTCCGCTCTTTCACCGGTCGGCCCTTCGCCATACGCCCTTCACCTCACCTACCACAGCAGGCCCAGCGGCTCGCCGCTGCCTGGAGCACCCGGCCGTTCATCCGAATGCCATGTGCCCGCGCGCCGGAAGCCCGCCTGGAGGTTTCGCCGGATCTCCTCCGACATGCGGTTCAGCTTGACGTCACTCCGGAAGCCCACGGCCTGCGCGGCACCGATCACCACCCCGTAGGCGACCTTGCTTGGAAGCCCCATCTGATGCGCCAGGTCGAGGATGACCGCGCTTTCCGTGTCCATCAGCGCCCCGTCGGCAAGCGCGATGTCGGTCAGGCGTGACAGGACGAAGTTCTTCGCCGCGACGTCGCCTTCCGCGTTGATCACGGCAATCGCCTCGGGCAGGCGCGCCGAGGCGACGGCCGGGTCGGTGACGATGACCGTTTCGGGCTCGTCGGTGAAGAAGCGATGCAGGATCTGAATCAGAATCTTGACCTCGTCGTCGTTGACCTCGCCGTCGACGCCAAGCAGCAGCGCGCCGCCAAGCGCGACCACCTGCATCATCGCCCGCTCGATCGGACGGTATGGGAATCGCCGGGTGAGCCGCACGAGTTCGTCGATGGCGTCCTCGAGTTCAGGGTCCGTCAGAGAGGTGCCGGGGACGTCCACGCCATTGCGCCGCGCCTTGTCCGAGCGGGAGAAGAGTTCGAGCGCCTTGAGGCGAATGGGCAGCAACGGATGGGAAGCGAACGCCTCGGCCATCAGCTCCGGATGGCCCTTGATCTCGTCCACCTGGCCGACCAGCGCTTCGACGTCCAGGTTCAGGTTCTTCTCGCTGAGGCCGAACGTCGCCTTGAGGAGCGCCGTCGCCGAGGTCCGGAAGTCGCCGCCCGCCAGGAGGCCCGCGCGGTCCGAGCTGATCTCGGCCTTCTTCCGCCAGCGCAGGAACAGGCTCTCTCCCAGCGCCGGCAGGACCGTGACGTCGGGGTTGTCCTGGCTGGTCGAGATGAGGCCGTCGAGCCGGTTGTTGCCGAAAAGGATGTGCCCAAGTTCGTGGCCAAGGATGAACCGGAGTTCAGCGTCGTCGAGCCGCTCCAGCGCGCTGGACGTGACGCCGATGAGCGAATACGTGCGCGCTTCCCGGATGTCGATCGTGGCGAACGCGTTGACTTCCGCGGCGGGCAGGCAGAAGACCTCGGCCTTCGCCTCGACGCCGAACCGCGTGCAGATGTCGGCGAATATCCGATAGATGCGGGGCGAGATCCGTTCGCTCAACCGGATCCCGTGCTTGATGAGCTTCTCGCGAATCCCCCGGTCCATCTGGCGGCGGTTCTCCTCGAACGTGTCGAGGTAGTCGGCCAGCCGGTAGGTGCGGGTCAGCTCTTCAACGTCCTGCGCGTCGCCGCGGTATCTGATTTCCGCCCAGTTGACGGCCACCTGTCGCCTCCAGTCCGCCGAGGCGGGCCTGCACGCAGCCCCCGGCTGCCGATTCCGAGGCCCCGGTCAGGCGGGATGATGGCACGGCGCGCAGCCCGTGGCAACCGCGGCCCCCCTTTCCCACAATTAACCGGGATGTAACGCGGCGGATCCCACGCCGACATAGTCGGTCGCTATTCTCAGGCTGAGCTGATTGTGCATCCCGTTTTGTCACGCAAGGAGCCGCAGGTTGATGACCGCAACCGCCGCACCCAATCGTTCGTCCACAGCGTGGTCTCTCGTCCTCGCCGCGGCGGCGCTCGTGCTTGGCGCCGGGCAGGCGGCCCGTGCCCAGGTGACGCCAGCCGCCGGCTACACGCCGCCCGATGACACGCCCTCGATCAAGATCGGTGCGGTCATCTTCGCGGACTACACGTACCAGCAGAAGCCGACCTCCACCGACGGGGCCGGCAACACCATCAGCCCGAGTTCGTTCAACATCACCCGCGCCTACATCAACGTCACGGGCAGCGTCTCCCACATCGTCGCCTTCCGGGTCACGCCGGACGTGGTGCGGGCAAGCCTGCCGGGAACGGCGCTCGACGGCAGCATCACCTACCGCCTCAAGTACGCGTACATGCAGGTCAACCTCGACGACTGGATGCCGAAGGGGACCTGGGTGCGGTTCGGCATGCAACAGACGCCCTTCATGGACAGCATCGAGAACGTCTACCGCTACCGCTTCCAGGGAACCACCTTCTACGAGCGCGAGGGCTACGGGTCGTCGGCCGATATCGGTGCGACGTTCCGCACGACGTTCCCCAACAACTACGGCGATATCCACGTCGGGTTCTACAACGGCGAGGGGTATCAGAGACCCGAGGTGAACAACAAGAAGGCGTTCATGGCTCGCGTTGGCTTCAAGCCGCTGCCGCGCAACCCGATCCTGAAGACCTGGCGCCTCCAGGCGTTCTGGACGCACGACAACTACATGGAGAACGCCCCTCGCGATCGGACCGTCTTCAATACGACATTCGAACACCCCTACCTCAACGTCGGCTACGACCACATCGACGCGAAGGACAAGGTGTCGTCGGCACCCACGAACGGCGTGGACCTCTATCCGACGCTGAACGGCAAGGGCTGGTCCCTCTGGGCGACGCCAAAGAAGGTGTTCCCGAACGGCTCGTCCATCGAGGGCTTGATTCGGTACGACCACACCAAGCCGGGCGGCACGGCGAGCGCGACGGCCATCTCGTCGCCCGACGGTCTCAACGTCCGGTGGATTGGCGGCGCGGCGTACTGGTTCCCGAAGCAGGGCAGCGTGTCGTCGGCCGTCCTGTTCGACGTTCAGGCCGAGACGTACACGGACTACACGCCGGCCAAGACGGACACGAGGCGCTACTACCTGCACACCCTCATCAGCTTCTAGCGGTGAGAATCGCGTGTCTTCGCGGCGCGGGGCTTCAGCCCCGCGAGGAGCCAGGAGAGTTCAATGACTTCAGTCTTCCGCACGTATCGTCGCACTCAACTCGTCGCCGCTCTCGCGGCCCTCGTCGCCGTCGCCGCGCTCGGCACCGTCGTCGCCGGCCAGGCGCAGCAGATCAGCGGCGCCGGAGCCAGCTTCCCGGACCCGATCTACTCGAAGTGGTTCAGGGAGTACAACAAGCTGCACCCGAACGTCCAGATCAACTACCAGGCAATCGGCTCGGGCGGCGGCATCCGCCAGTTGACCGCGCAGACGGTCTTCTTCGGCGCCACCGACGGGCCGATGACCAAGGATCAGCAGCTCGCCGCGCCTGGAAACATCCTGCACCTGCCGACGGTTCTCGGCGGCGTCGTGCCGATCTACAACATCGAAGGCGTGACCGCCGAACTGAAGTTCACGGGAGCCGTCCTCGCCGACATCTTCATGGGCAAGATCACGAAGTGGAACGACCCCGCCCTCGCGAAGCTCAACGCCGGTGTGAACCTGCCGGGCGTCGACATCACGGTCGTGCACCGCTCCGACGGGTCCGGCACCACGTACATCCTGGCCGACTACCTCGGCAAGGTGTCGCCGACCTGGAAGAAGACGGTCGGCGTCTCGACGGCGCTGAACTGGCCGGTCGGCCTCGGCGGCAAGGGCAACATGGGCGTGGCAGGGCTGGTCAGGCAAACGCCCGGTTCGATCGGGTACGTGGAACTCATCTACGCGCTCCAGACCAAGATCGCCTACGGCTCGGTGCAGAACGCGGCCGGGAAGTTCCTCCGCGCGACGATCGAGGGCGTGACGGCCGCCGCGTCCGCCGCAGCGACCTCGATGCCGGCCGACTTCCGCGTGTCGATCACCAACGCCCCCGGCGACAACGCCTACCCGATTTCGTCCTTCACGTGGCTCCTGTTCTACGAGAACCCGAAAAACAAGGCGGCGGCCAAGACGATGGTGGAGTTCATGAGGTGGGCGTTGACCGACGGCCAGAAGTTCGCGAGGGAGCTCGGCTACGCCCCACTGCCCGACGGCGTCGTGAAGCTCGAGATGGAGGCGTTGAAGAAGATCAAGCTGTGAAGGGGGTCCGTTCCGGGGCGCCGCGGGCTATCTGACGCCGAACAGCGCGAGCGCGAAATAGGTGCCGGCCCCGATGGCGGCGGCGGCCGGGATGGTGAACAGCCACGCCCACACGATCTGGCCGGCCACGCCCCACCGGACGGCCGACCACCGCCTGGTCGCACCCACGCCGACGATGGCGCCGGTGATGGCATGGGTCGTACTCACCGGGATGCCGAGGATGGTCGCGCACAGGATCGCCGACGCTGCGCCGGTCTCTGCCGCGAACCCGTGAACCGGCTGGAGCTTCGTGATGCGCGAGCCCATGGTGTGGATGATCCGCCACCCGCCCGACAGCGTACCGAGACCAATGGCGGCGTGGGCCGCCAGCACCACCCAGAACGGCACGTGGAACGGCCCGTGGAGATACCCGGCGGTGAAGAGGACGCCCGTGATGATGCCCATCGTCTTCTGGGCGTCGTTCGCGCCGTGGTTGAGGCTGAACAGCGCAGCCGACAGCAACTGCAGGCGCCGGAACCACTTATCCACGCGCGCCGGAGCCGTCCGCGCGAAGCTCCAGTAGATGGCAACCATCAGAACCAGCCCGGCCGACAGGCCGATGAACGGCGACACGAAGATGAAGATGAGCGTCTTCGTCCAGCCCGCCGGGATGATCGCAGCAAACCCGGCCTTCGCGACCGCGGCTCCCGCATATCCACCGATCAGCGCGTGCGACGAACTCGTCGGGAGCCCCAGGTACCATGTCACCAGATCCCAGACAATCGCCCCCGCCAGCCCGGCGAAGATCACCGCGAATGTGACCACGCGGAGGTCGATCATCCCGGAGCCGATGGTCTTGGCAACCGCCGTCCCGAAGCCGAACGCCGCAACGAAGTTGAAGAAGGCGGCCCAGACGACCGCCTTCCCCGGCGACAACACGCGCGTGGACACGACCGTGGCGATCGAGTTCGCCGCGTCGTGGAAGCCGTTGATGTAGTCGAAGGCGAGCGCGACGGTGATGAGCAGGATGACGACGAGCAGCGGGTCCATGGTCAGCCTCCGGCGCCGCAGATCGTGCGCGTGGCGGCATTCTGATCGTAGAACCCGACCGTTACGCGGCGATTTCCGCGATGTTAATTCCGTGTTTCCGGACGGCCCAACCCGGCGCTGCGCCTATCGGACGCCGGCGAGCCGGAGCAGGATGTAGGTGCCGGCCCCGATACCGCCGGCCGCCGGGATGGTGAGCAGCCACGCCCAGACGATCTGGCCCGCCACGCCCCAGCGCACCGCCGACCACCGCCTCGTCGAGCCCACGCCGACGATCGCGCCGGTGATCGCGTGCGTGGTGCTGACCGGGATGCCGAAGTGGGTCGCGAAACCGACGGCGATGGCGGCGCCGGTCTCCGCCGCGAACCCGTTGACGGGCTGCAGCTTGGTGATGCGCGAGCCCATCGTGTGGATGATCCGCCACCCGCCGAACAGCGTGCCGGCCGAGATGGCCGCGTAGGCCGCAATCTCGACCCAAACGGGAATGTAGAATTCGCCGCTGATGTAGCCGGCGGTAAACAGGACGCCGGCGATGATTCCCATGGTCTTCTGGGCGTCGTTTGCGCCGTGCGTCAGGCTGAAGAACCCGGCGGAGACGAGTTGGAGCCTCCGGAACCACTTGTCGACACGGAATGGCGGGACGCGCTTCATCACCCAGTAGATACCGACCATCAGCGTCAGGCCCGCCGCCATGCCGATCGCCGGCGACAGGACGATGAACACGAGCGTCTTCGTCCACCCGCTCCAGATCATCACACCGGTCCCGGCCCGCGCAATCGCCGCCCCGGCGTACCCGCCGATGAGGGCGTGCGACGAACTGGTCGGGAGCCCCCAGTACCACGTGACCAGGTCCCACACGATGGCGCCGAACAGGCCCGAGAAAATGACCGCGAACGTGATGACGGTCACCTCCCCGGCCGGCGTCTGCAGCGTCCGCGCGATCATCCCGCTGCCGATGGTCTTGGCGACAGCCGTGCCGAAGGCGAACGCGGCGGCGAAGTTGAAGAACGCCGCCCACAGCACCGCCTTCCCGGGCGACAGCACCCGTGTCGACACCACGGTGGCGATGGAGTTGGCCGTGTCGTGAAAACCGTTGATGAAGTCGAATGCCAGCGCGACGAAGGTCAGCGCGATGACAATGTAGAAGTCCATTCGCCGCTCACGCGTTCTTGAGGACGACGCCTTCAATCACGTCGGCCACGTCCTCGCAGCGGTCGGTGGCGTCCTCGAGCCGGTCGAGGATCTCCTTCCACTTGAACACGAGGATCGGGTCCGTCTCTTCGTCGAACAGGCGCTTGACGGCCTCGAGGTGCATCCGATCCGCCTCGTTCTCGAGGCGGTTGATCTCGACGAGATGCTCGGCCACGTTCTTGCGGTCCTCGAGGCCCATCATCGCCAGGCGCACGGCCTTGCACGAGTCGGTGATCATCCGGGCCAGTTCGCGCGCGCCGAACCGGATCGCCGGGATCCGGTAGAGCCGCACGTAGCCCGCCACCGCGTCGATCTCGTCCATCACGTCGTCGAGCGACCGTGCCAGCGCGTGGATGTCCTCCCGGTCGAGGGGCGTGACGAACGTCCGGTGCAGCCGCTGGTAGACCTCGTGGCTGAGGAAGTCGCACTTGTGCTCGATCTCCTTGATCTCCTCGGCCTTGTCGAACAGGGGCGGATCCGAGGCGAGCATCTCCTCGAGCAGCCGCGCGCCGTTCTTCAGCTCGTCGGCGATCGCCAGGAAATCCTGGTAGAACTTCTCCTCTTTCGGAATCAGCCGGAACGCCACACACTCCCCCTTCGCTCGGGCACACCGCGACCCGCTCGGACCTGCCCGCGGCCATGCGCTGCCCGGTTGCAGGCACCGGACCGCTAGCCGCCGAGCCGACGAATTGTATCAGAATCCTCACCCCGGCTCGAACGCGGGAGGCGATCGTGCGTGAAAGAGCCACAGAATGCTGCCGACTACGCATGACGCCTGCCGCCGAGCAGCAGGCGCGCAGCCAGATTGGCCACTAGAACGAGCGTCAGGAGGACGAGACCGGCCGCCCACGCCTGCCGATGCCAGTCCTCGTACGGGGACACGGCGTAGTTGAAGATCATGACGGGGAGCGACGCCGTGGGCTGGAGCACGCCCTGGCTCCAGTAGGAGTTGCCCAGGGCCGTGAAGAGCAGGGGGGCGGTTTCGCCGGCCACGCGAGCCAAACCCAGCATGGCGGCCGTCACGATGCCCCGGGCGGCGGCGGGCACGACCACGCGGACGATGGTGAGCGTCCGCGAAGCCCCGAGGGCCAGCGACGCCTCGCGCAGCGACAGCGGCACAGCCAGCAGGAACTCCTCCGTGCTTCGAGTCATGATCGGAATCATCATGACGCCGAGCGCCAGCCCGCCGGCCAACGTCGAGAATTGCTTCATCGGGAGGACGATGAGCGTGTAGATGAAGATGCCGACGACGATCGACGGCACGCCGTTCAGCAGGTCGGCGGCAAAACGAACCGCACTCGCCATTCGTCTGCCCGCGAACTCGCTCAGATAGAGACCCGCCAGAAACCCGGTCGGCAGCCCGGTCAGCGCGGCGATCCCGAGCAGCTTCGCACTGCCGGTCAGAGCATTCGCCATCCCGCCGCCCGTTTCCCCGACCGGCCTCGGCAGATTGGTGAAGAACGCCAGATTCACCGACATCCCGCCCTTGAGGAGCAGGAACCCGAGGACGAAGAACAGCACCGAGACGCTCACCACGGTGAAGACGGCCGTCAGGCTCAACATGACGCCGTTCACGATCTTCCGCCGCCGGTTGCGGGTCAGAAGCGTCATCGGCCGTCGCCCACGCCGGACGTCGCGCTGATGAGCCCCCTCGCCAGCGCGTTGATCACGAGCGTCAATATGAAGAGCACGAGGCCGACCTCGATCAGGGCGTGGAGATACAGATCCTCGGTCGCCTCGCTGAACTCGTTCGCGATCACAGCGGCCATCGAATAGGCCGGGGCGAAGAACGAGGCCGCGATCTCCGGCCGGTTCCCGATGACCATCGTCACGGCCATCGTTTCACCGAGGGCGCGGCCCAGCGCCAGGAAGATCGCGCCGTACAGCCCGGGCCTTGCGTAGGGCAGCACGACCTTCCACGTGCTCTCCCACTTCGTCGAGCCGAGGGCGAGCGCCGCCTCCCGCTGCTCGCGCGGCACCGAGATGAGCACCTCGCGTCCAACCGAGACGATGAAGGGCACGATCATGATCGACAAGACGACGCCGGCCGTGAGCAGACCGATCCCGTAGGCCGGTCCGCTGAAGAGCGGGAAGCCGCCGGTCGCCGCCTTGAGCGCCGGCTGCACCCACTGCCGCATCACCGGCACCAGCACGGCCATGCCGATCAGACCGTAGATGACGCTGGGAATGGCCGCCAGCAGTTCAAGCAGCATGCCCGCGACGGCGGACAGCCGCCGCGGCGCCAGTTCCGCGAGGAAGATGGCGACGCCGATGCCCAGCGGGACCGCGATCGCGAGGGCGATGGCCGACGTCATGACGGTTCCGTACACGAACGCGCCGGCGCCGAACTGGCCGGCAACCGGGTCCCACGTCTGCGACGCGAGGAAGCTGAGCCCGAACCGGCGCCTCGCCAGGGCCGAGTTGCGCCACAGTTCCCAGCCGAGCAGGCCGGTGAGGCCGACAACCGCGGCACCGAATGCGAACGCCACGGTGTGCGCAAGGGCGTCGCCCCGGCGGAGCCGTGCTGCGAACCTCGACCGGGTGGCCGTCACGCGTTCTTCTCACTCATCCCAACGTCCAGTCTAGACAGCTGACATTTCGCTGAGATGTCGTACCTGTTAAATGGGTGTTGCCGCGCTCCCGGGCTGTTGACACCGCCCGGCCGGGCTGACAGGATCGTCGCGAAGGAACGCCGTGAGCTACATCCTCGTCGTCGAAGACGACCGTGACATCGCCGAGCTGATCCGGCACTACCTCGTGAGGGCGGGACACTCGGTCGAGATTGCCGCATCGGGGACCGAAGTCCTCCCTCGGGTCCGGATTCGAATGCCCGACCTGCTGGTCCTCGACCTGATGCTGCCCGGCCTCCACGGCCTGGAGATCTGCCAGGCGCTCCGCCGCGACCCGCAATCGGTCGACCTCCCGATCATCGTGGTCACCGCCCGCGCGGAGGAATCGGACCGCGTGGCGGGACTCGAACTCGGCGCGGACGACTACCTGACCAAGCCGTTCAGCCCGAAGGAACTGGTGGCCAGGGTTGGCGCACTGCTCCGCCGGTCGACGCGCGCTTCGGCGCCCCCGGACGTCCGGCTCCAGTACGGACCAATCGAGCTCGATCGCGACAAGCACGTCGTCACCGATGCGGAGCGCGAAGTGGCGCTGACGGCAAAGGAGTTCCTGCTGCTCGAGTACCTGATGCAGCACAGAGGGCGGGTGCTGTCGCGCGATCGACTCTTGTCCGAGGTGTGGGGCTACCAGTACACCGGCGGCACGCGCACGGTGGACGTGCACGTGCGCCGGTTGCGCGAGAAGATCCCGCTGCTGGCCGATGCGCTGGTGACGGTCAAGCAGTTCGGCTACAAGCTGGCCGACCGATCCCGGGAGTAGGTCGATGCCCTTCGGGTTCCGCGGGAAGATCTTCGCGGCCGTCTTCGGCGTCGCGGCCGCCGCGTTGCTGCTCGTCGCCACGCTGGTCTCCCTCTCGCTGCCCGAACAGACCTACCGGCGCATCGAGCAGTCGCTGATCTCGGAGGCGCACCTGGTGGCCGACGTCCTGTCGGCCCACGAGCGCGACATCGCGCCCGGCGCCATCGAGGACGAAGCCATCCGGCTCGGCAGGACGCTGCCGGCGCGGGTGACGCTCATCGCCGGCGACGGCACGGTCGTCGGCGATTCGATGGTGCGCGGCGAGGCCCTGGCCGCGCTCGAGAATCACGCCACGCGGCCCGAAGTGGCGCAGGCCCGGGCGACGGGCGTCGGGATCTCGCGCCGTCACAGCCAGACCGTGCAGACCGACATGTTGTACGTCGCCGTCACCGTGGACCACCCGCGGATGCAGGTCGTCCGGCTGGCCCTCCCGCTGACCGAGGTGCAGCAGCAGGTGGCGTCGGTTCGGCACATCACACTGGTCGCGCTCGGCGTCTCCCTCGTCGGCGCCCTGGCGCTCGCCTGGCTCGCGTCGACGCTGCTCGGGCGGCGCCTCCAGGCCATCGCGGCTGCCGCCCGCCGCGTCGCCTCCGGCGACCTCGCCCAGCGGGTGCGCGATTACGAGCGCGACGAGCTGGGCACGGTGGCCCGCGTCCTCGACGACACCGTGCTGGAGCTGGCGAGCCGCGCGGCCGAACTGGCCCAGGATCGGGCCAGGACCGACGCCATCCTCTCGGGCATGGTCGAAGGCGTGATGGCGGTGAACAGTCAGGGCCGCGTCCAGATCGTCAACGACGCCGCACGCGAGATGCTGGGGCTCGACGTGGCAGGCGTCGGCGGCCACTACCTGGAAGCGGTACGGCATCCGGGCGTTGCCGCCCTGCTGACGTCGGCGCTCCACGGCGAGCATCCCCCGCACCTGGAACTCTCCCCGGCCCGGGCTCAGGGCCGCCGGCTGGTTGCGCGAGCCGCCCCAATCTCCGCAGCGTCGGTGAGCGGCGCGGTCCTCGTCCTGCACGACATCACCGACCTTCGCCGCGCCGACCGGGTGCGGCGCGACTTCGTCGCCAACGTCTCCCACGAGCTGCGGACGCCGCTCACGGCCATCCGGGGCTACGTCGAAGCGCTCTCCGACGAACCCGTCGGGCCCGACGATCGCGCCCGTTTCCTCGAAATCATCGGCCGCCACGTGAGCCGGATGGAGCGGCTCGTGAGAGACCTGCTGCGGCTGGCCGGACTCGAGGCACGGCAGGAGCCGGTCGAGTCGTCACTGTGCGCCGTGCACGCGCTGATGGCTGGCGCCGTGGCCGACCTGGCGCCCCAGATCGGATCGCGCCGGCACGATGTCGCCATCGACATCGACCAGGCCGTATCCACCATCAGAACCGACCCGGCGAAGCTCCAGGATGTGCTGAGAAACCTCGTCGAGAACGCGGTGAACTACTCGCCCGAGGGCGGCCGCATCGTGCTCGCAGCACGGCCCGAGCCGGGCGGCGTCGCCGTCACCGTCTCCGACGAGGGCCCGGGCATCCCGGAGCCGGATCTCGAGCGCATCTTCGAGCGGTTCTATCGGGTGGACAAGGCGCGCTCGCGGGAGTCGGGCGGCACGGGCCTGGGCCTGTCGATCGTGAAGCACCTCGTGGAGCTGCTCGGCGGGCGCGTGACCGCGGCCAACCGCCCCCAGGGCGGCGCGGTGTTCACGGTCAGCATTCCTGACGCGGCGGTCGCGCAGGACAGGCTTGCCTCCACGGGCGTCTCGCCATAGGCTACTACCGCATGAAACACGTCCTCGCACTCATCCTCGGCGGCGGGCGCGGCGCGCGACTGTACCCCCTCACCCACCTGCGCGCCAAGCCGGCGGTTCCCATCGGCGGCAAGTACCGGCTTATCGACGTGCCGGTCAGCAACTGCCTCCACGCCGACATCCGGCGAATCTACGTGCTCACGCAGTTCAACTCGGCGTCGCTGAACCGGCACATCGCGGAAACATACCGGATGGACATGTTCTCCCGCGGGTTCGTCGAGATCCTGGCCGCCGAGCAGACGCCCGACAACCCGAACTGGTTCCAGGGCACGGCGGACGCGGTCCGCCAGGCCGCGCGGCACTTCGTCTATCACGATGCCGAGTACCTACTTGATTCTGGCGGGCGATCATCTCTACCGCATGGATTACGCGGCGATGCTCGACGAGCACATCGAGCGGCGGGCCGATGTCACCATCGCGGCGCAGCCGGTTTCGCCCGAGGAAGCGCCAGGGATGGGCATCTTCAGGTTCGACGCCGACGGCCAGATCGTCGAGTTCGAGGAGAAGCCGAGCCCGGAGCGGCTGAACGCGATCGGGTCGAGCATCCCGGGCGGGTCCCGGTTCATGAGGCCGGGCGCCGACAAGCCGTTCGTCGCCTCGATGGGCATCTATGTCTTCACTCGCGACGTGCTGATCGAGTCGCTCGAACGCCACGCCGGCGTCGACTTCGGCCACGAGATCATCCCCGCGGCGCTGGCGAGCCGGCGCGTGAACGCGTATCTGTTCCGCGACTACTGGAAGGACGTCGGAACGGTGGAATCGTTCTACGACGCCAACATCATGCTGACGCGCCCGAAGGCGCCGTTCAATTTCTACGACCCGCGGCGGCCGGTCTTCACGCGCCCGCGTTTTCTGCCCGGCTCGCGGCTCAACAACTGCAAGGTGGACGAGGCGCTGATCGCGGAAGGGTCCTACGCCGACCATTCGTCCATCACGCAGTCGATCGTCGGCATCCGCACGCGGATCGGCCGCGGGTGCCAGATCAGCCGGTCGGTGCTGCTCGGCGCCGACTTCTATGAGAACGACGACGACGCCCCGGCCTACGCGGCAGACGGCCCTCCGATGGGCATCGGCGAAGGCTCGGTGCTCGACCGCGTGATCGTGGACAAGAACGCCCGCATCGGCCCCGACGTCCGCCTCACGAACGAGGCCGGCATCCAGCACGCCGACGGCCCGGGCTACCACGTCCGGGGCGGGATCATCATCGTCCCCAAGTGGGGCGTCGTGCCCGCCGGCACCGTCGCGTAGCCACCGGCGCGCGGTTGCCTCGCCGACCCGCAGGACAGGCCTCGCGGTAACACGGAATTAACACCGGGGAAACCGGCCGGCAACCGGCGACCGCTATGCTGATGGGATGGAAGTGGCACTGGCGAGCCTTGCGCGCGCGGCCGAACCTCATCAGGCCCCGGAGCGCGCAGAGCCCCAGATTCGCATCAGCCGGGCGAACTTCTTCTACGGCGCCAAGCAGGCGTTGTTCGACGTTTCCCTCGACGTCCCATCCCGTCTCGTCACCGCGTTCATCGGACCCTCGGGCTGCGGGAAGAGCACGCTGCTCCGCACGCTGAACCGGCTGAACGACACGATTCCGGGCGCGCGCCTGCAGGGCCGCATCGAGATTGACGGGCAGAACATCTACGGGCCCGGGACCGACGTCGTGGATCTCCGGCGGCGCGTCGGGATGGTGTTTCAGAAGTCGAACCCGTTTCCCAAGTCGATCTTCGAAAACGTGGCGTACGGCATTCGCGTGAACGGCCTGGCGTCGAGCCGCTCGGACCTGCACGGCCAGGTCGAGGAAAGCCTGAGGGCCGCGGCGCTCTGGGACGAGGTGAAGGACCGCCTGCGCGACTCGGCGCTGTCGCTCTCCGGCGGGCAGCAGCAGCGCGTGTGCATCGCGAGAGCCCTCGCGGTGCGACCGGACATCCTGCTGATGGACGAGCCCGCATCGGCGCTCGATCCGATTGCGACGCAGCGGATCGAAGAACTGATCTACCAGCTCAAGCGCGACTACACCATCGTCATCGTCACCCACAACATGCAGCAGGCGGCCCGCGTCTCCGACCGCACGGCGTTCTTCTGGCTGGGCCGGCTGGTCGAGGACCGATTCGACCGAGAAGGTCTTCACGGCGCCTGGCGAGAAGCTGACCGAGGACTACGTGACCGGACGCTTCGGGTAGCCTGACGACGGGACGCACGCGCTCACGACTTTCGGTGGGCAAAAGAAGGACGCGGATGGACAACAAGGAGCGGCTCAGGCACTTTCAAGAGGAACTCGACCACCTCAGGGAGGAGATCCTCGCCATGGGCGGACTGGCCGAGGATCGCGTCCAGGTGGCGGTGGATGCGCTCGTATCGGGCGACCAGGACCGGTTGACCCTCGTGTTGAAGGGCGACGAGCCGATCAATCAGCTGCACGTCGCGATCGACGCGTTCGCCTTCCGGCTTCTGGCCCTGCACCAGCCGATGGCCTCCGACCTTCGCGTCATCGTCGCGGCGCTGAAGATCAGCAGCGACCTCGAGCGGATCGGCGACATGGCGGTGAACATCGCGGAAGCCGCGCACCGCTACGTGGCGCTGCCGCCGGTGAAGCCGCTGCTCGACCTGCCGCGCATGGCGACCATCGCGCAGGCGATGCTGCGCGACGCGCTCGATGCATTCGTGAAGCGTGACGTCGCGCTGGCGCGGTCGGTGCTCGAACGCGACGACACGCTGGACGCCCTCAAGACCCAGATCTTCCGGGAACTCCTGACCTACATGCTCCAGGACCCGGCCACAATCGAAGGGTCGCTCGACTTGATCCTGATATCGCGTCACCTCGAACGGATTGGCGACCACGCCACGAACATCGCCGAGGATGTCATCTTTGTCGTGTCCGCCCGGGACGTTCGCCACGCCCAGCCTCCGAATCCTGCATAATGGTGGGCGATCATGATGAGAGCGGTGAGTAGTCGTGTCGTCGTGGCCGCGCTCCTGGGAGCGGCGGTCGCCGCCGCCGCGGTGGCCGCGCAATCGCCGGCCGGCTTCGACGGCAGCCGCGCCTACGAGCACCTGCGGCAGGTCGTGGCGTTCGGTCCGCGCCCCGCCGGTTCGCCCGCGCTCGAATCGACGCGGCGGTACATCAGGAGCCAGTTGGCTGACATCGGCATCCAGACGGTCGAGCAGGCGTTCGATGCCGAGACGCCGATTGGGCGGATCCGCATGGTGAACCTCATCGCCCGCATCCCCGGGTCTTCCGCCGATCGCATCGTCTTCGCCGGCCACTACGACACGAAGCTCTATCGGGAATTCCGCTTCGTCGGGGCGAACGACGCCGGGTCCAGCACCGCATTCCTCATCGAATGGGGCCGCGTGATGAAGGCGCGCAAGTCCCCCTTCACCGTCGAACTGCTGTTCCTCGACGGCGAGGAAGCCACCATCGAGTGGCGAGGGACCGACCATACCTACGGCAGCCGGCACTACGTGGACGTCGCGCAGCGCGAGAAGTCGCTGGCCGGCCTGCGCGCGCTCATTCTGGTCGACATGATCGCCGATCGAGATCTCACGATCCGGCGGGAATCCGCCTCGACGCCGTGGCTGACAGACGCCATCTGGGCTGCCGCGAAGCGCTTGAAGCAGACCGATGCGTTTCTCGACGCGTCGACCGAGATCGAGGACGACCACCTCCCGTTCCTGAAGGCTGGCGTGCCAGCGGTCGACATCATCGACGGCCCCGAGGACTACCCGCCGTGGCACACCGCCGGCGACACGCTCGACAAGGTGAGCGCGCGAAGCCTGCAAACTGTGGGTGATGTTCTCGTGGAGGCGCTGCCGGCTATCGAGAAGCGGCTCGCGTCGCGTCCGGGGCGCGACGCCGGCGCCTCACGCTGACGGCCGCCGCGAACGTGGCGCCGGCGGCAAGCTCCCCGCCAGCCCAGAGGGATGCGACGCGGACGCCCTGGCGTTTCGCCGCGCCCATCGCCTGGTCGATATCCACGCGCGGGCCACGGCCCTCTGCGAAGAGTTGCTGGCGTTCAACGTAGCCCGCGGCGCCGCGCACGATGTGCGCGTCGAACACGGCGTTCCAGATGACGAAGGCGCCCGCCAGCCAGAGGGCAATGACGGCGGGGCTGCCGCCTCCGCGCCAGGCGCTTCGGCGCCCGCGGAAGCCCCGCCCCACACCGGCACCGCCCCGCCCCACACCTGGGGTGAGCCGTGTCTCGCCGAAGCCCGAAGGGCGAAGGCGGATCACTCCGGCGTCCCGTAGCGGACGACGACGGCCGTCATGTCGTCGCTCTGCACGGTGCCCGCGGCGAACGAGTTGACCGTCTGCACCAGGCACTCGAGCGTCTGGCTGGCCTTGTCCTTGGCGTGCTTCTCCACGCACGCGAGAATGCGGTGGTCGCCGAACTCCTCGCCGGCCGCGTTCAACGCCTCTGAAATGCCGTCGCTGAACATCACCAGCACGTCTCCCGGATGGAGTTGGACCGTCTCTTCCTCGTAGGTCGCCTTCTCGAACAGCCCGCAGAGCAGCCCGCCCGCCTCGAGCCGGCGCACCGTCGATCCGCTCACCAGGAACGGCGGGTTGTGCCCGCCGTTGCAGTAGGTGAGCGTCCCGTCGCGCGAAATCGCCGCGAAGAAGACCGTGACGAACCGCGACGCCACGGCACGGCGGATGAGAATCTGGTTGACGCGCGCCACCGCGGCCGCGGGCCCGCCGCCGAACGAGGTCTGCGTCGCAAGCACACCCTGCGTGACCGCCGTCAGGAGCGCCGCCGGAGCCCCCTTCCCCGACACATCGGCGACCACGAAGCCCGCCGAACCGTCGACCATCGTCAGGTATTCGAAGAAGTCGCCGCCGATGGCGCGGCATGGCACCGTCGTGCCGATCGCGTCGAAGAACTCGGACGACCAGGCCGGCGGCGGCAGGAGGCTCTGCTGGATCTCGGCTGCGATCCTCAACTCCTGATCCATCTTCGCCTTCTCCATCGCCTCGCGGTAGAGCCGGGCGTTCTGGATGGCCACCGCCGCTTCGTTCGCCAGCGTCTCGAGGCCCGCGCGGGTCGCCTGCGTCTCGAGCGTCCCCCGCTCGCGGCTGTCGAGGTAGAGGACGCCGATCCGCTTCTCCTCGGGCGGGCTGTCGGCACGGTCGAAGAACTGCACGAGCCGCAGCGGGACGCAGAACACGTGTCGAATGCCGAGCGCGATTGTCCCTTGGTGAACCGCCGCGGCATCACCGTCGAGCAGATCGAGCACCACCTTCGGCTTGCCGGTCCGGAAGACCTCTTCCGGAATCTTCACGCTCGTCTCGTAGGACACCTTGCCGCTCGTCTCGAACGACCGGCCCGACAGCGTGACCCGGCCCCTTGCCCGCGCCAGCTTGAACTCGAGCCGGCCCTCGGCGTCGGCCAGCATGATGAACCCGCGTTCGGCGCCGCTCAGTTCGGTCGCCGAGTCGATGACGAGCGCCAGCACTTCATCGAGCACGCGCGCCGAGCCGAGCGCGCGGAGCCCCTCGAGCAGCGTCGCCACCTGCCGGATTTCGCTGCCGGCGGACGTCTGGCTCTGGGGGTCGGAGCTGATGGAGGACACCCGCATCCCACCCGGCTCTCCGAGATGGAAGACGATCTCGACACCTCCGCTCTGCCCCAGGCGAACCCGGTCCCCGTGGCTCAGCGCCTTCTCGGAGATCTGGGCGCCGTTGACGTACGTCCCGAACCTCGACTTGCTGTCGCGGAGGACGTACTGCTCGCCATTCCTGGAGACCACCGCGTGCTCGCGCGACACATCGGCGCCGTCCAGCCGGAGGTCGTTACCCGTGCGGCGGCCGATGGTGAAGGGGTCCTTCTCGACGGTCACTTGCCGCCGACTCGTTCCTGCGGTGAATTCGAACCAGGCTTCAGACATGACATCGCTCCGAAACTGAGAGGCGTCGCACCCGTCAGCGGCGCCCCCGCCAGAACCACCACGCCAGCACAATCGCCGCAAGCCCCGCCACCGACCAGGACACGACGCGCGGCGCCTCGCCGGCCGCCGCCTGCGACATGTACAGGGCGCCAAGCGTGAGGACGAGCAGCGCCGCAACGATCGGGATGCGACTCCGCGGCGGCGCGGCCCGTCCGGGCCGCGCCGGGGATTCTGCCGTCGCCCGGCCGCAACGGTAGCAGACCAGCGCCCGGTCGGCGATTTCCGTTCCGCACTGCGTGCAGGTCATCTCACACTCGCGACATGACGGCACGGACCAGGGGCCGGGCGGCCGCCATCAGCGCCAGCGCGGCGCCGAACGTGCATACGATGGTCGCGCCGGTCGGCAGATCCAGTTTCAGGGACAGGAACACGCCGGCGGCCGACACCACGGTGCCCATCGTCCACCCGATCGCCAGCCTCCGGCCGATGCGCTCGGAGTAAAGCATCGCCCCGACCGACGGGACGACGAGATAGCAGAAGACCAGCAGGACGCCGGCGATGGACACCGATGACGTAACGACGAACCCGAACGACGAGTAGAACAGGAAATCCCACCAGCGCACCGACAGGCCGGGAACGCCCGCCTGCCCGTGGCTCGTCGAGATTGCAAGGAACGGTTTCCGGAAGATGAAGTGGAACACGCCGATGGCGCCGTAAAGCAGCGCCGTCCGCCCGACCTCCGGCCACGACACGGCGAGGATGTTCCCGACCAGCATGTCCTTGAGGTGCTCGCTCTCCGACGGCGCCTTGCTCATCGCCAGGATCGCCCCCGCCGACGCCACCGCGTAGCAGATCCCGATGATCGCTTCCTGGGGAATCCGGGCCTTCTGCCCACGGACCACCGAGAAGACCGCCGCACCAACGAACGTGAACCCCAGGCTCATCCAGTAGACGATCGGCGCGTGCGGGTCGCCGCCGCCCCGCGGCAGCACCAGCGCAATGCTCGCCCCGAGGACGGCGATCTGCGCCAGTGAGAGGTCCACGAAGATCACGCCCCGCTCGACGACGTGCACGCCCAGGTAGGCGTGGATGCCGGCCAGAATGAGGCTGGCGGCAAACGGCGCCGCCAGGAACTGCAGGGTCGTCAGGTCCATTTTCCACCAATGGTCCGCTCTACTTCGCGCCGGCCTGTCTGATCGCCGTGATGACCAGATTGATATCGTAATCGAAGAGCTTGATGTAGTCGGTAATCTCCTTTTCCGCGCCGACCGATGGAGCCATCACCAGCACGCGCGCCCCCGTCTGGCGGGAGACCGCCTCGGGCGTCTTCAGGTCGAAATACGGCTCGACGAACATGAGCTTCACACCCAGCCGCTTGATCTCCTTGACCAGCTCCAGGGTGTGTCCGGGAGACGGCGGGATCCCCGGGCGCGGTTCGATGTAGCCGACCACCTCCAACCCGAACCGGTCGGCGAAGTTCGGCCACGAGCGGTGGTAGGTGACAATCTTCAGCCCTTTGTAGGGCGCCATCTGACCGTCCCAACGCTTCTCCGCCTCGGCCAGCCTCTTGTCGAAGTCGGCATACCGGCCGGCGAAATACTCGGCGTCGGCCGGGCTCAGCGTGGACAGCGTGTTCTGGATGACCTTGGCGACCCGCCGGCCATTGTCCGGGTCGAGCCAGTAGTGCGGGTTCCCCTGAGGGTGCACGTCGCCCATCGCCCTGGTGATCTGTCCGGCTGGCGGCTCGAGGACCCTCGCCGTCAGCGACGCGTCCAGGTAGCCCTGCGCTCCCGGCTGTACCTTCGGGTTCCGGCTCTGCGTGATGAGCGGCGGCAGCCACCCGAGCTCCAGCTCGCGTCCGACGGCAATGAGCAGGTCGGCCTTGTTGAGCTTCAGGATGAAGCTCGGCTTCGGCTCGACGAAATGCGGGTCCTGGTACCCGCGCGCCAGTGCCTCAACGGCGATCCGGTCGCCCCCGACCTCGCGGGCCAGCGCCGCCAGGTCCTCCGTCGTGGTGACCACGTTCAGCTTCCGGGCGGGGGCGGCAGACAGCGCGACGACCAGAGAAAGTGCGAGGCAGATGAGGAGGGAACGTCGCATCGGGTACTCCTACTCGCGCTCGGTGGTTGGCTGTCGTCAGTTCTGAGTCATGAGTTAGCAGTTGCCGGATTGTCACGCCTGACCGACTGGTGACTCAGGACTGGCAACTCACGACTGTTCTCTGCCTAGAATGTATGCGCCCCGTGCGCCCCGATCGAGAACAGGAACTGCAGCAGGAACTGGTTCGCGGTCGTGCCCTCCGCGTACCGCGTGCGGCGGTACTGTCCGCGAATCTGGCTGAACTCGCTCGGCCAGAAGGTGAGAATGAGCGATCCGCCCTTGTCGGTCAACCCCGGGTCGCTGGGCCGGTCCGAGTAGTCCGCTCGTGCGCCGGCGTACCAGCGGCGGCCGAATTGGTACTCGCACGAGACGTAGGCGCCAAACGACGTCGGCTGCCCCGCCAACTCGCTGCGACCGCTCCACACCATCTCCGTCCGGGCAAGGAAGCGGCGATAGAGGGCTCGTCGCAGCGGCCTGTACCGGAACGTGGCATCGAACCCGACGAGCTCGGTGGTGCTCGTCGCATCGGCTCCATTGTGTCCGTACGCATACGCCCCGCCGACATCGATGTTCGCCGCTTCGCCGATATCGCGGTACCCCCGAAGACGGCCGACATACGTGAGGTCGCCGCTGGTCGGCGCGTGGAAGATCGCCGACTCGCCCCGGTAGAACTCGGCCGTCGCCTCGAGGAACATCAGGCGGTTGGGAATCAGGCGTGAAATCGAGATGCCGGCGTCCGAAATGCCCTCCTCCCCGCCGACGAGGTTCTCGGTCATCAGCGGCCGGTCGGTCCACGGCATGACGTGGTTGTGCATCTGGTTGACCTTGCCGAAGGCGGCCTTCAGCTTGCCGACCTTCGCCAGGAGCCCGAGGGGCAGACTCGTGAAGGTGGCGGAACCTTCCTCGAGGTCGACGCTTCCGTCCTGCCCGATGGAGACGAAGAAGTCCGCGCGGGCATAAGGGTCGACCACCGCCTGGAACGACACCTCCACCTCGTGCATCTCGAACGCCGGCGTGGAAACCTGCGGGTTGTGTCCGGCGGCGCCCAGGAAGTTCCCGACCACTGCGATGTCCGGGTTGAAGACCTTCGACGAGGAGGGGGGCGGCTGTTGCGCATCCGGCGCGGCCTGCGAAGGCGGTGCCGCCGGCGGCGGGGTCGCCGGCTGCTGCCCGAACCCGGTTCCAACTGCGGCGAGCCAAGCAGCGGTCACCACGACCGTCAACAGCCAGGTGCAGCGGCGCATTTCCCGCCTCCGTTCAGGATACCGAACCCCGATTATATGCCGCAGGCTCCAGAGGCCGCCACACCGCCGGGCCCGGGCGCGGCCCGGCGCGGATCCCGTATACTCACCGCATGATCCCCCTTCGCGACGTGATCCCCTCCCGCACCACTCCGTTCGTCACCATCGGGATCATCGCGGTCAATGCCCTCGCGTTCCTGTTCGAGTTGTCGCTCCCCGGACCATCCCGCCAAGCCTTTCTCCTCGACTTCGGCATCGTCCCGGCGGAGTTCGCGTGGCCGACGCTCGTGTCGTCGATGTTCCTGCACGGCGGATGGCTCCACTTCATCGGGAACATGTGGTACCTGTGGATCTTCGGCGATAACGTCGAGGATCGGCTGGGACACGGGCGCTACCTCGTGTTCTACCTGTTGTGCGGCACGCTGGCCGGTCTCGCGCAGACGATGGTGAATCCCCAGTCGCTCGTGCCGACCATCGGCGCGAGCGGGGCGATCGCCGGCGTCATGGGCGCCTACTTCGTGCTCTACCCGCACTCGCGGGTGCTGACGCTGATCCCGCTGTTCATCTTCATCGAAATCGTCGAGATCCCGGCCATCTTCTTCCTCGGATTCTGGTTCCTGATGCAGCTGTTCAGCGGCGCCGGATCGATCGCGCACACGGCGGGGAACCAGGGCGGTATCGCGTTCTGGGCGCACGTCGCCGGGTTCGTCGTCGGCCTGGCGGGTGTGTTCGTCTTCCGCCGGCCCGAACGCCAGCGCGTGGAGTGGTGGAACGAGTAGGGGAAGAAGTCGGGCGCAGGAATTGAGAACTGAGAATTGAGAATTCGAAATTCTGAATTGCTAATTCTCACTTCGCACACGGGGACGGAGCCGGTAGAGGGACGCGTCGTGGCGCGACCCGCCAATGCGACGCACGAGTTCGACCCGCTGGTCCTGGTCCAGGTACTCGATCGATCGCCAGTACCTCCCAGTCCGCGCAGTCGGCGCGGTTGAGCGCGATGAACTGGACGCCGCGGTCCCGGAGGAACGTCACCGCCCGCGCCGTCGGCACCCCGCGCAGCACCTCGACGGCCTGCCGGAATGACTCGGGGAAGTACCCGCTGCTGCCGGTGATGAGTGTCTGCCAGTGGAAGGTCGAATAGTACAGGCGCCGCGAGTCCGCGGTCGCACGCTCGAGGCTCTCGGGGAACGGCAGGTCGACCAGCACCGATGACGGGGCACCCGTGAAGTAGTCGTAGATGAGCGGCGGCCTGACAGGCATTTCCGTCAGCACCAGGTTCGGGACGTCCTCCGCGAGCAGCACCGTCGCGAACGCCACCGGCAGCGCGGCGACCAGCCGGCCGCCCTTCGGCCGCAGCCACTCGCGAAGCCGGACGACGCCGTAGCCCGCCAGCACGGAGAGCGAAAGCCCCACCAGCATGCTGAACCGGGCGGGCACCCGGAGGCCGCGGAACGGCAGGACGTAGTCGCGCAGCGTCGGAAAGACGATGCCGTTCAGGCCGAGCGACCCGTCGAACGCCACCAGAAGGGCGACCGCGTAGGCGGCCCTGGTCCTGGTGAGGCGAGGCCAGGCCCCCGCGAGGGCGAGGGCGACCACGGCGATGCCGGGAAACAGGCTGGCCTCGGGCGTTCGCGGCCCGTCCAGTACCTTCGCGTAGAGGCGGCTTCTCACGTGCGCGACCAGGTAGCTCCGCGGCGTTGCGCTGTAGATCCGCGCTTCCCAGTCGGGCCGTTCGCCGAGCTGGCCGCGGTTCTGCAGGTAGGGAACGGCGACCGGCAATACCATCACGACGACGACGGCCGCGGCGGCCAGCCAGGGCGCAAGGCGGCGGTTCGCCGGCGTCCTCCATCCCCGGACCGACACCCAGACAACCGCCATCACGACCAGCAGGAACAGTCCGCAGTAGAGCGACGAGAGCGTCTGGAGCGCAACCATCAGCCCGGTGACGACGCCATCGCGCACGCGGCCGCTCGTGACCGTGCGGTGCATCATCAGCAGCGCCAGCGGCATCCAGAAGGTCACCTGCAGCTCGAGGTGGCTGTAGTGCTCGAAGCGGAACGGGTAGAAGGCAAAGGCCACGCCCGCGACGAGCGCCGCCGGGCGGTTGCCTGTCAGCTCCTTCGCGAGCGCGTACATCGCCACGCCCGAGGCGGCAAACGACAGCAGGAGCACGGTGTTGTAGACGACGAGCTGATGCACGCCGAGCCACAGGAGCGGCGCGGCCATCAACGCCGTCGCCAGCATCGCGTCCGAGTAGGCCAGCGTCCTCGGTTCCGGAAAGAAGATGTTCGCGTCGAACAGACGCACCGGGTCCCGGGGCAGCTGGTGCGCCACCCAGCTGAGGCGCCACACCGAGAACAGCGGGTCACCGGTATCACCGACCGCGTGGAACGCCGTCAGCTGCTGCCAGGCCATCACCGCGGTGAGCCCGAGGAACAACGCCGACACCGCAACCCACTCTCCGCGCCACGGACGGCAGATGCCGCCGGCCCGGGGCGACGGTTCGGCGTCGGGGCCCACCAGCGCGGAGCCCGCGCGTGCGATCCAGGGGTGGAGCGGCGCGCCGGGCGCCCGCCAGCGCCGGATCAACACCAGGAAAGCCGCCAGGAGGACGGCCCGTGACGGCGAGGTCATCGACAGCCGGAAGCCGAACACCTCCCAGCGAACGCCGCCGGTGGCCGCCACGACGTATGCCGCCACGAGCAGGACGACGATCGACACGTCGAGCGCTTCGGCGAGTCGCTTCCCCGAACCCATACGCCCCATCGTAGAGCAAAACCCGGCTCGCGCGCGAGCGGGCCACTCGCCGCCGGCCGCCCTCAGCCTGTGCGACAATGCCGACCCATGAACCCCATCGTCTGGTACATCTCCGGCCACGGTTTCGGACACGCGTCGCGCGAGATCGAAATCATCAACGCCCTCCGCGACCGCCGCCCCGACATCCCTGTCGTGATCCGCACCGGCGCCAAGAGATGGATCTTCGACCTGACCCTGCGCGCACCCGTCGACTTCCAGCCGGTCGAGTGCGACACGGGCATCGTCCAGATCGACAGCCTCCGCCTCGACGAGGCCGAAACCGTGCGGCGGGCCGCGGCGTTCTACGCCGGGTTCGACGCGCGAGTGGCTGCCGAGCGCGACGTCCTGCGCTCGATTCGGCCGTCGCTGGTCGTCGGAGACGTGCCGCCGCTGGCGTTCGCGGCCGCCCGCGCGTGTGGAGTCCGGTCTATCGCCATCGCCAACTTCACGTGGGACTGGATCTACGAGGGGTACGAGCCCGAGGGCTTCGGCGCGCCCGACCTGGTCCGCCAGGTCCGAGAGGCTTGCGCGGAGGCCGACCTGTTCCTCCGCCTCCCGATGTGGGGCGGATTCGAGATGGCGCCGGCCGGCGCCACGCGCGATCTGCCGCTCGTCGCCCGGCGCTCGGCGCGCGACCCGCTCGAAACGCGAAAGGCCCTCGGTCTGCCCGCCGACCGGACGCTCGTGCTGCTGTCGTTCGGCGGCCACGGGTTGCAGGGGCTCTCCGCCGCCGCGTTCGACGCCTTCGGCGACGACTTCGTAGCCGTCATCACCGGGCACCTGGAGATGTCGGAGGCGGCCCGCCAGAGCCGGCGCGGCGTGATCGAGTTCGATGAGGGGGGCTTGTACGATGCCGGCTGGCGGTACGAGGACCTTGTTGCCGCCGTCGACGTCGTCGCCACGAAACCGGGCTACGGCATCATCTCCGAGTGCGCCGCGCACCAGACGGCACTTCTCTACACGTCGCGCGGGCGCTTCGTCGAGTACGACGTGCTGGTGCGCGAGATGCCCCGCTACGTCCGGTCGCAGTTCATCCCGCAGGAGGCGCTCTTCGCGGGCGAGTGGCGGCCGTACCTCGAGGAGCTCCTGTCGCGGGCCCGGCCGAAGCCGGCCGACGTGACGGGCGCCGCCGTCGCCGCCGAGACGATCCTCGGCTGCCTGGACGACGCGGGCCCGGCTGTTACTTGACGCAGGTGACGAGCGACCAGATCCGCGGGACGTTCACCTTCTCAATCGAGACCGGGGTGAGTTTCGCCTGCGCCAGAAGTCCCGGCAGGTCGAGGTCGGCCCTGAACCCGACGTGAATGGTGAGCGGCGAGATGAGGCGCTCGATTGTCCCGAGGACGAAGTTTGAGCTGCGGAAGTGGCTGAGGAAGATGATCCGGCCGCCCGGTCGGCACACCCGGCGCATTTCGGTCGCCACGCTCAAAGGGTCGGGCACGACACTGATCACGTACGGCGCGTACACGATGTCGAACGAATCGTCGGCGAACTTGAGGTCCGCGCCGTCCATCTCGAACAGCCGCACGTTCGACAGCCCTTTGCGGGCGAAGCGTTTCCGGGCCTCCTCGAGCATCACCGGGGAATAGTCCACGCCGGTGACCGCGCACTCGCGCGGATAGAGCGCGGCATTGATGCCGGTCCCGACGCCCACTTCGAGGATCCGGTCGGACGGCGTGAGCCCCATGCGCTGGATCGCCTGCAGCCGCCCGGCGTGCAGCGTCCAGCCGTAGGTCCAATCGTAGGTGGACGCCATCTTGGCGTACACGCGGTCGACCACATCGTTCCCGAAGGCCGTGACCGACAGCGCCCGCGTGGCGACGTCGGACGAAGAGATGTAGTCTTCCCCGTCGTCGGCTGATCTCCCGCTCGAATAGCGCCATTCTGGTCTCCCCCCGCCCGCCGCGGACGTTCAGCCCGGTGGGCCGGCATCCGACCGGACCCGGTATTGTACGTCGTCCGGGCGTCGGCCCACAAGTAGCCGTCGTGGAACCACTTACGCGAGAGCGTCGAGCACCTGGAGGGCGACCTGAATGCGCCCCGTGGCGTTCGAGAGCTGAATGCCCTGGACGCGGTCCTTCACGGCGAGGGCCAGCTCCCGCGCGATGGCGACGCCTTCGGCCACGGCCGCTCCGCCCGGCGCGACCGACCGCATCCGCCGGAGGAGCTCCTCGGGGACGCGCACTCCGGGCAGCTCGTTGGCCAGGAACTCGGCGTTCAGCTGGCTGTCGAACGGCCACAACCCGGCAACGATGGGCACCTTGAGGTGCTCGACCCGTTTCAGGAACGCATCGAACGCGTCGAGGTCGAAGACGATTTGCGTGACGGCGAATTCGGCGCCGGCTTCGACCTTGAACTCGAAGCGTCGCACCTCGTCGTCCAGACTGAGGGCCGTCGGGTTGACGGCGACCCCGATGTGGAAGGCGGTCTGCCGGGTGAGCGGCTCGCCGCCGATGTCCACGCCGTGGTTCATCCGGTTGACGACGTTGGTCAGTCCGATGGAGTCCACGTCGTACACGCCCGTCGCGAACGCGTAGTCGCCGCGGCGGGGCGGGTCTCCGGTAATGAGCAGCACGTTGCGGACGCCCATCGCGTGCGCGCCGAGCAGGTCCGATTCCATGCCGAGCAGGTTCCGATCCCGGCACGCGTAGTGGAGGACCGTCTCGATGCCGGCCTGCTGCTCGATGAGTACCGCCATCGACACCGCGCTCATGCGCGCAGCGGCCAGCGGCCCGTCCGGGATGTTGACCGCGTCGACGCCGCGGATCTTCAGCGCCCGCGCCTCTTCGACGGTGGGCGCGAATTCGTGGCCCCTCGGCGGCGTCAACTCCACCAGGTGCACGAACGTGCCTCGAGCCATCGCGTGCGCCAGCCTCGATTTGCGCTCGCGCGGAACCGGGGCCACGGTCGCCTCGCCAGCGCTCACCGCGCCGACCCGCACCGCGCCCCCGCGCCGGGAGGCCGCCGAAGAGCCCACGGCCAGCTTGATCTGCCTGATGTGCTCCGGCGTCGTCCCGCAGCAGCCGCCGACCAGGCGGACGCCCTTCTCGCTGAACCGGCGGGCGTAGGACGCCATGTACTCGGGCGACGACAGGTAGATCGTGCGTCCTTCGATGTGGCGCGGCTTGCCGGCGTTGGGCTGCGCCGAGAGCGGCACGTCGGCGGTGGCCGCGATCCGTTCCACCGTCTCGAGCATCGCGGCCGGCCCGACGCTGCAGTTCACGCCGACCATGTGCGCCCCGCGCCTCACCAGCTCCGGCCCGAACCGCTCCGGCGGCGTCCCGTCGAGCGTGTTGCCGTGCTCCTCGATCGCCATCTGCGCGACGATCGGCAGGTCGCACAGGCCCCGGACGGCCGCTATCGCCGCCCCCATTTCGTTCAGGTCTCGGAACGTCTCGAGGATGAACAGGTCGACCGGCCCCTCGAGCAGCGCCTCCGCCTGCTCACGGAAGAACGCCTCGGCTTCGTCGATCCCCGTCCTGCCCCACGGCTCGATGCGGATGCCGAGCGGCCCGATCGCCCCGGCCACATAGGCCTGCTCGCGCGCGGCGTGGCGGGCCACCCGTGCGCCGGCCACGTTGATGGCCCGCACCTTGTCGACGAGCCCGAAGGACGCCAGCTTGACGCGGTTGGCGCCGAAGGTGTTCGTTTCGAGCACGTCCGCGCCGGCCCTGACGTAGTTCAGGTGAACCTCGGCGACCAAGTCCGGTTCCGAGAGGTTCAGCGACTCGAAGCAGCGGTTCACGAACACGCCCTTCGAGTACAGCATCGTGCCCATGGCGCCGTCGCACACGAGCACGCGGCGGTCGATCTCGTCGAGGAAGGGGCGGAGCATAGGGGCGGCCGCCCGTCAGCTGGCGGACACCAGGAGGTCGGACTTGTCCCAGATGAAGTCGTTCTTGCTGTAGACGGCCAGCTCGTAGTCCTTGCCCATGAAGATCGCCGACACCGGGCAGGCTTCCTCGCAGTAGCCGCAGAAGATGCAGCGCGTCTTGTGGATCTGGTAGACCGAGGCGTAGCGCGGACCCGCCTGGACCGTGCCGTCGTTCTCCGCCGCCTCGAGGTAGATCGCGTCGGCCGGGCAGGCCACCGAGCACAGGCCGCAGGCGACACACTTCTCGAGCCCCTGCTCGTCCCGCATGAGCACCTGCTTCCCGCGGTACTTCGGGAACACGGGCACCTTCTGCTCCGGATAGTTGACCGTGACCGGCTTGGTGAAGATGTAGCGGAGCGTGGTCGCGAAACCGACCATCAGCGCCTTGATCATCCCGGTTCCTCCACCGACATCATAGCACTGCCGTCGACCGGTTTGACACGGGCCCGAGCGGTGACGCAAGCTAGCAGACGGGTGCTGGCGCAACCACACGGACTCACCGATCAGCAGATCCTGATGACGACGCTCGTCGTCAAGCTCGCGGTCATCGCGCTGATCGCCACGGTCCTCGTGCGCTACCGCCGGTTCCGGGCGATCCTGCTGACCGAGCGCCGCGCCTGGCCCGACCGGCTCGTGTTCGCCCTCGCCCTCGGCGTTCCCGTGTGCGCGGGCGTGCTGGCCAGACTACTCCTCCGCTACAACGCCACCGACCTGACGCTCGAAGCCGCGTTTCTGGCCGGCCTCATCGCCGGTCCCTACGCGGGCGCCTTCGTCGGCACGACGTGCGGCGTGCCGCCGCTCTTCGCGGGCGAATTCGGCGCGCTCCCCTTCGCCGTCGGATGCGGATTCGCCGGAGGCGGCCTGCGGGAACTCTGCCCGAAGCCGGACATCTGGCACTTCTCGCCGTTCGTCTTCACGTCGCTGCACCGGCGCATCTGGCAGACCGTCCGCAAGCCGCACATCGACTGGCAGGTCGTCCTCGTGCTTGCGCCAATCGGAATGGAGGCCATCCGCCTGGCCGTCGGCCGCCGCTTCGGCGTCCACCGGCTGTTCTACCTCCAGGCCACGACCGCGTGGACGACGGTCGCCCTCATCGTCGCCACGGTCCTGGCCATCGCCATCCCGATCAAGATCTGGAACAGCGCCCGCATCGAGCACCAACTGGTCGAACAGGAGAAGCTGCTGATGGCGGCCCGCATCGAGGCGCTGTCGAGCCAGATCAACCCGCACTTCCTGTTCAACACGCTGAATTCGATCTCGTCGCTCATCCGCTCGAAGCCCGAGACGGCGCGGATGCTGATCGGCAAGCTGTCGAACCTCCTCAGGCAGCGGCTGAAGAGCCGGGGCCAGTTCGTGTCGCTCCGCGAGGAGCTTCATGCGATCGACCAGTACCTCGACATCGAGGTGATCCGGTTCGGCCCGCAACTCCGGGTGAGAAAGGAGGTCGGCCCCGACACGCTCGACCTCCTCGTCCCTTCGATGATCCTGCAGCCGCTCATCGAGAACTCGATCAAGCACGGCCTGACGGCCAAACTGGGCGGAGGCACCGTCACGCTTCGCAGCTTCAGGCACGGGGACTCCATGGTCATCGAGGTCGCCGACGACGGCTTCGGGATGTCGGCCGAGCAGCTCCAGAAGGCCATGACCGCAGGCATCGGGCTGAGCAACGTGAACGAACGGCTGACGGTGACCTACGGCGCTAACCACCCCCTCGCCCTCACGAGCACGGCCGAACGGGGGACGTGCGCGCGAATCGAGATTCCGCTGCACGCCGCCGTCGGCCGGACCGAGTCCTGACGCTATGGACGTTCGAGCCCTGGTGATCGACGACGAGCAGCTCGCGAGAGACGAGTTGTGCTTTCAACTCGAGCGGCTTGGCGGCGTCGACGTCGTGGGCCAGGCGGCCGACGGCGTCGAGGCCATCGAGGCCCTCGAGCGGCTGCGGCCGGACATCGTGTTCCTCGACATCCAGATGCCGGGCCTGGACGGCTTCGAGGTGGCCCGGCGCATCCTCGCGGCAGGTCTTCCCAGCCACGTGGTCTTCGTGACGGCGTTCGACCAGCACGCCGTCGAGGCGTTCGATGTGAACGCCGTCGACTACCTGCTCAAGCCCGTCGAGCGCCAGCGGCTCGAGCAGGCGATGCAGCGCGCGCGCCGGCGGCTCGACGCCGGGGCTCCGCTGAACGAACACCTCGAGAAGATCGTCAGATTGATTGGCGCTCGGCAGCAGCATCGGGGACAGGTGGCCATCAAGGTCGGCGAGCGGTTCCTGCTGGTCCAGGCCGACGACGTGATCTATGCGTCCCTGAATGGGGATACGATATCCATAGTGACGGGACAGGTGGCCGGGACGTCGAACTACCGGACACTGGACGAACTGCAGGCGAGCCTCGACCCCGATGTCTTCTGGAGGGTGCACCGCTCGCATCTCGTGAACATCAATAGAATCAAGGAGATAGTCCCCTGGTTCAGCAGGAATTACATCCTCAGGATGAAGGACGCGAAGCACTCGGAGATCCCGGTCAGCCGGTCGCAGACCAAGCGGTTGAGGGACTACCTGAAGCTGTAGGCGGGCCGGCCGCGCGTCCCATTCAGCCGGAACCGTGGCTGCCCTGGGCGACGGCGCCGCATGAGTCCGAACCGTTGCCGGCGCAGGACGCCGCTGCCGGCCGCCCGGCGAAGCCGCCCGCGCGCCCGAATCGGTCAGGCGGGCGCGTGATGCTGGCCCGGGTCCAGGAGGAGGTGTGGGCCTGGATCAAGACCATCGCGTCGGCTGCGGTCTACGCCGTCCTGATCGTGACGTTCGGCTTCCAGGTGGCCAGGGTCGAGGGAATGAGCATGGCTCCCACCCTCGAGGACCAGGACCGCCTCATCGTCAACAAGGCGATCTACCGGTTCACCTCGCCCCACAAGGGCGACATCGTGATGCTCTACTACCCGGTGAACCCGGACAAGTCGTTCGTCAAGCGGGTGATCGCCGAAGAGAATGACCTGGTGCGGATCGTCGACGGGCGCGTCTACGTCAACGACGTCGCGGTGAACGACGACTACGTGCCGAACGAGTTCCGCAGCCACGACGACTGGGGCCCGTCGATGATCCAGGAAGGCTACTACTTCGTGATGGGAGACCACCGGAACAACAGTTCGGACAGCCGCCACTGGGGTCTCGTGCCGAAGAGGTACATCATCGGCAAGGTCCAGGTGAGGTGGTGGCCGCTGCCCGAGGCGACGCTGTTCAAATAGCTCACAGCTCACAGCTCACAGCTGACAGCTGACAGCTGACAGCTGTGAGCTGTTAGCTGTTGGCTGATAGCTGTTAGCTGTTAGCTGTTAGCTGTTGGCTGATAGCTACGACGCGTAGATGGTCTCGATGAGCGTTCGCCAGCGCTGCTCGACGACCTGCCGGCGCACCTTCATCGTCGGGGTCAGTTCTCCCCGCTCCATCGTGAACTCGGACGGCAGCAGCGCGAACCGCTTGACGCGCTCGAACTGCGCCAGGGTGCCGTTCAGCCGGTCCAGGACGTCCTGATAGAGCTGCAGCACCTCGGGGTGGCGGACCAGTTCCGCGCGAGACGCCGCGCCGAGCTTCATCGCCTCGACCCGCGCTTCGAGTTTCGCGAAGTCGGGAACCAGCAGGGCGGCCGGGAATCTCCGCTGCTCGCCTATCAGCACGGCCTCGGAGATCAGCGGGTCGGCCTTGAGCAGGTTCTCGAGCGGCTGCGGCGCGATCTTCTTGCCGCCCGACGTCACGATCAGGTCCTTCTTTCGGTCGGTGATCTTCAGGTACCCGTCGTCGCTCAACTGCCCGATGTCGCCCGTGTGGAGCCAGCCGCCGGCCAGCGTCTCGGCGGTCGCCTCAGGCCGCTTGTAGTAGCCCTGCATGATGTTCGGGCCGCGGACGAGGATCTCTCCGTCCCGCGCGATGGTCACCTCGACGCCCGGAAGCGCCCGACCGACGGTGCCGAGCCTGGGTGCGTCGAGCGAGTTCGCCGAGATGCCCGGCGAGCTCTCCGTGAGGCCGTAGGCTTCGAGGATGGGCAGATTGATCGCGAAGAAGAACTCGGCGACCTTCACCGACAGCGGCGCACTGCCCGACACGAGGAATCTGAGCCGCCCGCCGGTCCCGTTCCGGATCTTCGCGAACACCAGGCGGTCGGCGATGGCGCGCTTCACGCGCAGCATCGGCGGCGCCTCCTGTCCGGCGAACCGCAGCCGCACGTACTCGTAGCCCACGCGAACGGCCCACGCGGCCAGCGCCTTCCGCGGCCCGCTCAGCCTGTGCAGGCCGTCCTGGATCGTGACGTAGAACTTCTCCCAGGCGCGCGGCACTCCGGTCATGACCGTCGGCTTCACCCGCTGGAGGTCGCGCGCAATCGTCGTCATCGTCTCGGCGAAATACACGCTCACACCGTCGAGCAGGCACCTGAACAGCACCACTCGCTCGAACACGTGGCTGAGCGGCAGGAACGACAGGAGACGGTCGGACGAGTCGAGGCCAATCCACCCCTGGGTCGAGACGATGTTCGAGACGATGTTCCCGTGCGTCAGCATGACGCCCTTGGGGTCGCCGGTCGTGCCCGAGGTATAGACGATCGTGGCCAGGGAATCCCGCCGGACCGCCGCCGCCCGGTCGCGGAACCGGTCCGCCGCGCCGGGGTCGGACGCCAGCGCCTTCTCGCCGAGCGCGACGACCTCGGGCAGCGACAGCACTCGGAACGGACCGCCATCAGCCGTACCGTCCATCACGATCACGGCCTGGAGGTCGCTTGCGCCGGGATTCCCCTCGACGATCTTCGCCGCCTGCGCCTCGTCGGATACGATGGCAAATCGGGCGGCGCTCTCCGAGAGGATGAACCAGAGCTGCGGCGCCGAGAGCGTCGGATAGACCGGCACCGTGACGGCTCCGGCGGAGAGCACCGCTAGGTCGGCGATCACCCACTCGGGGCGGCTGTCGCTGACCAGGGCCACGCGGTCGCCGGGCTCGAGGCCGAGGGCGTCGAGGCCGAGGCTGACGGCACGGGTCTCGTCGAAGAATTGCCTGGTGGATCGCCGATGCGCGCCGTGCCCGTGGCACCGGCAGATCAGGTCCGGTTTGGAGAACATCTCCAGGCTACGGAACGGCAGGTCCGCCAGTGTGAGCTGATCGGTAGTTTTCACAGGAATGCGAATTCTACTCGGTACCCCGCCGTCTTGTCCACCAGGTTGACCAGCGGGTCGCCGCGCTCGAACCGCCGCAGGTTCGCGGCGAACAGGTCGATCGCCAGGGCCCAGTAGTCGTCCCGGAACGCCGACGTGTGGGGGGTGATGACGACGTTCGGCAGATCCCAGAGCGGGCTCGACGCCGCCAGCGGCTCGTGCTCGAAGACGTCCAGGGCGGCGCCGGCAATCGTGCCACGCGCCAACTCCTCGGCCACCTCGTCCTCGCGCAGGAGTTTCCCCCGCGCCACGTTGACGAGGACCGCGTCCGGCTTCATTCGCCGAATCTCGGCTGCCCCGACGAACCCGCGCGTCTCGCCGGTCAGCGGTACGGTCAGGACGACGACGTCGGCCCTGCGAAGCACCGCATCGAGCTCCCCGGGCGGGAACACGGCCGACACGCACGACGGGCGCGGCGCCGACATGGTCCGACGCACCGCGATCACCTCCGCGCCGAGCGCCGCGGCCCGCTCCGCCACAGCCGTCCCGATCGACCCGAGACCGACGATTCCCATGGTCCGCCCGCGCAGCATCCGGAACCGCGACTGGCTGTCCTTCGCCCACTCGCGGCTCGACTGGCGGCGGATGGCGAGGTGGATCTGGCGGAACAGCACGATGGTCACGGCCATCACGTGCTCCGCCACGGCGTCGCCATGGATGCCGCGCGCGTTGGTGAGCGCCACCGGGCTGTCGCGCAGTTCCGGGAACAGGAGGCCCGCCACGCCCGCCGCGGGGCTCTGAATCCACCGCAGGCACGAGGCGGCCGCAAACTCGTCGGGCTTCAGGTGCGAGAGGAAGGCGACGTCGGCGTCCGGCAACTCGCGCAGGCGATCGTCGCGCGAGGGAACGTTGACGACCGTGAGGTGGGGGAATTCGCGCTGGAGTCGATCGACCTCGCCGGGGGGCAGCGTCCAGGTGGGACCCGAGTAGATCGACGTGACGATCTTCATCGGTCCCGCCGCCACTCGCCCGACCGCCCGCCCCGCTTCTCCATCAGCCGGATCTCGCCGATCACCATCGTCTTGTCGGCGGCCTTCACCATGTCGTAGATGGTGAGCGCGGCGACCGACACCGCGGTGAGCGCCTCCATCTCAACCCCGGTCCTGGCGCTGGTCCTGGCGCGCGCCTCGATGTCATAACCATCCGACGCCTCGCAGAGCTCGACGTCGATGTGGGTGAGCGGCAGCGGGTGGCACAGCGGAATCAGTTCTGCCGTCCGCTTGGCAGCCATGATGCCGGCCAGCCTGGCGGCCTGAAGCGGGTCGCCCTTCGCCAGCCGCCCGGCGCGAATGAGCGCGAGCGCGTCGGGCGCGATCGACACGTGTCCTCGCGCGACCGCTTCGCGGACCGTGGCGGCCTTCGCGCTGACGTCGACCATGCGGACACGGCCGCGTGCGTCCACGTGGGACAGGCGCCTGGCTGGCGGCCTACTTCGTCTGGCCATGGGAGACGTTCGCGAGATGGAAGGCCAGCCCCTCGAGCGAAATGGCGAGGTCGACGTTCTTCACCTTCACGCCTGCAGGCACGGTCACCGTTCCCGGGGCGAAGTTCAGGATGGCCTCGAGACCGGCGGCGACGGCGAGGTTGGCGACCAGCTGGGCCGCGGGCGCCGGCACGGCGATCATCGCGATGCGAATCGCCTCCCTGCGGACGATGGCCGGGAGGCGCCGGATGTGATAGATCGGGACGCCTCCGCGCGAGACGGTCCCCACCTTGCTGGACGCCCGGTCGAAGAGGGCCACGGGCATGAACCCGTGACGCGGGAAGACCGGATAGTCGGCCAGCGCCTGGCCGAGGTTGCCCGCGCCGAGGACCGCCAGGTTGATCGGGTCCCCGAGGCCGAGAATCTGGCGGATGTGGGCGGCCAGGCCGGCAACCGAGTACCCGACGCCGCGGACGCCGAACTCCCCGAACCACGCCAGGTCCTTCCTGATCTGGGCGGCATTCAGCCTGAACTGGCCCGCGAGCGACTGCGACGACACCGTTCGCGTGCCGCCGGCGGCCAGGTGGTCCAGGCACCGGAGGTAGATGGAGAGGCGGTTGGTCGTGAGCTCGGAGACCTGTTCGGCGGCCGAGCGCTTCTTGTTGTGCGCGTTCACGAGGTGGCCGCGATTGTACGGAAGCGCTCGCTCGATCGTCAAGCGCATGCTAAGATTCGCCCTCATGACACAGCCTTCTTCGGACCAGAAGGGCCGGGCCGAATTCAAGCCGCTCGTGCCTGCCGAATCGACGATGAGCGAGTTCACCTTCCGGGCGCTCGTGCTCGGCCTCGTGATGTGCGTCGTGCTGGGCGCGGCCAACGCGTACCTCGGGCTGCGCGCGGGCATGACCATCGCGGCGACCTACCCGGCCGCCGTCATCGGGATGGCCGTGCTGCGCCTGTTCAAGGGCAGCGTGCTCGAGGAGAACTTCGCCCGGACCGTCGGATCGATCGGCGAGTCGGTGGCAGCCGGGGCGATCTTCACCGTCCCCGCCTTCGTCATGCTCGGGTACTGGAAGTTCGACCCCGAGCACATGCTGCAGGAGTACCTGCTGTCGGCCGCGCTCATGATTCTGGGCGGCACGCTCGGCATCATGTTCGTCACGATTCTGCGGCGGGTCATGGTCGAGGACCCGGGGCTGCAGTTCCCCGAGTCGGTGGCCGCCAGCGAGATTCACAAGGCCGGCCAGCGCGGCGCCGACGCGGCGATGCAGCTGTTCCGCGCGATGGGCGTCGGCGCGGTCATCAAGTTCCTCGACGCCTTCGGCGTGTTCCGCGCCTCGAACGACTTCTCGGTGGGCATCGGCCGGCTGAACGAGAGCTTCGTCAGGCTCGGCCTGACCAGTGACTCGACGAAGGTCGCGGCCGGCGGCGTGACGACGTTCTCGGCGCCGGCGGTCACCCCGGCATACCTCGGCGTCGGCTACATCATCGGGCCGACGCTCGGCGCCCTGAACTTCGCAGGCGGCCTGCTGGCGTGGGGGCTGTTCGTCCCGCTGCTCGTGTATTTCCTCGGACCGAGCCTGATCGCCCAGTATATGGCGGCGAACCAGGGTGTCGAGGAGGCGGCCTGGGCCGCCATGGTCACCCACATCTGGAAGTTCATCGTCCGGCCGATTGCGGTGGGCGGGATGCTGGTGGGCGCGTCGTACACGCTCTACAAGATGCGCCAGAACCTGATCGCCGGTGTCAGGCGGAGCATCGCCGACGTGAAGGCGTCGGCGTCGGCCGCCGCGGCCACCAAGCGCCCCGACCGCGACCTGTCGCTCAAGGTGGTCGGCCTGGGCATCGCGGTGATCGTCGTGCTGATGTCGATGCTCTACATGTACTTCACCGGCACGGTGGGCGCGGCCGTCGTCGCGGCGGTCGTGATCCTGGTGACCGGTTTCTTCTTCGCGGCGGTTTCCGGAAACCTCGTCGGGATGATCGGCTCGTCGAACAACCCGCTGTCGGGCCTGACGCTGGCGACGACGGTGATCGCCGCGTTGACGATGGTCATCATCGGGGCGAAGGGCGAGCAGGGCATCATGGCCGTTCTCGGCGTGGCGGCGGTCGGTTGCGTGTCCGCGGCGGTGGCAGGCGAGATGCTGCAGGACCTCAAGGTGGGACACATCCTGGGCGGCACGCCGTGGAAGATGCAGATCGGGGATCTGATCGGCGTCGTCGTCGCGGGCCTCGTGATGTTCTTCCCGCTCTACATGATGCACACCTCCGACGTCGCGCAGCTCGGGGCGGCCGGAGGCTTCGGCGGCAAAACGTACTCGGCGCCCCAGGCCGGCCTGATGGCAGCGCTGTCGCAGGGCATCGTCGGCGGCGAGATGGCCTGGCCGCTCGTCTTCGTCGGCATCGCGATGGGCTTCTCTCTGATCCTCATCAAGGTGCGGAGCCCGATGCTCTTCTCGGTCGGGATGTACCTGCCGCTCGAGACGACCTTCGCCATCTTCTGCGGCGGCGTCATCCGCGGTGTCGTGGACAGTATCCGCGACAAGCGGAGGTACAACGACGCGCAGAAGGCGCGCGTCGAGAACGCCGGAATCCTGGCCGCGTCGGGGCTCATCGCCGGCGAAGCGTTCATCGGCCTGCTGGTGGCGGCGGTGATCTACTGGCGCAACGCCGGGGCTGCCCCGGGCGAGGCGGTCTCGTTCTGGAGCTGGAAGGAACTGTTCAGCAGCGCCGGGTTCGAGAGCGTGGTGGTGTGGCTGGCCATCCCGGTGGCGGCCTTCATCGCCTGGTACCTGATCGCGGTTCCGCTCCGCAAGGCTGGCGCGGCCGACGAGCCGGCGCCGCCGACGGCCATCATGTAGATGGAGTGAGAAGTACGAAGTAGAGAAGTACGAAGTAAGGAAGTGAAGGGCTGGACCGCTGGGGAAGGGCCGGTCACGGACACCGCCCTTGCCGGCCCTTGCTGTCTTCACTTCGCAGGATCGCAAGTTCGCAAGATCGCAAGATCGCAAGATCGCAAGTTCGCAAGATCGCAAGTTCGCAAGATCGCAAGTTCGCAAGATCGCAAGATCCGCTACGGGATGATCCGGAACGCGGCGACCGTCCGTCGAGCCGATGCGCCGCTCCCGACAGCGATCTCGAGCAGGTAGTCGCCGGCGGTCAGCGGCGCCAGCACGACGTCGGCGGCCACGACCCGCGCCCCGCCCTCCTGGCGCTCTGACGGCACCGCGGGAAGCGGCAGCGGGTTGCCTGTCCGGTCCAGCAGCCTCGCCGTGGTCGGCTCACTCGTGCCGACCACGGCGGCCTCGATCCTCACCCGTTCCTGTCTCCGGAAGCGCAGGTCTGCGGCCGGCGTCCAGTCGGCGCCGGTGAACGGCCCGCGCCGGAACACGGCCGGCTGGCCGAGGAGTGGGCCGTCGCCGGGAGCCGCCTTGGGCACCACGACCTGCAGTGTCTCAGAGGTGCCGAGCGTCGCGCCCGCAGCCTTGGACGTGAGCCGGACCTCGTACACGCCTGGGCCGACCACCCCGGCGGCCGGCAATCGGACGATGAAGCTCCTCGACTCGCGCGTCAGCGTCTGGCGCGCGCCGTCCACCGGGGAGCCTCCCGGGCCTGTGACCTCGACCGACACGTCGGCCCCGTTCTCCCATTGCTCGACGCGCGCCACGGAGGCCGCGTCGAACTCCCCCGCCACCCAGAGAGACGCGCGCGGAGTCGCGTCCGCATCCGCCCGCCAGGTGAAACCAGCCGTGGCCCGCACGACCGCGTCCCGGCGAATCCGCGACAGCGCCGCCAGCGCGTCGGTCCCCTGGGAGGCCGGAGTCGGCGACGATGCCTTCGCCTGCGGCACCGAGGCTGCCGCGGCTGAGGCCGCCTCCTTCATCTCCTTCTGAGTGGCCGCCAGGTAGCCCCGGCGGGCGCGGACGCTCACGCGGGGCCGCTTCACGCTGACCTTGACCGACCGGAACGTCCCGTCGGCCTTCGCGTTGGTCGAGTAGTAGCCGAGCAGGTAGTAGCCGCGCATGTCCTCCAGCGCGCGGCGCACGCCGCCCACGAGGTCGTTCGTGTCCACGATGGCCGCGCCGTCGGTGGCGCCGCTGAGCGTCCTCAGCATCTCCTGGCCGAGCGGAGCGCGGATGTCGACGCGCGTCCCCTGGACGCCCGGATCGCGGATGTCCAAACCGCCCAGGTCCACCGAGTAGAAGCTGGCGTTCGCGCGGTTGGCGAGGTCGAGCAGGCGCTGAAAGTCCGCCAGGTGGTCCTCACCCGCCAGCGCGATCCGCGGCTGGTCGCACTTGCGCCGGTTCGAGGCGCCATTCTCCCATTGGCTGCCGCCCGGGCGGAGAACACCGTCGGGACCTACGTACGGCTTCTTCACCTCGGGCACGACGCCGTCCGTCCAGTTCGCGAGCCGCTGGTCGGACCTCGTCGGCTCCCATCCGTCGCTGAGGAAGAAGATCGCCTTGCGCTCCTCCCGGACTCCCCCGACGAAGTTCACGAGGTCCCTGAGCGCGTTGAGCGTCAGCGCCTCGTGCCGGCGGGCGATCATCGCCTCTGCCGGGTATCCCGGCCCGTAGCAGCCGAGGTACATGTTGTCCTCCTCGTCCAGGGCCTCGCTTTCCCGCGACCGCGAAAGGTCGAAATGACGCTGCAGGATCTCCTCGACGACCGTGGTACGGCGCCCGAACGTGACCGAGGCGGCCGACATCTCGGGCGTCATCACGCCAACCAGGTCGTGCTCGCCCATCGACTGCCCGAGCATCTCGACGAACGCGTGGTGCGCCTTGAAGGTGCTGGTCCAACGCAGGTGGTAGGTGTCGATGAAGATGATGAACAGCCGGGCGCGGGGATCGGCGGCGGCGGCCCGAGACTCCGCAAGCGAGTTCGGCTCCGCGCGAACGGCCTGGGGCACCACCGGACCCGGATCGATGAACCGGACACTGTCGAGATTCTGCGACGTCCCGTCCTCGCGCAGTTCGAAGTCCTCGGCCTGGAGGTCGCGGACGATCCGGCCGTCGATGGTGGGATAGACATCGACGCGCACGTAGTTGACGCCCGCGCGGAAGGTCGTCCGCTGCTCGGCCGGCACTCCCGGACGCTGCCCCTGGGACGAGACCGGCACGACGGCCGCCGCCATCAGCGCCATGATCGCCAGCCGCGACCCGCATCTGCGCATCGTGCCTCCCGCCCTCCTCGCGCGCACTTTCCACTTCGCAAGATCGCAAGATCGCAAGTTCGCCAGTTCGCAAGATCCTATGGAACGATCCTGAACGCCGCCAGAACCTTCTGCGTCTCGGTGCCCTGCGTGATCGTCATCTCGAGCACATAGTCGCCCACGCCGAGCGGTGCCAGAACGACTTCGCCCGAGACCACCTTCGCCCCGTTCTCGTCGCGCGACGCCGAGGCGACGGGCACGCCCAGCGGGTTGCCGGCGCGGTCGAGCAGCCGGGTCTCGCTCGAGGTCATCGGGCCCAGCACACTGACCTCCACCTTGACGCGCTCCTGACGGCGGAACCGCAGGTCGCCGGTGGCCACGTACGCCGGCCCGGTGAACGGCCCTCGCCTGAAGAAGAGCGGCTGGCCAACCGCCAGCGTGCCGGACGCCGGCCACTTCGGCAGCACCACGTGCAGCGTCTCGGTGGAGCCCAGCGAAACGCCCACCGGCTTCGTGGTGATTCGCAGCGAGTAGTCGCCGGCCGACTGGCCGGCCGGCACGGGCACGCGGAGGACGAAGCTCCGCGCCTCGCGCGTCAACACCTGCTTCGAGGTCTCGAGGCTCGACTTGTCGGGTGCCGTCACGGTGATGCCCACGTCGGCGCCGGCTTTCCACTGCTCGTCCCGCGAGGCGAGGGCGGGGTCCCACTCTCCCACCAGCGAGAGGACCGGCACGATCGACCCGTCCGCGCCAGCCGTCCAGCTGTAGCTCGCACGCGCCTGCACCACGGCGTCGGTGCGGATCCGCCCGAGGCTCGAGACCGCCCCGGCCGCCGGCGACGGCGCGGCGGCCCTGGCCGAAGTCACCGAGGCCATCTCGGCCACCTCCTCTTTGGTGGCCGCGCGGTAGCCGCGGCGGTGGCGGACGGCCACGCCCGACCGCTTCACCCGGACCTGGATCGACCGGTATCTCCCGTCGGGCTTGGGGTTGCTCGAGTAGTAGCCGAGCAGGTAGTACGACGTGAGGTCGTCGACCACCCGGCGCAATCCGCGGTCGAGGTCGTTGCTGTTCACGATGGCCAACCCGTCGGTCGCCTCGGCCAGCGTCTGGAGCGAGTCGAGGCGGTTGCGCAACCGCTCGAAATCCGTCACCGCGCTCACCGGTTCTTCGCTGAGGGGTGTGTCGAACACCACGAGGCCCCTCGGGTCCATCGGGTAGAAGCTCACGTTCGCCCTGTTCGCGTCGTCCAGCATCCTGCGGAAGTCGATGCCGTGGTCCTCCGACGCCAGCACCGCCCGGTCCGTCTCGCAGCGGGACATCTCGGGATCGAGCCGGCTCAGCCCGCCCAGCGTTGGCATGGGAACCTGGTCGTTGCGCCCATAGAGGAGCCAGCCCTCGCTGACCGCCAGCACGGCCTTGCGCTCCTCGCGGAGGCCTCCGAGGTGGACCACCAGCCCCTGGAGCGCCTCGAGGCTGATTCGTTCGCGGCGGCGCCGAATCATCTCGCGCGCCGTCGCCGACATGATCCCGGGCTCCCCGGCGCTCTTCGGATAGCAGCGCATGTACTGATCTTCGATGGGCTCGTACTCGGACAGCGCGCCGCGGCGGCTCCAGCGCCAGAACCGCTCGAGCATCGCTTCGATACTCTCGGTCCGGCGGGCGAAGGTGACTGTACCTGACAGGCAGCTCGGGGGTGGTGATCGCGACCAGGTCGTCCGGGCCGAGCGCACGGGTCAGAAACCGGATGAGCGCCGCGCGGGAGTTCATGGCGCCCTCCCGGGAGATATGGTAGGTATCGAGGAAGAGCACGAAGAGCCTCGCCTTCGACTCGGCCACCATCTCTCGCGACTGCGCCACGGTGTTCGGCTCGGGAGCGAGGGCCCTGTCGAGGGCAGTCGGAGCCTGAATGACGATGTGCTCGAAGGTCTGCACCTTCTGGGGCACGCCGTCCTCGAGCACGTCGAACTCGTCCTGCTTCAGGTCGAGGACCGGTTTCCCGCCCGCCGTCGGGTAGACGTCCACGCGAACGAGATTCGCCTCGGCACGGAAGACCGGCGGCTGTTGAGCCTGCGGCTGGCCCTGCTGCGGCTGGGCCTGGGCGGCCGGCGGTTTCTGCGCCTGCGGCGGCGGCGTCTGGCCCTGCGCGAGCAGCAGCGACCCGCCTGCCGCGAGCGCCGCTGCGACGAGCATCCTGAACCTGACACCGGAAGCGGACGACGAAGCGAAGGGTGTGAGCATAGACGTCCTCGGCGGGCGACGGCCGCGTCGGGATCCTTGTCAGTAGTGCACGATCGGCGCCAGCATCTCCTCGATCTGCGCGCGCACGATGGCGATCAGACGGTCGCGGTCGTCAAGCGTCATGCCGGCGGTCTCGATCGGCTGCCCCACGCGGACGTCCACCGTCACCGGCCGGATCAACCGGCTGCCCCTGGTCATCGCGGCCCTGCCGCCCACAATCGCCACCGGGACGATCGGCGCCTGCGCCTTGATGGCCATGATGAAGCCGCCCTTCTTGAACGGCAGCAGCTCCCCGGTGCGGCTCCGCGTGCCTTCCGGGAAGACGAGGAAGGAATGTCCGCGCGCCACCGATTCGGCGGCAAGATCCACCGCCTGCTGCGACTGCTCGGGATTCTGCCGCTCCACCGGGACGAACCCCGCCACCGGCGCGGCGCGGCCGAGGATCGGCATCCTGCCGAATTCGGCCTTGTAGAGCATGTGCAGCCGCGGGTGCAGGGCGTGAAAGAGCAGCGGCGCGTCGATGTTGCTGGTGTGATTGGCGCAGTAGACCGCCGCCCGTCCGCCCGGAAGTCGTTCCGCGCCGCTGACGCGCGGAGAGATGCCGGACAGGGCCAGGCCGAGCGCGACACCCCCGTGCGAGAGCACGAAGAGCAGACCGGGCCACCCGAAAAGCCACGCGATCAGCAAGCCGGGCGGGCCGACCACGATGACGTAGACGGATACGGCCAGGTAGGTGGCGAGCGAACGCACCGCCGCGACCAACAACGCCACGCCGCGGAGGGGCGGCACATCCGATGGCGCCCAGGGGGCCGCGGCGGCGCCGTCATCGACGGAGGAGGTCATCGGTCGCATGATATCGAGTAGGTGAGGGCTATTGCTAGCCCTCACCTCTCACACCACCGGACGTGCCGGTCGGCATCCGGCGGTTCACGCTGGGCGCATCAGGCGCTGATGTTCCTCCAGCAAGCTCACAAGGCCGAGTCGCCGCAACTCGGCCGAGGGGACGGCGGCGTGCATGTGGCTCGCGCCGGCATTCCACCACGGCCCGCGGCCGTTCGAAGCGGATCGACGTGCGCGGTCCAGGTCCACCCCCCGCCGACACAACTCGCGGATGCGCGTGCGTGGCCGTTTCCACTGGCGCCAGAGTATACCGCGCAGTTTGCGACGGACCCACTTGTCGACATCCTCGAAGCTGACTTTCACCTCGGCTAACCGGAAATACGCCACCCAGCCCCGAAAGTACCGGCTGAGGTCCGCCACGGTGGCGGCGAGGCGTCGCCCCCGCCCCCGCGCCATCACACCGCGCACGTGCGTCTTCAGCCGTCGGACGGCCGCTGGCGCCACGCGCAGCCGTGCCGCGCGGTCCCACGTCACGCTGTAGCCGAGGAATTTCCTCGACCACGGGCGCGCGACGTGGCTCTTTTCCCGATTCAGTCGCAGCCGAAGGCGCTGCCACAGCCAGCGCTCCAGCGAGGTCAGCACGCGCTCGCCCGCCGCCTTCGACCGCACATACACGTTGCAGTCGTCGGCATAGCGCGCGAAGCGGTGCCCGCGCCGTTCCAGCTCCCGGTCCCATTCGTCGAGCAGAATGTTACTCAGCAGCGGAGACAGGGGGCCGCCTTGCGGCGTGCCCTCCCTGCGCGTTGACACCAGCCCGCCGGCCATCATCCCCGCCTGCAAGAAGCGGCGGATCAGGCCCAGCACCCGGACATCCTTGACCCGGCGCGCCACGCGCGCCATCAGCACGTCGTGGTTCACCCGGTCGAAGAATTGCTCCAGGTCCATGTCCACCACCCACCGATACCCGTCCGCGATGTGGCGGCGGGCGCACACGACGGCGTCATGCGCGCCACGTCCCGGCCGAAAGCCGAAGCTCCCGTCCGAAAACGTCGGGTCGAAGATAGGCGTGAGCACCTGCAGGAGAGCTTGTTGAATGAACCGGTCGAGCACCGTGGGAATCCCCAGCGTTCGTGTGCCCCGGCCGTCCGGCTTCGGAATGTCGACCCGTCGCACGGGCTGCGGGACATACGTGCCGCCGAGGAGCTGTTCCCGGATGCGCGCCCAGTGCGTCCGGCAGTAGGGCATCAGCTCGTCGACGGTCATCCCGTCGACGCCCGGTGCCCCCGCGTTGCGCACCACGCGCGCGTGTGCGGCGAGCAGGTTCTCGCGTCGCACGACTTGCTCGATGAGCGTCAGAGCCTGGTCCCCGCCAGGGTCAGTGCGTGCCGGAGCGGCTTGACGCACGGCGTCCGTCTCCCTCCCCGTGCCGCGGGGAGTCGTCGGGATCCGTGAGGTCGTCTCAGACCTCGTGGCGGCGTCTGCTTCCTCTCGCGAACGCATCGTGGCGGTTGGCTCGTCGTGTTTGGCCCTTCACGACTGTGCGCGTCGCTACTATGGCCGCGGCTGACTCCTGCGTGCGGTCGACCCCGCTTCGCAGCGGGGCTCGCCCAAATCGGCGCCGCCGCAGGTCTCCCAGGGTAAGACGCGTGACCGTCGCTCCATCTACCCGCCGCATATACGCCACGTCGGTCCGGATGACATCGGGCTTCGAGTACTTGTGCCCTCTCGCCCACCAGCGTTGCGCCTCGACTGCGGTTCGTGCTCCTCGGGCCGGAGCTTTGCTTACGGCTTCCTTCCGACCCCACCTCGCGGTGACGCCGTTGCCGTTCGGCTAGGGGTTCCTGTCATCAAGGCCCCCAGAGGACTTGCACCTCCCAGTCACTTCCCAAATCGCTTTCGCTATTGGTTGCACGGCACCCGGGATGGGTGCCATCGCGCCATGCCTGGCGCACACACGAAAGGCCTGGACCGCTTGGCGATCCAGGCCTTCGGGGAGCCTGTGAGGATGCGCGCGACGCCGACTACGAGGCCCGCACCGCGCGGCGGGCGACGGCCGGCGTGGGCAGGACCTTGGCGGCTTTCGCCCGCTCGGACACGCGCGACTTCGCGGTCAGCGAGCGATCGAGCGCGCGTTCGACGCGCGTCTCGATGGTCGGCTGGCCCTCCTGGAGCACCTCGGAGATCTCGGAGACCACCAGGAATCTGGCGCGGTCGAGCATCCGCTTCTCGCGGAACGACAGGTTCTTCGACTTGCTCAGCAGCGTGAGGCTCTTGAGCACGTCCGCCACGTCGTAGATCGAGCCGCTGCGCATCTTTTCGGAGTTGTCCTTGAATCGTCCTTTCCAGTTCTGCTGGCTGTCGATCTTCCCGTCACCGAGGATGCGGAACAGGCGATCGACTTCGGTGTCACCGATTGCGCGTCGCAGGCCGACGCTGTCGGCGTTCCCGACCGGCACGAGCACCATCGTTTCGTTCGAAGCGATGCGAAGGGAGTAGAACCCGCAGGTGGTGCCGAGTATGGTCTTTTCTTCGATGCGCTCGATGATGCCGAGACCGTGATTCGGGTAGATGACCTTGTCACCAATCTGAAATGTCACGTGTCCCCCGTTCGAGGAAGGGTTGTGTCAGGAGGCGTGGGATCTCGACTGCCAAGCAGTATACAGCAGGGTGGAAGAAACGGCAAGAGAATTGGCCGCAAATCTTTCCGTTTCGCTTTTATTTCTCTCTCCAGAGATCTGCCCGGCAGCCGAGATCGGCGACCGCTCTTCCGGCTTCTCCTTTGCCGACATTGGTTTAGGGCGATATACTGAGGTCCCTCTCCGAGTGCCGGAGTGGCGAAACTGGCAGACGCGCGGGACTCAAAATCCCGAGAGGCGCAAGTCTCGTGTGGGTTCGATTCCCACCTCCGGCACCAATATGTCAGTGTTTCACTGACTCCATCCTAGACACCTCCCTCTCGGTCGCCCTGATGTCACCGATTGTGCCCGGAGTTGTGCCCGTTACGGTTTGGCCGTGGCGAAAAAAGGCGCCGGCAGGCAGATGCGCGGTGCAGCGTTGCCAGCAAGGGTGACCGCTCAGCGGCACCTGGTGTGTACGTGCGCTCGCCGGCACCTGTACATGGCGGGAGGCGCATGGGTCGATCGCCGCCAAGAGGGCACCGGGTCGATCCCGGTCAGGTCCACCAAATCCAAGCCAAGAGGTGGCGAGTCTGAGGCCGGGTCCACGGGACCTGGCCCAAAGCCAACGCCGCGTGGCGGCGCGCGAAGATCATGGAGAACATGATGCGTGATCGTGACACCGACGCCAGATTGAAGGCGCTTGGATGGCGGGCGCTCCGATTCTGGGAACATGAAGCGCCGGACAAGGCTGCGGCGAGGGTTCTGAAGGCGTGCAGGGAGCGGGTCTGAGAGGCCGGAACTGGCGTTCTGAACGGAGACCCCTCAAAGATCAAAGCGAAGAGACGATAGGAAGCATAAGAGCGGTGTCCGCTCGTCTGCCGCTCGCGAGTCAACGTAACCCCCGCTATCAGAAGCCGCCGCGCGTCGTACCGAGGCCCTCAGACACAGCTGGGTGACCTCGCCGTGCTACGGCTCACGCGGAGATTCCCGATGCCCGGAGAGCTCCAGGAGATCGCCGCGGAGCTCAAGGAGGAAGCGGACCTGCACGCCAACGCGGAGCACCTGTCTCGCATGCGGGAGAAGCGGCGGAGCGAATCCGGGACTGCCATACAGCCCGACCGGGAGTCCGACCGTGAAGCCCGGTGATAGCGTGATCTGGATCAGATGTCCGGAGCACTCTATCCTCGATGGCTGGAGAGTCCAGCGGATTCCCGGAGTGGTCGTGAGGATCTACCGGCGCCGCGTGAAGATCAGCATCAGGCTGGACGAAACCGAGAGGTTGGTGATCGTGGATCCCGAGAATCTGATCGGCGACGACGAGAACGGTGAGCTCTTTCCGGACTTGTGCAACACGACGTGAGGTCCCGTCGCCTAAAGCGTCCTTCAAACCGGAACACCCCAAGGCCCTCTCCCAGAACGCCGTGTCGTTGGAGCCCGAGGAAGGGCACCCACGGAAGCCGACGGCGATCGGATCGCGAATCGTCGGCGCGGATGAGGCAGCTTATCCCCCTTATCTTCTCTCCACTCCCGATCCCAGCGCTTTGGTGCGAATCCAGGGGTGACCGATGTCCGGGAAGTGCTAACCTGGAAGGCAGCCGTCCGCATAGGGGAGAATGACTCTTCGTGGGCTCTGTCTATACAAGAATCCGGCTGCTATCCAAGACCGTGGGCGATCATCAAGAGAAACTTCCATGAAGTTGATCACAGCAGACACACTCGATGGGTTCGGGATGAAGCTATCAAGCGTGTCCATCACCAGGCCCACCTCTGGCACTCCACGCGCCCCAGGACTCACAGCGAACGTGTCGTGCATTAGCCATTCCGGTTTGTCTACGGCTGCCCATAATTTCGGCTGGCACGCGCTGTTCAGATACACAATCTTCCCGCGAGATAACTTTCGCTCACACTGAGGGTCAGTGTCTGCGAAGGCGACGAATACGTAAAACACGTTCTCGGGATCGACTCTCATGGGTCGATCGCCGTCTTTCATCGCGAACCAATTCCTGCCGCTGCTGTCACAGCTATCAGCAATTGGGATTCTGAGTAGCCGCTTGACAAACAAAGGGACCCGGATAGTAGCCATGGTGCCGTAAGCTTCCCCGTCAAGCAGACAGTTCCAAAGGGGACTGCGCCGCGGATGTGGGCCTCGGCAGAAACGTAAGCGGCGGCACCCGGCCGAGGCTGTCGTGGGGCCGCTCGCGGTTGTAAACGCGGAGCCATTGGTCGGTGACGGCTCGCAGTTCCCCCAGAGACTCAAAGAGGTAGGCGTTCAGGACCTCCGTGCGATAGCTTCGGTTGAAGGGTTCGATGTAGGCGTTCTGATCCGGCTTCCCCGGCTGGATGTAGTGGATGGCCACGCCGTGCGCCGTACACCACTCGACAAAGGGCTGCGCCGTAAATTCCGGGCCGTTGTCGACCCGAAGCGCCGACGGACAGCCATGGAGCGTCATGAGCTCGTCGAGGATGCGAACGACGCGACGGCTCGGCAGCGACACACCCATCCCAATCTCCAGCCCTTCGCGGTTGCCTTCATCCAGCATCGTCAGCAGCCGGATCCGCCGCCCGTCGTACAGCGTGTCGCTCATGAAATCGAGCGCCCACGCCCGATTCAGCACCGGCGGCGCCGTCAGGGGCTGCCGGATCCGTCGAGGCACCCGGCGAGTGGTCCGCCGGGGGAGATTCAAGCGCAGCGCGCAATACACGCGATGCACGCGCTTGTGGTTCCATGGCCGGCCTTCCGTGCAAAGCCGGTCATGCAGCTTCCAGAAGCCCCAGCGGGGATACCGCGTGACGGCATCCGTCAGGGCCGCGATGACGGCGGCGTCTCGTCGACTCGCCGGGAGTGGAGGCGCGTAGTACGCCGCCCGCGACAGCCTCACCACGCGACAGGCACGCTGGACCGCCAGGCCATGGTCACCCACCAGGACCGCGATCGCCTCTCGCTTCGCAGACGGCCTTACAGTTTTCGGCTCAGGACATCCTTGATGGCCGCGTTCTCGAGCGCCAAGTCCGCATACATGCGCTTGAGCTTGCTGTTCTCGGCCTCGAGCTCCCGCGGCCCCTTTACGTCCGACACCAAGGCGCCCCCGTACTTGCTGCGTCATTTGAAGAAGGTCGTCTTGCTGCTCCCGTGCATCCGAAGCAGGTCCGATACCTGGACCCCGCTCTCCGCCTCCTTCAACAGGCTGACGGTCTGGCTTTCACTGAACTTCGACTTCCTCATCGCTGCTCCTGCTGCGGAGCAGTGTACCTTCGGCTGCCAGGCTAACGCGGGAGCTTACAAACCCGAGGTCTACTTCTGGGTCGGCGATGGCTCGGCTGCTCGGCTGTCCTTGAAGTCAGCGATCAACTTCCGGTCTTTGTACACCTTGCCGCTTCCCGCGAGATACACCAGCGCGCGCTTGCGTATTAGGAACACCAGAGGATTGCTGCAGTCTCCGTCGAATTCGTACGTTCCATAGACTGGGAAGCTTCTTCCGACAAATCGAACTCGTGAACCTTCGCCAAGCGGCAGCATCGAGCCGGAACCAAAGGCCATGAGCAGCGTTTCGGCGGGGCTTGCATCCATCAGGACTGCTCCCGTATTGACTCCCCATGCGCATGCTCCTCCGCTCGCTCCCCAGACAGTCGTGGACGCCTTCTCCCTGGAATAGTCGGTTGGCCCGGCACTCTCCCTCCAATGGCGACCCTCCCCTTTCATCGCCAACCCACCCGCTTGGGGCTCGGAGAGAATTGCGTACGAAGGGAAATGAGGGCCGTCGGCGGCGGAGGCCTCAGCAAGGACGTCTAGCGCTGCATCCACGCTAGCTGGGTAGGGCTTGGAAACCGGGAGCGGACCATTCCACCACACCCCGTCGCCTATCAGCGGCGTGCGCTTCTGGGAGTCAGCACTTGGATTGCCCAGCTTAGGAGTCTGCCCGGTCGTTCCACGTCCATCGTCCTTCTCTGTCGCTGGCGGCGTATCCACGCGACCCTGGTGAACTTGCCTAACCAAGTCAAGTGAGCAACGCCGCGGATCGGTGGCACTGAACCTCTCCAGGGCATCGCGAATGGCTATCTCGTAGCGCGCGTCATCTGAGTGCCGGCCGCTCGGATAGGACTTCAAGAATGCGCGGTACCCCTCGATTGTCTGTCCTCGCGTCACCTGTAGCCATTCAGCCTCTTCCAAGGCGCGGCGCGCCTCCGAGACGTGGTCGCCATCCTGGTACTCCGTCAAGAACTGGCGATACGCGTCGATACTGTTCTCTGTGCGCACCTGCTCCCACCGCCGTTCCCTGGTGTTGCACCCAACGCAGAGGGCGGCAATCAGTGCAACAGAGGCCGCGTTCCGAAGACAGATGAGACAGTACCCGGCATGTCACGAGCATCCTGACCTCCTTCAGGTACAAGGCCCTTCCTCTGTCGGCTCTCAACGACCACACGCACGCATTTCGGGCTAACGTCCAATGGGTGGCGTGCGCAGGTTGCCGTCTGAACCCCGGAAAACGCCTGCACCTGCCCGCCGACCAACCGCCGCCTGCGCACATTCTCCGGAGACCGGGGCCAAGACGCAAGCGTCCTCGCGACCGTCACTTGCGCTGGGCCGGTGTCAGGGTTCCCGACGAAGACCGCGCACGGGCGAACGCCGCCAACCCGACGTTCGGCCGATGGCGTGCTTCGCAGGCTGCTGCGTCAACGTGGCCCGCGGCGAACCGGGGAGCATCGACGAGTTCGCGAATGACAGGGCCACCAGCGCGGTGGCCCTATTGTTGTACGACTGGCCGATCCAAACGCCAGCGGGTGCTTCCCCCGCCGCCGACGGAGGCCCAGATCGCGGGTTGATACCCAGTCCCCGCATGCTAGAGTCTTGGTCGTTCTCTGAACCAGAGGAGGAGCCGATGATAGGGGCAGTTCGGACTTTGTCTTCCATCGTGTTCGTCGCGGGTACCGTCGCATTGGCGAGCGTACTACTCAATGCGCAGGACAAGCTCCCACCAAAACAGTCATTTCAGATCGCTCTCGAGCAGGCGAAGGCGGGCGATTCCTCCGCCATGTTGTCCGTCGCTCGCGCGTATGCACAGGGTACTGGCGTGGCAAGAAACGCGGCGGAAGCCGTGCTGTGGTACCGGAAGGCGGCCGACGCCGGGAATATCGATGCGATGTTCGAACTCGCAAACGCCTACTCAAACGGAGATGGAGCGCCTCAGAATTCGGCGGAGGCCGCGAGACTCTACGCAAGTGCGGCCGAGCGCGGGCATGTCAACGCCACCTACAACATCGGTTATTGCTATGAAAAGGGCCTCGGGGTCACGAAAGACATTGGCCGGGCGATTCCCTACTACAAGAAGGCCGCTGCGCAAGGCCATGGTCGTGCCATGAGCCAACTTGGCATGTGCTACATGGACGGGGACGGGGTGTCCCGTGACGAACGGCAGGGGCTGGAACTCATCCGAAAAGGAGCCGGGCTGGGCGATGCGGTGGCCCAGTACAACCTCGGCACTGCGTACGCTCAGGGGCGCGGCGTGGCGGTCGACTTCAATGAGGCGGTTAAGTGGTTCCGGCTGTCCGCGGATCAAGGTTATGCCAAGGCCATGTTCAATCTCGGCGTCTGCTATCGGAGGGGTAGGGGTGTTGCCGTTGATACCCAGGCTGGCCTTCGCTGGTGGGTGAAGGCTGCTGATGCTGGAGATCCTGTGGCGATGGTGAATGTGGGCCTGATGTATGCGACAGGATCTGAAGGAGTCCCGCTCGACTCCGCCAAAGGGATGGGGCTGTTACGAAAGGCGGTCGCAACCAAGGACGAGGCCGCGATCACGTCGCTGCGGCGAAACGCATCCAACGGAGTGACCGCAGCACAGACTGCGCTGCGTGAGGCTGGACTGTATTGACCGAAGCGGCCGAGAACGGGCCTTCCGCTGACCGGCAAGCCGGTGCAGCGGCGCGGAGTCCGCCAATGCTGCCTATCGTCCTGACGGAGCAGGTCGCGGGCGCGCTGGTTGACGGCCATCGCGGTACGCGTGGTTTTCGGACGCCTCCGGATCGCGCAATCCGGGAGCAGCGGCACAAACTAGGAATCCGGCAGCTACTGTCACCGCTGGCGGCGAGTTCGCCACCGACGCGCTCAAGGAAGGAGAGCAAAGCATGCACTACGGACAACGGACCCGGATGGTCCTGTCGGTCGCAGCATTTGTTGGAATCGTGGGCGCAGATGGCGCAGCAATTGCAATGGGTGGTGGCCAGAGCGCCAACGAAGTGCAGTCTGCCCAGAAACTGTCGCAGGGCTGCTATGCGCGGCGCGTCCAGAAGGACTGTAGAAAACTCGCGGAGATGGCGGCGCATGCGAACTCACCCAGCGCGAGGATGGCCGCCATCGCGGAGTTGCGCGACGAAAGCGAACTCCGTCGGATCGGCCGCGATGCGAAGCAGGACGTGCGCGTCGCAGAGTCGGCCCTCGCGCGCGCAGCCGCTCTGGCTTTGCAGCGCCGAGAGGCCGAGTTGGCGGAGTACCCGGAAGGTATCCGAGGGACCCGAGCAGTTCCTCATCGCTAGACTGATCTCCTACCTCGACACCCACCCCGGTGCGTCGACCTACGGCGAGGCGCGCGCCCGCCTGTTGCAGCTGATGGACGCAGAAGAGCGCATCGGTGCGGAGGCCTTCAACGAGGCGAGAGCCAGGGCGGAGCTGATCATCGCCCGCTCTCAGGCTAAGTCCCAGCAGATCAGTCAGAAGTACTCCATGCAGTCGGGCGCCAGCCGCGCCGAATCCATGTTCGCGATGCACATGGGATTCAAGGAACTCGACCTCGAGTTTGTGACGATCAGTGACCTGGACACGCCGCCCAAGGCCGAGGAATCGTACCTGAGGGTCGGAGATCGGTTTGCGAAGCGGTCCGGTTCCTTCTTCCCCCGCAAGTAGGATAGGAGGAGAAGAGCCATGTCAGCTGTGGAGATACTAACAGGGCGATAGGACGCTCGTTCCAGCGCGACGACGATTCGCCTGCGGCGCGTTGTGAGCACGGTGCGGAAACCGCACACGTTTGGCTCGACACTTCGAGGGCCACCGGCGCGGTGGCCCCTCCTTCGTCGGCTCACACCCGCCCTCCTCTCGGGCGACGCGCACGGGTCAGGAATGCGACTATGCCTAGACCACTGACCGCAACGTTAACATTGCTCGCGATAGCCTTCGTCGCACCGCTGCAAGCGCAGCCCGCTCAGGCCACCAAGCCAGCGCAGAGGAAGCCTACCGCAACTCCCACGGTCACTCCCTCCAAGAAAGATCTTTCCGTCGCAGAACGATCTGCGTCTGACCTTGCCGCCCTAGCCGAGAGACTGGCTGCGGTCATCAAGTCAACGTATGAGAGAGAGCTGGGAGCATACTTCCAGGGCCTAACCCTCGAAACAAGCGGCGTGTATCTGCTCCCGGTCTTCCTATACAGCGGTAACTTCGAGGACTACACCGCCGCAATCGATGGGTTTGTGGCGTCTATTCCAAAGCGTCCCTTTGATGGCTCTGCGATTCGCGCCGATTTCCGCAGGAGCCGCCCTGGTGGCGCGGGCCAGATGGCCACGGGTCCTTTCGAGTCGTTTGGCACTGCTATCAGCGCGGGCGTCATCCGGTCCCATAGTCTGGAAATCCTGTTGAATACGTCGCCGGGACGCATGGCGGCAATGCACGGTGCCGTGTCGTTCGGGACCCAAGCGATCGTGAACGGACACACAGTTTCCTTCATCGCAGCCTGGATGAATCTCGGCAGCGGAGCGCCCTACTTTGTTGAAGGTTCACGCATCCGCTGGGACAACGAGTTGCTCGAGTTCAAGGGCGGCACATGGATGGCCGCCGCGAAGTGAGGGAGACGCTGCGAGCTGCTTCTCCTCCCGCTGCTTGAAGGCCTCTAGCCACTCCTGTGCCCGTCCCTGTGCCCGCGAGGGTCCATCGCCACCCACCGCGGCCCAACGCCACCCAGCGCGTGGAGAGGAGTGCCTGAGGAAAGGCGCAAATTTAGGCCTGTTCTCGAGGGACAGATCGCCTTCTGGTGCGGACTACCGTCAGCCCGTTCACGCTGTGTCCACGAAGGCCGCGGAGCGCAAGTTCGGGCGGTTGCGTGCGGTTGGCGGTCCCGTCTATGATTCGCTTCACATCGGCGAAATCGCCCTTGCAGGACAAGCCCAATGCCCGAAGCGTTGACTTGCTACAAGTGCTCGCAGGAGAGCACCGTCGGCGCAATGGACGACAAAGCATCGGCACGACGATGGCGACTACTTGAGGTCCTCGACTTCAAAGAGAAGAAGTTCGGCGTGCTGGGCTTTCCGACGGGATCGACTTACACAATAGAAGGATGGAAGGTCAGGCAACGAGATTCTTTTCTCACGTATATTTGCGGCAATTGTGTTGGCAGACAGGCTCTCGAATTCAGGCGATCGTCGAAGCGCTTCTTCGCGATCGGGCTAGTAATGCTCGTAGTTGCCGCGGGAGTACCGGGCGTGTTCTACCTGGTGTTCGGAACGCTCGAATGGTATGTCGGGGTCCCCTCGCTTGTTCTAAGCCTGGTTCCCGTCCGCGCCACGTGACCGATGTAAGACTGATTCGAGTTGGAGTGTGTTGGAACGGATCTAGTGAGGTGCTCCGATGAACTCCCGCCTGGCTCTGCTCCTCCTGTGCTTAGGGATCCTGCTCAGCGTGATGGGTCCAGCAACGCCCGTTCTTGCCGCCTCGAATCGTCCGATGTTTGTGGACATGTACGAGGATGGCTCGTACACACTGGGTGTCATTGTGGCATCGACGGAGGATGTCAAGGGTTGGAGAGCTGACAGGTTGGACCGGTTGGATTTTGCCGCGTCGCTCAGTCGCTCCTTTTCTGGCCTCGGCTACCGACGGATCCTGAAGACCTTCGAAAGCGGAACCTGGGACCTTGCAGACCTTCTCATCGAGGTGTCCATCGCGAAGGTCGACAGCCCTAGTTGGGGACTACATCCCTGGGTGACTGTGGTCGCCAACGTTTCCTACAAGACGGGATCGGGGCTCGTCGCTGACAAGAAGGTGGAGGTGCTGCAGAAGAAACTCGAGAAGTACCAGTGGGGCACAGCCTCTGCACGACAGCTAGAGACACTCGCCGTCGTTATGGACGATGTCGCCGAGGCCATCGTCGTTCAGGCGCAGAAGGTCGTAGGAGACCTTCGGGCACGCGCGCAGGCGGAACAGAAAGTAGACGTGGCGGACACCTGGTTTGGGTACTGGCGCGATCCTCCCGGGACCTACAAGGTCAACGTGGAGACCAAAAGGTCGTCGGGCAACCAAGGACTAGCCGCGAAGGGGGGCCGACTTCAGCTCATCAACACGCGATCTGGCAGTGCTCTCACTGAGATATTCCTAGACAGATTCTTCGGCATCACGACCGAGACTAGTGGCCAAAAGAGGACAGACGGGACTCTTACTCGATACCGCGCCTTCAAGGCATCGCGTCGGGAACCGGAATTTGGCGCTGTCGTGCGCGATGCCCTGGCCGCTGAGGGGATTGTCGCTGCTGAGGGTGACGTGCAGTTTGTGCTCGAGTTCGATGAGTCTGAGGAAACGACCAACGCCGTTCCCGTCTGTCCAGACTGGTGCGAACCAGCCGCCAGATGGGCTATGAAGGTCGTCACCGTCCGGCTCGTGACACCACCGCCGGGGCGTCAGGAGCTGTGGAGCGGCACCGTCCGAGGTCCACTGGGTGCATATCGAAGCAACCCTGTAGCCTTCCTGCAACCCCTTGTGTCAAGGATTGGACAGGACTATAAGCGCGACGTGAAGGTGGACAGCCGTGCTGGCGGCGCCAATACAAAGCGTTGAAGCCACTCGTAACACGGGTGCTTGACCGTGCGACCCGTGGGGGCATAATGGGCCCTGTGTCTAAGCCGTCCTGGTACTCTCGGCATCCGGCTCCGGGCCGTCCAATAACGGGCTTTCAGTTAACCCCCCAAGCGGAAGACGAGCAGGCCCCCCCTGGTGTTGCTATCGTCCAACATAGAGAGCGCGTTTTTGGGGGAGGGATCTCAGTGTTGTTGTGTAGGGTCATTCCCCACAAGTGGAACAACTGCAGATGTGCCCGTTGCGGGTCTCTGAGAGACGAGGGACACACTTGGGACGGATGTACATGCACGACTTGTGCGAGCTCTATTGACTTCGGGCACAAATGGGCCAGCGGCGTCTGTCAGAAATGCGGTCGGGAGTGCGGGCATCGCCACATCCGTAATTGCCGCTGCGTTGAGTGCTATGCGGTCGCTCATGAGAACCTCACTTTGAACGATGACCTGTGCATCTGTCGGGATTGCGGTCGGAATGCGTGCCGGCCGCGTGCTGATGGAATCTGCAGGCGTTGCCACCGGCGCGTGTCTATGCCTGCTGTGGCAGGCGAGGCCACCACGGTCACGGCACCCTACGGGTGTCGTTGGTGTGCAGTTCCGCTGGAGTTTTCCGGTCGTGGTTCGAGATTCGAGGCGACCCATCAATGCAGCGCGGTCGGACGACTCTTCGTCGTCGAAGTTGAGAAGTTGGAATACGTGGTTATGAAGTTCATCGATCCCGGGAGAGGGCATGATTGTGATTTTGAGCTTTCGGATTGCCCGAGTTGCGGTTCGACCCTGAGCATGTGCTACCAGCCTCTAACCCAAGACGGCACATGTAAGAGGTGTGGGAAGTACCGTTCCTACAGGGCCGAGTGGTGAACCTGACGCTTGCGAAGTCGCTCGTCTCGCTCTCCACGCCAACCAGAACCGCCAGCGGTAGCGTTCGCTTCATAGCACCTCCCTGACCGTGAAGGCCGACCTCCTAAACGCCACGCGTTGACAACGTCGCGGTGGTCATCGACTTCGACATCCTGCTGTTCGGGTCGCCGTTTCTAGGCCAAGATGGACGCAACCATTTGCTGAGTCGTTCTCTTGGCTTGTTGAGAGCAGAAACGCGGGGGGAAGCCGCGTCTGCGCGGATTCCTCCCAAGCGACCGACGGGCGCTTGCGCTGAATCCGTCCATCGCGCGCATCAAACCGAAGAACGGCGATGAGACGCAGCGAGCAGATGAGCTATAGTCTCCCTTGCCGATGGACACGGTCGAGATTCACCTAGCCTGGATGCGAACATGCCGACGGCTATCACAGAGAACCAGTCACCGCCGCCAACCTGTCCGAAGTGCGAGACTCCTATCACGAATTGGCACCCCTATGGCAGGTGCAGCCGGTGCAAGGAGCCGTTCTCAGACGCCGTTGACGCTTGGTTTGGATACGGCCCGCTCTCAGCCAACAAAGGGCAAGCGCCAGAGATCGCCGCATCAGCCACCGGGCAGATGGAGGGGGCCACAGGCATCTCGAGTGGCAACTCAGCTGAGAGCGCGAGTCCTCAGCGCCTGCCGTTCTGCTACGGCCCCGTTGGCTTACCTTTTCTGTGGCTGATGTTCCATGGGCGTCCGTTCCTGGGCCTCTGGGTGGGCGGCCTGTCACTTTGGGGCCTCCCGGCAATCACTATTGCGACGCGAGCATTCGCAGAGGGGAGGCGTGTAAACCTGACTTCGCTCGAAGTCGGTGTCCTCTGTCTCTTGCTGGCGGCCGGTTGGGTCGTTCGCGTCTACTTGGGTGAGGCCGGAAGCACGGTCGCCTGGAACCACCGTGGCTACACCACCGTGGAGGAGCTGGTGGCGGGCGAGAGTACCTGGAACGCTCTCGGCGGCGCATTCGCCCTGCTGGACGGACTGCTGTCGGCCTTCGCCGTGCTCATCCTGCTAACTGGTTAAACGTGCGTGACTGCGGTCGGCGGGCGCACCGCACGCTCTCTTGACTTAGCACCACCATCGGGTTGGCCCGTCGTTCGTACGCCTGCTCACCCCCACGAACTCATAGGGGACAACGCCCACGCTGAGCACCCTGGCTACATCGGGACCATGTCGCAAACTGCCCGCCCGGACCGGCTCAAAGTGCTCTGGGGTTTGCTGCGAAGGAGCGTTCGACCTGTGCCCGTCGCTGTGCCCGCGAGGGGCCATCGGCACCCATCGCAGCCCAACGCCACCCAACGGATGGAGAGACATGCCTGAGGAAAGACGCAAATCCAGGTGTGTTTTCGCGAGACGGATGGCCCTCAAAATCCCGAGAGGCGCAAGTCTCGTGTGGGTTCGATTCCCACCTCCGGCACCATTCGACTCGGTCGCTCACTTCGTTCGCTCCCTCGCTCATGGCGAGCCTTCGGCTCACCCGGTGGCGACTCCGCCCTGCCGGCGACCGAGTCGAATGTCCTGAGCGAGCCCCTCGATGCCGCTCGGGGCGAGTCGAAGGGCAGCCACTCGCCCCACTTCGGCGAGCTTCGGCTGGGCAAGCCAGCGAGTCGACCGCAGGCGAAGGCTGCCTACCTGTCCAAACCGTCGGACGGATCATGAACGAACACCCGGGGCTTCTGATCGTGCGACCACAGAGCATGGTCCGGGCAGCACTGGTGACTGTTGGCGTTCTGCTGATTCCCTGCAAGGGGACGGGGCCGGCTGAAGCGCGTCCGGTCAATCCGCGCCACGGCGCGGCGCGGGCCAACTCCTTCTCACTCGGCTCGGTACTCAAGAACGAACCGGGCTGGATGTCGCCGCCCGGTACATACGTGCTCATCACAACACCGGTGGTCGAGACCCGGGAGCGAACGAGCCGAAGCGCCGACGGTCAACGGAGGATCTTCTCCATGGCCTTTCCTTTCGCGAGCTCGTCAATCAGCTTGTCGAGATACCGTATCTTCTGCATCAGCGGATCCTCGACTTCTTCCACTCGGACACCACACACCACGCCCTTGATGAGCGGACTATTCGGATGGATGGCTGGTGCGTGGGCGAAGAAGGTCTCGAAATCGCTCATTCGTTCGATTTGCTTCTCCAACCCCGCCTGGCTGTAGCCGGTCAACCAGCGGATGATCTGGTCGACTTCATCTTTGGTGCGATTCTTACGTACCGCTTTCTGAACGTAGAGCGGATACACCTTGGAGAATGCGGTCGTGAAGATACGATGCTTCGGCATCTTGTTTCCTCCAACAGGTCGTCGCCGGACAGCGTGCGAGCGCGCCCCCCGGCGTCACACCGTCAGCGCCTTCAGATAGGAGACGCTCTGCTGGGTGAGCTCCCAGTTCTGCTCCACGTAGTAGCTCCGGACGCCGGCGGACTTCGCTGCCCGGAACGTCTTCACCCAATCGATCGTGCCCTTCCCGACCGCCACCTGCGGCCGGCGCGCCGGGCGCCCGCCCGGCGGCGGCGCGGGCAGGGGCGCCTGCATGTCGATGTCCTGAAGGTGCATCGACGTGAAGCGGCCCGGGAACTTCTCGAAGTACTCGGCACCGACGAGACCGGCCGTGATGGAGGACATCTGGAACTGGAACTTCACCAGTTTCGGGTCGAGCAGTCCGAGCAGCAGGTCGTACACGCGCCGGCCGTCGACGGTCGCGCTCTCGAAGCCCTCGTTGTGCAGGCCCTGCTCGATGCCGGCCTTCGCGGCCACCGCGGCCATGGCGTTGTATTCCTCGGCGGCGCGCTTCACCTGGTCGAGCGTCGGGTTGTCGCCGCCGTTGCCGTCGGCGAGCGTCGCCGCGACCATGCGGGTGATGCCGACTTCCTTCGCCCAGTCGATGCTCTGCTGCTGGACGGTCCGCAGTTCCTTGAGGCTGAAGTGGCAGCTGTCGGCCGCCATGCCGTGATCGGCCAGGACCGTCCGCACGTACCTGCCGTTGGCCAGCGCGGCGAACTCGGCGCCGTACCCGATCGGCGAGCACAGTTCGAGGCGCGTGACCCCGATGCCGGCCATCATCTTCACGTAGGCCGGGAAGTCCTTGAGCATGGACCGCGTGGGATAGACCTGGCTGCCGATAGGCACACCCATCGGGCTCGCCCGCAACCCCGGCCCGCCCGCAACGAGGAACCCGGCCGCGGCGGCCGCGCCGGCCCTCTCCACGAACTCGCGTCTCGACATCGAAGCCATCGGTTCGACCCTCCGTCAGATCTTCCAGCCGTCGCGGTATTCGCGCGTGAGCAGCGCGTTCCCCGCAGCCACGTTCGTGATCTTCGCGGCAGCCGCATCCCAGAGGAGCCGCCGGCCGCCGAGCCGCAGGGAGATCGCCGCCAGGCCGATGGCATCGGCGATCGGGCCGGCGAGTGTGAAGTCCCCGTAGGTGCGCGGCCCGCCCTTGAACGCGTCAATCCACGCCTGATCGCGCGCCAACACGCGCGGGCGGTCGTCCTGGTCGCCGCGCTGGCGCGGCTCGGGCGGTGCCGGCTCCGGGATGCGGTTCGCCGCCCGGTAGGCGCGCATCTTCTCATCGGGGATGAGCTGCGGGTTCTCTGCGCGGAACCCGCCCAGGATCTTCCCCTTGTCGCCGACAAACAGCATCCCTTCTTCGGCCAGCTCCCTGTTCTCGCCCATCAACTCCTCGGGCACGGACGGCTTGATCCCGCCGTCGTACCAGAAGATGTCGAGCGCGGGCCGGGCGCCCTTGGCGGCGAACCGCATCCGGACGGTGCACGCGACCGGGAACGCGTAGTCGTTCTTGACCTGGAAGCAGACCCCGTCTCTCGCGTCGCAGACGTGCGTGGGCGTCGACTCGACACTGATGGGAGCCTCGAGATCGAGCATCTGGAAGATCGGCCAGAGGCTGTAGTGCCCCATGTCGGCGATGGACCCGCCGCCGAACTCGTACCAGCTGCGGAAGTTGGTGTGGGTGTACGCCGGATGATACGGCCGGTCGAGCGACGGCCCCAGCCACAGCGTCCAGTCGAAGCCCGCGGGCACGGGCGGCGTGTCGGTCGGAATCGCCGCGAACTGCGGCCACATCGGCCGAACGGACCAGTTGTGGATTTCGCGCAAGCTCCCGATCGCGCCGCTGCGGACGATCTCGAGGGCCTGCTTCTGGCCTGCGCCCTCGCTCGCCGGCATGAAGTGGGTGGCCAGCTTCGCCGTCCGCGCGGCCTCGATCACGGCCCGGGCCTCCAGCACACGGTTGGCCAGCGGCTTGTGCACGATGACGTTCATGCCCTTCTTCAAGGCCGCGAGCGAGATCGGAGCGTGGGTGTGGTCCGGCGTCATCACCTTCACCGCGGTGACATCCTTCTCCTTCTCCAGCAGTTCGCGGAAGTCCACGTAGGTGGCGCAACCCCTTCTCGGAGCGTTGCCCCGCTGCTTCGCGTAGAAGGTGTCCACGATCTCCTTGCCGACGTCGCGCCCGCCCGGTACGTGGGTAACGCCCTCGCGCCACGCGGGTTCGGCAAGGAGGCGCCTGATGCCGTCTCTGATCTGGTTCCTGCCCCATTCCAGGTAGTTGACGCCATCCTTCTCGACGTCGCACACGGCCACGACCTCGACCTCGGGGCTGGCGAGGATGCTGCCGATCTCCCGGATGGCCTGTGTGCCGAAGCCGATGCACGCCAGCGTGACCTTGTCGCTCGGCGCGACGAACCCGGTCCCGCCCAGGACGTGCCGGGGCACGATGGTGACGGCGGCGGCCGCTGCCGCCGCGCCGGAGAGGAACCCGCGTCGATTCATCTCAGATGGCATGTTGCCGGCCTCCAGGAACCGGAGAATACGGCCTCCTGTTTACCACGTTCGCAGCCGGGAGTGTAGGGCTACATCCGGCATGCTAGAATTTCCGCTCCGGTCGGGGCCGCGGAGAGGCGCGCACATGGACCCTGCGCTGAGGAAGGAACTCGTCAAGGACGCCTTCGGCCTCGGGGCTGTGTTCGTCTACTTCTGCACGATCTTCCTTGCGGCGTTCAGGTGGAGCGAGAAGCCGGGGCCGATCGGCGCGGCGGCGTCCGTCCCGCTGCTGCTCTTCATCGCCGCCTACGTCTACAAACGGTACTTCGCGGGCGGAAAGGGACCGGGGACCGCCTAGCATGCGCTTCCCGCTGCTCACCCTGCTCGTCCCCATGGCCATCGCCTGGCCCCTGCAGATCGTCCACTGCGTGCTGGACCGCGGCACGCGGGAAACGGTGAAGTGGTTTGGCTTCGCGCTGCTCTATGCGGTCACCAGAGAGCTGCTAATCGAAAACACCGCGCCCGTCTACCTCATGCCGGTCGGCATGGCGCTTCCACAGTTCATTCCGGTCGCCATCGGGTGGACGTTCGCCATCTACGTGGGCGAGATGGTGGGCGGGGCTTTCACCAGGGGCCGCACGCGCGACAAACTCCCCTTCATTCTGCCCGAGAGCATGAAGGCCAGCATCTCGGCCGCGGTCGTCACCTGCCTGGCGTTCTCGATGGAGGCCGTGGCGGTGGGGGCGGGCTGGTGGTCGTGGGTCCCCACCGTCGCCGAGAACAAGTGGATGCTCCACCTGGGCTTCACCGAGATGCCCCTCTTCGTGCTGCTCGGGTGGGCGGGCAACGGGTTCGTCTACCCGTTCGTCTTCGACTTCCTCAACGACCCGAAGCGGACCGAGCAGTACGGCCGCTATCGGTTCCTCGTCCTTGGGCTGCCGGCCTTCCTGTTCACGCTGATCGTCTGGGGGAACTGGCTGTTCACGACGTCGCTGAAGGGCCCCGCGCTCTGAGCCGGCGGCAGACGGATCCCGCGGGGCTGCCCGCCTTCGCCCCCTGGGGCTTCGGCGGGTCCGCCGTAGCCGGGCGGAGGCGGAAAGCCCCGCGCCACGGCGACGCGCCACGCCGGCCGCGCTACTTCAGGCCGCGGGCCTTCAGCAGCGGCTCTATGCTCGGCTCGCGCCCGCGAAACGCCCTGTACAGCGTCGTCGCGTCCTCCGAACCGCCCTTCTCGAGCAGCACCCGGAACGCGGCGGCGGTCGGCTGGTCGAACAGCCCCTGCTCCTTGAACGCCTGGAAGGCGTCCTTGTCGAGCACCTCGCTCCAGATGTAGCTGTAGTAGCCGGCCGCGTACGACCCGCCTTCGCCAAAGACGTGGCTGAAGTACGGGCTTCGGTAGCGGACGACGATCTCCGGCAGCAGGCGGATCCTCTCCATCGCGGCCGCGTCGAACGCCGTCGCATCCTGCGGCGCCGTGGTCGTCAGGGTGTGCCAGTCCATGTCGAGCAGGCAAGCCGCCAGGTACTCGACGGTGACGAAGCCCTGATTGAAGGTCCGCGACTTCTTGATCTTCTCGACAAGGTCGACGGGAATCACCTCGCCGGTCTTGTAGTGCGTCGCGTACATTCTTCAGGACCTCGGGCTCGAGCGCCCAGTTCTCCATGATCTGTGACGGCAGCTCCACGAAGTCGGTGGGCACGTCGTTGAGGCTGCGATACGGCACGCGGGCGAGGAGCGTGTGCAGCGCGTGCCCGAATTCGTGGAAGAGCGTCTCGACGTCCTCGAGACCGATCTGGGCGGGCGCGCCGCCGACTGGCCGCGGGAAGTTGCACACGACGGTGGCCAGGGGCCGGACGTCGCGGCCGCCCATCACCCACTGCTTCCGGAAGATGTCGCTCCAGGCCCCGGCGTTCTTGCCCGGCCTCGGGTAGAGGTCCGTGTAGAGGATGCCCAGGTGCGAATCCGTCCCGGTCTCGAACCTCGAACGTCGCCACGTCGCCGTGGTACACCGGCAGGTCGGTCCGGCGGACGAACGTGAGGCCGTACAGCTTCCCGGCCAGCGCGAACGCGCCGTCGCGCACGCGGTCGAGCGAGAAGTACGGCCGCAACGCCTCTTCGTTCAGGTCGAAGCGGCTCTTCCGGAGCTTCTCGGTGTAGTAGCGCCAGTCGGCTGGCTCGAGGGTGAATCCCGGCTGCGTCTTTCCGCCCATCTGCTGAAGCGATGCGGCCTCTCTAAGGGCCATCTCGCGCGCAGGCACCCAGAGCCGGTTCAGCAGGTCGTAGACGGCCGCCGGCCTCCTGGCCATCGCCTCTTCGAGCGCGAAATCCGCGAACGTCCTGTATCCGAGCAGCGCCGACCGCTCGAGCCGAAGTGCGGCCTGCCGCGCGGCGTTCTTCTTGTTGTCCCACTGGTCGCCGTGGTCGCAGCGGCTCGTATAGGCCGCGAGAATCTGGCGCCGCAATCCGCGGGCGTCGGCGTAGGAGAGGAACGGCCAGATGCTCGGCGACTGCAGGCCGAACACCCACTTGCCCGCGAGCGTCGAGGCCCTGGCCTCTTCGGCCGCGGCCTCCACCAGGTCGGCCGGCAGTCCCGCGAGGTCCTCGCGCCGCTCGATCACCAGGCGATAGGCGTTGGTGTCGTGGAGGCGGTTCTCGTCGAACGCCACGCCGAGCGACGACAACTCGGCGTTGATGGCCCGCAGGCGCTCCTGCCCAGCCTGATCGAGGTTGGCGCCGCTGCGGACGAAGTCCTTGTGGGTGTCCTCCAGCAGCTTCCGCTCGGGCCCGGACAGGCTCAGATGTTCACGCTCGTCGAAGACCGCCTTGATTCGCGCGAAGAGCCGGCGATTCATCCGAATGTCGTCGGCGTGCGCAGCCAGCATCGGCGCCGCGAGGCGATTGACCGCCTGCAGCGCGTCGTTCGTCTCCGAGGACGCCAGGCTCCTGAACACGAGCCCGACCCGCTCGAGCAGAACGCCTGAGTTCTCGAGCGCCTCCACCGTGTTGGCGAACGTCGGCGCCGCGGCGGCCGCGGCAATCGCTGCCACCTCCCGGCGATGCTCTTCGAAGCCCGCCGTGAACGCCGGGATGAAATGCTCTGGCGTGATCTCGGTAAACGGGGGGACGCCGAACGGAGTGGTCCACTCCTTCAGCAGCGGGTTCGCTTGGGACACGGAAGCCTCCGGCTTCTGAGCGCCGACGACAGCGGCAGCCAGGGTCATTCGCACCGCAACGACACCATCGGGTCCACGCGCGCTGCCCGGCGCGCCGGCACGTAGCAGGCCGCCAGCGCAACGAGGAACAGGACCGTCGGCACGACGACGAACGTCAACGGGTCCCGTGCGCTGACACCGAACAGCAACGTGGTCAGATGTCGCGACAACGCCAGCGCGCCCGCGAGGCCGGCGCAAACCCCGACGGCGGCAAGCCAGGCACCATGTCCGACGACCATGCCGAGCACGCGACGGCGGCCGGCGCCGAGCGCCATCCGAATCCCAATCTCGCGGGTCCCCTGCCCGACCAGGTACGCCATGACGCCGTAGGTGCCGACAGCCGCCACGACGAGCGCCAGGAGCGCGAAGATCGTCAGCAGCAGCGCCGTGAAGCGCTGCCTGGCCAGCGACAGTTCGATGTACTGCGCCATCTCGCGAACCGAGTACAGCGGCAGCGCCGAGTCGATTTCAGCGATGGCCCGACGGATCGGGCCGGCGAGCGACACGGGATCGACCGTCCCGCGCACGACCACGCTCAGCGTTCGCGTCGGAGCCTGCCCGTGGGGCAGATAGAGTGCGATCCGCGGGTCGTCGTCGAGCGACTGGTGCTTGACCCGGCCGACCACGCCGACGATGGTCAGCCAGGGTTCCTTCGAGTCGATGCCGCCGTGGCGCACGCGCTTGCCGACCGCCTCGCCCTTCGGCCAGAACTCGCGCGCGAACCGCTCGTCGACGATCGCCACACCGGTACGGTCGGCCACGTCGCGCCCGTCGAAGAACCGGCCGGCGACCAGCGGGATCTCCATCGCCTCGAAGTAGCGCCCCGCCACCACACGCTCGTCGGTGTTGATGAACTGCTCCCCTGGCGGCGGGACCCGTCCCTCGATGCTGACGGGGGTCCACGCGGGACTGTCGGTGAGCGGAAGAGCCGAGCATCCGCCCGACGCCCGCACGCCCGGCACCCGGTCGAGGCGATCCCGAATCCTCTTGTAGGTGGCGAGCACGGGCTGCGGGCCGGCGTACTGAGGCCCGGCAAGTTGCAGCGCGAACGCCAGGACGCCTCGCGGCTCGAACCCGGGGTCGACGCCCTGCAGGTTCGCGAAGCTCCGGACGAGCAGTCCTGCGCCGATGAGCAGCAGCACCGCCAGCGCCAGTTCGCCGACGACCAGCGCGCTGCGCGTGCGGTGTCCCCTCCCCGCCGCCACGTCGCTCGCGCCCCGCCCCGCCTGCTTCAGCGCGTCCGTCAGATCGGCTCGCGACGCGCGGGCGGCCGGCACCAGACCGAACAGCAATCCTGAGGTCAGTGAGACGGCGAACGCGAAGCCGAGCACCCGCCAGTCGACGTCCACTTCCGCGAGCCTCGGGATGGACCGCGGGCCGAACCCGCGCAGCCAGCCCACACTCCACAGGGCGATGAGCACGCCAAGGGCGCCTCCGCAGCACGCCAGGACGACGCTCTCGGCCAGCAGCTGCCGGACGATACGGCCGCGGCCCGCCCCGAACGCGGCCCGCACGGCGAACTCCTTGCGCCGCGACAGCGCCCGCGCCAGCATCAGGTTCGCCACGTTGGCCGACGCCACGAGGAGCACGAACAGCACGGCGCCCATCAGCACGTAGAGCCGAAGCCGCACGCCGCCCACCGCCTGCTCCAGCATCGGGACGACGCTGAACGTCAGCCCGCCGTTCGGCGGGTAGATGTCCGGGTGGTCGCGCCGAAGCCGCGCGGTGATCGTGTCCATCTCGGCCTGCGCCTGCTCGACCGACACGCCTGGTCTGAGCCTGGCGACGATGTTGTAGTCCTCTCGAGTGCGCGTTCTCGGCGCCGCGTCGCTCAGCGGCAGGGGGAGGACGACCTCGGTCACCTCGCCGCCGTAGAGCAGCGGCAGAACCTCGCGCGGCAGCGAAAACGACGCCGGAAGCACGCCGACAATCACGAATGGCTGTCCGTTCAGCGTGATCGACTTCCCCACCACGTCGGGCCGCCCGCCGTAGCGGCGCGTCCACATGCCGTTCGTCAGAACTGCCACCCCGCCGCCACCCGGGCTGTCGTCAGCCGGCGTGAACAGTCGGCCTCGCGCCGCCGAGACGCCCAGCATCGGCAGCAGCGACGACGACACGCGGACGGCCCCAATCCGCTCGGGCTCGCCTTCGCCGGTCAGATTCGCCATCGTGCCGATGGCCAGCGCGATCTCGTCGAACCCGCGATGCCCGTTCTTGATGTCGAAGTACTGCGCCGTCGAGAACCAGTCCTCTGCGATGCCGAGGCCGGGCGAGCGGTTCCAGAGGACCGTCAGCCGGTCGGCGTCGGCATACGGGACCGGCCTGAGCAGCAGGGCGTTCAGAACGCTGAAGATCGCGGTCGTCGCGCCCAGACCGAGCGCCATGGACAGGATCGCCGCCGCGGCAAAGCCGCGGCTCGTGGCGAGCGCGCGCACCGCGTGCCTGGCGTCGCACACGGCGTCCGCCAGCAGGGCGTAGACAATCGACAGCACCCGAGGACGCGCCCGAACGGCGGCCGGTAGGTCGGACACGAGGCTCAGTATGCCCCAGGAGGACGCTCCCTGGCACCCCGCTCAGCGCACCGGACGAGCAAGCGTCACGCGCGGGCTACCAGGGTTTCACCATCTCGGATATCAAGGCCATGAGCTGCGCCGGCTGCACGGGCTTCCGGAGGAACGTCGCCCCCATCCGCTCGGCTTCGGCCGTGAGCACCGGATCCTCGAAACCGCTGGTGACGATGACAAAAGGGGGAGGGTCGAGCGTGCCGGCCTGGACGACCAGTTGCAGGCCGTTGTACTCGCCGAGACGAATGTCCGTCACGAGGACGTCCGGCCGGGCGAACGGCATGAGCCGATGAGCCTCGGCGAAGCTCGACAGTGGCACGACGCTGAAGCCGGCGGCATGGATGAAGGCGGCCCACCCCGCGAGGGTGGCCGCATCGTCCTCGACGATCATGACCACGTGTGGCACGCCATAGCCTCCTTTGTCATTGTTCCATATCTTCGTCCTGCCGCGCCCCGACTTTCGATCTGCTGCTGTCCCTCTGCTGCTGTCGCTCTGCTGCTGTCGCTCTGCTGCTGAAGTACACACATAAGACTGACCTCTCCCAAAGTGCGAGGATGTCGCAACAAAGGAGGGGCGGATGTACGAGCGCATGTACGAGGAGCTTCAGTCATTGGATCCGCGGCAGCGTCGACGGGTGGAACAGCGCCTGGCGGTCTTGGGGTATGCCTCGACCTGCACCATGCACGCGGCCGCCCTGTATTTCGGCCTCTCGGTACCGAACGGTCCGCCGATGGCGCTTTCGGTATCGTGAGGGCGGAATTCTAGGGTTGGTCCCTCGATACCGGCCTGAGCGTCGTCGACGAATCACCCCAGAGGTCCGGGAGTGGATCCGCGTGGCCCGCACCGAACATCGATTTGGGAGTGCCCGGACGAAGGTGTGGCTCCATCGGGTTCACGGCATCTGCCTCGGCATTAGCACCATCCAACTGGTGTTTCGGCAGATGGGACTCGGTCGGTTGCGCCGGACGCCGAAGCGGCGTCCACGCCAACTGCGGCTCTTCAGCAAGGACACGCCGGGGGAGTCGGTCCAGGTCGACGTCAAGTTTGTGCGCGTCAATCGGCAACGGTACCTCCAGTACACGGCGCTGGATGACTGCACGCGGTTTCGGGTCTTACGGTTGTACCGCTACCTCAACGCCCGAACGAGCCTGGCCTTCTTGGCGGAGACCCGAGCGGCCTTGCCCTTCCCGATTCGACAGATTCAGTCGGACCACGGCACGGAATTCCCCTTGGATTTTCGGCTCTCCGTGGAAGCCCTCGGCATTCGTCACCGGTACATCAAGCCGCGCCGGCCTCAGCAGAACGGCAAGGTCGAGCGAAGCCATCGGATCGATCACGACGAATTCTGGAGTCGCCACCGATTTACCTCGTTCGATGACGCCGCCGACGCGCTCAGGCGGTGGGAGCATGTCTACAACGTCGAACGCTTCTCCCTGGCTCTGCAAGGACGCACGCCGGCGGAGACGCTAGCCGACCGGCTGCCGCTCGTTCTTCCCCCGCTACCGTCTCTCGAGAGGCGAGCGAGCACGGCCCCCTCATGAGCGAGCGGGGCCGCGCGCAGCTCGCCGACGCGTCAGGGCGGCGACCGTATCACAGGAGAGGTCAGTCTTGACTGGACAGAACAGCTGCCGCTCTGCTGCTTGACACGCCCGTCTCCGCGGCGATAATCACGCGTGGCCGTGATGCGACGCCTTCACCTGTTCGAGATCGGTGACCAGCCGTGGTGCCCGAGGGCGTTGCGTGACGCCACGACCGACCTGCTGGAACTCTGTTTCCGCACCTGGAACTACTACGCGCCGGTCGTGCCCCGGCTGACCGCCGCCATCGAGCGGACCGATGACGGCGAGATCGTCGATCTCTGTTCGGGCGGCGGCGGACCGTGGCCGAGCCTGCTCCCGGTCATCGGCGAACAGTCGCCGCTGCGCGTCGTACTGACCGACAAGTACCCGAACGCCGTGGGCGCGCGCCGTGTCGAGCAGGCATCCAACGGCCGCATCCGCAGCGACATCCGGAGCATCGACGCCATCGCCGTGCCCGCGGACCTCCGAGGCTTCCGGACCATGTTCACCGCGTTCCACCACTTCCGCCCCGACGCGGCGCGTGCCATCCTGGCCGACGCCGTGCGGAGCAACGTCGGGATCGGCGTGTTCGAGTTCACCGGGCGGAGTCCCGGGCGGTTTGCCGCCGTGGCGCTGACTCCCTTCGCTGTCCTCTACGCGGTCCCCTTCCTCAGGCCGGTGCGCTGGCGAACGCTGCTCTTCACCTACCTGATTCCCATCATCCCGATCGGCGTGCTGTTCGACGGCGTCGTGTCGTGCCTGAGGACGTACTCGCCGTCGGAGCTCGACGAGCTGGTCGAACCGCTTCGCGGCAACGGATACTCGTGGGAGGTCGGAGAGGCGCGGGGCGATCAGTCGAAGCTCCCCATCACCTACCTGCTCGGCTACCCGACGAGCCACGGCGGCGGGTCGGCGAACTGAGCTCGCCGCGTGGCGAACGTGCGCGGCGGTTCGTGACGTCAGCGACCGCGTTCGGGCAGGGCGTCCTTCCAGAGCGGCTGGCCGGCGACAGCCAGCACGTCGGGCAGGCAGGGCCGGAAGGGCCCGGGCAGCAGCAAGGCGACTTCCGCGGACAAGCTCACGCCGCTTCTCATCGGGTCCCGGGCTGCGTCGGCGATCGGATCGGGCGACGCACCGGCCGGACGGACGGCCCCCGGCCCGGGGGCCCCCCGCTCGGCCGCGCGGCGGACGAGTCTCTCATAGTTGGCCCGCGAGACGAGGACCGGAGTCTGCTCGCCGGGCGCCCAGAGCCGCTTCTCCGCCTCCTCCAGCGAGTAGTCCCGCCCGACGGTCCACTCGCCGAGGCGCCACAGATAGTAGTAGTAGCGCCAGTGCTCCATTTCGTAGGCGGAACCGTATACGCCAGGGCCCACCTTGACGCCGCTCTGCTGCACGGCCGTCATGCACTCCCGGATTGCCCGAAACGGGTGGTTGACCCTCTCCGCGAGCTCGATCTCACCCCTGTAGACGGACACTGGAACCAGCGCTACCAGGGCCATGACCACGCCGAGCCCGAGCAGGGTCCTCAGGTAGCCGCCGAGGAAGAGGAGCACGTAGACGGCCACCAGCGGCCAGAGAACGGACGTGTTTTCGATGCGCGCGCCGCCGACCGTGACCGCGAACGGCCCTGCCAGCAGCGTCCAGGCGGCGATCGCGCCAAAGGCCGCGGTCAGCGCGACCAGGGCGGCCCGAGGCCCGCCCCCCGCGTACACCAGGAGGTCACGCCGACCGGCACGGACCGGCGCAGCCGGGAGAGGATGGCAACACCGCGAGCCCCGTAGATGACGCGGGCGGCATCGGCCACGATCAGCCCGGCCGCCAGCGCGATCGGCGGCAGGAACGGAAACACGTAGTGCGTCAGCTTGGACGTGCCGAACGAGATCGCGACAATCGGGAGAACGCCCCAGACAAGAACGAGGCGCGACACCCACGACTCGCCGCGGATCGCGGCGACGATGAGCCTCCCGATGCCGGCGAGCACGACCCAGTGTGTGCCCGCACGCTGGAACTCCCACCAGGTCCGGACGAAGTAGTAGTTCCACGGCTGGACGTGCTCGGGAACCAGCGTCGCCGCAAAGCGCCTGAAGACGTGGTCACCGAGGATGACGTTCCAGAACAGGCTCCCCCTCTTCGCGGTCTGGTAGATGAACCACGGCGCCACCAGCCCGCACACCAGGAGCGCCGGGACGATCCAGTCGCGCCAGTTCGTTCGCAGCCGGGCCCACGCACCGCCACGCCAGGCGAACGCGACGACGCACACCGCGGGAAGAAACACCACGGCGACGAACTTCGTCATGAAGCCGAGCGCGAAATAGGCGGCAACCGCGGCGGCGTGGCCCTTCGCCCTCGTCGGGTCGGCCTCGACCCACCTCGCGAAATGGAAGACGCCCCCGCAGTAGCAGAGGAACGTCGCCGCGTCCATGTTGTTCTCGCGCAGGCCGTGCTCGAAGACCAGGGTGTCGATCGTGAACAGGGCCAGGACGGCGGCCAGGCCGCAGAGGGGTCCCGACAGGCGGCGGCCCAGGAGGTACACGTACACGAACGCGACGGACGCGAACAGCGTGTCCCACCACCGAAGGCCCAGCTCGTTCCTGGGCAGCAGGCCGCTGCGGATACCCGCGGCCACCAGCCAGAACTTCAGCGGCGGCTTCTCGATGAACGCCGAGTCGTCCGGAAGCGAGCGGGGCGTGAGCCACTCGCCGGTGTCGAGGATCCGGTCGACGGCCCAGGAGTGGATCGCCTCGTCGCTCTTCAGATCCGGTTCACGAAGGTTCAGGAACAGCGGCGCGCAGCAGAAGACAATCACCAGCGCGAGGGCGCTCCAATGCCAGGCCGCCCGCGCCGATGTCCCCCCCGGACGCCACGCCGGATTCGCGTCGAAGAACGCCCTGAGTCTGGCCTCGGACGCCGCCAGTGTGCGACGCGCCAGCCTGCCCGCGCCGGCAGCCAGCCGCCGCCCTGCCGTCCAGAGCCGCGGCGCCAGGAGCAGGGCCAGGTACAACGCGAACGTGCCGGTCGTGATCACGAGCCGGTAACCGGAAACCCACTCGGCGCACTGGATCACCGTCAGCAGCACGACGATCAGCCCCGCGACGGTCCTGTAGAACAGCCGGACGCGCGGCCGCAGCGCATGGGGCGGCAGGAACGCGACGATGGCTGCCAGCACGACCCAGAGGGCGAACGTCCAGCCCCAGGCAGGGCGCACGGCGACCGAGGATGCCCCGGGGAGCACGAACAGGGTCAGGCCTCCCGTGGTATTGCCGTGATGCGTCGCCAGTTCGAGGTAGTCGAGGGTCCAGGGCGTCAGGGGGCCCCGCAGGGTCACCTCGTGCTCGCTGGCAGGAGTCCACGGGACGGCGACGGCGCAATCGATGCGCCGCGCCGCGCCGCCTGCGACGTCACGCTCGCAGACCGGCACGCCGTCAACCGCGATCGCAATCCGGCTCGCGGCTCCAGCCGGCGCCTTGACGCGTGCGATCAGCGCGAACGGCGGGCGCAGTTCACCGGCTCGAGGAAAGCCGGCCGTCGTCACGCGGGCCAGCCCTGACGCCGCGGCGACCGGGGCCTGGACGGCTTTCACCCGAACGGGATGGAACGCGACGAAGACGTGAGTCTGGAAGACGAGCGCGGCGAGCGCCGCTACGATCGCCGCGCGCAGAATCCGGGTTCCGCTCATCACTGCGAGTCAATCTACCACATCCGAAATCGAGCTCGCCTGCAGCGCGAGGCGCCGGGCTCAGGGCGGGAGGCTCAGGGCCGACGGCCCACGGTCACTGCGCCCGCGCCGGCGTCGAAAGGGGCGTCTTCCAGAGCGGTTGGCCACCGGCAGCCAGCACGTCGGGCAGGCAGGCCTGGAATGGACCCGGGAGAAGCACGGCGAAGTCGTCACCGAACCTCGCACCGCTGCGCAACGCGTTGCGGGCTGCCGCGGCGACCGGATCGTCCGCAGACTCGTGCAGCCGTCCGACTTCGGGAAAGATGACCGGCCATAGACCGGCCCGGCGGACCAGCGTTTCGTAGTCCTTCCGCGAGATGAGGACCGGCGTCTGCTCTGCGGGCGTCCAAAGGCGCGCCTCCGTTTCCTCAGGAACGAATGCGCTGTTGATCTTCCACGCCCCCTCCCGCCACAGGTAGTAGTAGTACCGAGTACTGCAGAATGTCGGCGTGGACTCCAAGCACACCCGATCCCGTCTTCACCCCGGTTCTCCGCACCGAGGCCATGCAGTCGCGCAACGCCCGAACCGGGTGGTCGACCCTTTCGATGTGAGCGAGCTTCCCGGTATAGACCGACACGGGAATCAGCGCCAGCAGCCCCGCAGTGACGACCAGACGCACCACGGTCGTCGCATGTCCGCCGAGCAGCAGCAGACCGCACGCGACCAGCAACGGCCCGAGGACCGTCGTGTTGCGGAAGTAGACGGTGCTGCCGATGGCAATGTCGAACGGGCCCCGGACCGCCGTCCAGGCCGCCGCGGCGACCGCGGCCACCGTGAATGCGATCAGCAGCCGGCGCCGGGCGTCCGTCGCGAACCAGGCCCTCGCCCGCCGGGGTGCGAGTCGGCTCAGCCAGGAAGCGACGGCGACGCCTGGCGGCCCGTCGATGGCGCGCACCACCTGGGCGACGATCAGTCCGGCCGCCAGCCCGACCGCCGGCCAGAACGGGTACGCGTAGTGCAGGAGTTTGGAGGTGCCGATTGAAATCACAGCGACAGGCAGAACGCCCCAGATCAGGACCACCCGCGGCAACCACGGCTTCCGCCAAACCGCCGTGGCGACCAGGCTCGCGATGCCGGCGAGGGTGACCCACGCGGTGCCGGCAATTCGGAGTTCCTTCCAGGTCTGCACGAAGTAGAAGGGCCACGGGTGGAGGTGATTGGGATCCAGAGAGGCGGTGAAGCGCTTGAAGACGTGGGCGCCGAGGATGGTGCGCCAGAAATCGGCCGGCTCCCTGACGCTCTCGTAGATGAACCACGGCGCCGCGAGCGCGACCGCCAGCAGCCCCGGAACGACCCAGTCGCGCCAGCCCGATCTCAAACGGGTCCACCCGCCGGGACGCACCGCCAACGCAACGGCGCAGACAATCGGCAGGAAGAACGCGGCGACGAACTTCGTCATGAAGCCGAGGAAGAAGTACGCGCACACGGCCGCCGCGTGCCCCCGCGCCCCCTGCGGACCCGCTTCCACCCACCTCACGAAATGGTAGACGCCTCCGCAGTAGCAGAGGAAGAGGGCCGCCTCCATGCCGTTGGTGCGGAGGCCATGGTCGAACACGAGCGGGTTGAGGGTGAACAGGACGAACACCGCCGTCACGCCGCACAGCGGCCCGGCCAGGCGGCGGCCCAGGACATAGACGTACAGAAACCCGGCCGCCCCGAACAACGCGTCCAGCCACCGCAGGCCCCGTTCGTCCTTCGGCAACAGCCCGACGCGCATCCCGCCGGCAACGAGCCAGGCCTTGAGCGGCGGTTTCTCGAGAAACGGGTCGTCGGTTGGGATCGACCGGGGCGTGAGCCATTCGCCGGTGTCGAGGATCCGCTCGACGGAGTACGAGTAGATGGCCTCGTCGCTTCGCACATCCGGTTCGCGGAGGTTGACGAACAGCGGCGCGCAAAACAAGCTGACGACGAGGGCCGGAGCCGCCCAGTGCCAGGCCGTGCGCACCCAGTCCTTCTTTGGGCGCCAGGCCGGATGCGCCTCGAAGAACGGGGCCAGTCCCGATCCGACAACGCTTTGCCACCGCCGCCCCGACTGACTGGCGCGTCGCGCCAGCCATCGCCCTGCCGTCCAGAGCCGCGGCGCCAGGAGCAGGGCCAGGCACATCGCGAACGTGTCGGTCGCGATCACGAGCCGGTAGCTGGAGATCCACTCGGCGCACTGGATCACCGCCAGCAGCACGACGACCAGCCCGGCGACTATCCTGTAAACCAGCCGGACGCGCGGCAGCAGCGCATGGGGCGGCAGGAACGCGACGATGCCTGCCAGCACGATCCAGAGGACGAACGTCCAGCCCCAGGCAGGACGCACGGCGACCGAGGATGCCCCGGGGAGGACGAACAGGGTCAGGCCTCCCGTGGTATTGCCGTGATGCGTCGCCAGTTCGAGGTACTCGAGGGCCCAGGGCGTCTGCGGGCCCCGGAACGTGACCTCGCGTTCGGCCGCCGGACTCCACGGGACGGCGACGGCGCAGTCGATGCGCCGTGCCGCGCCGCCTGCGACGTCACGCTCGCAGACCGGCACGCCGTCGACCGCGATCGCAATCCGGCTCGCGACCCCCGCCGGCGCCTTGACGCGCGCGATCAGCGCGAACGGCGGGCGCAGCTCCGTCGTTCGTGGAAGGCCGGCCGTCGTCGCGCGGACCAGCCCCGAAACCGCGGGGATGGAGGCCTGGACGACTTTCACCCGAACGGGGTGGAACGCGACGAAGACGTGGGTCTGGAAGACGAGCGCGGCGAGCGCCGCTACGATCGCCGCGCGCAGGATTCGGGGTCCGCTCATCACCGCGAGCCAATCTACCACATCCGAAATCGAGCTCGCCTGCAGCCCGAGGCGCGGGGTTCAGAGCGGGAGGCTCAGGGCCGACGGCCCGCCGTCGCAGAGCCGGCGCCGCCGACAGGCGCGGGCGTCTTCCAGAGCGGCTGGCCGGCGGCGGCGAGGATGTCGGGCAGGCACGACTCAAAAGGGCCGGGCAGCAGAACCGCGAGGTTCTCGTTGAACCGCGCACCGCTTCGGAGCGGGTTGCGCGCCGCGTCGGCGATCAGGGCGGCCGGAGACATTTCCGTGTCGGCGACGCCGGGGTAGGTCGCCTCCCACGCTCCCGCATGGCGGACGAGTGCGTCGTAGTCGGTGTGCCACACGAAGACGGGCGTCTGCTCACCGGGCGTCCGCAGGCGTCTCTCGGCTTCCTCCAGCGAGAACTCCTGCCTGACGTTCCACGGTCCGACTCGCCAGAGGTAGTAGTAGTAGCCGTAGTGCTCGAGGTCCCGGTCTACGCCGAGAACGCCGGGGCCCGTCTTCACACCGGTTCGCTGCACGGCCACCATGCAGTCGCGAAGGGCCCGGATCGGGTGGTCGACGGCCATCACGGTCCCGATTCGGTCCCAGTAGACGTGCACCGAGGCCAGCTCCAGCAGTCCGATGACGGCGACAACTCGCACGGCCGCCCGCCCGCGGCCGCAGGCGACGAGCGCAACCGCCGCAACCAGCAGGGGCCAGAAGACCGAACCGTTGCCGAAGTGCGCGCCGCCGAACGCCACGTTGAACGGCCCTGCCACCGTCGTCCACGCCGCCGCCGCGACCGACGCGACCGCAAGGCCGACCAGCGCGGCGCGATGCCAGGGGTGACCCGCGCACCACGCGGCCACCGTGCGAGGCACCCACCGGCCCAGACTGGAACCGGCGCCGGCGGCCCACGGTCCTGAGACGATTCGCACGACGTCCGCGGCCACGAGGCCCGCGGCGAGGCCGAGCGTCGGCCAGAACGGATACAGGTAGTGCACGAGTTTGGACGTCCCTGCCGAGATTGCGATCACCGGCAGGACGCCCCAGAGGAGCACCAGCCGCGCCAGCCACGACTCGCCGCGGACCGCCGCAACGGCCAGCCTCACCAGGCCGGCGATCACGAGCCAGAGCGTGCCCGACGACCGGAGCTCGGTCCATGTCCGGACGAAGTAGTAGTCCCACGGCTGAACGTGACTGGGACTCACCGATACCGTGAAGCGCTGGTAGACATGCGCGCCGACCAGGATCCTCCAGAAGGCGGCCCCCTGGTGGATGTGCTCGTAGATGAACCACGGCAGCACGAGCGCGGCCGTCATCAGCGTCGGGATCACCCAGTCGCGCCAGCCCGACCGAAGGAGGCCCCACGAGCCGGGGCGCCACGCCAGCGCTGCCGCGCACACCACCGGGAGGAACAGCGCCGCCACGAACTTCGTCATGAAGCCGAGCACGAAATACGCGGCAACGGCGAGCGCGTGGCCCCTCGCCCTTCCGGCGCCGCGTTCCACCCACCTCGCGAAGTGGAAAATGCCGCCGCAGTAGCAGAGGAACAGGGCGGCCTCCATGTTGTTGCTGCGGAGGCCGTGGTTGAAGAGCAAGGCATCGAGCGTGAACAGGACGAGCACGGCGGCGACGCCGCAGACGGCCCCCGCCAGGCGGCGGCCCAGGAAGAACACATACAGGAATGCGGCCGCGCCGAACGCGGCGTCGAACCACCGCATGCCCGCTTCGTCCCTGGCGAGCAGCCCGGCGCGAACGCCGCCCGCAACGAGCCAGAATTTCAGCGGCGGCTTCTCGAGAAACGGCCAGTCGTTCGGGATCAGGCGCGGCGTGAGCCAGTCGCCCGTGTCGAGAATCCGCTCGACGGCGTAGAAGTAGATCGATTCGTCGCTGCGCGCTTCCGGTTCGCCAAGATTGACGAACAGCGGGAGGCAGAAGAGACCGATGACGAGTGCCAGCGCGGCAACCGGCCAGGCCTTGCGCGCGGACGCGCCCGTCGGTCGCCACGCCGGATGCGCATCGAGGAACGCGTGCGCCTTCACGACGAAGGTCGCCAGGGGGCCGCCCGGGCGGGCCGCGCCCTCGGTGAGCCGCCGCCCGACCCTCCAGAGCCGCGGCGCGAGGAGCAGGGCCAGCCACGTTGCGAAGGTGCCTGCCGCGAGCACGACGCGGAAGTCCGAAACCCGCTCGGAGCACTGGATCACGGCCATGAGGGCGACGACCAAGCCGGCGACCGCCCCGTAGGCCACTCGGAACCAGCGAGTCGTCAGCCGCGGCGCCGGGACCAGGAGGAATCCCGCCAGCACGGTCCAGAAGGCGATCGACCAGCCGAGCCCCGGACGAAGGTAGCGGGTGGAACTGCGAGGGAGCACGATCAGGTTCTGGGCCCCGCTCGAATTGCCGTGGTGCGTCGCCAACTCGAGATACTCGAGCGTCCACGCCGTGGGGGGGCCCGTCAGGACGACCTCGTGCAGGTTCTCCTGGTTCCACCGGGCGGTGACCGCGCAGTCGACGCGTCTGGCGCGGCCGCCCGCGACCTCGCGGTCGCAGACCGGGGCGCCGTCCACCGCAACCGAGATCCGGCCGCTGCCGGCGGAAGGCATCTTGATGCGGGCAATCAACGCAAACGGCGGGTGAAGTCCCAGCAGGCGCCGGGGGCCGGTCGTCGTCACGCGTATCAGCCCGCCGGCCGCGGCGAGTGGCGCCTCGACGACCTTCGCCCGGATCGGCTCGAACGCGACGAACACGTGCGTGTGAAAGACCAGCGCGGCCAGTGCCGCCAGCGCCAGCGTGCCAAGGACGCGGGTGCCCCTCGTCATCGCGAGCCACTTTACCACAGCGCAAATTCGCGGCGGCCGGGGCGGCCGGACCCCGTCGCGCAAGATCCGGCGGCCTCTCCGTTCTACATGACAGAAGGAGGCCGTATGAACCGAGTCCGTCGCCTGGTCGCCGCCCTGTCCGCGCTGGCCGCACTGGCAGCAGTCCCGTCCGCTCTTCAGGCGTCGCGCCCGTCATTCACTGGGAACGTCGAGATCGTGGTCGACGGCCGCGTGCTCCCGGAGTACCGTGCCTACGGGAGCCGCTACATCGAGGCGCTGAAGGGCAAGGAGTACGCCATTCGCCTGCACAATCCGTACGACGTGCGGGTGGCGGTCGCTCTGTCGGTCGATGGTCTGAGCACAATCGACGCGCGGCACACCACCGCCGCCGCCGCGCGCAAGTGGGTCATCGGCCCGCACGAGACCATCACGATCTCCGGCTGGCAGACGTCGATGGCCAGGGCCCGGCGGTTCTTCTTCACGAGCGAGGACCGGTCCTACGCCACACGGCTCGGTCAGCCGGACAACCAGGGTGTGATCAGCGCCGTCTTCTTCCGGGAGCGGGCGCCCGTTCGTGCGGTCCCGCTCGCACGGGACAACGCCGCCGACGGCTCGCCGCTTCAGCGCGCCGTGCCGGCGGGAGCCGCGGCGAAGGCCGAGTCACTGGCCGGGCGCGCGGCCGAGGAGTACGCGGCCACCGGCATCGGCCAACACACCGACCATCCGGTCGAGGTCGTGCACCTCGATCTCGAGGCGACCCCGGCGGCGACCATCGACATCCGCTACGAGTACCGCTCCCAGTTGGCGCGTCTGGGCATCGTGCCGAACACGCCGGCCGCAGACGATCCGTTGTCGCGCCGACAGCACGCTCAGGGATTCGACAAGGGCTTCTGCCCCGACATCAAATGATCCATGATACGGTGTCGTGGCCCCGGCCGGCCCCCGCGGCACGGGCGTGCGCCGCCGCGGCGGCCGGGGCGGTCAGCGAGGAGCATGGCGATGCGGAGACGAGGCCTGTTCATTTTCGGGTTCGTGCTGTTGGCCGTCGGCTTGATCGGCGCGGTCGGCTCGCAGGACGTGCAGAAGCCATCCGCCGCGCAGGGAGCCCTGCCCGCGGAGTGGGTCGGCAAAAAGATCTGCGGCTACCCCCGCCCGGAGGGGGTGCCGGCTGAAGTCTGGGAGAACGCCTGCGAGGCGTGCACGTCGGTGCCGGTCAGCCCGGAGACGTCCGCGGACGGCACGTTGACCAGCCACTCGTGCGACGGCGACTACGAGATTCGGATCAAGGTGGTGCCGGGCAAGGCCTATCCCGCCGGCGCCAAGCGGGACATCATGAAGGGCGGCGGCCTGGGCGAAGAGAAACCGCCGGAGCGCCAGGAACGCAGGGTCGGCGACATGCCGCAGGTGGCGCAGACCTTCACCCGCTACGACGCCTCCTACCCGTTCATGAACGAGAAGGGCGTCATCATCGGGGAAACCACCATCAGCGGCCGCCGCGAGCTGTACAACGACGAAGGGCTGATGGACATCATGGAGCTCGAGCGGATCGCGCTCGAGCGCGCGTCCACCGCCCGCGAGGCCATCCGGATCATGGGCGAGATGGCGGAGAAGTATGGTTACGGCGACAGCGGCGAGTGCCTCACGGTCGGCGACGCCCGGGAGGTCTGGCAGTTCGAGATCTTCGGGCCGGGCCCGGCCGAAACGGGTGCCGTGTGGGCCGCCAAGCGGATCCCGCCGGGTGAAGTTGGCGTCTCGGCCAACCGTTCCAGGATCACGACGCTCGCCGACGACCCGAACTTCACGATGTACTCGAAGAGCGTCTACACGGTGGCCGAGTCGATGGGCTGGTGGAAGAAGGGCGACCCGTTCATCTTCAACCGCATCTTCGGCATGTCCGGCGCGCCGACGCCGAACCGCCGCGAGTGGCGCGTGCTGAGCATCCTGGCGCCTTCGCTCAAGCTCGATCCGTGGGCCGGCGAACAGCCCTTCTCGGTGAAGCCCGACAAGAAGGTCACCGTGCGCGACGTCATGGCCATCCACCGCGACGTCTACCAGGGAACAGAGTTCGACCAGACCAGGGGCCCGCTGGCCGGCCCGTTCGGCACACCGAACCGCTGGCCGCTGCCGCGGGGCTTCAGGGGGGCGCCCGGCTACTCGGCGACCGAGCGCATGGTTGCGGTGCACCAGTGCTCGTACGTGACCGTGCTGCAGGCGCGCGCCGGCATGCCGCCGTGGATCGGCAGCCTCGTCTGGTTCGCCCCGGATGACGCAAAGACCTCGGTCTTCTCGCCGCTCTACGCCGGCAACTTCAAGGTGCCGACGGCCTTCGAGATCGGACGCCGCGACAAGTTCGACCGCAGTTCCGCCTACTGGGCGTCGAACTTCATCGGCAACTGGTCGAACCTGAACTGGAGCGGGATGATGCAGGACATCCGTGCCAGGCAGGTGGAGATCGAGGACAGGCTGTTCGCCGACCAGCCGGTCATCGAAAGGGCCGCGCTCGAGATGTACAAGACCGACCCGGACCGCGCGCGCACGTTCATCAGCGACTACTCGAACCGCGTGGCGCAGGAAAACTACATGAGGTGGTGGGAACTGGCCGACAAGCTCGTCACCGACTACCAGGACGGCGGGTCGCGGACGACGGGTGCGAAGGCAACGATTCCCGCCGACTGGGTCGAGAAGCAGGGGCCCTTCGGCACCAAGCTGCCCGAGACGCCGGCAAAAGTCGAGAAGAAGGTCGAAGCCCCAGTGAAGAAGTAGTCCGGCCGGTGACGGTCCCGTGAGCGCCCGTGCGGTGCCCGCGGAACCGTCGGCGGCGGCATGCGAGCTGCGGCACGACGGAACCGCCATGCCCGCAAACCTGACTCCCGAGTACAAGCGCGCCGAGGAGCGCTACCGGGCGGCGAAGAGCCCCGAGGAGAAACTCGAGGCGCTCGAGGAAATGCTGCGCGTCGTTCCCAAGCACAAGGGAACCGACGGCCTGCAGGCCGACCTCAAGGCCCGCATCTCGAAACTCCGCAAGCAGCCGTCCAGCAAGGCCGGCAAGAGCACGTTCAGCCACATGGTCCCGCGCGAGGGCGCGGGCCAGGTGGCGCTGGTGGGCCCGCCCAACGCGGGCAAGTCGGCGCTCGTCGCCGCGCTGACCCGCGCCACGCCGGACGTCGCCGACTACCCTTTCACGACCCGAGAGGCGACGCCGGGCATGATGCGCCTCGGCAACATCGCCATCCAGCTCCTCGACCTGCCGGCGCTCTCGCGCCAGCACGTCGAGCCGTGGGTGTTCGACCTCGTCCGCACGGCCGACCTCTGCTGGATCGTCGTGGACGGCCGGTGGCCCATCGAGGGGCTCGACGACACGGTAGCCATCCTCGCCGAGCGGCACATCGGCCTCAGACCCGTCGGGGACGACCTGTCGGTTCGCGACCTCGAGCGCGTCGTCCGCCCTGCCCTGCTCGTCGTCACCGGCGTCGACCGGACTGAAGTCGGCGAATCGCTCGACACGCTCGACGAACTGCTGGGGCACCGCTGGCCGATCTGCGCGGTTTCGACCCTCACCGGGGCGGGCCTCGACCGCCTGCCCGGCCGCACGTTCGACGCGCTCGACATCATCCGCGTCTACACGAAGCAGCCCGGGAAGCCCGCCGACCCGAACGGCACGCCGTTCACGCTGCCTCGCGGAGCCACGGTGGAAGACCTCGCGGTGCGCATCCACAAGGACCTGCGCGCGAACATGACGTTCGCGCGCGCGTGGGGCGCCAACGTCTTCGACGGCCAGACGGTGCACCGCGACCACGTCCTCTCTGACGGCGACATCGTCGAGATTCACGAGTAGCGGTATGATCGAGTGAGCCCGATGCGCGGATGGGCTCGGACGGCGAAGGAGGAGGGACCCATGCAGATCCAGGTGCACGCGGACAGCAGCGTCAAGGCCGGCCAGGGCGTCGCGCGGGCGGCGGAATCGGCCGTGGAGGGCGCCGTCCACCGCTGGGCCAGGAGAGTCACGCGGGTCGAGGTCCACCTGAGCGATGTCAACCGCCACAAAGGCGGGGCCGACGACAAGCGCTGCGTCATGGAGGCCCGCCTCGGCGGCCTCGAGCCGTTCGTGGTCAGCCACACCGCCGCAACGCTGCCCGACGCGATCGACGGAGCCGCCGCGAAACTGCAGAAGACGCTCGAGAGCACCCTCGCCAGGCTGAACGAGCGCTGACCCGGGCGTCGGGATCGAATGCTATGATGGGCGGGTGGGCAGACCGCCGCTGATTGCCGCCCTCCTGCTGATTGCCTCCGCCTCCAGCGCACGCGCGCAAGACGACTCGGTGATTGGCGTCGGCGGTGGGATGGCGTTCTACGCCGCCACGAACCCGAATGTCGACACCAGGCCGGGCCTCGGGCTCGTCGGCCGGCTGCGTCGCGGCACGGGGCTGGGTTTCTCGCTCGGCCTCGCCTGGTCCACCTCGGATGTCCGCACCGACGTCGAAGGCGAGGTGGTGCCCCTGGGCGCCATCACGGTGCGCCCGGTGATGGCCGGAGCCTCCTACACCCGGCAGTTCCGCCGCTTCGCGCTCACGGCCGGCATCGTCGGCGGCCGGTCGTTCAACTCGATCGCTCAGACTCCCGCCCAGCAGACAATCTACCGCGAGGCGATCGGCGCGCCGGACGCCTATCTCACGGTCTCGGACTCCTGGGTCGCCAAGCCCGGCGTGACGTTCTGGTGCGAGCTCGACAACCACTTCGGGGCCTACGCCTCGATCGGCTATGCGATCGTCCGCCCGACGGTCACGACGCACAGCGCGGCCGGACAACGGGGCGAAACCATCAATCTCAGCGCCGGCGTCACGGCGTTCGGGTTCACGTACGGGGTGTTCTAGCGAGGCTGGGCAAGGAAAGGAGTTGTCCGAATGGCGATCAAGGACGCGTTGTTGCCCGAGTTCGACCACGAGATGCAGGTGACGCGCAACGTGCTCGCGCGCGTGCCCGACGGGAAGTTCGACTGGAAGCCGCACGACAGGTCGATGTCGCTCGGCCGCCTGGCCGGCCACGTGGCCGAGATTCCGGGATGGGTCAAGGAAACGCTGATGCAGGACGGCATCGACATCGGCGGCGGATTCACGCCGACGGTCTATGCGACGCGCGACGAGGTGCTCGCCAGGTTCGACCAACTGGTGACGGCCGGCCGGTCCATGCTCGACGCCGCCACCGACGCGCAGTTCATGGCGCCGTGGACGCTGAAGGACAAGGGACAGGAGATCTTCACGATGCCGAAGATCGCCGTCATCAGGGCCTGGGTATTCAGCCACTCGATTCACCACCGCGGCCAGATGAGCGTGTACCTCCGCCTGAACGACGTGCCGGTGCCGGCCATCTACGGCCCGAGCGCCGACGAGGCGAATTGAATTAACGCTGTCGATTTCCTCGTTCTCGCTCCTCAATCCTAGAGCCACGCGAGACCCCTGCTGCGTTTTTCAACACCTACGTAAGTTGTTGAATACAAAGCCTGTTGAGTAATCCTACTGTCAAATAACGTCGTTGACAGCGGCCCCTGACCGGCCCACACTACGGCTGCCGTCCTGGAGAAGATCGACCCCGCTCGACGGGGAACTCCAGGCGGCCGAGTCGGCGGCAAGGTCGTCGGCGGCGCGCGTCGGTGGGTCGTGGCGGCAGACTGCGGCAGGCGGTTCCGGTTGGCGCGTGGCCTCATTCCTGTTCTTTCGCATCACGCCGGCGGCTGCTGCAGCGCTTCTCTCCCACCTCTCGTCGCGAGCCCAGACGTTCGTAAAGGATGCGGTGTGTCCGCGGCGTGTCCGCGGCCGCGAGGAGAACCGGCCATGCTCGACGCCACCGGTCGCGCGCCGGGCCAGACGACGGCGGAGGCTCCGCCGTCGCGCATCGGCGTGTTCGTCTGCCACTGCGGTGGCAACATCTCGGATGTCGTAGACGTCAAGCGGGTGGCTGAGGAGGCCTCGAGCATGCCGGGCGTCGTCTACGCGACGACGCACATGTTCAACTGCTCGGACCCGGGGCAGGCGCTCATCGAGCAGAAGATCCGCGAGCACGGGCTGACCCGGGTCGTCGTCGCAGCCTGCTCCCCGACGCTGCACCAGATCACCTTCCGGCGCTCGATCGAGCGGGCGGGCCTCAACCAGTACCTGTTCGAGCACGTGAACATCCGCGAGCACGTGTCCTGGGTCATCGAGGATGGCGCGGCCGCGACGGCGAAGGCGTCTCGACTGGTGCGGGCGGCCGTCAATCGCGCCCGCCACCTCGTGCCGCTCGACAAGCGCCGCATCCCGATTCACCCGGCGGCGCTCGTGATCGGCGGCGGCGTGGCCGGGCTGACGGCGGCCCGCGACCTCGCGGACCGCGGGATGAAGGTGACGCTCATCGAGAAGCGCCCGTTCCTCGGCGGCCGCATGGCCCAGCTGTGGAACCTGTTCCCGACCGGGGAGGAAGCGCGCCCGATTCTCTGCGAGCTCGTGCGCGACGTGGTGAAGCACCCGCTCGTCACGATTCTCACGGGTGCCCACGTGGTCGACTCCGAGGGCGTGGTGGGCGACTTCAAGACGAAGATCACCATCGACCCTCGCGGCGTGGACGAGCGGCTGACCTACCCGGGCAACGCGATTGCCGCCTGCCCCGAAGAGACGATCAGCGAGTTCGACTTCGCGCTCAGCCGTCGCAAGGCGATCTACATGCCGTACCCGGGGTGCTACCCGCCGATCCCCGCCATCGACTGGCACACCTGCACGAAGTGCGGGAAGTGCGTGGCGGCGGTCGGCGGCAAGGGCATCAACCTCAACGCCCAGCCGCGCGAGCTCACGCTCCACTCGGGCGTCATCGTCCTCGCCACGGGCTACGACCCGTACGAGCCGCTGCTCGGCGAGTTCGGCTACGGCATCTTCCCCAAGGTGATCACCCTCCAGCAGCTGCACCGGATGCTCGATCCCGAGGGTCCGACGGCGGGCGTGCTGCCCATCGACAGCCACAAGCCGGTCCGCATCGGGTTCCTGCACTGCGTCGGCGCGCGGCAGATCGAGGGGGTGAACGCGCCGCAGCCGGACGGACGGGTGAAGGACTACTGCGCCCGCACCTGCTGCACGGCCGCGATGCACGCCGCGGTCGCCATCAAGGAGCGCCTGCCCAACGCCCAGATCACGTCGTTCTACCAGGACATGCGAACCTACGGCCGCGGCCACGAGGAGTACTACGAGCAGGCGTCCGAGCAGGGTGTGCTCTTCGTCCGTTACAGCCCGCGGCACCCCCCGCGCGTCGACAAGGACCGTTCCGGTCAGTGGCCGGTCGTCGTGCGCACCAAGGACCTGCTCACCGACGGCCTGCCCATCGAGGTGCCGCTCGACCTGCTGGTGCTGGCGACGGGCGTGGTCCCGCACGACATCTCCGAGCTGGTGACGATGTACTCGTGCGCGGTCGGGTACGACAGTTTCCTGCTCGAGGTGCACCCCAAGCTGAGGCCCGTCGAACTCGCGGTGTCGGGCGTCTTCCTCGCGGGCTGCTGCCAGGGGCCGATGGACATCACCGAGGCGTCGGCGGCGGCCTCGGCTGCCGCCTCGAAGGCTGCGGCGATGATCGCGCAGGGCCAGGTCGAGATGGACCCGTTCATCGCGAGCGTGAACGAGGAGGTCTGCACGGGGTGCGCGACCTGCCTGACGGTGTGCCCCTACGACGCCATCATCCGCGACGAAGCGAGGGGGCTCGCGATGGTAAGCGCGGCGCTCTGCACCGGGTGCGGCACGTGCGCCGCCACCTGCCCGAGCGCGGCCATTCAACAGGCCGGGTTCAACGACAGCCAGGTGCGCGCCGAGCTCGACATGCTCCTCGGACTGGAACCGGCCGCGCTGGTCGGCGCGGGATCAGACGCTGACACTGACTGGCTCGAGTGGAGAGGCGAGGATTGAGCATGGCCTGGGAGCCTCGGATCATCGCGTTCCTCTGCTACTGGTGCTCGTACACCGGCGCCGACAACGCCGGCACGGCGCGCCTCAAGTACCCGGCCAACGTCGACATCATCCGCGTGATGTGCTCGGGCCGCATCGACCCCGACCTGATCATGACGGCGTTCGCCCGGGGCGCCGACGGCGTGATGGTGTGCGGCTGCCACATCGGCGACTGCCACTACATCGCCGGCAACCACAAGACGATGGCGCGCATGCCGCTGGTCGCACGGGTGCTCCGCGACTTCGGCATCGAACCCGAACGCTTCGTTCACGAGTGGGTCAGCGCCGCCGAGGGCGAGAAGTTCGCGCGCCTGGTGCGCCAGGTGACCGAGCAGGTGCGGCAGGCCGGACCGCTCAACTGGCCCGAACGCATGCGCTGGCGCGGAGTCGGACACGGCCACGATCTCGACCCGTGGGGAGGCGAGGCATGACGGCGGATGTCGGTCTTCCCGTGCGCCAGCCCGGGAAGCTCAGGGTTGCGATGTACTGGGCGTCGAGCTGCGGCGGCTGCGACGTGTCGCTGCTCGAGATCGCCGAGCACCTCCTCGAGTTGATCGAGGCCGCCGACATCGTCTTCTGGCCATGCGTCGCCGACTTCAAGTACCGAACGGTCGCCGACTATTCTGACGGCTACATCGACCTGTGCCTGTTCAACGGAGCCATCCGCAGTTCCGAGCACGAAGAGGTGGCACGGCTGCTCAGGCGCAAGAGTCGCACGCTCGCCGCCTACGGCGCGTGCGCGATGGACGGAGGGATCCCGGCGCTCGCCAACCTCAAGTCGCGCGACGAAATCTACGAAGCGGCGTACCACAGCAACCCGACCCTGCAGAACCCCGGCAGGACGGAACCCCGGGAACATTGGACGGGGCCGGAGGGGGGCCTCACGCTGCCCCGCTTCTACCCGCAGGTGCTCCGCCTGGCGGACATCGTCGAGGTGGACTACCGGATCCCGGGGTGCCCGCCCGTGGGGACGCAGGTGTGGAAGGTCCTGCAGGCGGTCGTGGCCGGCGAAGTGCCGCCGCGCAATACCGCCGCCCTCGTGGGTTGCGACAACCGGTCCGTCTGCGACGAATGTCACCGCGAGAAGCGCAAGACGCGGATCAGGGAGTTCAAACGGCCGCACCTGGCGGTCCCCGAACCGAACTGGTGCCTGCTCGAGCAGGGTTTCGTCTGCCTCGGCGCCGCCACCCGCAGCGGCTGCGGCGCGCTGTGCACCAGAGCCGAGCTTGCATGCCGCGGCTGCTACGGCGCCTCGGGCCTCGCGGGCGATCAGGGGACGGCCATGCTCAGCGCGCTTGGGTCGGTCATCGACGCCACCACGGACGACCGGGCGCGCGAGATCGTGGACAAGATCGCCGACCCGACCGGTACGTTCTATCGCTTCGGCCTGGCGTCGAGCACGCTCAAGGCACGCCGGTGAAGCGAGCGAGGAGCGAAGGATGACGACCGCTCAGTCCGCGACCGCCGGGCCGTGCCGGCGGATCAGCATCGACCCGATCACCCGCCTCGAGGGGCACGGGAAGATCGACATCTTCCTCGATGCCGAGGGGCAGGTGGCCGACTGCTTCTTCCAGGTGCCCGAGCTGCGCGGTTTCGAGAAGTTCTGCGAGGGCCGACCCGTCGAGGAGATGCCGCGCATCACGCCACGCATCTGCGGCGTCTGCCCCGAAGCGCACCTGATGGCGGCCGCCAAGGCCTGCGACGCCGTCTACAAGGTGTCGCTGCCGCTGACCGCCAGGCTCATCCGGGAACTGCAGTACAGCATCTTCTACGTCACCGACCACGCGACGCACTTCTACGCGCTCGCCGCGCCCGACTTCGTCATGGGGCCTGCGAGCGACCCGGCCGAGCGGAACCTGATTGGCGTCATCCGGAAGCTCGGCGTCGAGGTCGGCCAGAAGGTCATCAGGGCCAGGAAGTGGGGCCACGAGGCGGCGTCGATCTTCGGCGGCCGCCCTGTGAACCCCGAGAACGCCATCCCGGGAGGCGTGTCGAAGCCGATCAGCGTGAGCGAACGCGAACGCCTCGAGGAGATCACCCGCTACCTGCTGGAGTTCGCCCGGTTCACGCTGGTCGTCCTGCGCGAGCAGGTGCTGGCCAATTCCCGGTACGTCGACCTCATCCTGAACGGCCCGTACATCCACCGGACCTACTCGATGGGGCTGGTGGACGACAAGAACCGGACCAACTTCTACGATGGCAAGGTCCGCGTCCTGGATCCGGACGGCCACGAGCTGTGCAAGTACGCGGCGCGCGACTACACGAAGCACATCGCCGAGCGGGTCGAGCCCTGGAGCTACCTGAAGTTCCCGTTCCTCACCGAGGTCGGGTGGAAAGGCTTCGTCGACGGGAAACAGTCCGGTGTCTACCGTGCCACCCCGCAGTCGCGACTGAACGTGGCCGACGCCATGAGCACCCCCCTCGCGCAGGAGGCCTTCGAGGAGTACTTCGAGACGCTCACCGGCGACCGCACGGGCCACACGATGGTCCACCAGACGCTGGCCATCCACTGGGCGCGGGTCGTCGAGATGCTGAACGCGGCGGAGCGGGCCGCCGAGCTGGTGCGCCACCCGGAACTGACCCATCCGGAGAACTACCGCGTGATCCCGCACGACACCCCCACCGAGGGCGTCGGCATCGTCGAGGCGCCCCGCGGCACGCTCGTGCACCACTACGTCACCGACGAGAACGGTATCGTCCGCAAGGCGAACCTCGTCGTCGGAACGACGAACAACCACGCGGCCATCTGCATGTCGATCAAGAAGGCCGCGCAGGGGCTGATTCAGAAGGGCGTCGAGGTGAACGAAGGCGTCCTGAACATGATCGAGATGGCGTTCCGCGCCTACGACCCCTGCTTCGGCTGCGCCACGCACAGTCTGCCGGGACGCATGCCGATGGTGGTCAGGGTGAGGGACGTGGACGGGACGGTGATTACCGAGACGAGCCGCTGACGAGGAGTGGGGAATCTGGCGATCTTGCGAACTTGCGATCTTGCGATCTTGCGATCGGGCGATCGGGCGATCGTGCGAACTTGGGAATGAAGGGTCGCACGCCGCACGCCGGCTTGAAGGAGTGGCGACGATGGCTGACATCCGGGACCGGTACGACGCGCTCGTGATCGGCGGGGGCATCGCCGGTATGCAGGCCGCGCTCGACCTGGGCGAGCAGGGCTTCGAGGTCCTCCTCGTTGAGCGGACGCCGTCGATCGGCGGCGTGATGGTGGGGCTCAACAAGGTCTTCCCGACGCTCGACTGCTCGTCCTGCATCTGCACGCCCCGCATGGCGGAATCGGCCCACCACCCACGCATCCGGCTGCAGACCTACACCGAGGTGCGGCGCGTGGAGCCGGTCGGCACGGGCTTCCGAGCGGAGCTCGAGTGCAAGCCGCGGTACCTCAACGAGGAGACGTGCATCGGGTGCGACGAGTGCGAGCTGGCGTGCCCGGTGGAAGTGCCGCACGAATTCGACTACGGCCTGGGCGCCCGCCGCGCCATCTACATCCCGCACGGCAATGCCATCCCCCAGAAGGCGGTGCTCGACGTCGAGCACTGCATCTTCTGCGGCAAGTGCGAGAAGGTCTGCCCCACCAACTGCCTCGAGTTCACGGCCGAGGCGAAGCAGGTGCACGTGGACGTCGGCGCCGTCATCGTCGCCACCGGCCTCGACATCCTGCCGATGGACAGGAAGCCGGAGTACGGCGGGACCCTGCCGAACGTCATGAGCCCGCTCGCGATGGAACGCATCCAGTCGAGCAACGGACCGTACGGCCGCGTGCTCCGGCCGGCGGACGGCAAGGTCCCCCGGTCGATCGCCTACATCCAGTGCGCGGGAAGCCGCGACCGGTCCATCGGCGTGCCGTACTGCTCGCGGGTCTGCTGCATGTACGCCCTCAAGCAGGCCCTGCTGCTGCGGCACTACATCCACGACGTCGAAGTCGCCCTCTACTACATGGACATCCGCGCGTTCGGGAAGGGCTACGAGCAGTTCTACCGCCGCGCCGTCGCCGAGGGCGTCAAGGTGATCAAAGGCAAGGTGGCCCGCGTCACTGAGACCGACAACTTCGACCTGATCCTGCGCGTGGAACTGCTCGACGAGGGGGGCCGGGTGGACGAGCACCGCTACGACCTGGTGGTGCTCAGTCAGGGCTTGATCCCCGCCTGGCACGCCGAAGGCGTCATCGACCTCGAGGAGGCCGACGACCATTTCCTGCTCACGCCGGAGATCAAGCTGAATCCCTCGTTCACCACCCTGCCCGGCGTCTTCGTCGGAGGCGTGGCGGCGGGCCCGAAGGACATTCCGGACGCGATTGTCGAGGCGGGCGAGGCGGCCATGGCGGCCGCCAACTACCTCAAACGTCACCGCTGGCGTTCGCGCACGCCGGCGGCAGCCGTGGCGTAGGCAAGGCCGAGAGCCAAGAGCCGTCAGTCTGGAGTCGCGCTATGCCTGAGTCAGTCACATCGAAGGCGGCTGAGAAGCCGAAGCGGCCGATCGAGGTGCTGCGCGAGCGGCGCGGTGGCATGTCGAAGGAGCTGAAGGCGTACTTCAACGAGCAGCAGCGCATCTACAAGGCGCTGCGCGCCGCGCTTCGAAACGGACCGCGCACGGTTCCCGAGCTGGCGAAGGAGTGCGGCATCCCGGCGCCGACCGTCATGTGGCACCTGATGGCGCTTCGCCGGTACGGCCAGGTACTCGACGGTCCCGAAGAGAACGGCTATCTGCGCTATACGCTTCCAGGGGCATGACCATGCAGCACTACAGGGTGGACCCGACGCTCGGCGCCGAGCTCGCTGCTTTCGGCGGCCGGACGCTCGGGCGGTGCTTCAGCTGCGGGAACTGCACGGCGGTGTGCGGACTGTCGAAAGGCGACACGGTCTTCCCGCGGAAGATCATCCGCTACCTCCAGGTCGGCCTCTCCGATCGGCTCCTGGAATCGCCGGAGCCGTGGCTGTGCTACTACTGCGGCACCTGCTCGGACACCTGCCCGCGCGACGCCGAGCCCGGCGAGCTGATGATGGCCACCCGCCGGTGGCTGGTCAGCCGCTACGACTGGACCGGACTGTCCAAGCGGCTCTACCTGTCCGAGGCGTGGGAGTTCGGCCTGCTCGCCGCCGTCGCCCTGTTCGTGCTGGCGCTCTTCCTCGTGCCGGGCTGGCTGGGTCTGCCCTTCGGCTTCGCCGCCATCGACCGGGCGGCCACCGAGCACGTCCGCCTCGACCTGTTCGCACCGACCCGCATCGTCCACTACGGCGACTGGGCGCTGGCGGCGCTGCTCGCCGGCCTGCTCGGCATCAACGCGATCCGCATGATCCGGTTCGTCAGAAGAGGCAGCGCGGGGCTGACGATCCCGCTGTCGCTCTGGCTGGGCAAGGCGCACGCGTTCGTCCTGCACGCCGCCACCCAGAAGCGATGGCTTCAATGCGACAACGACGCACGCCTGAAGTGGCTCGCGCACTTCCTGCTCGTGACCGGCTACGCCACGATGCTGCTGCTCGTCGTCGTCTTCCTGTCGGCGTTTCAGCGCGAGGATGCGCGCTTCCACTGGACGGCGCTCCTCGGCTACTACGGCACGGCCACGATTCTCGCCGTCACGCTGCTGGCCATGCGCAGCCGCCTGCAGAAGACGGAGCAGTACCACAAGTTCTCTCACGTCAGCGACTGGACGTTCCTCGTGCTGCTCTTCCTCACCGCGCTCTCGGGCATCGTCCTCCACCTGTTTCGCCTGTTGGACATGCCGTGGCCGACCTACGTGCTCTATGTCGTCCACCTGATGATTGCCGTCCCGATGCTCGTCATCGAGGTGCCGTTCGGGAAGTGGAACCACCTGGTGTTCCGCCCGCTGGCGCAGTACCTGGTCGAGGTCCGCGAGGCCGCGCAGGCCAGGCAGCCCGTTCCGGCGCCGGCGCCCCGCCACACCCGCGTTCACGCCCACGCAGGCACCCGATGAGTACACGAGCACACGCCGCGCGCAGCACCATCGTCCTGGGCCTCGGCAACCCGGTCCGCTGCGACGACGCGGTCGGGCTGCGCGTGGCGGAGGCCGTCGAGCGCCTGCTCGAGGAAGACCCGCTGCCCGACGTGAGCGTCGCGACGAGCACGCGGGCCGGCCTCGAGTTGATTGACCTCCTGGCCGGCGCGTCTCACGCCGTCATCGTCGACTGCCTCGCCCTGCCGGACGCCGTGCCCGGCCGAGTCACCCGCCTCACCCTGGACGACGTGGCCGGTTCGGCGCGGCTGGTCGGCGCGCACGACGTCACCATTGGAACGGCGTTCAAGTTCGCCCGGGCCTCGGGCGTGCCGATGCCCGACGCCGTGGACATCTACGCCGTCGAAGCCGCCGACGTCGATCGAATCGAAGAGGGCCTGTCGCCCGCCGTTGCCGCCGCCGTCCCCGACCTCGCCCGCGCGATCCACCGCCGCCTGGCCGCGCGCTCGTCCTGCCTGTGCGCGGCGGTGTAACCTATCCCTCCCCAACCGTCACGGTGCAGTGTCTGAAGCCGGAGGACCGACATGACGACGATTCGGGACCGTGAGGAATCGGCCGGAGAGGCGAGGCGCGACGCCCAGCACCGGGCGGACCAGGTGAGCGCTTTCACGCGCGAGCTGGGGGAACTCGAGCGGGGGGGAATCCTGACGCTCGGGGCCGACCAGCGCGCCGAGGTCGAGCGCTACCACGCCGGCCTGCTGGCGACGCTGGCGCAGCGGTTCGACATCGACCGCACCGAGGGCCAGCGGCAGATGGCGCTCGGCATGCGGATCGCGTCGCTGCTCGGCGCCGTCGCGCTCAGTGCCGCCGTCGTGATGTTCTTCTACCGTGTGTGGGGCCTGCTGACCACGCCGGTCCAGGTGGCGGCGCTCGTCGCCATGCCGCTGCTGATGCTCGTCGCCGTCGAAATCGCGGCCAGGCTCGAACCAACACGCTACGTCGCCGCGGTGCTCTCGCTCATCGCCGCCGCCAGTTTCGCGCTGAACCTGGGCGGCGTGGGCGCCATCTTCAACATGATTCCGTCGCCGATGATCCTCGCCGCCTGGGCGGCGTTCGCCCTCGCGGTCGCGTACGCCTACGGCCTGCAGCTGCTCCTGGCCGCCGGTCTGGTTGCCGCGATGGGTTACGCGTTGTCGGCCATCGCCGGCGCGACCGGCCTCGACTGGAGCGTGTCGATCGCGCGACCGGAACCCCTGCTGGTGCTCGGCCCTTGTGCGATTGCGGCATCGTTCTGGCGCCCTGCCATCGGGGCCGAGGGGTTTGCGAAGACGTGGCGCCTCGTGGGCATCGCCGCGCTCCTGCTGCCGCTGCTGTTCCTGTCCACGTGGCCCGAGGTGTTCAGCTATCAACTGCTGCCGCTGGGCGTGCTGCACGCGGTGTACGACGTCGCAGGCTTCGTGCTGCCCGTCGTCGCCGCGTGGTTCGGGATCCGGCGACGGTGGCCCGAGGTGGCCAACACCGCGAGCGGATTCCTCGTGCTGTTCGTCTACGCCAAGTGTTTCGACTGGTGGTGGGAGCTGATGCCCCGCTACCTGTTCTTCCTGATGTTGGGCGGGCTCGCCATCGGGGCGATGGTGGTGCTCGCGAAGCTGCGGCTCCGGATGAAGGAGGTGTGACATGGTGCGCAAGGGACTCTGGATCGCAGCCGTCGTCGTCACCGTGTCGAACGCCTACACGCTCGGCAGCGCCAGGTCGAACCGAACGGCGGAACCCGAAGCCGTGCTGGACCTGACGGAACGCGAGTTGCACCTTGCGCCGCGGGAGGCGGACAACACGGCGATCGTGCTCCGCGTGGAGTGGACCGACCTGCAGCCGCGCTTTCCGGCCGAAGCCGGGCCGGGCTGGTTCGACCAGGCGAAGCTCGCCTCCATCGGGTTCGACACGAGCCTGCCGGTGACCCCGGAGAACGGCCCCCGCTACAACGGCATGCCGCCGCGGGCGGTCTATGCCGCGCTCGAGAACGACGGCGAGGCCTGGCGTCGCCACCTGGATGCGGTGGCGACGCCCGCCGAGAAGGATGCGGCCTCGAGGCGGCCGCGCCTCGTGCTCATCGATGTCGGTACCGACGCCGGCGCGCTGCGGGCCCGCTATCCGGACCGCCGGCGGACGGTCATCGTTCCGGCAACAGCCGGGCTGACCTTCGTCCAGCCGCGCACGGGCAGGCCGTTCCTGAAGGGGCGGGTCAACACCGTCTATCCGATGGAACTGAACGTGCCGAAGGAACTGAGGCCCCTGCTGGAATCACTCTCGCCCAGGCCGATGGTGGCGACCCTACCGCGGGGCGAGGGCCAGGCAGACGCCGTGCTCCGGCAGGGCGACCTGGCCCTGGCGGGCGAGCCTCGCTACCGGGTGACCGTGAAGTGGGGCCGGTCGCTCGAACCGTGGATCGAAAGCGTGGAGCGAATGAAGTAGCGTGAAGTTCGGAGTTGTGAGTTCTGAGTTGTGAGTTGTGAGCTGTGAGCTGTGAGCTGTCAGCTGTGAGCTGTGAGCTGTGAGCTGTGAGCTGTGAGCTGCCAGTGATCAGTCGATCACGCGTGACCGACTGATCACTGACAACTGGACACTGACTGCCACTTCGCAGGATCGCCACTTCGCAAGATCGCAAGCTCGCAAGATCGCCACTTCGCAGGATCGCCACTTCGCCAGATCGCCACTTCGCAAGATCGCCACTTCGCAAGATCGCAAGCTCGCAAGATCGCAAGATCGCAATATACCCGCCGTCTACGAAATGTCCGGCTTCGGCGTCTTCGCCGTGCTCTTCGGCAGCACCGGCGGCTTGATGTACTCCGGATCAATCCTGCCGGTCAGTACCTTCAGGAACACGCCAATCTGCCTGACCTGCTCGTCGGTGAGCTTGTTACCCAGCTGATACTCGGCCATGTCGCGGATGGCCACGTCGAGGCTGGCCTCCTTGCCGTCGTGGAAGTAGGGTCCCGTCTTCTCGACGTTGCGAAGGGAAGGCACCTTGAAACTCCCCTTGTCCGCTTCGGACTTGGTCACCTTGAAGCGGCCGGGGTCGCTCAGGTTCGGGAAGGCCTTGGCGGCGCCGAGCTTCTGGTACGACGTGCCGCCGAGCAGCGCGCCGTTGTGGCAAGCCTGGCAGCCGGTGTCGAGGAACGTCTTCAGCCCGACTTGCTCTTCGGCTGTCAGCGCCGACTGGTCGCCGCCGAGCAGCGCGTCCCATTTCGACGGCGTCATCAGATTGCGCTCGAACGCCCCGATCGCCGCGGCCATGTTGTCGTAGGTGATCGGTTGCTTGTCGTTCGGGAACGCCTTCTTGAACAGCTCGACGTACTCCGGCATCGACTTGAGCACCTCGATGACCCTCGCTTCGCCCGGCATCGCCATCTCCACGGGGTTGAGCACGGGCCCCTTCGCCTGCGCCTCCACATCGGCCGCTCGACCGTCCCAGAACTGGGCAAAATGCGCGGCCGCGTTGTAGACGGTCGGCGCGTTGCGGTCCCCCTTCTGCCCCTTGTGGCCGTCGGAGGTCGGCTGTCCGTCCACGCCATAGCCCGCCAGGTCGTGGCAGCTGTTGCACGAAATTGTCTGGCTCTTCGACAGGCGCGGTTCGTAGTAGAGCATCCGGCCGAGCGTGACGAGATCGGCGTTCGCCGCGCCTGACGCGCTCGGAACCGACGCCGGCAGCGGCGCGAACACGGAAAGCCGATCCTTCTCGACGGTCGGCGGCGCCGACGCCGCCGGAGCGGGCGCGGGCTGAGAGCTGCAGGCGGCAAGCCCGACGGCAAAGATGAGGGCGATCGACCACGAGAAAGCCTTGGCCCTGGTCATGAGTCCTCCTTGGGGGGAACGCGACGAGTCCGACCTATTCTCCATCTTCCGCCACAGATTGCAACAGGCTCCGCCGCCCCCCGCGCCGTGGTATATTCTGTGGTTGTTCGACGGTCGCATTCTTAGCAGAGAGGGGATCATTCCGTGAGCACAAAGGCATTCAACCCGTTCGAGATGGCGCAGGCCCAGTTCGACAAGGTCGCCGATGTCATCAACCTCGACACGGCGACCAGGGAACTCCTCCGCAACCCGATCCGCGAGTACTCGTTCGCCATCCCGGTCCGCATGGACGACGGCGCCGTGAAGGTGTTCCGAGGCTTCCGGGTCCAGCACAACGACGCCCGCGGCCCGGCCAAGGGCGGCATCCGCTTCCACCCGCACGAGACGCTGGACACCGTGCGCGCCCTGGCCACGTGGATGACGTGGAAGTGCGCGGTGGTGGACATCCCGCTCGGCGGCGGGAAGGGCGGCGTCATTTGCGACCCGCACAACCTCAGCCAGCGCGAACAGCAGTCGATTTGCCGCGGCTGGGTGCGGCAGCTGGCGAGGAACGTCGGCCCGGTCAACGACGTGCCGGCGCCCGACGTCATGACCAACCCGCAGCACATGCTCTGGATGCTGGACGAGTTCGAGACGATCCACGGCGGCCGGTATCCGGGCTTCATCACCGGCAAGCCCGTGGGCATGGGCGGCTCGCTCGGGCGCACCGAGGCCACCGGCTTCGGCCTGATCTTCACCGTGCGCGAGGCGCTGCGCGAAATGGGCCTCAAGCCGGTCGACTGCACCGCGTCGGTTCAGGGCTTCGGCAACGTATCGCAGTACGCCGTGCGGCTGTTCCGGCAGTTGGGCGGCAAGGTCATCTGCGTGTCGTGCTGGGACCAGGAAGACCAGACGTCCTACTCGTTCCGCCGCGCGTCCGGGATCGATCCCGACGAGCTGATGGGCATCACGGATCACTTCGGCGGCATCGACAAGAACAAGGCGAAGAAGATCGGCTTCGAGATCCTGCCGGGCGACGCGTGGATCGAGCAGGAAGTGGACGTCCTGCTGCCGTCGGCCATCGAGAACCAGGTCACCGGCGAGAACGTCCTCAAGATCCACCCGAAGGTCAAGCTGATCGGCGAGGGCGCGAACGGCCCCACCACGCCGGAAGCCGACAAGGTGATCCACGAGCGCGGCATCTTCATGATCCCCGACTTCCTGGCCAACGCCGGCGGCGTGACCTGCAGCTACTTCGAACAGGTCCAGGGGAACATGAACTACTACTGGGAGCGCGACGAGGTGCTGGGCAAGCTGGACGTCAAGATGACGGCGGCGTTCAGCGCGGTCAGCGACCTGGCGCGCAAGCAGAAGCTCTACATGCGCGATGCCGCCTACGTCATCGCCGTGAACCGCGTCGCCAAGGCATGCAAGGACAGGGGATGGGTCTAGACACTGCCTGCCCGCCGAAGTCGCAGAGCGACGAAGGCGGGACGATGGTCAGTCGGACCTGACGCTGAGTGGTCGGGACTGACGATGGTCAGTCCCATCTGTCGATGTTCAGTCGGGGCGGCTCGAAAGGGCTGCCCCCGCCTTCGCCCGCCGCCTCCTTCCATCGGCCGCCCTCTCCGACCGCACCCGACTAGCCATGTCTCAATAGTAAAGCATACTTGACATATTGCCATGTACGCTTTACGCTATGGATAGGAGGTCGCGATTCGGGATCGCGGCGGGCTGGCGGGCCCTTGCCGGACGAGCCGCTTCGGAGCAGCCCGTTCCCACCGCCCGGAAACCGACGAGCGGGTGGGCCGGGTTCCCCCGCCGCCGCGCGGCCGCTCGAGCTAGGGCTTTAGCGCCAGGCGGGTGCGCGATTCTGGAAACCGGCCCAGAGCGAGGATGGTTTCCCGGGGTGCGGAGGCGGCGAGGGAGGGAAGGGTCCGGCGGCCAGCCGCGACTCAGAATCGCGGTCTCTCATCCTACGCAGGAGGCGCGCGTGCTGAAGCTCGATCCGTCGGCCCGATCGAGTCACGAGGGTGTCATCTGGTTCGTCGTCGCGGCCGTCGCGTCCGTGGCCGGTAACGCGCTCGGCCGAATCGGCGGCTTTCACGCACTCGATCCGGCGTTCCCGGCTCGACTGGTGGTTGCGTGTGGTCTGGCCAGTCTCCTTGCCGCGGGGTTCTCGACGTGGCGGATCGTGCGCTGCCGGGCGGACGCTTGGCTTTTGCCGCTGGCCGCGCTCAACCTCGCACTGCTCGAACCCGGTCGTGCCGCCGACGCCGCAACATGGCGAGCCGAGTGGGCGGTGGGCGGCGTGGCTGCGACAGCTGCGGCCGTGGCGCTCTTCGGCCGGCTTCTCGCCCGTACGGATGAGCTTCAGCGACGCATCTACATCGACGGTGCCGCTCTTGGCCTGCTGATGGCTCTGCCGCTGGCCATGGTGTACGCACTATTCGAGTCGTGGCTCCCGCCACTACGGGCGCAGTGGATGACGATTTCCCTGCTGGTGCTCTGGTGGGCGGGTTGGCTGCTCACAGCGTTCCGCTATCGGTAGAGCACGGCGCCATGAGGAATACCCTGCGCGTCCTCCGTGCCGAGCGCCGTTGGTCCCAAGCCGAGTTGGCGGAGCGACTCGGTGTGTCCCGCCAGACCATCAACGCCATCGAGACTGGCCGGTACGATCCGAGCCTCCCGCTCGCGTTCTCGATCAGCCGTCTGTTCGAACAGCCTATCGATCGGATCTTCTCTCCGGAGGGCGATCGTGAATGACGCCGTCGGTTCTCCATCGGAGGCGGACATGCCGACCGCCGGACGTCTCGACGTCGAGGGTGTCTCGAAACGCTTCGGGAGCCAGCTCGCGGTCGACCACCTGTCGTTCTCGGTGGCGCCGGGCGAGATTGTCGGCTTCGTGGGTCCCAACGGCGCCGGCAAGTCGACGACGCTCCGCATCATCTGCGGCCTCCTCTCGCCGGATTCCGGGCGCATCCTCCTGGACGGCGTGGACCAGCGCACCGATCCGATCGGCTTCCGGGCGAGGCTTGGCGCGCTCGTCGAGTCGCCGTCGATCTATCCGATGCTCACCGCGTTCGAGCACCTGGCCTACGTCGCCAGGCTTCGCGGCGCGTGCGAGGCCGGCCAGATCGATCACGCGCTCCGCGACGTCGGTCTGGCCCCGGAATCGAAGAAGCGCGTCGGCAGGTTCTCGCTCGGCATGAAGCAGCGCCTCGGGATCGCGATGGCGCTGTTCACGGGACCGTCCCTGCTCGTGCTCGACGAGCCGATGAACGGTCTCGACCCCTCCGGCATCGCCGAACTGCGGCACTTCCTGCGGGAGCTGCCCGGCCGGACGGGCGCGAGCGTCTTGATGTCGAGCCACCTCCTCGCCGAGATTGAGCAGACCTGCCATCGGGTCGTCTTCATCCGCCACGGGAGGCTGCTCGCCGAAACAGATCTCACCGGCGGCCGGCTGGACGGCCTGGTCCAGATCTGGCTCCGAACGGGGAATGACGCAAAGACCGCGCTGGTGCTGGGGCAATCGCCGTTCGTCGCGGAGGCGTCCTGCGACCTGGTCGGCGTCACGTGCCGGGTTGCCGCCAATCACGTGGCCGCGCTGGCGCCGCTGCTCGTGGCCGAGAAGATAGACATCCTCGAAATGACCTCCCGCAAGCCGCGCCTCGAGGAAACGTACATGGCCCGCTACGGCGAGGGCGAAACGAGGCTCCAATGAACCTTCCCGGGCAGTTCAGTGTCCTTCGCTGCGCCGCGGTCGCGCGCGCCGAGTTCCTGAAGATCTGGGCCTCGAGGATCCCTCAAGTGATCCTCGTCGCATTGCCGGTCGGGACCTATCTGTTCGTCGTGGAGCTGTATCACGTCGAGCGGATGGGTGAAGACCCGGCCATCGGGAACGCCGTCCAGGCCCTTCCCCTCGTCTTCTTCGCGACGTGGAAGACGCTTCTCTTTCAGGCGGCGATGCTGACGTTCGCGGCGTTCTGGGCGACACTCGACAGCCAATACGGGATGCTCCGCGTGGGGTGCTGCCAGCCGCTGACGCGCACCGAGCTGATCCTGGGCAGATGGTGCGGAATCGGGGCCCACATCGTGCTGTTCTCGGTGGCGCTGGTGGCGTCCGAACTGATGTGGACGGCCGTCTACTCGGGTTGGCGCGGCGTCGGCGCCTCGGATGCCGTGCGCGTCGCCAGGTTCGCCTTCGAACTGGCGGTGCTCGTCGCGGCCATCTCCGTCGTTGCCATGGCCGCCGCCAGCTGCCGGCGCACCGTCGGCTCGGGAATCGTCACGGCCTTGATGGCATTCATCCTGCTCGCGTTCATGACGATGCTCCCCTTCGACCTCGTGCCGCCCAGGCTCGTGCTGTTCCGTTACTTCTTCTACCCACTGCAAGAACTCGCGGCACCCTCGTTCGCGGGCGCCGACTCGCCGTTCCGCCGGCCGGAGTTCCTGACGTCCTTCTACGCGGTCGCCCTGGTCACGCCGCTTCTCGCCGCCGTGCCCGCGGTTGCGTACTTCAGCAGGCGTGACATCGTGGAATAGGCCGCCCCCCTCCTTCCCGCCTTCGTGCCTCTTCGAGTATCCTCAGCTGGATAGGGGCCGCGACGGCTCGGAATCGCGGCATCTCATGTAGCCCGGGAGCGGGCCCGATGACGAGTTCGCCAGCGCGTCCGGTCATCCCCGCGTTCGACCGTCATTTCTTCGACGGGACCGAGCAGTTCACCTGCATCGGCTCGGGCGAGTACGGCGGCAAGGCCCATGGCCTGCTGACCATGAAGGACCTGCTCGCCACGAACCTCGAGGCGGCGGCCGGCCGCGCCGGGGCCCGAGGCGCGAAGGCGGGTTCGAAGGCGTTTCTCCGCCACTTCGACGTGCAGATCCCGACGCTGACGGTGGTGACGACCGACCGGTTCGACGCCTTCATGGAGGAGAACCGGCTGTGGGATTTCGTTCGCGCCGGCGAGCCCGATCGCCGGATTGCCCTGGCCTTCCAAGCCGCGAACCTTCCGGTCGAGCTCCTCGGCGACCTCTACGCCCTCACCCGCCAGGTTCACACGCCGCTCGCGGTGCGGTCGTCGAGCCTGCTCGAGGACGCCCTGAACCAGCCCTTCGCCGGCGTCTACGCGACGAAGATGATCCCCAACAACCAGCACGACGTGGAGACGAGGTTCCGCAAGCTGGCCGAGGCGGTGAAGTTCGTCTACGCGTCCACCTTCTTCGAGAACGCACGCAACTACCGGCGCCTGACCGGCCGCCAGGAGGAGGACCGCATGGCGGTGATCCTCCAGGCCATCGTCGGCCGCCGCTACCGCGACCGCTACTACCCGGAACTGTCGGGTGTGGCGCGCTCGTACAGCTTCTATCGCTCGGGCAACACGCGCCCTGAGGACGGCGTCATCAACCTCGCGTTCGGCCTCGGGAAGACGATTGTGGACGGCGGCATCACGTGGACCTGCTCGCCGGCGTTTCCCCGCGCGACGCCGCCGTACTCGTCGGTCCGTGACCTCCTCCGAAAGACCCAGCTGAGGTTCTGGGCGGTGAACATGGGCAGGCCGCCCGCCTACGACCCGGTCGAGGAGGCCGAGTACCTCGTCCAGTCGCCGGTGGCCGACGCCGAGGAGGACGGGACGCTGCGGCTGGTGGCCTCCACCTACGACGCCCAGTCGGACAGGCTCTCGATGGGCGTCGGCATCCGCGGGCCGCGGGCGCTCAATTTCGCGCCGCTGCTGGTGCTCGAGGAATACGCGCTCAACGACCTGCTGCAGGCACTGCTGACCCTGTGCCAGGAGGCGCTCGGCGCGCCGGTCGAGATCGAGTTCGCCGTCACGTTTCCGCCCGAGGGCGAGGAGGGCCCGGCGAGGTTCGGCTTCCTCCAGGTGCGGCCGATGTCCGTGTCGGACGTGGTCGTGGACGTCGACCTGCAGTCACTCGACCGCGGCAACCTGCTGCTCGCCTCAGAACGGGTGATGGGGAACGGCTTCGCCACCGACGTCCGTGACGTGGTGTACGTGAAGCCGGACGTGTTCGACGCGCGACACACGCCGGCCATCGCCGCCGACATCGCGCGGATCAACGTGGGGCTGGTCGACGATGGTGTCCCGTACCTGCTCCTCGGCTTCGGCCGCTGGGGCAGCTCCGACCCCTGGCTCGGCATCCCGGTGACCTGGTCGCAAATTGGCGGCGCCAGGGCCATCGTCGAAGCCACGCTGCCGACGATGAACGTCGACCTCAGCCAGGGCTCGCACTTCTTCCACAACATCTCGAGTTTCAACGTCAGCTACTTCTCGGTCCCCTTCCATGGCGACTTCCCCATCGACTGGGAAGGCCTGTCGCGCCAGAATGCGGTAAGGGAGACGGCCTTCGTCCGGCACGTGCGCCTGGCGGCCCCGCTCCACATCGCCGTCGACGGACGGCAGGGGCACGGCGCCATTCTGTGGAGGCAGGGTACGTAACCGCCATGAATTCGACCAACCAGCCCGTCAACAACATCATTGAGCAGCTCCAGGAGCGCGCCAAGGAGCTGCATACCCTCTACAAGGTCCACGAGCTGATCAACCAGCAGGATGCCTCGATTGACGAGGTGTGCCGGAGCCTGACCGAGGTGATCCCGGGCGGCTGGCAGTACCCGAGCGTCTGCTGGGCCCGCGTGAAGCTCGACAACGCGGTCTACGAGCCGCCTCGCATGACCGAGACCCCCTGGGTGCAGCGCGCCGACGTCACCGCGCAGGGCGAGCGCGTGGGTTCGCTCGAGGTGTTCTACTCCCGACAGATGCCCCGCGCCGACGAGGGGCCGTTCCTCAAGGAGGAGCGGAAGCTGATCGACACCATCGCCGAGCGCCTCGGCCACTTCGTGATGCAGCGGCGGCTGCAGGCGACGCTCCGCAACTGGCAGTCGGCGATGGAGAACCTCGCGTCGCCGGAACGGCGCGAGTGGTGGGTCATCATCGAGTTCCTGCGCAAGACCGACCAGCATCTGCTGATGCGGATCTCGCGCCGGATGCTCAACCACCTCTGCTGGAACGGCATCGACGAAGCGCAGCAGCTGCTGCTCCGGTTCGCGGCCGACCTCACGCAGCATACCGAGGGGTTCGAGGACAACATCCCGCTGCGCCGCAAGAGCATCGAGGAACTGCTGGCGCTGACCGAGGACGCGTTCCGCATCGCCGCCACCCACCTGAGCGAGGGGGAGATCGTCGCGTGCATCCAGAAGTGGATCAAGGACGACAAGTCGGGGTTCCTGGTCGAGGCGGTCGAGAACCAGTGCACCTCGCTGGCCGACATCGGTGAGGCGCTCGAGCGCTACCACCAGCTGGCGGTGCACGACGACGAGCTGTCGCGATCGGTGCAGATTGGCCTGCGCGTGTCGCTGGCGCGGCGGTTCTTCACCGAGGATCTCGAGTTCCTCAACACCGCGAAGAACTACATCGACATCAGCGACTTCTACGAACTGGTGAACCACATCATCAGCCCGCCGGCCAGCCACGGGAAACTGGGCGGCAAGAGCGCGGGGATGCTGCTCGCCGCCCAGATCATCCGCAAGTGCGGCGGGTACTCCGACATGCTGGCCGGCGTCAAGGTGCCCAAGACGTGGTACATCGCGTCGGACGGCCTGATGAGTTTCGTCGAGCACAACCAGCTCGAGGACGTCTACAACCGGAAGTACCCTCGAGATCGAGCAGCTCCGCCGCGAGTACCCGCACATCGTCCAGGTGTTCAAGAACTCCAGGTTCACGCCGGAGATCATGAAGGGGCTGTCGCTGGCCCTCGATGACCTCGAAGGCAGGCCGCTCATCGTCCGCAGCTCCAGCCTGCTGGAGGACCGGATGGGCGCCGCCTTCTCGGGCAAGTACAAGAGCCTGTTCCTCGCCAACGTCGGCACCAAGGGCGAGCGGCTCGGCGCGCTGATGGACGCGATCGCCGAGGTCTACGCCTCGCTGTTCAGCGCGGACCCGATCGAGGACCGTGCCGAACGCAACCTGCTCGATCTCCACGAGGAGATGGGCGTCATGATCCAGGAGGTGGTGGGCAGCCGCGTCGGCCCGTACTTCCTGCCGTCGTTCGCGGGCGTCGCGTTCAGCAACAACGAGTTCCGCTGGTCGCCGCGGATCAAGCGCGAGGACGGGCTGGTCCGCCTGGTGCCGGGCCTCGGCACCCGCGCGGTCGATTGGCTCGGCGACGACTACCCGATCCTCGTCGCGCCCGGCCAGCCGGGACTGCGGGTCAACGTGACCCAGGAGGAGATCCTCCGCTACGCCCCGCGGAAGATCGACGTCATCAACATCGAGACGCGGCGCTTCGAGACGGTGGACGCGGCCGAACTCTTCGCGGAGTACGGGCGCGAGTACCCGGCGCTCGACCAGATCGCGTCGGTCTACGACAGCGAGGGGATCCACCGCCCCGTCGGGTTCGGTTGGGATCCCGCCGAGGCACACACCGTCGTCACCTTCGACGGCCTCGTCAGCAACACGCCGTTCATGGCCCAGATGCGGACGCTGCTCACGCTGCTGCGCGAGCGCATCGGGTCGCCGGTGGACATCGAATTCGCGTCCGACGGCCGCGACCTGTACCTGCTGCAGTGCCGCCCGCAGAGCTTCTCGAGGGACGCCGTCCCCTCGTCGATTCCCAGGGACCTGCCGTTCGAGCGCGTGCTGTTCTCGGCAAACCGTTACGTGTCCAACGGACGCGTCCCCGACGTCTCGCACGTGGTCTACGTGGATCCCGAGCAGTACGACCAGGTCGAGAGCCTCAACGAGATGAGGGACGTCGGGCGCGCCATCGGCCGCCTGAACAAGCTCCTCCCGAAGCGGCAGTTCATCCTGATGGGGCCCGGGCGCTGGGGCAGCCGCGGCGACATCAAGCTGGGCGTCAGCGTCACCTACTCCGACATCAGCAACACGGCGGTCCTGATGGAGATCGCGGCGAAGAAGGGGAACTACGTCCCCGATTTGTCGTTTGGCACCCACTTCTTCCAGGACCTGGTGGAGGCGGGCATCCGCTACCTCCCGCTCTTCCCGGGCGAGCCGGGCCAGATCTGCAACGACGTGTTCCTCAGGCGCGCGCCGAACATCCTGGGCGAGCTGCTGCCGGAATTCGCCCATCTCTCGAAGGTGATCCGCGTCATCGACGTGCCGAAGACGACCGATGGCCTGATCCTCCAGGTGCTGATGAACGCCGACCTGGACGAGGCGGTCGGCTACTTGACGCCGGCGACGGTGGTGCCGGGAACGGCCCCTGAGCGGAGGATCGATACCCAGCCCGTCGCCGAGGACCACTGGCGCTGGCGGCTGCGCATGGCCGAGCACATCGCGGCCGAGGCTGACCCGGCGCGGTTCGGCATCAAGGCGATGTATGTCTTCGGCAGCACGAAGAACGCGACGGCCGGGCCGGGCAGCGACATCGATCTGATCGTGCACGTCGACGCCGGCGAGGAGACGCGGCGGCAGCTGGAGCTCTGGCTCGAGGGCTGGAGCCTCTGCCTGAGCGAGATCAACTACCTCAGGACCGGTTACCGGACCGAGGGGCTGCTCGACGTGAAGATCATCGTCGACGGCGACTTCACCAACCACTCCAGCTTCGCATCTAAGATCGGCGCCATCACCGACCCGGCGCGCGCCCTGCCGCTCGGCCGCCGCGAGGCGTAGCCCGGGCCTTGTCGGTGTGAGGCGGGCCTTGTCGGTGTGGGGCGGGGCTTCAGCCCCGCCAAGGCCGTGGCCCGGCGGCCCGTTGCGGGAGGCTCGCGTGGCGGGTTCACATTCGCCGCACGACGCTCTGGCCGCCGGTCATCGTGGGCGCCCGCTCTCGCTCACGCTCGACAGTGCCGAGCCCGGCATCCTCGTTCGGTGGGATTCGGCTGAGCCAGTCGGCATGGATCAGACAGCCTCCGGGCATCCCCCGATGCCCGTCGGCGTACCGAGGCCGTTAGCCAGCAGCCCCAGGCCCCCCTAGATCAGCTCACGCGTCGCCGAGCCGGGTTCATCCGGATCGAACCTGACCAGCGCCAGCTCCGGGCCGTCGTGGGCGGCCGAGAACGCCCAGGTGTCGCCGATCCGCGCCGACCACTCGCCGGTGATCCGCGCCGACTCGTGGACGTGACCGTGGAGGGTGATGCGAGGCTGGCGCGCGGAGATCAGGCGCGCAATGGCGATGCTGCCGACGTGCACGTCGACCTGGACGTAGTCGACCGACCGGCCGTCGAGCGCGGCGCGGTCGAGCGCGGTCTTGTACGGCGGGCTGTGAAAGAGCATGATGGCCCGGTCCAGCGGCCCGTCGCCCACCAGCCCTTCCAGGTCCTGGCGGATGGTGCCGTAGCGAACCTCGGATTCCGTGACCGGCAAGGTTCGCATCCCCTCCTCGGGCGACGTGCACCCGGGGTCCACGTAGCGTGACACGTCGTACCGTTCCCAGTCCTTCAGGCGGAACGGCGTGGGCGGGACGCACGCGTAGCCGAACACCGTGTAGCCGCGCCATTCGATCCGCCGGTCGTGGGCGTAGTGCCAGAGTCCGCGCCCGGCCACGTCGAGCATCGCCGCCTCTTCGAGCCGCGGATCGTCGTTGCCCAGGATGGCAAAGACGTCGGGGTAGCCAGCCCCGAGCGCACGACGCGCCCGCTCGAAGGAGGGTGCCAGGAATCCGTTAATGAAGTCGAAATGATCGGGGTCGATCGGATCCGCGAGGCCGAGCCCGGGGGGCAGCAGATCGCCGCCGAGGAACACCGCCGCGGGATGCTCCGCCTCGACCGCGCGGAGCAGATTGGCGTAACGGCCCACGCGCCCGTGCAGGTCCGACGCGAAGAAGCACAGTGGCATGATGAACAGCAGGGCTGCCCGCCGCCGCGCTCCTACATATCCCTCAGCCGCAGCACGCTCCGCTGCATGTCGAACTCCACCCGGTATCGTCCGAGCAGGCGATAGCCCAGGATGCCGCCGATGTCGTAGCCGAGCAGCATGCTCGGCGCCCGCAGGTTCAGCACGATGACGGGCTGGTTCGGCATGTCGAGCGTGCCGAAGGCCAGGTTGACGCCCGGCAGCAGGTAGGCCTCCGGGTCCATTCCCGATGCGCCGTACACGTTCAGCTTGATCCGCCGGCGGTCGTCCGGCGTGAACAGGGCGCGAGCCTTGCTGGTGTTGATCGAAATCGCCTCGCCGCCCGTGTCCACGATGAAACTCATCGCGTTGCCGTTCACATGGCCCTGCACCGTGGGGAGGCGGTTGAACCGAAGCGACAGCTCCCTGGCGGCCGACGGATCGGCCATCGGCTCGCCGATGGAGAGCCGGCGGCTCTTGTAGTCGATCGTCATCGACAGGCCGAGCGCCAGGGGCGAGAACCCGTCCATCTGATCGGTCGGCAGGCCGTACATCGTGGGTGTCTTGATCATGCACGGGAGGTTGTGGACCGTCATCGACCCGATCTCGAGCGACTTGAGCTTCCCGATCTGGAGCCCGCGCAGGCCAGCCTCGCCGACGCCGGCCGTCAGCGTTTCGATGGTGGTCTGGATCTGGTAGCGGCGCGCCGTGCGCTCGCTCAGGGCCGTGTGCTCGGCGCCCGTGTCAAGGGCAAAGTCGACCGCCCGGCCGCCGTTGATCTTCCCCTTCACCATCACCTTGCCGTTCACCAGGCGGAAGTCCAGGACCTGCCGCTTCACGCCACCCTTCCAGACCGTCTCGAACGGCACCAGACGGTCGAAGGACCGCAGGAAGGCGACATGCGCGCGCGCCCATTGCGAGCGTTCGTACCGGTCGGGGCCCTTCAGCGAATCGAGGTAGGCCATGAAAGCCGTGGCCGCCTCGCTGTAGCGGTGCATGCGCTCGTAGATGCTGCCGACCGTGTGGCGAAGGTCGGAATCGCCCGGCGCATCTCGAAGGGCCGCCTGAGCCTCGTCCAACGCCCGCTCGAACTGGCTTCTGGAGGCCAACGCCTTCGCCAGACCGTGCCGCGCCCGCGGGCTGCCAGGCGCAATCGACAGGGCGTCGCGGTACGCCTTCTCGCCTTCGTCGAACCGGCCCGACGCCCACAGCGCGTCGCCGGCCAGGGCCAGTGTAGCCGGGTCGGTCGCGCCGCCGTCGTTGAGCGAGACGATGTGCGCGGCCGCCACGCCGAACTCGGCCAGGCGCAGCGCCGTGCGGATGGCGCCCGCCCGCGCGCGGTCGCGCAGCGCCGCGTCCTCGCACTCGGTAGCGGCCAGATAGGTGTGCAGCGCCGTCCGATAGTCGGCGTGCTCGAACAGGATGTCGGCGAGCGAGATCTGAACCGCGGCGGTGGCGGCGCTCACCTTCCGGCTGGCGCCCGCAACCGACAGCGACAACAGGCAGATACACGCGAGGGTAACGGCCAGTCGGGGGCGAATGGTCATACGGGCTCTCCGCCCTCGCGCCGGTATCACCGGGCCGAACCGTTCCCGGCGCTACCGCGCGTAGGGCTCAATCGGTACGCCGTCGTACATCTGATCGATCCGGAGGATCTGCGACTCGCGGCTGTAGGTCCCGAGCTCGTAGTCCTCGCTCATCACGAGCGCTTTGACCGGCTTGGTCGGGCACACCTCGGCGCACAGGCCGCAGAAACTGCACCGCGACAGGTTGAAATCGAAGTAGTCGAGCGCCTTCAGTTTCTGCCCGGGTTCCCGATGGCCTCCGAGCGAGATCAGATCGTCCGGGCACGCCTTCGCGCACTGGTCGCAGACGATGCAGGTCTGCGCACCGGTTCCCGGCTCGAGCTGAAGACGAAGGACGCCGCGGAAGCGGGGCGCGGTCGGCCGCCGCTCCAGCGGGTATTGGAAGGTGAAGGCCGGCTGCGGGGTGTAGGCCAGCGTCAGCCACAGCCCCTTCAGCAGGTCGATGAGGAAGATCTTGCGCAAGAGGTTCGTCATCGCCCTACCCCTCCACCAGGACCGGCACGGTCTGGCCGGACTTGATCACGCGCGCCTTGCGCAGCACCGTGCCCTCGCTGCGGATCTTGTCCTGCAGCCGCATCAGGCCGTAGAGCAGCGCCTCGGGGCGCGGGGGGCACCCTGAGATGTACACGTCGACCGGCACCACCTTGTCCACACCCTGCAGCACGCTGTAGGTCGGAAACGGCCCGCCCGCGTTCGCGCAGCTGCCCATCGAGATGACCCAGCGCGGCTCCGGCATCTGATCGTAGAGCCGCCGCAGCACCGGCGCCATCTTCTTGGTGACCGTGCCGGCCACGATCATCAGGTCGGCCTGCCGGGGCGACGCGCGGAACACCTCGGCGCCGAACCGGGCGATGTCGAACCTCGAACCGCCGGCCGCCATCATCTCGATGGCGCAGCACGCCAAACCGAAGCCCATCGGCCAGAGCGACGACTGCCGCGCCCAGTTGAGCACCGCGTCCACGTTGGTGGTGATGATGTTGTCCTGGAACCTGTGATCGATGAGACCCATTCGCTGCCTCGCATTCGCTCTCAGCTATCAGCTGACAGCTGACAGCTGACAGCTGACAGCTGTGAGCTGTGAGCTGTGAGCTACTTCCTGTAATATGCCGCATTCACCTCGATGAACGACTTCCACTTCTCGGGCACCTCGTCGAGCGCGAAGATCGCCTCGACCGGGCACGCCGGCACGCACGCGCCGCAGTCGATGCACTCGTCGGGGTGGATGTAGAGCATCTCTGCCGCCTCGAAGCCTTCCTCGTTCTTCCGAGGGTGGATGCAATCCACCGGGCAGACATCCACGCACGCGGTGTCCTTGGTGTTGATGCACGGCTCGCAAATGATGTACGCCATGATTCCTCCCGCTCGTCCCACCCCGCGGGCGCTACCTGACGCCCATCGCTACGGCCGAGAGATATCCCAGCCGCATCGACACATGGCGTGCCACCTCCCACACGCCGCGGTTGTGCACGCCGGCCAGTGCGCGGTCGTCCACCCCCGGGCCGCACACGCCAATGCGCGCCACTTCCCGCCCCGAATAGTCGAACACCGGCGCGCACGTGCAGCCCAGGCGCCCGCCGTCCACCGCAAGCGCCCGATCGCCATCCGGCCCTTCGCCCCCGCGGCGTACCAGTTCCAGACCCCGCGTCACATCGCGCGCGTCGGCCAGACGCAGACAGCTGACGCCCGCCGATGGAGGCCGCCCGTTGCCGGAGGCCGACAGCACGCAGTGCGCCGGCATCTCTCTCCCGTAGTCCGTGCTCAACGCCACGTCGCTCCGAGCCGAACGGCGCACCGCGGTGACCTCGCCCGCCGACGGCACGGCGAGGAACAGATCGCAGCCCGACTGCACGGCATAGTCCCTGAGCGCCGGGTAGGCGTGCATCCTGAGTTCGGATCGCCCCAGCATCCTGAACGAGAGGTCCAGCGTCTTCAGGCCAAGGCCGTAGCGCTGCGTCTCTGCGTCCTGCCTGACGTATCCCCGCCGCTTGAGAACCGTCAGCAGGCGATGCACACTGGGCCGAGGGAGTTTCACCGCCCGGCTCAGGTCGGATAGACTCATCCCGCCGGGTTCGAGCGACAGGGCTTCGCACACGTCGAACGCCTTGTCGATAGAGGTCGGCACGCTGGCGGCGCTCGTGCGGATAGGGTGGTCTGCCACGGCCACAGAGTCCACTATGCGGAATAGAGTTTCGTCCCTCAAACACTACCCCCGCGAAGGTGGCCTGTCAAGCGCCGCGCGAATCCTCGCGGCGGCCGTGGCGCTCCTCGCCCTGACCGCGGGGTGGTCGTGGCAGGGGAACGTCCGGGCGGCACAGGACATCGAGCCGCCGGGCACGCCGGCGCCGTCGCTGGCCCGGCTCTTCACGCCCCTCCAGGCGCCAGAAGGCGCATACGCGGTGACCGTTCTGGCGGAGGGCATCGACGCCGCGCTCGCGAACGTGAAGCGGGCGCTGGCCCCGGCCGCGGTTGCGGGCGGCCCGCCCGAATCGTGGCGGGTGCAGTCGCTCGACCCGCTCGAGGCATTCGGCACGGCTGGCGTGTACGACCGATCCAAGGTCGCCCGGCTCTACGCCGGCCGCCGCGTGTCGGCCGTTCGCGGCCCGGTGGAGCGAGCCGGCAAGGTCGTCGCCGCCGTCACGCTCATCTCGCCCTACCCGGATGCAACGCTGTCGCGACTCGAGCAGGGGACGATCGTGATCGTGCTCAGGCTAGCTGGCAGCTGGTAGCTGCCCCTCGACGTTGCTCGGGGCAGCCCTGAGCAGCGTCGAAGGGCGGAGGCGACGAACCGGGCCACGACCCTTCGACTTCGCTCAGGGTCGTCCCGAGCAACGCCGAGCGACGACTGCCGCCTTATAGGCCGGCTGCATGCGGCCGGCAGGCGGGCTCTCGACGGCCAGCGTGCTATCATTTCGGCTTGCGGCCGCGTGGCCCGCCAAACTCATGGGCACTCCCCTCCCTCTCGCCCGCCCCACCGTCCAGAAGCCCGATTGGCTGAAGGTGAAGGCACCCGGCTCGCCGCGCTACATCGAGCTCAAGCGCGTGATGGGGGACCTCGGGCTCAACACCGTCTGCGAGGAAGCGCACTGCCCGAACATCGGCGAGTGCTGGCACCACGGCACCGCGACGTTCATGCTCCTGGGCGACGTCTGCACCCGCAACTGCCCGTATTGCGCCGTCGCGCACGGGCGCCCGGGCCCGCTGGACCCGACCGAACCTGCGCGGGTGGCCGATGCCGCCGAGCGGATGCAGCTGCGCTACGTCGTCCTGACCTCGGTCGACCGCGACGACCTCCCCGACGGAGGCGCCTCCGTATTCGCCGCGACGGTCACCGAGATTCGCCGGCGGCTGCCCTCGTGCCGGATCGAAGTCCTGATTCCGGACTTCCAGGGCAAGGAAGGCCCGCTGCGGACGGTCCTCGATGCGGGCCCGGACATCCTGAACCACAACACCGAGACCGTGCCGCGGCTCTACCGGGCGGCGCGGCCTGGAGGCCGCTATCCGCGGACGCTCGAGCTGCTCGACCGGGCGCGCACCTACGCGCCCCATATCGCGACGAAGTCGGGCCTGATGGTCGGCATCGGCGAGAACTGGGACGAAGTCGTGGCGACGCTCTCCGACCTCCGGTCGGTCGGGTGCGGCATCCTCACCATCGGGCAGTACCTCAGTCCCTCGGCGTCGCACCTGCCCGTGGCGCGCTACTACCATCCCGACGAGTTCGAGGCCCTGAAGGCGACCGCGCTCAGCATGGGCTTCGGGCACGTCGAGTCGGGCCCGCTGGTCCGGTCGTCCTACCACGCCCATCAGCAGGCCGACGCCTACGACGAATCGAAATGGGTCAAAAGCGCATGACGGACTCAGCTGCTCCGCTCTCGAAGGACAGGCAGGTTGAACTCCTGCGGAAGATGCTCCTCGGCCGCCGGTTCGAGGAGCGCTGCGCCGAGATGTACGCGATGCAGAAGATCGGCGGGTTCTGCCACCTGGCCATCGGCCAGGAGGCGGTCTCGGTCGGCGCGATGTCGACGCTCGAACCCGACGATGCCATCTTCTGCTCCTACCGGGATCACGTGCACGCCCTCGTCAAGGGCAGCGATCCGGGGCGGGTGATGGCGGAACTCTTCGGCCGCGACACCGGCGTCTCGCGCGGCAAGGGCGGGTCGATGCATCTCTTCGACCGCGAGCACGGGATGCTGGGCGGCCACGCGATCGTGGGCGGGCACATCCCGCTGGCCACCGGCGTGGCGTTCGCGGCGAAGTACCAGGGGCGCCCGCAGGTGGTGCTCTGCTTCTTCGGCGAGGCCGCCGTCAACATCGGCGCCTTCCACGAGTCGCTGAACATGGCGGCCCTCTGGAAGCTCCCCTGCATCTACATCGTCGAGAACAACCGCTACGGGATGGGGACCGCCATCGAGCGCGCGTCGGCCATCTACGACGTGGCGCAGCGCGCGTGCGCCTACGACATGGCGAGCGAGAGCGTCGACGGGATGGACGTGCTGGCCGTGCGCGAGGTCGTGGGCCGCGCCGTCGCCCTCGCACGGCGCGAGAGCATGCCGACGCTCATCGACGCCCGGTGCTACCGCTTCATGGGCCACTCGATGTCCGACCCGGTGCACGGGCACTACCGCACGCGGGAAGAGGTCGACGCACAGAAGCAGAAGGACCCGGTCCGCACGTACTTCCAGCACCTGGCGGACCAGGGCCTGCTCGATCCGGCCGGCCTGGAGCGGATCGACGCGGACGTCCGGAAGATCGTGGACGCCGCCGTGGAGTTCGCCGAGGCGAGCCCCGAGCCGCCCGAGAGCGCGCTCTACGAGGACGTGTACAGCCAGCCGTACGGGCCGTACACGAGGAGTACGTAGAGCCTGACGTGGTCGGGGGCTTTACATCTTGCGATCGTGCGAAGTGCGATCGTGCGAAGTGCGATCGTGCGAAGTACGGTCGTGCGAAGTACGGTCGTGCGAAGTGCGGTCGTGCGAAGTGGGGGGCCAGGAACCTCGACCGAGCGTCGTTCGGCAACTTCGGAAGATCGCAACATCGATAGTTCGCCAGTTCGCAAGCTCGCCAGATCGATAGTTCGCCAGTTCGCAAGCTCGCCAGATCGATAGTTCGCAAGTTCGCAAGATCGCAAGATCGCAAGATCGCAAGATTCAACTATGGCAGTAATGACCTACCGTGACGCTCTGAACCAGGCACTGCGCGAGGAACTGCGGCGCGATCCCAAGGTCTTCCTCATGGGCGAGGAAGTCGGCGTCTACCAGGGCGCCTACAAGGTCAGCCGGGGCCTGCTGCAGGAGTTCGGCCCGCGCCGCGTGATCGACACGCCGATCACCGAGGAAGGCTTCGCCGGCGTCGGCGTCGGGGCGGCGATGGTGGGGCTGCGCCCCGTCATCGAGATGATGACGTGGAACTTCTCGATGCTGGCGATGGACCAGATCATCAACGGCGCCGCCAAGATGCTCTACATGTCGGGCGGCCAGTTCAAGATGCCGATTGTCGTGCGCGGCCCGGGCGGCGCGGCGCACCAGTTGGCGGCCCAGCACTCGCAGTCGCTCGAGTCCTGGTACGCGCACGTGCCCGGGCTGAAGGTCGTCGCGCCCTCGACGCCGTACGACGCGAAGGGCCTGCTGAAGGCGGCCATCCGCGACGACGACCCGGTGATCTTCTGCGAGGGTGAAACGCTCTACGGATTGAAGGGCGAGGTGCCCGAGGACGACTACGTGGTACCGATTGGCGTGGCCGACGTGAAGCGGGAAGGCACGGACGTCACCATCGTCGCGTGGTCGAAGATGGTGAGCGTGGCGCTGAAGGCCGCCGAGACGCTCGCCGCGGAAGGCGTATCGTGCGAGGTGGTGGACCCGCGCACGCTGCGCCCCCTCGACGAAGCCCCCATCCTGGCGTCGGTGCGGAAGACGAACCGCTGCGTGGTGGTCGAAGAAGGATGGGAGTACAGCGGCGTGGGCGCGCAGATCGCGTACCTGATTCACCGCGGCGCGTTCGGCGATCTGGATGCCCCGGTGACTCGCGTGAACGGCGCCGACGTCCCCATGCCCTACGCGAAGAACCTGGAGCACCTGGCGATGCCCTCCCCGGCCCGCGTGGCGGCGGCGGTCAGGGAAGTGATGTATATCGAGTAGTTCTGAGTTCTGAGTTGTGAGTTCTGAGTTTTGAGTTCTGAGTTCTGAGTTCTGTCCCCGAGGCACCCTATGGCTTCCCGCGTCGTCATGCCGAAGTTGAGCGACACCATGGAGGAAGGCAAGATCCTCCGCTGGCTGAAACAGGAAGGCGACCGGGTCGAGACCGGCCAGACGCTCGCCGAGGTGGAGACCGACAAGGCCACCGTCGAAATGGAGGCCTACACCAGCGGCGTCATCCGGAAGATCGTGGCCGCGCCCGGCGACACCGTGAAGATCGGCGCGCTCATCGCCGTCATCGGCGGCGCGGACGAAGATGTCTCGGCCCTTCTGGCGCCGGAGGGACCGGCCGTCGCTCGCCCCTCAACCGTGCCCGGGGCGACCCTGAGCGAGCCCCACGACCGTGCTCGGGGCGAGTCGAAGGGCAGCCGCCCCTCGACCTCGCTCGGGGCGACCCTGAACGAACCCCTCGACCGTGCTCGGGGCGAGTCGACGGGCCGCGCGCTGCGCGCCTCGCCGCTGGCTCTGCGCATGGCCGCCGAAGCGGGAATCAGCCTCGGCGCGCTCCAGGGCACAGGGCCGCAGGGCCGTGTCATCAAGCGCGACATCCAGGCCGCGCTGGCCGCCGCCGCGACCGCTCCGCAAGCCGCTCGGCCCGCGCAGCCGGCCGGCGACGTCCAGGAGTTCGAGCTGTCATCGATGCGCCGGACGATCGCCAAGCGGTTGATCCAGAGCAAGGCGCCCGTCCCCCACTTCTACCTGACGGTCGACGCGGCGGTCGACCGCCTGTGGGAGGCCTACCGGGCGCTCCGCGAAGGGAGCTACCCGATCTCGCTCAACGACGTGATCATCAAGGCCTCGGCGTCGGCGCTGAGGCGCCACCCAGAGATCAACGCGTCGTTCGCGGGCGATCACGTCAAGCAGGTACCTCGCACGTGCACGTGGGCGTCGCCGTCGCGATCGAAGACGGCCTCATCACGCCGGTCATCCGCGACGCGGACCAGAAGTCGCTGGCCGACATCGCGGTCGAGGCGAAGGCCCTGGCCGAACGCGCGCGCAGCCGCCGCCTGCAGCCGAGCGAGTACACCGGCGCCACGTTCTCGATTTCGAACCTCGGCATGATGGGAATCGAGGAGTTCTCGGCGATCATCAATCCGCCCGAGGCCGCCATCCTCGCGGTCGGGGCGGTGCGGGAGGTGCCGGTGGTCGAGGGAGGCCAGGTGAAGGTCGGCCGCCGGATGAAGCTCACGCTGTCGGTGGACCACCGGGTCGCCGACGGTGCCCAGGCGGCGCGCTTCCTCGGCACCCTCCGCCAGATGCTCGAGAATCCGCTGCTGCTCGGCTGACGCCCGCGCCGGCTGTGAGACGGCAGTCGTGGCCCGGTTCGTCGCCTCCGCCCTCCCGCCGCCCAGCGCACCGCGCGAAAGCGGCTGGGTTCGGCGGACCTCACAGTCGCCCTTCGCGCCGACCCGGTCCGCGCCTGCCTCTCGAGCGCCGGCCTCCGGGCGCCCCCGGGCGACCGGAGGCGTCCCGTACGACGGATCGGTCTACTTCTTCTTCCCCGGCTTCGCGGGCGCCGGCTCGGGAATCTCGACCAGCCCGGCGGCCTTCAGGATCTCCAGGTAGTTCAGCACGTGCTGCAGGTCGGACGGCCCGCGCGTGGACTGCGCGTCGAGGGCCTTCTTGATGTCGAGCACGCTGTTCTTCCCGTTGCAGAGCAGCGACAGCTCCGCCGCGTCGCCCGCCTTGTCGGTCGGGAGCTTCAGCCTGACATCCGCCGGCACCTGCGTGATGAGCTCGCGATAGCCCTGGTAGCCGTTGGCCTTCACCTTCGCCGTCGGCTTCGGGACGAGCTTCGACGCCTTCACCTCGAGTTCGGTCGGCTGCAGCACCATCGGCGGAACGTTCAGCTGCCGCGCCACCGCCTTCATGTGCGTCTCGAGCGCGGTCAGGTTGGACGCGCCCACCTGGTCGATCGTCTTCTGCATGCCGGCCACGTAGTCGGCGGTCGCCTTCCTGTCCGCCGCGAGCTGGTTCACCGAGTCGAGCGTGTTCTTCTCGTTGACCACCGCCGCCTCGATGTATGTGCGTCCCAGCCTGTACGCGTCGGCCAGGGTGGCCGCCGTCGCGCCGTTCAGCTCCTCGAGGCCGCGCACCAGCTGGTGCCCCAGCCGGCCGGTGCCGTTGCTCGTCGTTTCGGCCGCGATCTTCATCGCCATCCCGTCGTCCGCATTTGCGATCGTGTAGGCGGCCGCGGCGCCGATTATCGTCACCCGCTTGAGCTGGGTCGGGTCCGTCTTGTCCACGTGGTCGCCCGAGGTGTGGTACCAGCGGTCCGGCCAGTCGATCATCATGATGCCCGGCACCTGGACGCCCCAGTCGTTGAACACTTCGTGGTCGGACGCGCCGTAATGGGTCTCGATGCTGTAGTAGAACGGCTCGTCGGCGCCCGTCGGAGCCACGATGCGCTCCGGCACGGGGTAGAAGTTGCTGCGGTTCTGGATGCGCTCCCGGTTCCCCTCGCCGACGAACCGGTAGTAGTTCTCCATCACGTCGTTGATGTAGTGCGGCCCGCCGTAGGTCGTCCGTATCATGCACATGAACGACTGGCTCCTGCTCAGCAGCAGCCCGACCATGTCGAGGTTGATGTTGCAGAGCGTCTTCTCCATCAGCGCCTTGTTCGCCTTCACCCACGGGCCGGTGCCCGAGAACTCGGGGCCGATGATGAACCGGATCGTGCGCTTCGGACGCGGCAGCCGGCCTTCGTCGATGAGCGTCTTCAGCGTGCGGGCGATCTCGACCACCGTGGCGCAGCCCGAGATGTCGTCGTTGCCGCCCATCTTCACGAAGCCCTCGAACAGGTGCGCCGAGAAGATGATCTCGCCGGCCGCCGGGTCGGTGCCCGGGATGGCCCACACGAGGTCCTGCAGCGTCGTCGGACGGTTTTCGGCGACGACCTTGGCCTGCACGGTGATCTTCTGGCCGGCCATCAGCCGGCGCTTCAGGTATTCGCCGTCGCGCGGCGGGATCTGGAAGGCGAACGTCCCCGGCTTGGCCGCCGCCCCCGGGGCCGCCGCAGCGCCGCCTCGGCCTCCGCCGCCGCCCACGCTGGCCCACCCGATCTGCAGCGGATCGAAGAGGGGGCGCGTGCCCTGAATCGAGATGACGCCGGAGGCGCCCATCGTCTGGACGGCGATGCGATGCACCGTCCCGGCCGACCCTTCCGTGACGACGATCTTGCCCGCGAGGTTCTTGTCCTTCAGGTCCTCGGGCCGTCCGAGACCCACCCAGACGAGTTCGCCCGTGGCCTCGCCGGTTGCGCTGCCGGTCGCGAGCATCGCGGCCATGTCGCGGTAGGAGGCCAGCTTCTGCCGGACGGGCGTCACTTCCCAGAGTTCGCCCTTCACGGCGTCCCAGGAACTGCCACCGGGGTACTTGGCGAGTTCGATGTCCTTGAACCCGTACTCCTTCAACCGGTCCTGGAAGAAGCGGACCTCGTAGAACAGGTCGGCGAACTCCGCGGCCGAGCGGTCCTTGTCGTAGCCGCCCGTCTCCATGATCATCTTCCACGCGTTCTCGCCGGACGCCTCGCCGACGATCTCGCTCATCAGCGCCCTCGGCAGCAGCGTCCACTGCAGCCAGGGCGTCATCTGGGCCCCGACCGTGACGCCGAGCGCCAGCACGGCCAGACAGGCAATCAGTGCGCGTTTCTTCACAAGCCCTCCTCGTCCAGGCACGTCGGACGAGTCCGACCGGCCGGGTTGGTCGGACAGTATACATCGCGGCCGCACGAGAAACCCGCGGCCCGCACACGACTCAACCACGAAGGACACAAAGGACACAAAGACAGCACACAGTCGCTTCGACCGGGTGGCGCCACCGCGCAGCGGCGGCGCCTGGCGGCCGAGCGCCACGCTCCGGGAATGAGCCCGGTCGCATGTCGACGGGTTCATTCCCGGAGCGTGGCACTCGGCCTGCCGGACCTTCCGGGCCGGCCCCGGTCGAAGCGCGCGAGAGGCCTCCAAGCGACACGCGGGACGCGGCGTTCCCTCTTTGTGTTCTTTGTGTGCTTAGTGGTTGGCCTCGTCGTACTCACCGCGCGCCGCGCCAGGCCGCGACCGTCGGCACGGCAACGTCGGGACGGTCGGTGATGATCGCCTGCACGCCCCAGTCGAGCAGCCGGCGGATGTCGTCGGCGCGGTCCACGATCCACACCTGGACCGGCACGCCCGAGCGTCGCGCCGCGCCGACGAAGCGCGGCGTCACCACCCGAAGCCGGTTTCGCCGCTCGGGAACCTGCAGCGCCTGGTATCTCCTGCAGGGCGGCAGCCAACCGACGCGCGCGGCGAACATCGCGCGGAGAGCCTCGCCGCTGGAGGCGCCCGTCGCCGTCCCTGGCGCCAGGCGACGCGCGCGCCTCAGCACCCCGGTCGCGAACGCGCCCAGGCACACCCTGTCCAGCGCCCCCGCCGCGCGGATCACGTCCACGGTGGCCCGCGCCATCGCCTCCGTGTCGTCCTTCATCTCGACGATGAGCGGGTGCTGCGGGTAGCGTGCGAGCACCTCGGCGAGCGTCGGCACCCCGATGCCGCGCCAGCGGAACGGATACGAGAGGTCGCCGGGCGTGAAGCGGTAGCCGGCATCCACGCGCGACAGTTCGCTCGCCGTCATGTCGGCGATGGCGCCGGTCGTGTTCGAGGTGCGGTCGACGGTGGCGTCGTGGCAGACCACCACCTGGCCGTCCCTCGACAGGCGGACGTCGAGCTCGAGGCCGTCCACGCCCTCGGCCACGCCGCGGTCGAACGCGGCGAGCGTGTTCTCGGGCGCCAGGCGGCTGCCGCCGCGGTGCCCGAACACGAGCGGCCGGTCGGTGGGGATCCAGCTCATACCGGGTCCGGCCGATCGCTACCGCGGGTTCCTGAGGAACCCCGGCTTGTAGGAGATCAGGAACAGCCGCGACGGCTCGTAGTGGTGTTCCGCCGTGAACGGCCCGCTGAACTTGTCGCCGACGAGATCGTCGCGCACGAAGAACGCATTGACGCCCGTCAGCGAGCACGCCACCAGCGAGTATCCCTTCTGGCGCCCGAGGCGTTCCATGGCCGACAGGCTGGCGCCGAAGTAGGTCGTCCGCTGGTCCCACACCGCCTTCGGGTCGTAGGGAATCACCCAGTCGACCCCGGCCGGGAACGTCGAGTTGTACTCGATGACCACCACCCGCGGCCGGTATTTCGTGATCCGCTCCCAGACGTGGTAGTCGTTGCAGTCGATGTCGATCGAGAGCAGGTCGAACTCGGGCGGCAGTTTTGCGCCCGAGAGCAGGCTCTCGATGTTCTCGGCGGTGACGAACTGCTGCTGGACGAGGAGGCGGCCCTTCCCGACCGCGTCGGCGTAGCGCACCTTCGCCCGGTCGACGGCCGCGCCGTCCCCCTCCATCCAGAGCCCGCCCCAGCCGAGCATGACGAGCAGCGCGCTGTTGTTCTCGACGCCGTCCGACGCGCCGAATTCGCAGAACGTCTTGTTGGTGGCGCCGATGCGGCGGAAGATCTCCTGCAGGATCCCATCCTCGCCGCCCTGCGAGAACACCTGCGCCTCGAACCGCGTCAGGCGCTTGGGGTCGTCGTATTTCGGCTGGGCCTGCAGATTGCGAACCGCCTCGTCCGACATGAGGCTGAACAGCGACTGGAGTTCCGGAGGCGTGTACGGCTTTCGCAGCAGCGGCTTGAGGATGAAGGCAGCCGTGAGGACGCCCACCCCGAGGCAGCCGGCCAGCACGAGCGCGACGGCGGTCTTCATCCGGCGGGCGTGGAGCGCGAACAGGCCGAGCACCACCGACGAGACGGCCGCAAGACCCGATGCGACGAGAACGATCTGATGTGAAGTCACTCGGTGACCTTTCGTTGAGCGGATACGGAATGGTCGATGAGACGCGCCAGCGACTGTCCGGCCGCCGCCATCCGGGTCGGCTCGCCGACGCGGCGCGCGCGCCACAGCAGGTTGTGAGGCGTGACGGTGGCGCCGACAAGCTCCACCACCTCCGTCTCGTACCCCGACGCCTCGAGCCGCCAGGTCCGCTCGGCGTCGACCACCGACTGAATGAACCGACGGCGCACGGGAGCGTGCCGCGGAATGCCGAACCATGCGGCGCACGCCTCCGCCCGCACCGCGGCGTCGACTCCCCGGCTCGTGCAGCACGGCACGAGCAGCAGTTCGCGGGCCCGAACGGCCACCGCGCAGTCGATGACGGCGTCGGCGGCGGGCCCGCACGCGTGGAGCGCGGTCACGATGGACGGCTCGACCGGCCACGCGCCGGCATCCGCCACGTCGGCCGCCCGGCATTCGATCGCGATGGACGAACCGAGCCGCGCGATGGCTGCCCGCGCGATCTCCGCCCTTCCCTCGTCGCGCTCGATCGTGACCACCTTCGCCTCGATACCCATCGGCTCGAGCACGAGCTTGGCGGCCAGCAACCCGACATACGACTTGCCCGCTGCCGCATCGACGAGCACGAACGGCGACCGCCTGGAGAACCGGCCGACCGCCCGCTCGAGTTCGTCGAGCATGGCCGCCACCTCGCGCGCCTTCCGTCGGTCCTCGTCGCGCAGGCCCGCGCCCACGGCGGCGATGTAGAGGCGGTCGAGCCACTGCTCGACTTCGGCGAGGCGCATGTCGTTCGGCACTCCGGGCATACAGCAAACGCGACGGTCTTCCATTCTAGCCCGGCCGGGCCCGCGACTTGCGGCTCTGAACGGCGGCCGGCCGATGAGACGCCAGTCGTCCCTCGGCGTTGCTCGGGACGACCCTGAGCGAAGTCGAAGGGTCGCCCTGCGCGCCGACCCGGTCCGCGCCCGCCTCTCGACCGCCGGCCTTCGCTGGCGCCGGGCGCCGCATCAGCCGACGGGCGTCGGGGGATGCCCGGTCGAGCGCCCTTCGACTGCGCTCAGGGCGTCGTGAGCGAAGTCGAACGGCGAACGTGCGAGCAGTGCCGACAGTCGAATGCAGAGCCCGGCACCGCAGGGTCGGACATGCCCGGAGGCTATCTGTTCGATGCCGACTGGCTCACGCGAAACCCACCGAACGAGGATGCCGGGCTCGGCACTGTCGAGCGTGAGCGAGAGCGGG
>CAWAMP010000001.1:0-93379 GCA_963783255.1 uncultured Acidobacteriota bacterium | reverse complement strand
CGCCCACGGCGACCGGCGGCGCACCGGCCGCTTCGACGCCGGCCGACTTTCAAAATCGGACCTGTTTCGTCGTTATTCCCAACGAATCTCCCTGCCGCCCGTTCAGCCCGCGTGGCGCCCAATCACCGGAATCTTCGATTCCTGGCCAGATTTCGGCCGGTATCATGCTGAAGCGAATCCAGGCGAGGGAGAACTGCATGCACCGTCCGATCAAGTACGTCGAAAAGGGAGTGTCGCTCGCGGCCAACGGCCTCTGGAGCGTTCTCCAACTGGCGTACCGCATCAACCAGAACCCGTCGTTCACGCCGAAGTGGTCCGAACAGCCGCTTCTGAAGTCATACGAGAAGACCAAGCCGACGCTCGGCTGGCCGCGCGAGACCGACTCGCTCTGCCCCAGGTGCGTCCGAGAGGCGCGCCAGGAAATCCTCGACGGCCAGAAGGACGTGTCGGTCCTGCTCACCGAGAAGGTCGGCGAGATCAAGGCCACGATTCTCGAGCGCGACGGGAAGATCATGATGGTCAAGGACTGCCCCACGCACGGGCACTTCGAGGACGTCATGTCGATCGACCCGGCGTTCTACAAGCACCTCGAGGAGTCGTTCCCCGGCCGCGACATCCGCGCGCACAACGACGCCAAGCTCCACAACCACGGCAGCAGCACCGTGCTGCACGGCCGCGGCGCGGTCCTGACGGTCGACCTCACCAACCGCTGCAACATGATGTGCGACCCGTGCTTCACCGACGCGAACCAGGTCGGGTTCGTGCACGAGATGTCGTGGGAAGAGGTCAAGCAGGTCCTCGACAACGCGATCACCGTCAAGCCGAAGCGCCAGATGTCGGTGCAGTTCTCGGGCGGCGAGCCGACGCTCTCGCCCTACTTCCTCGACGCGGTCCGCTACTGCAAGCAGGTCGGCTACAACAGCGTGCAGGCGGCCACCAACGGCATCGAATTCGCCAAGAGCCCGGAGTTCTGCCGTGAAGCCGCGGCCGCGGGCCTGCGCTACGTCTACCTGCAGTTCGACGGCATCGGCAACGCGCCGAACTCGCACCGCCACGTCGGCAACCTCTTCGACGTCAAGCTGCGCGCCATCGAGAACCTCTACGCGGCCGGCGTCGACATCGTCCTCGTCATCACGCTGATCAACGGCGTGAACAACGAGCAGGTGGGCCGGATCATCGAATTCGCGCTCGACAACCCGAAGAAGATCTCGTTCCTCTCATTCCAGCCGGTGTCCTTCACCGGCCGCGACGAGCTGATCTCCGACGAGCGGCGGGCCGCGCAGCGGTACACGCTGGCGCACCTGGCGCACGACGTGAAGAACCAGACCGGCATCGGCGAGCCGACGCGCGACTGGTTCCCGATCTCGCTGATGGGCACCTTCTCGGACTGGGCGGACCTCATCCACGGGCCGGCCGGCGAGTGGGGCGCGCTCTCGTGCGGCTGCCACCCGAACTGCGGCACCGGCATGGCCGTCATGGTCGACAAGGAAACCCGCGAGGCGGCGCCGATCACCGCGTTCCTCAACGCCGACCGGCTGCCGAAGGACGTCGCGCTCATCAACGACGCGGCCCGAGGCAAGTTCCTGTCGGTCTTCGGCATGGCCGTGGCGCTGCTGCGCAACTACGACCCGTTCAAGTCGCCGACGCACTTCCGCATCGTCGACCTGCTGAAGAAGTTCGACAAGACGTTCAACGCCACCGGCCGCGACTACGGCCAGGTGACGGGCGAGACGCGGCTCGAGGACGTCGAGAAGCGCCGGTCCGATCGGTGGAACTTCCTGTTCATCGCGGGCATGTGGTTCCAGGACCTGTTCAACTACGACTTCCGCCGCACCGAGATGTGCATCATCCCCTACGGCACGCAGGAAGGGGAAATCTCGTTCTGCGCCTACAACACCGGCATCGGCTGGCGGCAGATCGTCGAGAAGATGCACATGACGGCGACGCTCGCGAAGTGGTACGAGGAGCGCGGCCGCCATCACATCTACGCCGGCAACAAGAACGTGCCGCTCGAGAGCGTCCAGCACTCGCTGCTGCTGAACCCGGACGCGGTGGCCGCCGCCGCGCAGACGGACCTCGACGAGGCCGGCATCGCCAAGACCGCACGCGAGGAGAAGCTGGTCGCGCGGGCGAAGTCGAAGGGCGAGTCGGCCGGCGACGCCGCCTACGACGAGCAGATGGAGAAGCTCTACCGGCAGCACATCCTCAGGGAGCAGCCGGCCGAGCCGCTCATCCAGATCAAGGGCCTGAAGCGCCTGCGCTCCGAACAGCCCGGGACCGCAACGTCCGCCAGCATTCAGTAGGCGGTTCTGGCGCCTGTCAGTCGGGGCTCACGTTCGTCAGTCGACGACTGGCGCTCCTCAGTCCCGACTGACAGCGTCAGCTCCGACTGACAGCGTCAGCTCCGACTGACAGCGTCAACTCCGACTGTCAGCGTCAGCTCCGACTGACAGCGTCAACTCCGACTGTCAGCGTCAGCTCCGACTGACAATCGTAAGTCCCGACTGGTGTACACTAATCGGATGCAGGAATTGGTCCGCCAGTTGCTGTCCGAGCTCGGCGAAGATCCAGCCCGTGAGGGGCTCGCGCAGACGCCGAGACGCGTCGCCGAATCGTTGAAGTTCCTGACGAGCGGCTATCAGGCCGACGTGGACAAGGTGCTGAACAACGCCCTGTTCACCGTCGACTACAGCGAGATGGTGATCGTCAAGGACATCGATTTCTTCAGCATGTGCGAGCACCACCTGCTGCCGTTCTTCGGCAAGTGCCACGTCGCCTACATCCCCAGCACGCGCGTCATCGGCCTCAGCAAGATCCCGCGCCTTGTGGACGTCTTCAGCCGGCGCCTGCAGGTGCAGGAGCGGCTGACCAACCAGATTGCGCAGACCATCGCCGAGAAGATCCAGCCGATGGGCGTCGCGGTCGTGATGGAAGCGACGCACCTCTGCATGGCGATGCGAGGCGTCGAGAAGCAGCGCTCCTACGCGGTCACGAGCGCGATGCTCGGCGCGTTCCGCAACAGTTCCCGGACCCGCATGGAATTCCTCGAACTCATCAACCAGCGCGGGGCGATCACGGGCAACATGCCGGTGACCACGTTCCGCCCGGTCGAGGAGTGACGGGAATGCGGCTGGGCCTGGCAATGCTGGCGACGGCCCTGCTCGCGGCAGGCCCGGCCGACGCCCAGACCACCACGGCGAAGACGCCGGTCAAGAAGCCCGCGCAGAGCAAGGCGAAACCGGCGGCCAAGCCGGCGCCCCTTCCGCCGCGGGTCGCGGAACCCGCCAAGGTCACGTGCCCTCACGTGCTCGGCACCGGCCTCGGAAGCCGCCTCGCGTTCTGCGACGTCCTCACGGGACGCGACCCCGCCGAGGGCGTCATCGTCAAGCTCCCGGCCCACAAGGGGCTCCTGACGCTCACCATCGACCTCCACAACCGCCACACCTACTCGGAAGACCAGGTCAAGGCCGGCAAGGGCTACGCGAACTACACCTCCACTATCGGCGTGCTGACGATGGACGGGACCCTGCTGGCGCGAGGCGTGGTGCGGAGCGAGTTCAGGACCGCCAAGGACCTGTTCGAGCGCATCGGCGGAGGCGCCGGCCCGAAGGGGATGAAGGCGGTCGCGCCGGTGGGCATCGAGCGGATTTCCATCGACGTGCCGGAGGAAGTGAACGAAGTCAGCCTGCTCGGCGAGAAGATGACCGTGCTCAGCGTGAGCGGCACCGAGACGTTCACCTCACTCCAGCGCCCCATCGCCGTCGTCAGCAACCTCAACATCGACTACCAGCCGCCTCCGAAGACGCCCGCGAAGCCCGCCGCCCCGAAGACGCCGGTGAAGAAGAAGTAGCGCCGAACGCGGCGGCCCGTGGCGGGCGCATCGCTCGTTGGTACGGCCGCCGGTCGCCGTGGGCGCCCGCTCTCGCTCACGCTCGACAGTGCCGAGCCCGGCATCCTCGTTCGGTGGGTTTCGCGTGAGCCAGTCGGCATCGAACAGGTAGCCTCCGGGCAAGTCCGAACCTGCGGTGCCGGGCTGTACATTCGACCGTCGGCACTGCTCGCACGTTCGCTCGACCGAGCATCCCCCGACGCCCGTCGGCCACCTCTGTGCTCGGCGGCGGACGGTTGCGGGATGGATCTCGAGCCGGCGACCCTTCGGCAGGCTCAGGGTCATCCCGAGCGCAGTCGAGGGGCGACTGTCGGCAAGCGCCGCAGCGCCAGTTCGCAAACCTGCTCGCAGGCTCTGCGAGCCAGCCGGGTAGAGCGCGATCACGCACACGGATCAGACCGCGCGACCCCGGTGGCCACCGGTCGACGACGGCCGGAGAGCAGGGTTTGCCGCGCAGCCGACCGGCCGCCTCCGCGCGAAGCGCTACGGCGAGCCTCGCCAAAGCCCTCGAGCGATGGCGGAGCGGGCGGCGGCGGGAGTCCGGCGAGAGAGCCGCCCGCAACGGGCCGCCGCCAGCGACGGCACCGCCGCAGGCTCACCGCGCGAGGTACCAGGCCCGGGCGGTGGAGTCGGTCTGGAAGAACGTGAGCAACAGATCGGCCACCTTGCGCTGGCCGCTCGTGCTCGGATGGGTGCCATCCGATGAACTGAGGTCGCTGCACGCCCATGTCAGGCCGTCCCTGCGCGGCGTCGTCCCGTCGGCCCACAGGTAGGGCCCCCACGCGATCCAGGGAATCCCGCCGCCCATCCCGCCCGGCGAATAGGCCAGCCCCGCCGCGCCGTTGATCTGACCCTCGACGAGCCACTTCACCGAGAACGCGCTTTCGTACGCGTACGGCTCCGGGTTGAGCGTACTGGTCGCGTAGCCGGCGTAGATGCGGCTCGACAGGTAGACGAGGCGGAGGTTCGGAAACCTGCCGGAGAGGATGGAGAGAATCGAGGCCAGTTCGTTCTGGAGCGTCTGAGCGTACGACGGCCACCCGCTGGTCGGACTCGCGTCGGCTTCCTTGACCCACATTACGGAGACCTGCGCCGCGCTCACGCCCGCGCCAGCCAGCCTGGCATCGAGCGTGGCCCAGCACGGACACGCGGGCGACGACCACAGCTGGGCGGTCTGCCCGCCCTGAGCGCCGTCGACGACTACGAGATGGGATTCGCGGCTGGCATCGGCGTCCGCCAGGATCTTGAAGGCGGAGAACTCCTGCGTCGTGTTCGACATCCCGATCGAGGCCAGCACGTAGCGTCCGTTCGGATCGGGGCGGCCGTCCCGGTCCATCGGAACGATGGCGCGCGCGCGGCTGAGGCCCTCCGCTTCGTGAGGCCCCGGTCTGACGTTGCTCCCGTTCGGATAGAGGCCGCCCGCCTGGCCCTTGTATGTGCCGGTCCCAAGATCGGACACCGGCGTGAGGCCCACCGACGTCCGAGCGCACCCGGAAGCCTGACTTGATGGCGTCGGCGTCGAAGGGGACGAAGGCGCCGCGGGAGCGGCATCGTCACCGCACCCAGCGGCCGCCGCGACGGCGAGCAGCACCAGCCAGAGCAGAGACCTCGTGATAGTCACTTCGGGGACGATTATCGCGCATCCCCGCTGCTGGCTGTTAGCTGTCAGCTGTTGGCTGTTGGCTGTGAGCTGTTAGCTGTTGGCTGTTGGCTGTTGGCTGTTGGCTGTGAGCTGTTAGCTGTTGGCTGTCAGCTGTTAGCTGTGAGCTGTCAGCTGTCAGCTGTCAGCTGTTAGCTGTGAGCTGTGAGCTGTGAGCTGCCAGCTGTCACAGTCCTGTCCATTTGCCGCGCACGGCGCGTGGCAGATTCGTCCACTTTCCCCGAGCGGGTCGGCGCCTTCGGACCCCCGATCATTCGAAATGTGCCGGAATCTTGGCCTGAAAGCGGGACACCCCCATGGCGCACTTCTTGCGTAGAAGGGGGACAGAAGAGATCCACGATGCCGACCATGACCCGCGCACTCACCGCTCCATGGGCCGCCAGGGCCGCTCAGAAGGTGGTGGTGGTCAACGGCAGCCACGAACTGCTGAAGCGGCTCGAGTCCATTCTCGACGCCGGGCACTACGACATCGTCTTTGCCGCCAACATCGAGCGCGCCTATTCGGAGATCAAGAAGAACCGGCCGGACCTCGTCATCCTGTGCCTCGACCTCGACGACCCCGTCGCCTTCCAGGCGCTGTCGATGCTCAATCTCGACCCCGACACGGCGCGCATCCCGCTGCTCACCTGCACGACAGACGACGAGGCCGAGCGGCCCCGACCGGAACCAGAGGACGAAGGCCCGGGGTCGGAGTTCCCCGCCTCGCCGCTCGCGCTCCGGCTCAACTAATGCTATATTCCGGCCCCATGAACAAGGAGGATGCGCCCAGGCGTCGCACCGAGCGGATGGAGATCATCGGCGAGCCGCGCGGCGAGGTGATGGTCTATCAGCCGATGGTCCTCACCGAGGTCAGCCGATCCGGCGCGCTGGTCGAAACCACGTTTCCGCTGTTGATCGATTCGCTCCACGACTTCCGCTTCGCGCTCGGCGACCGGTCGATTGTCGTGAAGGGGCGCGTCGTCCACGCGCGTGTCTCAAACGTCGAGGACCAGGCGACGATCTACCGCTCGGGCATCGAGTTCGTCGAGCCGGCGGAGCGGGTCGTCGAAGCGATCGGCGACTTTCTGGACGAGGTGGCCGCCGCGAAAGCCCGAAGCTGATTGCTGTAACATGGCCGGCCCTCGAGAGGCAGGCGCGGACCGGGTCGGCGCGCAGGGCGACCCTTCGACTTCGCTCAGGGTCGTCCTGAGCATCGTCGAAGGGCGACTGTGAGGTCCGCCGAACCGGCCGCCTCCGCGCTTCGCGCTACGGCGAGCCTCGCCAAAGCCCGCCGGGGGATGCGAAGCGGGCGGCGGCGGGAGCCCGGAGCCGACGAACCGGGCCACGGCTGCCGCCTCACCTGCCGGCCCAAAGCCGGCTCATCTCACCCTGAGGTATTCCAGGTAGTCCCCCGACGCGATCCGCTCGGCGCGGCCCAGCGGAGCGTTGTACAGGTAGACCCACACGGTGTCGGTGCTGCCGTCCTCGTAGACGACGGGCACCTCGAGGCGGATGTAGAGGCTGGATTCCGGCAGCTCCGGGCTGTGGCCCTCGATCTCGTCGAGTCCCGTCAGCACGCGGTCGATGTCCACAGCGCGATAGACTTCTCCCCACACGATGCCGTCCGGATCAGGGATGGCCGCCGGGTAGATGCCGAGGTCGAAGAGCGCGGCTCGAATCCAGCCGCGGCCGACACGCACCAGCAGGGAGTCGATGCCCGCGCGCCGGCGCCGGTCGAACCCCGTCATGAGGGTGCCGTAGAAGAACACCCGGTCAGTCATTGGTGGCCATCCTTGCCCGCGCGCGACGGCCGGCTTTGCTGCCCGGGCCGCTGCCTGCTGCGCCAGTCCTGCTCCAGGACGACGAACAGGTCCTGGTCGTAGTAGACGCCGTCCTTGACGAACGACTCGCGCAGCACCCCTTCGCTGCGCGCCCCGAGGCGCTCGAACGCCCGGCGCGATCGGTGGTTCTCCCGGGCGATGCGCGCCTCGATCCGGTGGAGCGCCAGCAGCCCGAACGAGAAGTCGAGCATGAGCTGCTTGGCTTCATCGTTCGCCCCGGTGCCCCAGTAAGGGCGCCCCAGCCAGGTGCCGATCTGCGCCGTCCGCATCGGCTGGTCGAGGTGGCGAAGGCCGATCACCCCGATCGCCCGGTCGCTTGCGGCGTCGGCGATCACGTAGACGTACTCGCGATCCTGTAGCCGGTGCTCGCGGCACTTCGCGATGAAGTACAGCGTGTCGGCTGCGCTCGCAGGCGGAGCGAACGCCAGGAACCGCATGACGTCGGGATCCGACGTGTACTCGAACAGCGGAACCGCGTCGTCTTCGCGCGGCTCCCTGAGCACCACACGCCGCCCCATCAGGATTGGCAACGGGTCCTGCATGACACAGTTGGGCAACCGACCGGGGGCGTGCGCCAATCTCGTTGTATGCAATGAAGTCTAGGAGAGCCGGACGGGATAGTCAAGGCCGGATCGGCCGCCCGTACGTGAGAAGGGGCGCATCGATGCGCCCCTTGACACCCGTGACGATTTCAGAGCCATCCGCGCGGCTACTTCGGCTGCGGCTGCGGCTGCGTCTGCGGCTTCGGCTGCTGGTGCACCAGCCCGCTGGAGTTCTTCAGCGCCTCGATGGCGGCCGAAGGGACCGTGAACGACACCGACACGGTATTGCCCGAGTCGGGGTTCAACGTGATCGACTGCATCAGCGCGCCGAGCTCCGGCTTCGAGGCGGCCTGCATCTTCGCCAGGCCGATGAACCCGCCGACCACGGCGCGCAGGTTCTTGGCGGCCTCCTCGTCGCGCGCCTCGACGGTCACCGTACCCGAGACGCCGCCGTTCACGTAACCCGTCGCGCTGAACCAGGTCATCTGGGGTATCTGGCCCTGCACTTCCGCCGGGAGGTTTGCCTGCTTGCTGAGCACGTCGAACCGGCCCACGACCCAGGCATTGCCGGACGCCACGCCGTCGACCATCTTCATCAGCTCGCCGTTGGACCGCACCGTCGGCGCCGCCCCGGTCTGCACGTCGATGACCTTCTGGAGCGCGGTGGCCGTGCCGAGCGCCACCACGTTGTTGTCGATGAAGGTCACGCCCATCTCCTCGGGAGCGCCATCGGACGAAACGTGCGTCTCACCCGCCTGGTGCACGAACATCGTCCGGCCCTTGTACTGCCGCTCGATGCCGCCCTTCTCGCGGATGAACGCCTCGATGCGCGCCCGGTCGAACGTCCCGCGGGCGACGACGTAGCCGTTCTTCGCCGGCGTGCCGGTCGTCGTCGGCGAGGCGAGCGCGCAGGCCACGACGTAGTCGATGTCCTTCTCGATGTCGATGCCGAGGGTGTTCCTCATCTCGGCCTGACCCTGCTCCTGCTCGGCCGGCTCGAGGGCCTTGATCTGCTGCCGGAACTGGGACGCCATCAGGTTCTTGACGTCCGCGTAGGCGACCACCGTCGCGTCGGCGGAGACGTAGTTGAGTTCGTCGGGCCCGGCCGGCTCCGCGAACCCGGGGACGCCTCCGTAATAGGCCGCCAGCCCAGCCGTGAGCGCCAGCGCCATGAACCCGACCGACCCCATGACGAAGTAGCGAGTACGTTTGGTCATTGAACCCTCGCGTTTGACACTATATACGGCGTCGGCTCCAAAATGTTCCCCTACTGCTCCAGCACGTACTCCCGTCGGGATACGGTCCAGGCGGCGAGGCCGAGGAAGCTCAGCCATATCACGGCCAGCCAGAACAGCGACATCGACACCGACAGCGAGTCCCGTGACACGACCTGGAGGATGCTCAGCGCGGAATCCTGAGGCATGGCGTGCGGCACCAGCCCCTGGATGTAGTACGAAACCGTGAAACGCTTCAGGTAGCCGGGGACAAGCATGATCCCTTGCTCCCACCCGAAGGCGAAGACCAGGCCCGTGACCAGCGGGTACTTGAACTGCGAGCCCACCCAGGCGAACAGCGACCCGTAAACCGCCAGCCCGAGGCCCAGCAGGCCCAGGTCCTTCAGCAGCGCCGGGAACGCCGCCGCGAGCGACCCGCCCCCGGTCGGCACGATCAGGAAGTAGAGCACCATCACCGACGGCAGGACCACGAGGACCGTCGCCGCGAGGTATGCCAGGTACTTCCCAATCACGACCGCCCCGCGCGAAATGGGCCGCGTGAACAGGTAGGTGATCGTCTTGTCCTCGACCTCGTCGGCCACGAGCGACGTCCCGTAGAACACGCCCAGGACCGGGATGATGAAGCGCAGGAACAGCAGCCAGATGAACAGGCCGAAGATGGACGGCCCGGCCACCACCGGCCCGCCTCCGATGCGCACCGCGTGGCCGACGCCAGACGAGGTCAGGATGCGGACGATGACGCCGAGGATGACCGGCGCGCTGACCACCAGCGCGAGGAAGATCGTGCGGCGCGACCAGAGCATCTGACCGAGGCTCAGGTCGAAGACGCGGAACGCCGCGGTCGCGAACGACGGGGGCTTGGCGGCGGCGGGAGTCATTTCGTCGGCCACGTCACTTCACCAGGTATTGGAAGACGGCTTGCAGGTTGTCGTCGGGCGAGGTGACCTCGGCAATCTCGCCGCCCTCGCCCGACGCGGCCAACTCGGTCAGCCGCGCGTAGAATCCGTCGGGCGCGGCCGTCTGCACCACCACCGCGCCCTCCTCGAATCTCAGGCTGATCACATCGTCGTGCGCCAGGAACCGCCGGGCGAGGCCGTGCGGGTCGGCAGCGCGGATGTGGACCGTGTGCGGATGCGTGTCGATCAGGTCGCGGATCTGGTGGACGTTGCCCTCGGCCAGGATCCGCCCGTTGTTGATGAGCAGGATGTTCGACGTCATCGACTCGATCTCGTGCAGGATATGGCTCGAGACGATGACCGTCTTGCCGGCCCGCGCCCAGTCCTTGATGAGCCGAATCGTCTTGCGGCGGCCGAGCGGGTCCATGCCCGCCAGCGGCTCGTCGAGAATCAGCAGCTCGGGGTCGTGGACGATGGCCTGGGCCAGCTTGACGCGCTGGCGCATGCCCTTGCTGTAGGCGCCAATCTTGCGGTTGGCGGCGTCGAGCAGGTCCACCGTCTCGAGCGCCCTCCGCGCCGCGTCGATCGACTGGGCTTCGGAGTGGCCGTTGAGCCGGACGAGCGCGGCCACCCACTCGAGGCCCGTCATCCGGTCGTAGAACGCATCCTGGTCCGGGCAGTAGCCGACGCGGAAGTAGAGCGACGGGTTGCCCCAGATCGGCTCGCCGAGCACCTTGATCGTGCCCTTGCTCGGCCTGAGCTGGCCCGTCATCAGCTTCATGAACGTCGACTTCCCGGCGCCGTTCGGCCCGAGAAGCCCCGTGATGCCGGACGGGACGCTCACCGTCACGTCGTTCAGGCCGATCACCTGGCCGTACCACTTCGAGAGCTTTGCGGACTCGACGGCGACCGGGCGCGGGATGGCGGGGAAATTCATGACACCACCTCCACCCCCCGGATTCGCCGCTCGAGCACCCAGATCGACGCGCCGATGAGGACCGCCATTGCCAGCGCCGAAACGACGGCCGGCGTCGAGTAGCGCGGCTGCAGGCGGAAGATGATGTCCCCGATCTGGTTGAGATTGCCGGGCAGCGACAGCCACGACATCCGCGTGCTGCCGGTGATCGCGTAGATGACGCCGTAGACCGCGTGGCTGAACATGTACGCCCCGGCGTAGAGGATGGCGACGTACCGGCTGCTCTTGCTGAGCGAAGAGAGCGCGAGGATCGTGAACGCGGACGTCAGCACCTGGAGGCACGCGAAGACCGTGACCGCCGGGAACAGGTAGAGGTTCTGGCGGAGGAACGTGAAGCTACCGCTGAAGGCGAGCTGCAGCAGGAGCAGCAGGATGGCCGGCACCCAGGTGACCAGCAGCAGGAAGGCCGCCAGGATGACGAACTTCCCGATGATGTACTCGGTTCGCGTCAGCGGCTTCGACAGGTAGATCTGCAGCGCGTTCGCCCGCTTGTCGTTGGCCACCAGCCCGGCCCCGACCCAGATGGTGATGAAGAAGACGAAGGTGTCCTGCGTGCCGAGGAATTCGCGGAAGCGCTGCGCCGTAATCGCCAGCAGCGTGAACTGCGGGAAGTTCGCGTTCAGGTAGACCATCACGGCGCCGACGACGAAGGGGATCCAGGCCATCAGCAGCAGGCCGAGGAACAACCGCTTGCGGATGATGGTGCGGATCCCGCTTCGGGCGATCACCATCCACGCCTGTCCTGCCAGGTCGCGCCGCCCCGCGTATCGCCGGTAGCTCTGGTCGTGTATTGGCATCTACGGCTCTCGGCTCTGGGCTCTCGGCTCTGGGCCCCTACTTCGCAAGATCGCACGTTCGCAAGATCGCAAGATGCGCCTGCCCCACCTACTCTTCCCCCACCGCCTTGGCGAACACGTCCTCGAGTGTCGGAACGCTCGGGCGGAGGTGGCGGACCTGGACCTTCTCGCGGTCGGCGATGGCAAACAGCGTCCGCGCCCCCTCGTCCGGCCCGACGAGCACCCGCATCACGTCCTCGTCGGTCTCGTGGCACTCGACGCCGGCTTCGGCGAGCGTGGCGGCAAACGCGTGCCGGTCGCCCTTGATGCGCAGCTCGAACACCTGGCGCCGCTGCCCCTTGAGCGCGTCGATCGGCCCCTGGGCGACCACCCGGCCCTTGTCGAGCACCACGACCCGGTCGCACGTGTATTCCACGTCGGGCAGCAGGTGCGACGAGAGGATCAGGTGGATCTTCTTGTTGTGCGCGAGGTCGCGGACCAGCTCCAGCATCTCGTCGCGCCCCTTCGGGTCCATCCCGTTGGTCGGCTCGTCGAGGAACAGGAGGTCGGGGTCGTGGACCAGCGCCTGGGCCAGCTTGATGCGCTGCTTCATGCCCGTCGAGTACGTCTCGACGTTTCGATAGCGCGCCTCGCCGAGGCCGACGTAGTAGAGCACCTCGTGCGCGCGCTGCATGGCGTCGGACGCGGGCAGGCCCGCGAGCTGGCCGCAATAGGCCACGAACGACACCGCGTTCATGCCGGGGATGTGGCCGTCGGTCTCGGGCATGTAGCCGATGCGGCCGCGAATCTCGAGGGCCGACTTCGCGACATCGAGGTCGAGCACTGTCATCCGGCCGGATGTGGGGACGAGGAACGCGAGCAGCGCCTTGAGGAGCGTGCTCTTGCCGGCGCCGTTCGGCCCCAGCAGACCCGTTGCGCCCGGAGAGAAGGCGGCCGAAACGTCCCGGAGCGCCGCGTTCTTGCCGTACGCGACACTGACCGAATCGAGGGCGACGACGGGGGTGGTGTCCGGCTCAGCCATCTTGATTGTCAATTACGAACAATACACGGATTTCGTTCGGGACAGTCGACAGCTGGCAGCTACAGTGTGCCCTTCAACCCAAGCTGCTCCGCCCGCTCCCGCATCCCGGCGATCACGTTGGTGATGTGGTCCGCGAGCGGCAGGCCCAGTTCCTCGGCCCCCTTGCGGAGGTCGTCGCGGTTGACGGCGCGCGCGAACGCCTTGTCCTTCATCCGCTTGATGACCGACGAGGCCTCGAGGTCGAGCACGCTCTTCGACGGCCGCACCAGGGAAGCCGCCGTGACGAAGCCTGCCATCTCGTCGCACGCGAACAGCGTGTGCTCGAGCCGCGTCTCGCGCGGCGTGTTCGTGTGGTCGGCGTGCGACAGCACCGCGTGGACCACCCACTCCGGGTAGCCCTGCTCGCGCAGGAACTCCGCGCCGCGGAACGGGTGGTTCTCGAGCGTCGGGTAGCGCTCGTAGTCGAAGTCGTGCAGCAGCGCGACGACGCTCCACTCCTCGACGTTTTCGCCGAACATGCGGGCGTAGTGGACGACGGCCGCCTCGACCGCCAGCGCGTGCTTCCGGAGCGCGTCGCTCTGCGTCCATTCGCACAACAGATTCCAGGCAGATTCACGGGTCAGGGTCATAGACAATCTTGCGATCTTGCGAAGTGGCGATCTTGCGAACTTTCGATCTTGCGAAGTGGCGATCTTGCGAACTGGCATCTCGCGAAGTGGCGATTGTGCGAAGTAATCCTGCAAACCTGCGAAGTTATCTTCCGATCGTCCGGTGTACGGCTCGAGCGCGGTCGGTTCTACTTCGCACGGTCGTACTTCGCACGACCGCACGATGCGGGCAATCATGTTATATTGCCCGCCCAGTTCCCGCCAACCGGTTCTTGGAGCCGGGGCCGGAGGGTCGAGTCGCGTTTCAGGCGGAGGGGCTACTGTGATTACTGTCCTGTTCGTCGCGCTCGCGGTGCTCACGGCGGCATTCATCATCGCGTGGGTGGTCGAGGTCCGCAGGTCGTCGGACATGCCCGACCCGGGCGTGCCGGACGCCGAACGCATCGCCGTCGGCTTCTTCGCCAACTTCTTCGACGCGCTCGGCATCGGGAGCTTCGCCACCACCACCACCTACTACCGGCTGCGCAAGATGGTGCGCGACGAGCTGATCCCGGGCACGCTCAACGTCGGTCACTGCCTGCCGACCATCACCCAGGCGTTCATCTTCATCGGCGTCATCGCGGTCGATCCAGTCACCCTGGTGCTGATGATTGCGACTGCCGTCGCCGGATCCTGGGCTGGCGCGACCGTCGTCTCGCGGCTGCCCCGGCGGGGGATCCAGGTCGGCATGGGCATCGCCCTCCTGGTGGCGGCGGCCTTCATGTTCGCCAAGGTGACCGCGCTGATGCCGTCCGACGAGGTGAAGGTGGGGCCCGCGGACGTCGTGCTGCGCGCCGCCGCATCCGCGGACGCGCCGGAGGTGGCCAGGCTCCAGGCCGGCACGCCGCTCACCCTCGTCAGGGCCGGGCGGGAGTGGTCGGAGGTTGGCGCCGCAGTTGGCGGCACCGAGCAGAGGGGCTACGTCGAGACCGCCGGGGCGAAGGGCATCGTCCTGGGCGTCACCGGCGCGAAGCTCGCTGCCGGCCTCGGCGGGAGCTTCTTCCTGGGCTTGATCATGCCGCTCGGCATCGGCTACTACGCGCCGTGCATGGTACTCATCGCCCTGCTCGGCATGACCCCGACCGCGGCGTTCCCGATCATGATGGGCGCTTGTGCGTTCCTGATGCCGGTGGCCAGCACGCAGTTCGTGCGCAAGCGGAAGTACAGCCTCAAGGCGGCGGCCGGACTGGCGGTGGGCGGCATCTTCGGGTCGGCGCTGGCGGGGCTGGTGGTGAAGTCGCTGCCGCTCTATTACGTGATGTGGCTGGTGACGTTCGTCATCATCTACACGGGCATCTCGCTGCTGCGCTCGGCTGCGCGGGAGGGGAAGGCATAGCTGTTCACTCCCCCATGACCTTGACGACGACGCGCTTCTTCCGCCGTCCGTCGAACTCTGCGTAGAAGACCTGCTCCCAGGGGCCGAGGTCCAGCTTGCCGTTGGTGATGGGCAGGATCACCTGGTGGCCCATCAGCGTGCGCTTGAGGTGCGCGTCGGCGTTGTCCTCGCCGGTCTGGTGGTGGCGGTAGTTGCGGCCGGCGGGCGCGAGCTTCTCGAGCCACTCGCCGAAGTCCTCGATGAGCCCGTCCTCCCAGTCGTTGACGTACACGCCGGCGGTGATGTGCATCGCCGAGACGAGCACCATCCCCTCGCGGACGCCGCTCCGCCGGACGATGTCGGCCACTTCGTCGGTGATGCGAACCATCTCCCGCCGCTCGCGGGTGGTGAAGAACAGGTAGTCGGTCAGTGTCTTCATAGAGGTGCGGTCCTCGAGGTGTGGCGCGGGTTCACCGCCGTGGCGCGGGCTATCGCCGTGGCGCGGGGCTTTCCGCGTCCGCCCGGCTACGGCGGACCCGCCGAAGCCCGACAGGGCGGCGGCGGGTAGCCCCGCGATCCGGCCGGCCGCTGAGACGGCAGTCGTGGCCCGGTTCGTCGCCTCCGGGCTCCCGCCGCCGCACGCTTCGCGCCGAGGCGGCTGGGTTCGGCGGACCTCACAGTCGCCCTGGGCGCCGACCCGGTCCGCGCCTGCCTCTCGGGTGCCGACCGGCTCTGTCTCACGCGGGCGCCCGCGGCGACCCTTCGACGGGCTCAGGGTCAACCCGAGCGCAGTCGAGGGGCGACCGGCGGCGGACGTTCTCCGTGGCCAGCTGTCAACTTACAGCTTCAGCGACGCGTCGGCGTTCAGGTCCCAGCCGGCCGTTATCCCCTGCCGGTAGCGGCGCAGGCCCGCGGCGGCGATCATCGCGGCGTTGTCGGTCGTCAGTGCCAGCGACGGCACGAACACCGGCAGGCCCAGCTCCTCGCCGCGCGCCGCCGCGTCCTTCCTCAGCCGCGAGTTCGCGGACACGCCGCCTGCAATCCCCACGCTCTTCGCGCCGTTCCTCCACGCCGCCTCGAACAGCCGGTCCACCAGCGCCTCGACCACCACGCGCTGAAAGCTGGCGCAGATGTCGGCGAGCTCGCTCGGCGAAAAGCCCTCCCCTCCCTCCGCCCTCGCTCTCGGAGTGTCTGACTCTCGGGCTTCGGCGGACAAGGCGCCGGGAACCACCCGCGCCTTGACGTACCGCGACACCGCCGTCTTGATCCCGCTGAAACTGAAGTCGAGGCGGCCGGCCTCGCCCGGCGCGTTCCGGTCGCGGTGCGTGATGCGCGTCATCGGGAACGGGATGGCCCGGTCGTTGCCCTCGCCCGCCAGCCTGTCGATGATCGGTCCGCCCGGATACCCCAGCCCGAGGAGCTTCGCGACCTTGTCGTACGCCTCCCCCGCCGCATCGTCTCTCGTTCGGGCGATGAGCCGGTAGACGCCGAGGTCGGGGACCAGATAGAGGCTGGTGTGGCCGCCCGACACCACGAGGACGACGGCCGGGAGCGGAAGCGGCCCGTTGTGGAGGAAGAGCGACTCGATGTGGCCAGCGAGATGGTGCACCGGAACGAGCGGCTTCCCGATCGATGCGGCGAGCGACTTGGCAAACTGCAGGCCGACGAGCAGCGACCCCACCAGCCCCGGCCCCTGCGTCACCGCAATCGCGTCAATCGTGCCGAGGTCAATCCCCGCCTCCTGCAGTGCCCTTTCCACCACTCCGCAGATGTCGCGGATGTGCTGCCGCGACGCCAGTTCTGGGACAACACCTCCCCACTCGCGGTGGATCTCAACCTGGGAGGCGATGACGCTCGAGCGGATCTGCCACGGCCGGGCAGGGTCGTCCACCTCGGCCACGACCGCCGCCGCCGTTTCATCGCACGAGCTCTCGATGCCCAATACCTGCATTGCAGCTAGTCGGTTCTGACGATCGTCAGTCGGTTCCGACGATCGTCAGTCGGGGCTGACGATTCTCAGTCGACTCTGACGACCATCCGTCGACTGACGAGTATCTCCGACTGACAGGTAGCTCCGACTGACAGGTGTCTCCGACTGACGGTGATCTCCGACTGACGGATAAGTCCGACTGACGAGTGCCATCGACTATTCGAGTGCCTGCCTGAGCGACTGCTCGTACGGCGCCCGCCAGACCCCGCGCTCGGTGATGATGGCCGTCACATAGCGCGCCGGCGTGACGTCGAACGCCGGGTTCCGGACCTTGGCGAGCGCCGGCGTCAGCCGCGTCGTCCCGACGTGCGTCACCTCGCGGTCCGGGCGCTCCTCGATGGGAATGCCCGCGCCGCTCGAGGTGGCAAGATCGAGCGTGGAACTTGGCGCCGCCACGTAGAACGGAATTCCGTGCTCCTTGGCCAGCACCGCCACGCCGTACGTCCCCACCTTGTTGGCCACGTCGCCGTTGGCCGCGATCCGGTCGGCGCCGACCACCACCAGGTCGATCATCCCCTGCCGCATGAAGGTCGCCGCCATGTTGTCGGTGATGACCGTCGTGTCGATGCCGTCGTGCGTCAGCTCCCACGCCGTCAGCCGCGCGCCCTGGAGAAACGGCCGCGTCTCGTCGGCGAACACGCTCACCTGCTTCCCCTGCTCCACCGCGCCGCGGATGACGCCGAGCGCCGTGCCGTAGCCGGCCGTGGCGAGCGCACCCGCGTTGCAGTGGGTGAGGATGCGCGCCCTGTCGGGTACGAGCTCCGCTCCGAACCGCCCCATGGCGCGGCACGCGGCCACGTCCTCGTCGTGAATCGCGCGTGACTCGGCCTCGAGCCGCTGCTTGACCTCGTCCACCGACGCCCCGGTCTGCACGGCCGCGCCGAAGCACCTCTTCATCCGATCGATCGCCCAGAACAGGTTCACCGCCGTCGGCCGCGTGGACGCCAGCAGGTCGCAGGTCTTCTGGAACTCGGCGGCAAACTTCGCGGTGCCCGTCGCCTTGCTCCTCTTCATGCCGAGCGCGAGGCCCATCGCCGCCGACACGCCGATCGCCGGCGCCCCTCGAATGACCATCGTCTTGATGGCGCGGGCCACCTCCTGCGCCGTCCGGCACGTCACGTAGACCTCGGCCGTCGGCAACTTGCGCTGGTCGATCATCACGACCGCTTCGTCCTGCCAGTCAACGGTGGGGAGCATAAGGAACGATCATAGCAGACGGGGATCCGGGGCGCGGACATCTTGCGATCTTGCGATCTTGCGATCTGGCGATCTTGCGATCGTGCGACCTGGCGATCTGGCGAAGTGGCGAAGTGGGCGCTGGCGCGCAGATGCCGCCTCTCGTCAAACCCGGTGGAACTTGCCCGCGAGATAGGCCTGCCTGTTCAGCTGCTATCTATTCCGTATTAGAGTGAGTGCTGAAACTACTGTCACGTGCCTGGCGATCCAGCCGGGCCGGTCAGGTTCGATTCGCCCATGTGGCGCGTTACTGCACGCCATGGGCACTTGAGGGATGTGATGACGAGTTCCGTAACCGTGCCGCCCGGCTATGTCTCCTTGCTGACCCCACGTGAGACGGAGCGCGCCATACGCCTCCTCAAGGAGTTCTTCCAGACCAACCTGGCATTCGAGTTGAACCTGCTCCGCGTCACGGCGCCCCTGTTCGTGCTGGCCGGCACCGGCATCAACGATGACCTCAATGGCGTTGAGCGCCCGGTGTCATTTCCCGTCGGCGCCATGAGCGACCAGAAGGTCGAAATCGTCCAGTCGCTCGCCAAGTGGAAGCGGCTGGCCCTCGCGGACCTGAGCTTCCTTCCGGGCGAGGGTCTGTACACAGACATGAATGCGATCCGCCCGGACGAGACGCTGGACAATACCCATTCGCTGTATGTGGATCAGTGGGACTGGGAGCGCGTCATCACCGCTCAGGATCGGACGCTCTCCTTCCTGCAGGCGATCGTCAGGCGCATCTACAGCGTAATCGCCCGGACCGAGAAGTACATCGCCTATCACTTCCCCGTGCTCCCATCCTCGCTGCCCGACGAGATCGTGTTCGTCCACGCGGCGGACCTCGAGCGGCAGTACCCGCACTTGGCGCCTCGCCAGAGGGAGTACCAGGTCTGCCGGAAGCACGGGGCGGTCTTCGTGATCGGCATCGGCCACCCGCTCGCCAGCGGCCAGCCGCACGACGGCCGCGCGCCCGACTACGACGACTGGTCCACGCCAACCGGAAGCGGCCGCCACGGGTTGAACGGCGACATCCTCGTCTACAACCGGGTGCTCGACTCCGCGTACGAACTGTCGTCGATGGGCATCCGGGTCGATCCCGAAGCGCTTGCCGTCCAACTCGACCTGCGCGGTGCCGGGTCGCGGCGCGGCCTGCTCTTCCACCGGCGTCTCCTCGCCGGCGAACTGCCGCTGACGATCGGCGGCGGGATTGGCCAGTCGCGGCTCTGCATGTTCTACCTGCGGAAGGCCCACATCGGCGAGATTCAGGCCAGCCTGTGGCCCGCGGAAGTCACCGATCGCTGCCGCGAGGCAGGCATCACGCTTCTGTAGCCAGGCGGGTTCACCGAGGCGGACGGGCTTCGCCAATTGCTGGGCGCTATTTCTTGAGAAGCCTCGCGTCGAACGGCAGCGGGAGAAGCTCGCTCAGGCGGTAGCGGCCCTTCTCTTCGTGGAGGTTGGCGAGGATGACCTCGATGTCGCCGGCGAACTCCCAGAGGATCTGGCGGCAGGGGCCGCACGGCGGCGTGGGTTCCTCCGTGTCGGCGACGACGGCGATGCGGCGGAAGGCGTCGAGCCCGTCGGATACCGCCTTGAACACGGCGACACGCTCGGCGCACACGGTCAGGCCGTAGGTGGCGTTCTCGATGTTGCAGCCGGTGATGACCCGGCCGTCGGTCGTCTCGAGCGCGGCCCCGACCTTGAAGTGCGAGAACGTCGCGCGGGCCCTCTCCCGGGCCTCACGCGCAGCAGTCACCAGGGGATCCGTCATAGAACACTCGCTCCCGGCCATTCAGCGTCGGTGCCGACTGACCATCATCAGCCCCGACTGACGTTCGTCAGATCCGACTGACACTCGTCAGAACCGACTGACGTTCGTAAGTCCCGACTATAGGTTCTCGATCGCCCCCTCAATCAGCGAAATGAACTGATCCTTGACCCGCGCGGCGGTTTCCACCACCTCGGTGTGGACGAGCGGCTGGTCGAGCACCCCGGCGGCCATGTTCGTGATGCAGGAGATGGCCAGCACCTCGATGCCCATGTGACGCGCAACGATCGTCTCGGGGGCGGTGGACATGCCGACCGCATCGGCGCCGATCGTCCGGAGGAACCTGATCTCGGCCGGCGTTTCGTAGCTCGGCCCGTGCAGCGCCGCGTAGATACCGTGCGCGAGGCCGATGCCGCGCGCGGCCGCCACCTTGTCGGCCAGGGCGCGGAGGCGCTTCGAGTAGGCGTCGGTCATGTCCGGGAAGCGCGCGCCGAACCGCTCGTCGTTCGGGCCGATGAGCGGGTTGGTGCCGAACAGGTTGATGTGGTCGTCGATGACCATCAGCGCGCCCGACTCGAACGAGGTATTGATGCCGCCGGCGGCGTTCGTCAGGATGACCGTCTTCACGCCGAGCAGTCCCAGCACGCGGATGCCGAACGTGGACCGCCGAAGCTCGTGCCCTTCGTAGAAGTGCGCGCGGCCGGACAGCACGGCCACGTACTTGCCGCAAAGGTCGCCCAGCACCAGCTTGCCGGCGTGGCCGATGACGCCAGACGGCGGCCAGTGCGGGATGTCGGTGTAGGGGATGACGCGCGCGTTCGCCACCCGGTTCGCCAGTTCCCCCAGCCCCGACCCGAGCACCACGGCGACGTCCGGAACCCGCGTGACGATCCCGCGAAGGTATGCAGTCGCCTCAGACACCTGTTCGTAGTAGCTCGCCATAGAAACTTCCTGAGCACTAAGCCCCGCGCCACACCTTCCGCCGCCCCGCCTTCCGCTGCCAGCTGCCAGCTGACAGCTGCCTACAGCAGAAACCCAGCAATCGTCGCCGTCACGAAGTTCGCGAGCGTGCCGGCCAGCATCGCGCGGAACCCGAGCCGCGCGAGGTCGTGGCGCCGGTTGGGCGCCAGCGCGCCGATGCCGCCAATCTGAATGCCGATCGAGCTGAAGTTGGCGAAGCCGCACAGCGCGAATGTCGCGATAGTGAACGACTTCGGGTCGATCTGGCCGAACAGCGGCCCTGCCGCCTTGAGTGCCGTCTGGCCGGCGTAGTTCCCGAGATCGGAATAGGCGACGAACTCGTTCAGCACCATGCGCGTCCCGAGCAGGTTGCCGATGATCTGCGAGTCCTTCCACGGCACGCCCATCGCCCACGCCACCGGCGAGAACGCCCACCCGAGAATCTGCTGCAGGCTGAGGCCGGCGAGGCCTAGGATCGCGTTGACGAGCGCCACGAGCGCCAGGAACGAGATGAGCATCGCGCCGACGTTGAGCGCCAGGTGAAGCCCTTCCCCCGTCCCCCGCCCCGCCGCGTCGATCACGTTCACGTCCGTCTTCGGCACATCCAGCTTCACCGTCCCCATCGTCTTGGGCGACTCGGTCTCGGGGACGAACATCTTCGCCATCATCAGCGTGCCCGGCGCGGTCATGATGACGGCCGTCAGCAGGTGCTTCGCCTCGATGCCGAACAGGATGTAGGCCGCCATGATGCCGCCCGAGATGTGCGCCATCCCGGACGTCATGACCGTCATCAGCTCCGACTCGGTCATGTCGGGGAGATACGGCCGGATGGTCAGCGGCGCCTCGGTCTGCCCCATGAAGATGCTGGCGGCCACGTTCAGCGACTCCGCGCCGCTCGCCTTCATGACGCGCCGCATCGTCCACGCGAACGCGCGCACCACCAGCTGCATGATGCCGAAGTAGTAGAGGATGGCGAAGAGCGCGGCGATGAAGATGATGGTCGGGAGGACCTGGAAGGCGAAGATCATGCTGTACTGCGCCCCCTCCGGCCCGAGCACCGTCGTCATGATCTTCGGCCACGCCTGCTTGTTGCCGAGCGGGCCGAACACGAACGACGACCCGACGTCGGCAAACGCCAGCAGCTTGGTGATGCCGTCGCTGGCCTTCTGGAAGACGACCTGACCGGCGTCGGTCTTGAGCACCAGCAGGGCGAAGACGATCTGCAGGCCGAGGCCCCAGGCCACCGTCGTGACGTCGATCGCGCGGCGGTTGGTGGACATCAGGTACGCGATCCCAAGGATCACCACCAGTCCGACCAGCGCCTGCGCCCGCGGCACGCCGCCGTACTGCGCCAGCAGCGCCGCCACCACGGCAACCACGATCGCCGCGCCGACGATGATGAACTCGGTCCGGCGGGAACCGGACCTAACTGACTTCTTCGCTGCGCTCTGTGTCACACACAATCTCCTCAATGAGGCTCGGCCGGCTACGTGACGCGCGCCCCACCGCCGGCGGGGCCGCCGGTCGCCGTGGGCGCCCGCTCTCGCTCACGCTCGACAGCGCCGAGCCAAGCATCCTCGGTCGGCGGGTTTCGCGTGAGCCAGTCGGCATGGCTCAGAGCGCCTCCGGGCGAGTCTGAACCTGCGGTGCTTGGCTGCACATTCCTGCGTCGACGCTGCTCGCACGTTCGCTCGACCGGGCGTCCCCCGACGCCCGTCGGCAACTGCGGCGGACGGGTGCGGGATGCCTCGCGAGGCCGGCGACCCTTCGGCAGGCTCAGGGTCATCCCGAGCGCAGTCGAGGGGCGACTGTCGGCAAGCGCTTCGGCGTCAGTTCGCAAACACACTCGCAGGCGCTGGGCGCCAGCGGGGTAGAGCGCGATCGCGCACGCCGATCAGACCGCGCGACCCCCGCGTCCAGCGGCCAACGATGGCCGGAGAGTGGGTTTGCCGCGCAGCCGACCGGAGTCCGGCGAGCGGGGCGCCCGCACCGGGCCGCCGTCACTCATCCTCCGGAACGGCGGCGGGAAGACCCGCTCTACCTCACCTCTTCGACGATCAACGGCAGCAGCGCCGGCGGTTCGTCGGCGATCTCGATCGCGCGAGCGACGAGTTCCAGCGCGACCGCAAGATCGCCCTCGCGCCGGTAGTGCAGCTCGACGATCGGGTCGCCCGCGCGCACGAGGTCCCCCGGATGAGCCATCACCATCGCCCCCACCGCCGGGTCCACCACGTCGTCCACCCTGTTGCGCCCGGCGCCCAGCGCCACAGCGGCGCGCCCCACCAGCTCCGCGTGCAGCACGGACAGATACCCCGTCCGGTCCGCCGTCACCATGTGCCGCGTCGGCACCGACGGCATCAGGCCGTAGTCGTCCACCGTGCACGGGTCGCCGCCCTGCTCGGCCACGATCTCGCGCCATTTCTCGACGCCCGCGCCCGACGCGAGCGCCCGCCGCACCTGGGCCTCCGCGTCGGCACCGTCGCGCGCCAGGCCGGCCGCCCGCACCATCCGCGCGGCGAGCACCACCGACAGCTCCTCGAGGTCCTTCGGCCCGCGCCCCTTCAGCGTCTCGACGCACTCCACCACTTCCATCGCGTTGCCGACCGTGCGGCCGAGCGGCGCGTCCATCGCCGTGATCAGCGCCTCGGTTCGAACGCCCGACCGGTTCCCCGTATCCACCAGCGACCGCGCCAGCCGCCGCGAATCCTCCACCGTCTTCATAAAGGCGCCCCGGCCCGTCTTCACGTCGAGCACCAGCGCGTCGATCCCCTCGGCGATCTTCTTGCTCATGATCGACGCGGTGATGAGCGCGATGCTCTCCACCGTCGCGGTCACGTCGCGCAGCGCGTACAGCTTCTTGTCGGCGGGCGCGATCTGCTTCGTCTGGCCGAGCATCGCCACGCCCGTCCTCTCGAGCGCCGCCCTCATCTCGTCGAGCGACAGGTCCACGCGAAAGCCGGCAATCGACTGCAGCTTGTCGAGCGTGCCGCCCGTGTGGCCGAGGCCGCGGCCCGACATCATCGGCACCTTCACGCCGCACGCCGCCGCCAGCGGCGCCAGGACGAGCGACGCCTTGTCGCCCACCCCGCCCGTGCTGTGCTTGTCCACCTTCACGCCGGGGATGGCCGACAGGTCCACCTTGATGCCGGACCGGACCATCGCGGACGTCAGCCACGCCGTCTCGTCCACCGTCATCCCCTTGAGGACGATGGCCATGAGGAGGGCGGAGGCCTGGTAGTCGGGGAACGTGCCGTCGGTGACGCCGGCCACGAAGAACTCGATGGCCTCGCGCGACAGCGCCTCGCCGTCACGTTTCGCCCGGATCACATCGGTCGCACGCATCAGGGCGAAGTATAGCGTAGTCGGGACTTACGAACGTCAGTCGGGGCTGACGCTGTCAGTCGGAACCTCCGAGCTGGAGTATCATGGTCGTACAAGAGCAGCGAATGAAGATCTACGACCTGGCGCTCCGTGTCGAGGAGATTCGAGACGGCGGTGACTATCGCTTCGTGGCGACGAGCCCGGACCTCCCCGGCCTGCTGGTTGCCGGCGACACGGCCGAGGAGCTGTTGAGCCTGGCACCCTCAGTGGCCGGAGCCTTGATCGCCTCACTGCAGGCGGCGGGAGACCCCCTACCGGCGACGATGCGCCCGCTCTCGACGTTCCCGCTGACCGCGCATGTGGCAGTCACGGCATGACCTACGGCGAACTCACCCGCAAACTCCGGAAGCTGGGCTGCTAGCCAACCCGTTTCGGGGCGGGGAGTCATGAGATCTGGCGGACTCCCACGACACGGCTTCAAACGCCGATTCCCTATCATCGGGCCAAGGACATCGGTCCGGGTCTGCTGGCGCGAATCTGTCGGCAACTCGGCATCGAGCGGGCAGCACTCGACGACGTGTAGGAACTTGCAGCCGCCGGCGCGGTCCTCGTCGACGGCATCTGGTGGGCGCCCACCCTTCAGCGTCCGACCCTTCGTCGTGAGTTCCGACTGGCGTCAAGCCGCCCTTGAGCCGATATGAAAACTGGACAGTCTACCCGCGATGACCGAGGTTCAGCAGACCCCCCTTTCGCCGGAGACCGCCGTCCGACTGACGGCATTCGCGCGCGCCTGCAAGGGCGCGGCGCGCATCCTCTCGCTCTACCCCCCGGAGCACCCCGCCATCGGCGAAGCCATGGACCGCCTGGCGCGTGCCGCCGCCTCGGCCACCGAGTCCGGCCCCCTCTCGCTGATGGTCCTCCCGACCAACCTGCTCATCGGCGGCCGGGCGACCGCGCGGCCCGATGCCGCCATCGCGGAGCTCGCCGCGCTCCTTCACGACCACCTGGTAGGTGAAATCACCATCCAGAGCCGCGTGGAGATGACCGCGTGGCGGACGCTGCTCGGCCTGCTCGGCACCGACCCCGAGGACGTGCGCGCCCGCGGCGGCATGGCGCGCGCGCTCACGACCGCGGGCGGCCTCGGCATCGAGATCGCGGAACTGGACTACGCCGGCCTCATCAAGGACGGCGCCGCGTCCAGCCAGGCCTCGTGGGAAGACGTCATCTCGGCCTGCCTGCAGAAGGACGCGATTGACCTCGACGAGAAGACGCTCAGAATCCTCGACGAAATCGCCAGCGACCCGGCCCGCCTGGCCGAGTTCTACGAGCGGACCGAGGGGCAGGCGGGCACCGCCTCGACCCGCGACCGCACCGAAGGCCTGCTCCGCGCGCTGCAGGGCGTCGCCGGCCTCGTCGGGCGCGAGAGCCCGCAACGGCTGGACAGCATCCTCGACAACATGGCGGGGGCCGTCTCCCGGCTGTCGCCCGACTTCGTCATGGACCTGCTGGAGGTCGGCCGCGACCCGGCGTCTCAGCACGCGAGCCTGGTGGGCGAGTTGACGCGGCGGATCACCGACAAGACCGTGGCGAAGTTCATCGCGCGGTCGGTGGCGAACGAGGGCGCCGCCACGGCGCGCCTGGTCGACGCCTTCCGCGCGCTGGCGCCAGACCCCCGGCGCCAGGAAGCGGCGACCGCGCTCGCCCGCGAGGAGCTGCAGCGCACGCCGATGGCCGAGGAGCCGAACTTCGGGAGCCTCTGGTCGCAGGTCGAGGGCCTGCTGCTCTCCTATTCCGACCAGCGCTACATCTCGCAGGACTACGACCGCGAGATGGCGGCAGCCCAGGCGCACACCATCGACCCGGATCAGATCACGGACGACCCGCCCGAGCGGATCGTCTCGTGGCTGACCACCGTCAGCGACACGTCGATTCGCGCGCTCGACCTGCAGCTGCTGGGCGACCTGCTGCTGGTGGTGTCCGACAGCGCGCAGCGTCAGGAGCTGCTCCAGCTGGTCGTGTCGCAGGTGGAGGACGTGGTGGCGCTCGGCGACTTCGACGCGGCGCACCGCCTGGTGGAGGCGATGGCGGCGGTCGCCGCGAAGCCTGAGGCGCCGGACGCGGCCGGGCAGGTGGCGCGCGCCATCGACCAGATCATCGAAGGGTCGTTCATGTCGCAGGCCGCGATCCACCTGAACTCGGTGCGCGACGACGAGTTCGAGCACGTGAAGAAGCTGTGCCGGGCCATCGGCCCCGGGCTGGTGCCCAGGCTGGCCGATTCGCTGTCGGCCGAAACCCGCAACCGGGCACGCCAGCGGCTCACCGACCTCCTGATCGACTTCGGCGCGCACGGCCGCGACTCGGTGGACAAGCTCCGGCTGTCGTCCAACCCCAGCGTCCGCCGCACCGCCGTGCAGCTGCTGCGCGCCTTTGGCGGGCCCGAGGCGTTGGCAGACCTCGAGCAGCTGACCAACGACATGGAGCCCGCGGTCCAGCGCGATGCGGCGCGCGCGATCATCGGCTTCGGCTTCGACGAGTCGTTCCAGGTGCTGAAGCGCATCCTCGACACCGAGAAGCACCCCGGGCGCGCGGCCGCCGTCAGCGAGCTGGGGTCGACGCGCGACCAGAAGGCAGCGCCGCTCTTCTGCTACCTGGTGCGCAACATCGAACCCCGGGGGACGCTGCGCGCGACGTACCTCGAGTTGGTCGAGCGGCTCGGCGTGCTGGGCGGGGCCGAAGCGGTCCAGGCGCTGATCGACGTCATGCAGAAAGGCTCCTGGTGGACGCCGTTCCGCACGCGCGAAGTCAGGACGGAGGCGGCCACGGCACTGTCGCAGATCCGCCTGCCGGCCGCGCAGGAAGCGCTGGAGAACCTGGCGGTCAACGGCTCGTTCGGCGTGCGGTCGATCGCGCGGAAGTTCGTGAGGGCAACGTGACGAAGGGCAACCACGGAGACCACAAAGGGCACGGAGGCTCGCCCGCCGAGGGCTGCGGCCGAGACCGGGCCGAAGGCCCTGTGGCGCCGGGTGACGCACGGCGTGCACGAGCCCGTCGAGTGGCACCGCGGGTTCGTGCGCGCCGCGCGTCTCCCGGCGGCCGGCGCCCAGGCAAGCCTGGGCGCGCTCGGTCGCAGCCCGAGTTCAGCGTCACCCGTGACGTTCCGGCCTTTGTGTCCTTTGTGAGCTTAGTGGTTGAGCCTCGTGGTGTGAGCAACTGAGATGACAGAGCGTCCACATCGCCGCCAGGCGCAGATCGAGGAGTTGCTGCGGCGCTTCGGCGCGGCGCTGCGCGCGGCGCAGCTCTACGCGCCCGGCCACCCGCTCGTCGCGCGCAACGTCCTCAACTTCACCGACGTCGTCAACCGCATGTTCGACGACATGCCGACCATCTCGATCGCGCTCGTCGCCGACGAGGTGGTCGTGGGCGACGTCCCGATGACGCGCGGCGCGGCGCTGCTCGGCGACCTCACCGTCAAGCTCAAGTCGCGCGGCATCGAGCGCGTCTCCATCGACAAGGGCGCCACCGTCGACGAACTGGTCGCCGTCGTCGACGCGCTCAGCCGCCGCCTCCAGTCGACCGCCGATCCGAACGACACTTCGTGGCCGGAGTTCCCGCACGTGCGCGTCGGCCTCGTCCGCGTGGAGCAGCGCACCCAGACGACGCTGGCCGACATGGCCACCATCCGCAAGCTGTACCTCGCAGGCATCGGCCACCATGAAGACCGTGTGGGAGAACGCGGCGCGCGAGGGGGTGGCGAAGACGGCCGAGGTGAAGGCCGTCGTGGACGAACTGGCGCAGGCGGTCAGCCAGAACCGCGACGCGCTGCTCGCCCTGACCTCCATGCGCACCTCCGACGAGTACACGTTCACGCACATGGTGAACGTGTCGATTCTCGTCATGGTGCAGGCGCGGGGCCTCGGCATCGACGGCACCCTCCTGCGCGAGTTCGGCATCGCCGGCCTGATGCACGACATCGGCAAGACCAAGACGCCGCTCGAGGTCCTCCAGAAGCCCGGGCGACTGGACGACGCGGAACTCAAGATCATGCGCCGCCACACCGTGGACGGCGCGGAGATCCTGCGCAAGACGCGCGACCTCACGCCGCTCGCGGCCGTCGTTGCCTTCGAGCACCACCGACGCCTGGACGGCACCGGCTACCCCGCCGGCATCACGCGCCCGACGCTGAACCTCGCCACCATGCTCTGCGCGATTGCGGACGTCTACGACGCGATGCGGTCGAAGCGGCAGTACCAGGGGGCGTTCGCGGCCGAGCGGGTCCTCGCGGTGCTCAAGCACGGCGAAGGCCAGGAGTTCGAGCAGCACCTCGTGCGGCGATTCGTGCAGCTGATGGGGCTCTACCCCGTCGGGTCGCTCGTCAAGCTGAACACCGGCGCCGTCGCGGTCGTCACGCACCCCTGCACTGCCGACCCGAAGCGACCGCGCGTGCGCGTCGTCTTCGACGCGGACGGCCAGCGTCTCGCATCCCCGTACGACGTCAGTCTCTGGGAAGTGGAGCCGTCACCGAACCGGTCGTCGTCCATCGCCGGCCCTGCCGACGCCCCGGACCCGACCTTCGACCCGCTCACGGTGATGTAGGGATAGTCGGGACTGGCGGACGTCAGTCGGCGCTTCTTGTCAGTCGACGATCCTTGTCAGTCGACGACCCCTGTCAGTCGAAGCTCCTTGACAGTCCACTCCGACTGGCATCGTCAGAGCCGACTGACATCGTCAGTTCCGACTGACATCGTCAGCCCCGACTGATGTCGTCAGTTCCGACTGCCATCGCTTTCTGAACAGCGTCGATGAGCGCGGTCCGCGGAACCGGCTTGATGAGGAACTGCGCGCCCGAGCGCGTCGCTTCGTCGCGCAGCGTCGGGTCCTCGTAGCCGGTGAGGACGATGACCGGGAGGCCGGGATGGTGATCGCGCGCGTAGATGGCGAGCTGCAGGCCGTTGTAGGCGCCGAGGCGCAGATCGGTGAGCAGCAGGTCGGGTCGCGAAGTGGCGAGCATTCCCTTCGCATCCAGGAAGCGCTCGCACGACACCGTGTCGAAGCCGGCTTCCTGCAGCATCTCCGTCAGGTACCTCAGCACCTGCCGGTCGTCGTCCACGACGAGGATGCGCTTCAGGTCGCTCATGCCTCGACCCGGCGGCGGCCGTTCTCCGCCTCGGCACTCTCCGCGGCAGCCCCGGGCTCGAGGCGCGCCGGCAGGTTGCGGAACCGCTGGAACGGCATCTGGCAGTCGTGCTTGCGGAGGAAGTTCAGGAACCGCTTGTAGTCGGCCTCGGACATGTTGAACATCTGCACGAGGATCCGGTAGCTGCCGCGCGTCTGCTCGAGGCCGCGGCCGACGAGGGCGCGCAGGTCGTCGCGCGTCATGTCGCGCGACATGAACGGCTCGTAGACCACCGTCCAGAACGACTCGCGGCCGTTCACCATCCGCTCCCACATCCGGTCGATGGCGGCGCCGCGCACCGGCTCCCGCACCGGCTCCTGCGGCGGCGGGATGATCTCCATCGGGAGGTCGGCGGTGGTGATGACGCCGCTGCGCGCGCGCAGCACGAGGCGCTCGACGAAGTTGCGCAGTTCGCGCACGTTGCCGGGCCAGCCGTAGGCCATCAGGTGCGTGAGCGCCTCCGGCGCGAGCTGCGGCACGGGCAGCGCGTGGCGGTCGCTGTAGTACGTGATGAAGTGCTCGAGCATCTCCGGCACGTCCTCGCGACGCTCGCGCAGCGGGGGCATCGTCAGGTGGATGACGTTGATGCGGTAGTAGAGGTCCTCGCGAAACTCCTTGGTCGCAATCCGGTCGGCGAGGTTGCGGTTCGTGGCCGCGATGACGCGCACGTTGACGCGCGCCTGGGCGCGCTCGGCGCCGACGCGCTGGATTTCGCCGCTCTCCATGAACCGCAGCAGGAGCGCCTGCATCCGCAGGCTCATCTCCCCCACTTCGTCCATGAAGATCGTGCCGTTGTTCGCCGTCTCGAGCAGGCCCGGCTTGTCGCGGTAGGCGCCGGTGAACGAGCCCCGCACGTGGCCGAAGAGCTCGGATTCGAGGAGCGAATCGGGGAGGCCGGCGCAGTTGATCGTGACCAGCTGGTTGCGGGCCCGGCTGCTCTGCCTGTGGATCAGGCGGGCGAGCACCTCCTTGCCGACGCCGCTTTCGCCGGTGATGAGGATTTTCGCGTCGGAGCGCGCCGCGTATTCGAGCTCCTCGCGGAGTTCGCAGATGGCCGGGCTTCTCCCGATGAGGTGTTCGCCGTTCTCGCGCATTGGGGTTTGCCCCTGCCGCTGACGCCTCGAACCGGTCTTTTCAACCTATCGGTCGAGAATAGTCAACCCAGCAGGGGCAAACAGAGTAACGCCGAACGGGTGCCACGTCAAATGGAAGGGGAAGACACCGCGGGGGAAGACAAGACCAGTGAACGGCCAGAGCAAGTGCGGCGGTCGGTAACAGACGAAAAAAGGCGGCCGAACCTTGAGGTCCGGCCGCCCAGTCTTCTGGCGAAAATCGTCTGGCGCGAATTCGCCTACTTCTTCCGCCGTCGCGCAAAGAACCCGGCAAATAGCAGGCCGGTTCCAAGTAGCAGCAAACCGCCAGGCTCGGGAACAAGGCCGTGCGACGTCTCGGACATCAAGCCCCGCTGGTCAACGCCCCACGAATCGGACGAGAAAGCCGCCTTGATTGACACGCCATCAAGCGAGAAGTTATCGACCGGGGCTCCGTAGTGCAGAACGAAGTTCCAGCTATACACCTCCCCGGGCGTCGTGGGCTTTGCCCGGACGTCGAATGCGGTGCCCGACCACGTGCTGGCACACGCCATCGAGTCGTTGCCGTTCGTGCAGCCGCTCGCGTTCAACTCATTATTCAGGAAGTGCCAGCGGTATCCGCTGGAGTCGGCAAACCCGATGATATTGGAGGGAGTCGGCATGAACCCGACACCGAAGATGTAGTTCTGCCCAGCGCCGGGCATGAACCCGGCGAGGTTCGCAGTGTATTGGACCTCGAACACCGTCCTGTCGACGTTGACGCTCCTCAACTCCAGGGTGAAAAGACCGCCCTGCCAAGAGACCCCGAATGGATCCGCGCTCGCGGCCGGTGTGAAAGCGAGGAGTGCTACGACAACTAACCCGAGCATCGGCTTCATACGCATCCTCCGGTGTCGAAACCACTCTCGGCTCTCGGTTCGGACACACACACCCAAGGTGGGCTTGCATGAGCAATACCAATGCCGAGGTTGTCCGGAGAACTATGATCAATCTAATCAATAACTTACGAAGAACGGCCCGTCAGGAAATCATCCTCTGGGCAGACTTTATTCCGCGGTTTCACGTTCCAGAGCACTTTCGTGCTCGTCTATCGGCGTCCCCGCAATGCCGCGCGCCATGCCCGGCGGACAAAACAGGAAAGGGCCGCCAAGTCTCCCAGGCGGCCCTTCACGGAGATTCCACAGATGCGACGAGCGGCCTAACGCGACTGCCCTTCGGCCCGCCTCCGTCGCCTACTTCTTCTTGTTCCGGCCTGCCGCGCGAGCCATACCCAGCAAGCCCAGGCCGAGGAGGGAAAGGCTGGCCGGCTCGGGGACACTGATCGGCGTGGTCTCGGACAGGAGTCCGGCGTGCAGCCCGTCCGCATTCAGGAACTCGGCGCGGATTGGCTGACCGCTGGCGACGGCCGCCACGTTCTGACTGACGAGGAAGTCCCAGTAGGACCGAGTGGCCGGTGGTCGGCGCCGCGAAGATGTTCGCCAAACGCAGTTCGGTGCAGAGATTGTTCGCACTACCCGCATCGCACCCGATTGAGCCCGATCCGTCCATCCACCCCACCAGGTCGATGACCCAGTTGTCCGGAGTGCCGGCGTCGGTCGCGGTCAAGGAAGCACCAGTAATTTTGCCGCCAACCTTGAACGCGATGGCGTTGAGATACTTGTCCCAGTTCTCGGGATTCCCAACCTCACTGTCGAAATTCGTCAGATCCGCGGTGTACCTGACCGTGTACTCACCCGTGCCGCATGACGGGCAATCCAGAACCTCGAGGCCAAAGATCCCGCCCTGAACTGTCACGGTGAACGGCGCCGCACTCGCGGCCGGCGCAAACGCGAGCAACCCAATCACCAATAGCCCAACGGTCTTCTTCTTCATACACACTTCCCCGACAACGACGCTACTCTCCGCGCTTCCGATAGGCTGACTTCCCGCCACGATGCTGAGCAAGGCTGATGCCGGGACGGCCCAGAGTGCGATGACCTTTGTTCTTAATTACTTACGGATAAAGGTCGACAGATAGTCGCTCTCTGCGGCGACTTTTGTCCTCGGTTCTATTGATTCCATGTGATTATCTGCAGAATCGAGTAGGTGAGGGCTATTGCTAGCCCTCACCTCTCACACCACCGGACGTGCCGGTCGGCATCCGGCGGTTCACGCTGGGCGCATCAGGCGCTGATGTTCCTCCAGCAAGCTCACAAGGCCGAGTCGCCGCAACTCGGCCGAGGGGACGGCGGCGTGCATGTGGCTCGCGCCGGCATTCCACCACGGCCCGCGGCCGTTCGAAGCGGATCGACGTGCGCGGTCCAGGTCCACCCCCCGCCGACACAACTCGCGGATGCGCGTGCGTGGCCGTTTCCACTGGCGCCAGAGTATACCGCGCAGTTTGCGACGGACCCACTTGTCGACATCCTCGAAGCTGACTTTCACCTCGGCTAACCGGAAATACGCCACCCAGCCCCGAAAGTACCGGCTGAGGTCCGCCACGGTGGCGGCGAGGCGTCGCCCCCGCCCCCGCGCCATCACACCGCGCACGTGCGTCTTCAGCCGTCGGACGGCCGCTGGCGCCACGCGCAGCCGTGCCGCGCGGTCCCACGTCACGCTGTAGCCGAGGAATTTCCTCGACCACGGGCGCGCGACGTGGCTCTTTTCCCGATTCAGTCGCAGCCGAAGGCGCTGCCACAGCCAGCGCTCCAGCGAGGTCAGCACGCGCTCGCCCGCCGCCTTCGACCGCACATACACGTTGCAGTCGTCGGCATAGCGCGCGAAGCGGTGCCCGCGCCGTTCCAGCTCCCGGTCCCATTCGTCGAGCAGAATGTTACTCAGCAGCGGAGACAGGGGGCCGCCTTGCGGCGTGCCCTCCCTGCGCGTTGACACCAGCCCGCCGGCCATCATCCCCGCCTGCAAGAAGCGGCGGATCAGGCCCAGCACCCGGACATCCTTGACCCGGCGCGCCACGCGCGCCATCAGCACGTCGTGGTTCACCCGGTCGAAGAATTGCTCCAGGTCCATGTCCACCACCCACCGATACCCGTCCGCGATGTGGCGGCGGGCGCACACGACGGCGTCATGCGCGCCACGTCCCGGCCGAAAGCCGAAGCTCCCGTCCGAAAACGTCGGGTCGAAGATAGGCGTGAGCACCTGCAGGAGAGCTTGTTGAATGAACCGGTCGAGCACCGTGGGAATCCCCAGCGTTCGTGTGCCCCGGCCGTCCGGCTTCGGAATGTCGACCCGTCGCACGGGCTGCGGGACATACGTGCCGCCGAGGAGCTGTTCCCGGATGCGCGCCCAGTGCGTCCGGCAGTAGGGCATCAGCTCGTCGACGGTCATCCCGTCGACGCCCGGTGCCCCCGCGTTGCGCACCACGCGCGCGTGTGCGGCGAGCAGGTTCTCGCGTCGCACGACTTGCTCGATGAGCGTCAGAGCCTGGTCCCCGCCAGGGTCAGTGCGTGCCGGAGCGGCTTGACGCACGGCGTCCGTCTCCCTCCCCGTGCCGCGGGGAGTCGTCGGGATCCGTGAGGTCGTCTCAGACCTCGTGGCGGCGTCTGCTTCCTCTCGCGAACGCATCGTGGCGGTTGGCTCGTCGTGTTTGGCCCTTCACGACTGTGCGCGTCGCTACTATGGCCGCGGCTGACTCCTGCGTGCGGTCGACCCCGCTGCGCAGCGGGGCTCGCCCAAATCGGCGCCGCCGCAGGTCTCCCAGGGTAAGACGCGTGACCGTCGCTCCATCTACCCGCCGCATATACGCCACGTCGGTCCGGATGACATCGGGCTTCGAGTACTTGTGCCCTCTCGCCCACCAGCGTTGCGCCTCGACTGCGGTTCGTGCTCCTCGGGCCGGAGCTTTGCTTACGGCTTCCTTCCGACCCCTGAAGTTGCCCCGGTTTCGTGGACTCCCCCCTGCTTGGGGGATGATGGGAGGACACGATGCCGAAGACACACCCCCCGTATCCGCTGGAGTATCGGGAGCGGATCATTGATCTGGTGCGCGCGGGCCGATCGCCGGAATCCCTCGCGCGTGAGTTTGAGCCGTCAGCGCAGTGCATCCGAAACTGGGTGCGCCAGGCGGATCGCGATGCGGGGCGGCGGGCCGATGGCCTAACGACCGCGGAGCGGACCGAGTTGCAGCGTCTGCGCCGGGAGAACGCGACGCTCCGTGAGGAGCGGGACATCCTAAAAAAAGCCGCGGCTTGGTTCGCGCGGGAGACCAACTCGATCCCGTCGAAGGGTTCGAGTTCATGAAGGCGAACCGGGCCGTCCATTCGGTGACCACCATGTGCCGCGTGCTGGCCGTCTCCGCGAGCGGGTACCATGCGTGGTGTCGGCGACCGACGAGTCGGCGGGAGGTGGACGATGCGACCGTGCTCGCCCAGATTCGCCGCTGGCATCACCGGTCGCGGGGCACCTATGGGGCTCCGCGCCTTCACCGCGATCTGCGGGCCGCCGGGACGCGCGTCGGCCGCAAACGGGTCGCGCGGCTCATGAAGCGGGCGGGCTTGCAGGGCGTCAGTCGTCGGAAGTGGCCGGTGACGACGATCCGCGCGGAGCACATGCGGCCGGCGCCAGATTTGGTCCAGCGGCAGTTTGTGGCGACGGGACCGAATCAGCTCTGGGTCGCGGACATCACGTACATTCCGACGTGGGCCGGGGTGCTCTATCTCGCCGTCGTGCTGGACGCCTGGAGCCGCCGCATCGTCGGGTGGGCGATGGAGACGCACCTGCGTACGAGCCTGGTGCTGGCCGCCCTGGAGATGGCCGTTCGCCAACGACAGCCGGCGGGCGTGGTCCACCATTCGGATCAAGGCTGTCAGTACACGTCGATCGAATTCGGCCGGCGGTGCCGCGAAGCCGGCGTCCGGCCCTCGATGGGGTCGGTCGGGGACTGCTTCGACAACGCCATGTGCGAGAGCTTCTTCGCGACCCTGGAGTGCGAGCTGCTGGACCGCATCACCCTGAAGACACCGGCCGCAGGCCGGCTCGCGGTCTTCGACTTCATCGAAGGCTGGTACAATCCGACCCGCCGGCACTCGGCGCTGGATTATCTCTCGCCGGTACAATTCGAGCGCCAAGGCGGAGGGGTGGCAGCGATCCCGGCGGAGCCGGTCGCCGCGGAGGCCGTGGCGTGACGGGCGGCCTGTGGAAACTGCCGGAGCCGTGGACGCCGAAGACGGCGCCCACCGCTCCTTGGAAAACCACAGAACAGGTTTTCCACAGTTCCCACAGGTCATCATCATCGTTCTTGTCCGATCGGAAGACCGAAAGCGCTAACCTGTCTACGAAACCGGGGCAGCCTCACCCACCTCGCGGTGACGCCGTTGCCGTTCGGCTAGGGGTTCCTGTCATCAAGGCCCCCAGAGGACTTGCACCTCCCAGTCACTTCCCAAATCGCTTTCGCTATTGGTTGCACGGCACCCGGGATGGGTGCCATCGCGCCATGCCTGGCGCACACACAAAGAGGGGCCGCTTGGTCTCCCAAGCGGCCCCTCACGAAGAGCCAGGCGACGCGGCGAACGGCAGCCATTCGGCTGCTCGTACGCCGGTGTTCGCCGGCTACTTCTTATTCCGGCGTGCCGCGCGCGCGATTCCCACCAGGCCGAGGCCGAGCAGGGAGAGCGTGGCGGGCTCGGGAACCGAGGCGGTGCGGTCGTAGGTCGGAGTCCCGGGAATGAAGTCCCAGCCGACACCTCGGTTGTACCACGCGCCGGCGGTCACAGCTGCAGCGTCGAGGATTCTGAAGGAGTCCATCAAGGCGCCGCCGGCGCTGTAGAAGTAGAAGTCCACCAGCACTCTGTCACTTGGGGGAGGCATGGGATCGTTGAAGACAACGCTCACCCCGAAGTTGCCGTTTACCGCGGCCCCCGCGGCGGAGAAGTAGTGTGGATTGACAACCGTCCCCGCCCACGGCGCGAAGGCGGTTGCGCCCGCCTCGAACGTGGCGTTGTTCGACACGATGAACGCTGCCACGCTGGAAACAGCACCCCCAGAATTGTTGGTGAAATTGAGGGTCCAGCTGTTCCCGAACGTGATGTACGCGCTGTCGATCGGAGACGCCGACGCCGCCTGGGGCACGAGGGCCACGGCCGCCAGCAACGCCGCTACCAAGAGCCATTTCTTCAAGGCACCCTCCTGTTGTTGGGCCGTCTGCCTGCGGCGTCAAGCCGACGCCTGGACCGGCCATTTGACAAGGCCACACCCATCCCTCACTCGGCGGATGGCTGCCGTCCGAGTAGCGAGACGCGTGCCAAGCCCCAACGCTTCGTCTGAACGCACGGTCAAACCAGTTGATGAATCAACATCTTCCAGACGTCAGACCGGGTCGATTCCGGTTCACATGGCCTCTGACAAGTCCTATGCGGTGGCGACTTTGGTCGGGGTGGAGCCGTATTCCTGGAATATGGAACCGCTACTCTCCCGCCAGCCGCACGCAGTTCTTCCCGGCGGCCTTCGCGGCGTAGAGCGCGCGGTCGGCGCGGGCGATCAGGTCCAGGGCGGAACTCTCGCCGCGAAGCACCGCGACGCCAATGCTGATCGTCGGGCGCATGTCGGGCGGAATGAGCTTCGGCTCGAAGCGGTAGTTCTCGATGCGCTGGCGGATGCGCTCGGCACTCTGGAGCGCGCTGGCCGCGTTGCTGCCGGGCATCAGGATCGCGAACTCCTCGCCGCCGAATCGCGTGCAGACGTCGAACGCGCGGATGGAGCGGCGGAGCGTGTCCGACATCGCGCGCAGGACGCGGTCGCCCGTCAGGTGGCCGAGGACGTCGTTCACCGCCTTGAAGTTGTCGGCGTCGATCACGAGCAGCGCCAGGTCGAGGCCGTAGCGGCGGGCACGCTGGATTTCCTCGTCGATACGCGTCTCGAAGTAGCGCCGGTTGAACAGCGAGGTGAGGGGATCGACGGCCGCCGCGTGCGCGAGGACACGCGCCTGGCCGGCCATCCTGGCCGCCGAGAGGCCGAGCGCGGCCGGCGCCGACATCGCCCGCGCCAGCGTGAGGTCGTGGCGTGTGAACGGCTGCAGGTCGGCGCGGTCGGCAAAGGTGAGGACGCCGAGGCCCTGGCCTTCTGTCAGAAGCGGCAGCGCCATGAACGATCCGGTGCGATAGCGCCGGCGGCGCGGCTGGCCGCGGCGCTCGTGGTCCGCGTCAGAAACCAGCAGAGGCTGGCGCGAGGCGAACACCTCGCCGATCACGCCGCTGCCCGGCGCAATGCGCAGGTCCTCCACGAGGACCGACGGGTAGCCGTGGGTGGCGACGATTGCCAGGCGGCCCTGGGATTCGTCGTACAACGCCAGCGCCGCCTGCTCGGCGTCCACGCGGCCGGCGATGGTCCCGAGGATCAACTGCGAGAGCGGACCGACTTCTTTGACCTGACCGATGCGCCGCGAGAAGGCGTAGAGATCCGCCACCAGGCGCTCGCAGCGCCGCTGGCCGGACAGCCAGCCGGCTGCGCGTCCGACCACCATCTCGGCCGCTCCCCGCTCGTCGGAAACGGCCTGGAGGTCTGGCCACAGCTCGCCAAGGCGCCGAAGATCGGATTCGGTCAGTTCGACGTGCTGCACTGGATTCAACTCGGACCCTGCGGGCGTACAGAGCCTTCCGCCCCCACAGCCGTTCGCATCAACCGTACCAGTTCCGCGGTATGGCTTTTTGCACGGAAAACCGCCCAGGCGCCCAAATGCTCATTCCATGAAGTCGCCTGCGACGGCGCCTTAAGGCTGCTTCTCGCAACAGGAGCCTACGGGGGGATTCGCTGGAATGCGGAGTTTATTCAGCCCAAGCACGGACTTGAGGGGAGGCGCCATCGGCAGACTTTTCGGATTCCCTCAGTATTCTTGAATGTCTGCGTTCGGAATGCCGTTTGCAGGACCAAATGTCAGTTCAGTTCGCGTCACGCGGTGAGGACTCCTATGGAAATCCACCTCGTCTCGACGATGACGCCGGACGACGAGAACCGGCTGGCGCCGAGAGTGTTGGCGGCACTCGGGGACCTGCTGGAGCACCTGCCGGTGTCGTACTCGCTGCGGATCGAAACGGCCATCGGCAACGCCATCCAGCACAGCCACGTGGCCCCTCAGAACGGCACGGCCTCGCATTCGGACGTGATTCCGGACGCGCTCGGGTCGCCCGCGCGCTGACGCACGACCGTAGGTGTGTACAATCGTTCCATGAGCCGGGGTCAGGTTGCGTCGTCGGCGCGTGGCGATCGAAGCAGGCGGGCAGCCGTCGAGCGGGCGTGCCGCTCGGCCGGAGTCCTGGCGCTGTACCTGTTCGGGTCGCGGGCCAATGAAGGATTGATGGTGTTCCTGGGGGAGACCGTCGAACGGGCGGGCTCGGATCTCGACATCGGCGTCGTCTTCGACGGTCGCGACGCCGACCTGGGGGCCCTTCCCCTCCTTCAGGTTGCCCTGGAGGATGCGTTCGCCCCGATCAGAGTCGATTTGGTGCCGCTGCAGCGGGTCGATGCCCTGTTCCAGTTCGCGGCCGTGGACGGTCACCGCGTGTTCGCCGGTGACGGGGACCGGGCCGATCTCTACGAACTCGTCGTCATGCGGAAGGCGGCGGAGTTGCTGCCCGTGCAGCGCTCGATCGAGCGCGACCGCTTCGGGGTAGCGACGACATGACACCGGGACAAGTCAGTCTCAAAGTCGTCGGCGACCGGCTCGCGCTGGCCCGCCAGTGCCTGGCGGATCTGGAAGCGCTCGGAGCCCTCGGCCGTGACGCCTTCGAGAACGATCGCCGCAACCCGGCGGCGGCCGACTCGTTCCTCCGGCGGGCGATCGAAGCGCTGTTCGACGCCGCACGACACGTGCTCGCCAAGCGCCACGGCCTCGCGGGGCTGGAGTACCGCGAGGTCGCCCGACTGGTGGCCGAGCACGGCATCGTCACGGACGGCGACCTCCCACCGCGCCTGCTCAAGATCGCGGGCTTTCGAAATCGGCTGGCGCACTACTACGACGAGGTCACGCCGGCCGAACTCTTCGGCGTGATCATCGCCGACCTCGGCGATCTGCGCGCGTTCGCCCGGGAGATCGAGGTCGCTGCCGGACGCCAGCCCGCGAAAGCACTCCCGGAGTGATTGTGCGGCGCGGCGCCCGTCCGACGCCGCGCAGAGGCCCCCTCCGACCGCGCTGGCCTTGCCACTCCGTTCGACCGAGAATCCATTAGATGAGCCGCATTTTCCCGTTCGTTGCGCTCGCCCTCTTCGCGATGGCCTCCGCCGCGGCCGCCCAGTCGGGCGACAACGTGCTCCTGGTCGTCAACGAGTCGTCTGCCGAGTCGGGGCGCATCGCCGAGCGCTACGCGCGCACTCGCAGCGTCCCGCAGTCTCAGATCGTGCGCATCAAGGTGGATGCGGCGGCCGACGAAGTTGCGAGGAAGGTGTTCGAGGATCAGATCCAAACCCCAATCTCCGATTGGCTGCGCGCGAACTCCGCCCAGGATCGCATCCTCTACATCGTCCTCACAAAGGGCATTCCGCTGCGGGTGCAAGGGACGGCGGGCCGGGCGGGCACGGTGGCGAGCGTGGACTCGGAACTGACGCTGCTCTACCGCCGGCTCGCCGGCAGCGATGTGACATCCGTGGGGTCGCTCCCCAACCCCTACTACGTCGGGGACGGAGACGTGGCGCGAGCCAGACCGTTCAGTCACCAGAACAGCGACATCTACCTGGTCACGCGCCTCGACGGGTTCACGGTGGACGATGTGCTGGGGCTCATCAAACGAGGGGCTGCGCCCGCGCGCGGCGGGAAGATAATCCTCGACCAGAAGGGCGGCTTCGGCGATGTGGGCGGCGACGCGTGGCTGAAGGCCGCGGCGGATTGGATGACGGCGAACGGACTTGGCGACCGCGTGATGCTCGAAACCACGAGCAGGCCCGTCGGCAAGGAGACCGGCGTCCTGGGCTACTACTCGTGGGGCTCGAGTGACCCGGCGGCCACAACGCGCCACGTCGAGATCGCCTTCGAGCCTGGAGCGATCGCGGCAATGTTCGTCAGCTCGGACGCGCGCACGTTCAAGGAGCCGCCGCCCGACTGGAAGATCGGGTCGTGGACCGACCGGGCGAAGTTCTTCGCCGGCTCGCCTCAGTCGCTCTCGGGCGACCTGATTCGCGATGGCGTCACCGGCGTGGCCGGCCACGTGGCCGAGCCGTACCTGGACGCGACAATCCGGCCCGACATCCTCTTCCCCGCGTACCTTTCGGGCTTCAACCTCGCGGAGTCGTACTACCTCGCCATGCCGTATCTGAGCTGGCAGACGGTGGTGGGAGGCGACCCGTTGTGCGCACCGTCTCCACGCAAGGCGCTGCAGCCGTCCGACATCGACAAGGGGATCGACCCCGCCACGGAACTCCCGGCGCTGATTCTCGCTCAGAAGGCTCCAGGCACTGACAGCGTCCGGTACCGCCACCGACGCAGCGCGGCTGCTGCTGCGCGCCGACGCGCGCAAGGCGAAAGGCGACGCGGGCGGTGCGCAGAAGGCACTCGAGGAAGCCACGGCGCTCGACGGTCGACTGACCGCGGCTCATCTGCAGCTGGCCGAGACCTACGAGTCGAACAAGGACTACGACAAGGCGATCGAGAAGTACCGGAAGGCCCTCGCAGTGGCGCCGTCCAACACGATCGCGCTCAACAACCTGGCCTACTGCCTCGCCGTGCGCAAAGGCCAGCCGGCGGAGGCCATCGGCTACGCGGAGCGCGCCTACACGCTGTCGAGGAACGCGCCCGCCGCCGCGGACACGCTCGGCTGGATTCAGCACCTGCTGGGACGCGACAGGGAGGCAGCCCAACTGCTGGCGCAGGCCGCAGCGGGACTTCCAGCGAACGCGGACGTGAGGCTGCACGCTGCGGTGGTGTATGCGGCGGTTGGCATGCCGGACGCGGCTGCGCGTGAGTTGGCGGAAGCCGTCAAGTTGAGCCCGTCGCTCGAGAAGACCGACGAGGTGGTGGCGCTTCGGGCGAAGCTGAAGGAGCCGGCGAAGGCGCCGCACGTGCTGAGTCGATATTAGGCCATCAGACCAACTATTGACTTGGTCTGCAATTGCGATATTGAGACGTCTAAAGACACCCAATAAGCAGACTTCGCCACGTTTTGCCCTCGTCTCCTCTCTCCATCGATTGCGGTAAATAACTCACCAATAACAATTTGAGAGGATTATTGGCGTCAGATCGTTCGGATGCGATCTTGGCGCGTCGATTGCTGACGTAGTTCCCATGAAGAGAGTCCTGGCGGCCCTGATCCTGACACTGGTGTTGTGCCCGTCGTTCGCGGCCGCCGACGCCATCACTCCCACGCTCGGCACCTACACGATGGTCGGCACCATCAACACGCTCCACCCGGCCGTGCTCAACGGGTCGTTCTACATCGGCCAGATCGCGGTCGACTGGGAGGGGCAGAGATACCAGGCCTACTGCGTGGACATGTACACGGACTTCTACCTTGGGGACAGTTGGACGCCGGTCGAGAGGCAGATGTCCGAATTCCCGATTGGCGGTCCCGGTGCCGCTGCGAATTCCCCCTATGCACTGGCCGGAACCGGCGCGCGGGTCGCGTGGCTGGTGAACACCTACGCGCCGACCGTGCAGACCGCGCAGGATGCCGCGGCGCTGCAGGTGGCCGTCTGGATCACGGCCTACTCGGGGCTGAGCGTCAGCTCGTTCTCATTCGGCGCCTATCAGGACTACATCCGCTCGAACGCGGCGGTGTGGTCGGCGGCGTCCTACGACAAATCGAGTGATGCGATCTGGCTCGACTTCCAGGGCGGCCCTGGCCTGGTGCACGGCCAGGACTTCGTGCTGCCGAACACCGCGTCCGTCCCGGAGCCCAGTTCGCTCGTGCTCCTGGGCGCCGGCCTGTTCGGCCTCGCTGCCGTCGTTCGACGCGGCGGCAGACGGTAGGTGCCTGGAGCGCCTATCAGGAACACCGGCCGAAGAGCGTTCAGCCAATGGGCCGAGGTTTCGTGAGCACGTCCTTGAGCCGAGACCGGGCTTCCAGCAGCAGTTGTCGCGTTGTCGCCCAGTCGATGCACGGGTCTGTCACGGACACACCGGGGCGCAGCGTTGCCACGCCCGCCGAGACGGGCTGGGCGCCCGCTTCGAGGTTGCTTTCGAGCATCAACCCGACGATGGAGCGGTTCCCCGTCTCCAGTTGCCCGACGACGTCCAGGAAGACCACGGGCTGTAGTGCCTCGTTCCTGCCCGAGTTCCCGTGGCTGCAGTCGACGACGATGTTCTGCGGCAGGCCGGCCGCTGCCAACGCGGCCTCGCATCGAACCATCGACGCTCGGTCGTAGTTCGGCTGGCGACCGCCCCGCAGGATGACGTGCCCGTAGGAATTGCCCCGCGTCCGGAACACCGCGCACCGACCGAGCCGGTCGATGCCCAGAAAGGCGTGGGAATGAGACGCGGCCCTCAGGGCTGCCAGCGCAACGTCCAGCCCGCCGTCCGTTCCGTTCTTGAAGCCTACCGGAGCCGACAGCCCGCTGGCCATTTCGCGGTGCGTCTGCGACTCGGTCGTTCGTGCGCCGACCGCGTACCACGTGATCAGGTCGCCGAGGTATTGCGGCGTGATCGGGTCCAGGGCCTCGGTCGCGGCCGGCACGCCGATCCGCGCGAGATCGATCAGCAGGCGTCTGGCGAGGCGCAGCCCTTCCTCGATCCGGAACGAGTCGTCCATGTGGGGGTCGTTGATGAACCCCTTCCAGCCGGTCGTGGTCCGGGGCTTCTCGAAGTAGACGCGCATCAGCAGGACCAGCGTGTCGCCCACTTCGTCCCCGAGCACGCGCAGCCGCCGCCCGTACTCCCGCGCCGCGTCGACGTCGTGGATCGAGCACGGCCCGACGATGACCAGCAGGCGCGGGTCCGAGCGCTCGAGCACCGCCTGCACCGTGCGCCGACTCCGCAGGACCGCAGCCGACGCGGCCGGGCCGAGGGGAAGGCTCCGGGCCAGACGCAGGGGCGACGCCAGCGTCTCCTGCGACGCCACGTTCACGTTCGTCAGCGGACCCTTGCGCACCATGGTTCCCGTCCGACCTCGTCACCAAGTCCGGCTTCCGCGCGCGCCCAGATGCCGACACGTCTTCGCGCGGCGGAGCGGACCCCTGCGCTAATATGTCTCGGCTGATGTCTCGTACTTCTGAAGAAGGAAACCGATGAACCTCGCCGAACTCCGCGACCGTCTGACCGGCGTCGACGATGAGATACTGCGGCTCGTTGGCGAACGGCAGCGCCTGGCCTCCGCCATCGGCAGGGCCAAGCGCGAGTCGGGTAGCCCCACGCGGGACTGGCAGCGGGAGAAGCAGGTGATCGACCACGCGCGCGCGACGGCCGTCAGCCTTGGCGTCGCACCCGCAGTGGCGGAGGCGCTGCTGCACACGCTGATACGGTCGTCGCTGGCCCGGCAGGAGCGAGAGGGCGTCGCGGCGGAGGACATCGGGGGAGGGCGGACCGCCGTGATCCTGGGCGGCGCGGGGCGCATCGGGCGGTGGATGGCGGCGTTCCTGGCCTCACAGGGGTTCAGCGTGACCATCGCCGACCCCGCCGGACCCGTCGACGGTTTCGACTTTGCTCGCGACGGGTTGGCGGCGGCGGTTGACGCGGACGTCGTTGTCGTAGCGGCGCCTCTGGCGGCCACGGCGGGTCTCTTGCTCGACCTGGCAGCCCGCCGGCCGCGGGGCCTCGTCTTCGACGTGGGCTCGCTGAAGGGACCGCTGCGGGAAGGGCTCGCCGCGCTGCGTCAGGCCGGGTGCCGCGTCACGTCGATCCACCCGATGTTCGGGCCCGACACCGACCTGCTGTCGGGACGCCACGTCGTGCTCGTGGATGTGGGCGTGCCCGAGGCGACCGAAGGCGCTCGCGAGATCTTCGCATCGACAATGGCGACGCTGGTCGAGATGGGCCTGGACGAGCACGACCGCCTGATGGGCTGGGTCCTCGGGCTGTCACACGCGGTCAGCATCGTCTTCTTCCGCGCCCTGGCCGAGGGGGGAGAACCCGCAGACCGACTGGCCCGGATCTCCTCGACGACGTTCCAGGCGCAGCTGGAGGTATCCCGCCGCGTCGCGGCCGAGAACCCTGACCTGTACTTCGAGATTCAGCAACGGAACCCGGCGGGCCTGCCGCCGCTGGAGGCGCTGCTGCTCGCGGTGACCGACCTGGTGAGACAAGTTCGCGAGGGCGACGAAGCGGGTTTCGTGGCGACGATGGCCCGAGGGGCCAATTACCTCGCGGGGCTCCCAAACCCGTCGTCTCGCGACCCGATCACGAAAGGTCGCGTATGACCGGCCCCGGCAGAATGAAGTCTTCCAGCCAGACACCTTCCGAGCCGATCGCCGTCAGACTCCTTTGAGACAAACGTTTCATAATCAACGTTTTACATGGATTGACGCCGTTCACCCTCATCCGGCACGAGCCTTGCTATTTGGTCGTCCAAGTAACCCGTGTAGCCATGCGCGGCTCCGAGGAGTCGGGTGGCCGCGAAGGAGGCTCCAAAGTATGAAGAAACTCTTGATTGTGCTGGCGGTTCTGGCCCTGCTGCCTGCTGCGGCGAGCGCGGACACGCTGGTTCTCGGCAGCCACGTGAGCTGGATAGCGACCGCCGGCCACGGCACGGTCGGTGGAGGCAGCTACGATTGGGCCACTCTCAACGGGCAGTCTCTTGACTGGGTCTACTGCGTGGACGTGGGGCACACCATCAATGTCCCGGGCACGTACAACGACACCGATGTGACGGACAACGGGGTTGTCAACGGCAGCCTGATCAACAACGCGGGCCAGGTCGCCTGGCTCGTCAACCGTTACGCCGTCCGGGGGATGGGAGCTACCCAGCAGGCCGCGTTGCAGGCCGCGATCTGGACCACCATCTACGGTGCGACGTGGGCGCCCACAAACGCTGCTGTGCGTTCGCAGTTCGACGCCTACATGACGAACGTCGGGACAGCGTCGCTCGACAGCGTGAGTTGGCTGAGTCCGGGGACGCTTGGCAGCGGCGCCATCCGCCAGGGCCTCATCACCATGCAGGTTCCCGAGCCGGGCTCGATGCTGCTGCTCGGCACCGGTCTGTTCGGCCTGGCGGCCGTCATGCGCCGTCGTCCGCGCAAGTAGTCGCCATCTGATCAGGGCTGCCATGACCCTGGCGCTCCCTTGAGCGCCAGGGTCTCTTCGTTTCCGACACCTTCCATTCCCACTCACGCGGGCTGCAGTCCCGACCTCCCTGCGCCGAAACACCACTGGGGACGTGTCCCGCGCGACATATACTTGGCGCGGCGGTCTCGCGTCTGTCGCCTCGCTCTCTTGCTTGAAAGGTACTCAATGCTGCGAGTCAAGCCGGCCATTCTCCTGGTTGTCGCCCTCGTCGCCCTCGCCGCTTGCGCGAAGAACGCCCGCCAGTACTACGACAGCGGCAACAGGTACTTCGACCAGCAGAAGTTCAGGGAGGCGGTGATCGAGTACCAGAACGCGCTCCAGCGGGAGCCGAAGTTCGGTGAGGCACGCTTCAAGCTGGCAGAAGCCTGCACACGCCTCGCGGACATGCGCTGCGCCCTTCGCGAGTACGGCAACGCGGCCGACCTCATGCCCGACAACCGCGAGGCCCAGCTCAAGGCCGGCACCCTGCTCTTCCTGGCCAGGCGCTACGAAGACGCGGGAACGCGCGCCGACAAGGTGCTGGCGAAGGACGCCAAGAACCTCGAGGCGCAGCTGCTGCGCGCGAACGCGACGGCCGGGATGAACGACCTCGACGGCGCGATCCGCGAACTCGAGGAAGCGATCGCCATGGCACCGCAGGTCAGCGGGACCTACTCGAACCTCGGCGCCGTCCAGCAGCGCAAGGGCGACACGGCGGCCGCCGAAAAGTCGTTCCGCCAGGCGGTGGACATCGACCCGAAATCGGCGAACGCCCATCTGGCCCTCGCAAACTACCTGTTCGGCGCGGGCAGGGCGGCCGACGCGGAAGCCTCGTTCAAGCAGGCCCACGACATCGACCCGAAGAACCCGACAGCGGCCAGAGCGCTCGCCGCGTTCTACGTCGCATCCAACCGGGCGGCCGAGGCCGAGCCGTACCTGAAGTCGGTGGCCGACAACTCCAAGGAGCCGGGACCGACGCTGGCGCTCGCCGACTACTACGCCGCCATGGGGCGGCTGCCGGAGGCGACGGCCCTGCTCGAGAAGCTGGCCGCCGGCAACAAGGGCGCGTACGCGGACGCGAAGACCCGCCTGGCTGGCATCCAGTACACCCAGGGAAAGACGGCCGACGCCCACAAGACGATCGACGAGGTGCTGACCCGCAGCCCGAAATCGGCGCCGGCGCTGCTCGTCAAGGCTCGGTTCCTGCTCCAGGAGAAGAGGCTGGACGCGGCGCTCGCCAAGGCGAAGGAGGCCGCCGCGGCCGACCCGCGTTCTGTGAACGCGCAGTTTCTTCTCGGCACCATCTACGGCGCAAAGAACAACCCCGACGAGGCGATCAAGGCGTTCAACGAGGTGCTGAAGCTGAACCCGCGCGCCGTCGCCGCACAACTCGAGCTGTCGCGCCTGGAGGTTGCGAGAGGCGCTGCGGGCGCCGCCGTACAATTCGCCGAGCAGGCCGTCAACACGCAGCCCGGCAATCCCCTGGCCCGGCTCATGCTGGCGCGGACCCTGATGGTGAAGGGCGACCTTGCGCGCGCCGAGTTGGAGTTGAAGTCCCTTCTCGCCAGCTTCCCGAATGCCGCTCCGGTCAACGCGGGGATGGGCTCGCTCAAGATGCTCAAGAACGACCCGGCCGGCGCCCGACAGTCGTTCGAGAAGGCGATGAATCTCGACCCGGACTCGCTGGAGGCGCTGGTGGGCCTGGTCTCCCTCGACGTGGCGGCGAAGAAGCTACCCGACGCGCGGGCGCGCGTGGAGGCGCGCGTGGCCCGGACACCGAACGACCCGAACGTCCTGGTGTTCGCCGCGCGAACCTACGCGACGGGCGGCGACCTGGCCCGGGCCGAGCAGACGCTCCTCAAGGCACTGGAAGTGGCGCCCGACAACCTGCAGGCCTACGGTCTCCTCGGCCAGCTGTACCTGGGCCAGAAGAAGCTGGACGAGGCGCGCCAGAAGTTCTCGGAACTGGCCGCGAGGCAGCCGAAACCGGTCGCGGCCGAGACGATGGTCGGGATGATTCTGCAGATGCAGGGCAAGAGTGCCGAGGCCCGGAAGCAGTACGAGAAGGTGCTGGCCATCGACTCGCGCGCCGCCGTGGCTGCGAACAACCTGGCGTGGATGTATGCCGAGTCCGGTGGAAACCTGGAGATCGCGCTGCAGCTGGCGCAGACCGCGAAGGCTGGCCTGCCCGACTCGCCCGAGGTGAACGACACGCTGGGGTGGATCTGCTACAAGAAGAACCTCCCCGGCCTCGCGTTCGGGCCCCTGCAGCAGGCGGTTGAAAAGGCGCCCAAAGAACCGAGCTACCACTTCCACCTGGGCATGCTCTACGCGAAGACCGGCGACAACGCGAAGGCGCGGGAATCGCTCGAGAAGGCGCTGGCGCTGAACCCGAACTTCGACGGTGCCGACGAGGCCCGGAAGACTCTGGCGACGTTGAAGTAGCAGGCTCAGGGCTCGAGGCTCAAGGCTCAGGGACGGGTAGGCTCGAGGCGCGAGAACGACAGGACGCACGCGATGAAGTACCGCAGTTCACTCGTCATCGTCACGGTGTCTCTCCTGTTGCTGTCGGCGGCCTGCCGCAGCGATCCTGAGGTCGAGAAGCAGCGCGCGCTCGAGCGCGGCAACGCGTACTTCGCGCAACAGAAGTACGCCGAGGCGATCATCGAGTACCGCAAGTCGATCCAGCAGGACATCCGCTTCGGCGAGGCCCACTACCGTCTCGGCCTCGCGCACGAGCAGCTCGGCCACCGTGCGGACGCGCTTCGCGAATTCGCCTCGGCGGCGGAGTTGATGCCCGGCCAGCAGCAGGTGCAGATGAAGGCCGGCCAGTACTACCTGTTCGCCGGACGGTACGAGGACGCCCGCAAGATTGCCGAGAGGGTCCTCGACCGCGACGTGCGGAACGTCGATGCCCAGCTGCTCCTCGCGAACGCGCTCGCCGGCCTCGACGATTTCGACGCGGCGGCAAGACAGGTGGAAGAGTCGATCCGCGTGGAGCCGTCGAACGCAACGAACTACACGAACCTTGCCGCCGTGGAGCTGGCGCGCGACAACCCCGCCAAAGCCGAGCAGGCGTTCCGCAACGCGCTCACCATCGCGCCAGCGTCCATCGAGGCCCGGGTGGGCCTCGCCAACCTGTACATCGCCACCGGCAGGATGGCGGACGCCGAGAAGCTGCTGAAGGAGGCGACTGCGATCGACCCGCGCCACATGCTGGCGAACCGAACGCTGGCGGCGCTCTACCTCGTCTCGGGACGGCCGGAGCTGGCCGAGGCGCCCTTGAAGGCCGTGGCCGCCGGGAACCCGGATTTCCTCGCGCCGCAGCTCGCTCTCGCCGACTACTATCTGGCCGTCAAACGCACCGACGAGGGCCTGCGCCTGCTCGACGCCGTCTCGAAACGGAAGGACGGCTACTCGCCCGCCACCTTGCGGATGGCGCAGCACGAGTTCGCAGACGGGCAGCGGCCGGCGGCGTACGCGCGGGTGGAGAAGGTGGTGGCCGCGGACCCGAAGAACCCGCAGCCGCTGCTCGTCAAGGCCGCGTTCCTCCTCACCGAGGGCCAGGCGGACCAGGCGCTGGCGGCAGCCAAGGCGGCGGTCGCGATCGCGCCGAGGCTGGGCCGGGCGCACTTCGCCGTCGGGAGCATCGAGCTGGCGCGCGGGCAACTGGCCGGTGCCCGCGCCGCGTTCCAGGAGGCGCTGAAGGTCAGCCCCGGCTTCGGGCCGTCGGCGCTGGAGATCGCCAGGATCGACCTTTCGCTGGGGCAGGCGGATACGGCAGTGCAGTTCGCCGACGAGGCGGTGAGGAAGCTGCCGCAGAGCGCGGATGCCCGCTACGTGCTGGTCCGCGCGCTGCTGGCGCGCGGCGACCGCGAGCGCGCCAGCCGCGAGATGAAGCCGCTCCAGACCTACTACGGAGCGGTGCCTCGCGTGCAGACGCTGGTCGGCCGGCTCGCGCTCTCGCAGCAGGACCGGGAGACGGCGCGCCGCTCGTTCGAGCAGGCACTCAAGGCGGGTCCGACAGACGACGATGCCTTGGCGGGCCTCATCGAACTCGACCTGCACGCTGGTCGAAAGGCAGAGGCGCTGCAGCGGGTGGAGGCGAGGCTGAAGCTCACGCCGAAGGACCCGGCGGCACTGACCATCGCGGGCCGGCTCTTCATGACGCTGGGGCTCCAGGCCAGGGCCGAGGAAGCGTGGAGGGCGGTGGCCGCCATCGACTCCGGGAATCTCGAGGCCTACGCGGCGTTGGGAAGCATCTACTACCAGCAGAAGCGTCTCGACCAGGCTCTGGCCGAGGCGGAGCGGCTGGTGCGCCAGGAGCCGAAGTCGGCGATGGCGCACACCCTCGTCGGATTCCTCCTCGAGGCCCAGGGCCGGACCGCCGAGGCGCAGAAGAGCTACCAGGCGGCGCTCGAGGCCGACCCCCGCTCGCCGGCAGCCGCGAACAACCTCGCGTGGCTCCTCGCGACCTCTGGCGGGAACCTCGAGGAGGCGCTCCGGCTGGCGCAGCTGGCAAAGGCGGCGCTGCCGAATTCGCCCGAGGTCAACGACACGCTGGGTTGGGTCTACTACAAGAAGGGCATGCGCGGGATGGCGATTGGACCGCTCGAGCAGGCGGTGCGGGCCATGCCGGAGCGGGCCACCTATCGCTTCCACCTCGGCATGGCGTATCTGGCAGCGAACGAATGGGTCCACGCGCGCGCGGCGCTGCAGGAGGCGCTCAGGCTCGACCCGAACTTCAACGGGGCTGCGGAAGCGCGGAAGACGCTGGCCGCGATCCGGTGAGTCTGCCGTGCGCGCTGGAATAGAGATTTAAGTCCCACCTCGCGCTGACTTTCATCCGCGTCGTCGCAGTGTTCAGGGACGGCTGACGCGACCAAGTCATTCCTTTTGTATGATTTAGTCTGGCTGCACAGGAATGGGTTCGGCCGCCCCCCTGCGGCACGGCTTCTGCTTCGTGCCAGAGTAGGTTGGCCTCCGCGGCGACCGGCTACGAACGACCGCCGGATGTGGATTCCGGCAAGGGGGAACCGTGAGACATCGCCTGTTGGCTCTGGCTTCGATGGTCGTCCTGGTCGCGTCCCACGCGTCGGCGGATTCGCTGAACGTCGTCGCGACGTGGCAACCGTTCCAAACGCCCAGCACCGCTCAGGTGATGAACTGGGGGTGGGGTCCGGCCCGGAACATCGTACCGGGCACGGCATTCTGGAACAACTGGAGCATCGACGGCGGGCCGAATCACGAGTGCAACATCGGCTTCTGGGTGAGCGGCACCGGCGGGTGCTCTTCGCTCGACCCGGTCAGCGGCACGCCTTTCCTGACCAACAGCCCGCGCCAGACTCCGTCCTACCTGGGCGACGGAACGGCTGGCTTCACCTTCTCGGCTTCGCCGGGAGGCGTCTCGGTGGACGTGACGCTCAAGGTCCAGGTGTCGGCCTACTCGGCGCAGGGGACCAACGAGTTCGGCTGGTTCAACCAGGCGACGCCGGCGCTTCTGAACCCCTTGTTCGGAGGAACACTGGGCGCGCCGGCGATCAGCCCGACGGGATCGGTCGCCACGTTCGTTCCTTCCGGCGACTACGGCTTCTATCTGAGGTCGCCCACCGGCACCTACCTGTCGACGGGGGCCGGCGACACCAGGTCGCACTTCGCCGTGTTCAAGCTGGCAGGCGACGACCACTACCTGTTTGGCCTCGAGGACATGAACGACGACTGGCTGGCGGATTGGGACTTCAACGACGGCGCGATCGAACTCAAGATCCACTCGGTGCCCGAGCCCGGCTCGCTGCTCCTGGTCGGTACCGGTCTCTTCAGCCTGTTCGCCGCGTCCCGTCGGCGCCGCAGCCGATAGAATAGGCCACAGAGCCGCACGGCAGTTCATCCTGTCTTGCGGCTCTTTGTCTGTGCGGCAGGGAAATCCGCCACACCGCTCGCTGCGCCGAAAATAGTCTGCCTTCGGGCAGACTCTGCGTACTCCTTCAACGATAGACATCGGCCTGTATCACGTTGATTCAAAAGGGCTTGATACGTCCCATCAGCGTTCGTCGCCGCGACGACAGCCTGGTACCTGATCTGCACGTCGGTGAACGCCGCCATGTCAGGCGACGGCCTTCATGAGCAGGCTCCTCCTTCCGCTCGCCCTGCTGCCGCTTCTGGCGCAGCGAACTGCCTTCTTCCAGGTCCCCGAAGCCTTGGAGATTGGGTTGGTCGGCGTTGCCCTGTTCGGCGTCTCGGCTCTGCTCCGCACTCCACGACGGACGCACCACCCAGACACTCCAGCTTTGATCCTCGCGCACTCGACCGGTCGTCTGCGCGGCGGCGGGTCGCGCGGCGCTGGGCGCGCGGCCGCCTGAAGCCTGTCACGCTTTCACGAGCCTGCCCTTTCGCCTTGCGTGACGCCCTGATGCCGCTCACCCCGCCACCCGCTTCCGGTGTGCGTGGCGCCACAACGCGCTCACGAGATCCCGACAGGCGCCAACCAGACCGCCCGCGGTAACGGGGTACACGGCCAGCGTCTGGTACCGCCTCATCTCCGGCCGCCAGTTTTCCTCCCACGCAGTCGCGCTGCCGAGGAACTCATACGCGTCGAGCCCTCGCTCGAACGTCGATCGGATGGAAGACTCCGTCAGATGCAGTCCCGGGTAGAACGACGCGAGCTGATGCTGATAGCCGATCTTGAGCTGCCACATGCGCGCGTAGGCCTCGAGCGACAGTTCCACAGCGGCAACGTGCGACCCAAACGAGAGTCTGGAAACACGGAGCCGCCCCTTCTCTGCGGCGCGATGGCAATAACAGCGGAAGAACCCGCGGAGGTCGGCCCGCGATGCGAGTGCCGAGCCCCGGCGCCCCTTCCATCCCGAAGCCTCCACAGCCACCACGGACTCGAGGAGCTCGTCAACCTCAGAGGGCTTGGGATCGAGCCGCTCAACGGTCATCGGGCCAAGCGCCTTCTCGGCTTTCTTCCGGACACGAGGCAGGTTCGAGGTGATCTGCGACGAGAGGCTCGCGTAGTAGTCATCCCACGTGCCTCGTGTTGGGACCGCCAGAGAGGCCGCAGTCGAGCGAACGACGGTGAGGGCACGATGGCGTGGAAACGTAGCGAGCACGTTGCACAGCGTCGACCCAGCGGGAATGCGCTGCAGGATCATGGGTTGGCCAAGTCGAAGCGCCCGGTCTACGAGTTCCGACAGGGCCCCGGCGGAAGCGAACAACCAGCCGGACGGTTCGTACAGCCTCGATGAACCGAGAAGCATCAGGCGTCTGCCCGTCGAAGTGCGTTCGTGAGCCAACGGTGCCGCGCCCGACAACGACGGTCCGTTCCGGACGGTGAGAATGCGAAGTTCCTCGTCCTGGTGGAAGGCCTCGGCGCACGACACGAACCAGTCGTGATCAAGGAGCGGCGACCGGAACCGCGCCGACAAAGCATTCCACTCGTCCCCAAGCGCCTCAAGTTGTCGGATTGAGTGAACCATTGGTGCGGCCGTGCGGACCCGCCAAGACGCGGAGTTTGCGGGGATCCACGTACTTCACAGCATTGTCATCCCTCCTTCCCCGCCTGAGCAACTCGCGTGCCGCAACCAGAATCCGATTGAGCCGCGCGTTCGGTGTCGTGTTGAACAGCAGAATTGACGTGTGCCACCGCAATTGGTCAGTCCACTGCTCTTCCCACTGATAGGGCTCGGCGGGGAAGTCGAGGCTTCGGACGTCTTCGGCAATCAAGGTTTCGACCAGGCGGGCTCGCAGAACCGTCGCAGGACTCACCGATCGAAACTCTTCGTCGAAACTCGTCTTGATGTACGAATAGCGATCAGCCTGCCTGAGCCCCAGGTTGTAGGCGATCGGCCGGTCCTCCAGGTACATGAGCATCAGGTGCAGTCTCCCGCGCTGCAGCGCGCCCTCGCAAAGCGAGCGATAGTAGGAGCGTTGCCTGCCGATCGCCGAGATCGCCGTCCCGTGCGGGTGCTTCCAGCTGTGCTCGTCAACCACCAAGAGGTCCCGATAGGCTTCGTCAAGCGCCAGGTCACGGCCTGCCCGCAGGACCATCACCGGTCCCCGTTCGCCAAGTTGGCGTGTCTTCCTCTTCAGGTAGTTCCGGAGCTTGGCGCTGCGCGATCTGAGGTACTGTTCGTAGGTTGCGCCGAGTTCGAGGAAGAATGACGGTTGCTCCCGACGCACCCGATGCTTCCTGCCGGATCGTCTGAGGCACTCGACCATGTCCGCGGCGAGTTGGCTCGTGTCCAACAGGCGACTCACGCGGAAGACGTCCCAGCGGAACGGCAGGGTCGCGAAGGTTTCGAAGAGCGCTGAGACGATAGATGGATCGTCGGAAGAGCGCAGGATGTCGCTATGCGTGTTGTGCAGTTCCGATACGAATGACAGTGTGGCCACGTCGAGTGACCCGATCAATCTCTCGCGCCTGATGAGCGCAGGTACGATCGCAACGACCTGGCCACGGTCTCGCAGCACCACGCTGAAGACGACGTCGGTGTCTGCTACATGGGTCTCCAGCAGCGCGCGGGTCCATTCGAGTGATGTACTGGGCTCGCACCGCCCCATGCCGTACAGGTTCTCCCAGTCGTCGGCGAGCGACTCGATGGCCTGCGCGCCCCGAAGAACTTCGGCTGTCATCACGGGTCCGTTCATCGCGCCCGACGGCGCCGCATGTTCGTGACCAGCGATTCCAATTTCAGCAGCACACGACGAACGGTTCGCGGCATGTAGGAACTCAACCACAACAGCCGGTACGGTCGCCCTGCCTTCGCAGCCCCACTCAAGTACGCCCTCGCCCGGCGGGGGAAGTACGCTAGCTGGTGCGGCGATCCGCGATCGTAGGCAAGGAGAAGGACCGCGACAACACGACACAGTCGCGCTACCTGTCGATCGACGACGTCCTTGTGAGCCCTATAGTAGACGCCGTCCCGGACACCATGCTCCTTCAGTATCCGGAGCAGGTCCTGCTGCTTCTTGATCGAGATCCATGGCGCAAGCGGTCCTGCAGTAGTCGAGATTTGGCCTGGATGGTATCTGATCTGGTACAAGGGGACATCGAGAAAGGCAACACGATGGTCCCTGCAGATCCGCAGTGCGAACTCCATTTCCTCGAAGAACGCGAAGCGCGGGTTCTGCAATCCAGTGGCGCTGAGAATCGTTCGGCGAAACATCATCGAGTTCGTGAACACGACGATATTCGTCAGATAGCGGTCGAAGATCCTCCCGGTGTATAGATAGCGCCCACTCCAACTCGAGTCACTTGGGATGGCGGCATTCGCCGCATCGATCTGGCCGATTGCCGTCCTGCTGTCGAACAAGTTGTCGTAGGTGACTCCTCCACGCCGGTACGCGGGATCGTGATAGGTACGCAGATGGTAGTCCAGCCACAAGCCATGATCGTCAAACGCGGAGCATTCCGTCCAGACCATTCCGACGTCTGGAAATGCATCGAGCATGGCAGACTGCATCGCCAGCTTCACCGGATGGAAGAGGTCGTCGGAGTCCAGCCAGCAGAGATACTCTCCTCGAGACAACGCCATCCCCACATTTCGGGCACGCGCCGGCCCGCCGTTCTCGGTCCGGATGTAGCGAATCCGATCGCGGTAAGGGCCGAGCACCTCATTGGTATTGTCAGTTGAGCCGTCGTCTACGACTATGAGTTCGAAGTTCCTCAGCGTCTGACACAGGACACTGTCGATGGCCTGCCGGACGTAGGACGCACGATTGTAGGTCGTGATGACGACTGATACCTTCGTCGCGGGTGACGAACTCACAGACATCATGGGTTGGCCTGTGGCACAAGGCCAGGTCCAGTTCGCTTGCGACGGTCGAGCTGCCGGAGGCCGACAGGCCGATGACCCAGATCAGGGCGGACTGGACACCGTCGCGCACTGAAGGCCAGCACGGTAGACCCCTGGGTCTGCTCAGGCGGCCGCACCGTCATCGGCGTCGCCGCCCAGTACCGACCGCCTCCGGCGAGGCGTTTGAGTGACGGAAACTGCCTGGCGACGCGAACCATCAGGCCGGCCGACTGCGCAAGCGCGAGGCGGACAGGATCCCGGAAGATCCGAACCCGAACCGTTGTCGAAATCGCGTTGGTGAACCGCTTCTTGAACGGCTCGTCGCCCACCGTGAAGTCAAGCTCGCGGCGTCCGTGGTCTATCGCGTATTCAATCAGATCGCGCACCATGACCAGGCCGGGCGACCGTGACGCGTAGGCCAGACTGAACGACGGCTTGTACCACAGCACGGCTCCGCCGTAATCGAAGCCGTAATGGAAGGCAACCGGCTCGCCGTTGAACTCGACGACAGAGAAGAGTATCCAGCCTTTCACGGCGAGGCTTGACGCCAGTGCACGATAGAACACCCGATTCCGTTCAATCAGGAACAGGCTCGGACTGTCGCTGCCGGCCCACCGCTCCACGTGCTGGTCGAAGAACACCTCGAGATAGGGTTCGATTTCAGCCATCGTCGTGAGATGCCGGAACACCAGGCTCCCATCGCGGGCGAATCGGTTCACCGCACGCCGCAGGCTGGGTTTGTTGGCAATCCGACGGGCGGCACGCTCGTGGCCGGCAACGAGCAGCGTTGGACAGGTGTGTTGATCCTCGGCCAGCGTGCTGTACCCCATGCGCCTGCAGATGTCCTGCACCATCGGTACGGTGCGCGATCGTGCCGGCAGGCTGCCGAACTCGACCACGTCCCACGGAACGGCCTTGAGTGCGGCGGACAACAAGGTGGACAGGACCTGGGCCTTGCGTCCTCCCGTCAGGAAGTCGCAGTAATCGGCCCGGCCATCCCCAAGAAAGCGCAGGACCCGGCGTCGCGGTGGAAAGCGTCGGACAACCAGCGGCGCGATTCCAGTGACGCCTCCGGGGCCGAACGCCGTGACGAACACGGCCTCGTACTCGTCGCCATAGGCGGCCAGCCAACTCCGAGTCCACTGGTAGGTCTGGAAGATCGAACGGGTGTCGCCCCGGGCGGCAAGCGCGTTCCAGCGGTACTCATCGAGGCCGGTGTCGCCGAGCGTCGAGAAGACCCTCGCCTCCATCAGTGCCTTCCGCACCGGCTCGACTGCACCGCCGCGGTACGCTTCACGCCTTCACGAGCCTCCCGTTCGCCCCATCTGGCAGTCTGACCGCGTTCCTAGTGTCAACGACCAGCGAGACCTTCGAATACAGCGACGGGTCCCGGAACTGCTGGTGGCCGGTGGAAAGAACCACGGCATCGTACCCGGAGAATGCGTCGGCCGTGCATGGAACGGACCGCAGCTGGATGTCGTGCTTCCTGCCCGGGCGCGCAACCGGGAAGAACGGGTCGCAGTAGTCCACTGCGGCGCCCTTCTCCCGGAGCAACTCGATAATCTCGTACGATGGCGACTCGCGGTCGTCGTCGATGTCCTCCTTGTAGGAGAGGCCGAGCACCAGGACCCTCGCGCCCCTGATGCTCTTGCCGTCCTCGTTCAGGGCGGCCACGGTCTTCCCGACCACGAAGTGCGGCATGTGAGTGTTGATCTCGCCGGCCAGCTCGATGAAGCGCGTCCAGATGCCGTATTCCGCGGCCTTCCACGACAGGTAGAACGGGTCGAGCGGGATGCAGTGCCCACCGAGGCCAGGCCCCGGGTAGAACGGCTTGAAGCCGAACGGCTTCGTCTTGGCCGCCTCAATCACCTCCCAGATGTCGATGCCCATCCTGTCGAACGTCATCTTCAGCTCGTTGACCAGCGCGATGTTGATCGACCGGAAGATGTTCTCGAGGAGCTTCGACGACTCGGCCACGCGGGCGGACGAAACGGGGACCACCGTGTCGATAGCGGCGGCGTAGAGCGCCACCGCCACGTCGGTCGACTCCTTGTTGACGCCACCTACGACCTTCGGAATGGTCTTGGTGTGGAAGTCGGGATTGCCCGGGTCTTCGCGTTCGGGCGAGAAGGCCAGGAGAAAATCGGCCGGCGTCCCGAGCCCTGTGGCCTCGAGGATCGGTCTCACGTCCTCGTCGGTCGTGCCGGGGTAGGTGGTGGACTCGAGGACCACGAGCTGACCCTTGTGGAGCCGCCCGGCAACCTCCCGGGAGCTGTTGACGACGAACGACAGGTCCGGCTCGCGGTGGTGACCGAGGGGCGTCGGCACGCAGATCAGCACGGCGTCGCAACCGGCGAGTTCGTCGAAGTCCGTGGACGCCCTGAAGCGCCCGGTCCTGACCGCCGTAGCTACCCGCTCGGCACCGATGTGCTTGATGTACGACTCGCCCTTGTTGAGGGCCGTGACCTTCTTCGGGTCGGAGTCCAGGCCGATCACCGGGAATCCGGCCTCTGTAAACACGAGCGCCAGCGGAAGGCCGACGTAGCCCTGGCCAACGATGCCGACCGTGGCCTTGCGAGTGCGAATGCGATCCAGAAGCTGGGTAATCATCGAAGTCCTCGTTGCACCGCCGGAATGGTTCAGCTTATCATGCGGGTCGGCAGAGTTCTCTCTGGGCGTCCCCTGTTGTTTTCGGCCGATTTCATCATCTTCGGTAGTGATGTTCACATTCGAAGTGGTGCTGGAATGGACGTATGGGTCGGTCTGGGTGGAGCCAGTCGCCACGCCTGTGCCGCAGTCTGTTCGACGGACGCGGTCCTCGGCGTCTGCAAGCAGGAACGCCTGACCCGAGCACTGGCAGCCGGATTCAACCCGACCGGGCTGCCCGACGAGGCCATCGACGAGTTGTTGCGAAGATGCGGGCGAACCCGGCAAGACGTGACCCAATACGTGCTGGGCGAGATCATCGAGCCTCCGGACACGACGCCTGGGGTCGTGAGCATCGAACATCACTTCGCCCACGCCTTGTCGGCGTTCCTGACATCACCGTTCGACGCCGCCGCCATCGTCGTGTGCGATGACGAAGCCCCTGAAGTCAGCGTGTGGGAGGGTCGGGGCACGACCGTGGAGAAGGTCGAATGGCCTTGGCACGGACCCGGGTTCGCAACGCTGTACTCGGCGTTCGCCCGGATTCTGGGGTTCGCTTCGGAGAACCACGACCAACGGATGGAGGCTCTCGCGCGGCTCGAGCCGAATGCCGGGGACCGCACGCTCGAGCCGCTCGTCGAACTCGCGCCTGACCGGTTGGTCCTTCAGCCCGGGTGGCAATCTCGCGTCGAGGCGTGGGCCGGCACGCTGGCTCGAACGCTCGGCAGCCCGGAATCCGTGGCGGCTGCGGCGGCGCTCCAATCCAGGGTCGGTGATCTCCTGATCGAGTTCCTCACGGAAGTGAAGCGGCGCTCTCCGACAGCAGAGACGCTCTGCGTTGGGGGCAGTCTGTTCAACAACAGCTACTTCAACTCACGGGTCAAGTCGTCTCGCGTCTTCAATGACGTGTTCGTGCCGATTGACCCCGGCAACGCCGGGCTGGCGGTCGGAAACGGTCTCTACGCAAGTGGGAGTGCGCGGCGATCGGTGACCTCGTTCCTTGGCCCCGCCTATGGAGACGAGGATACGATAGCCGTACTTAACAACTGCAAGCTCAAGTTCGCCTGGATGTCCGATACCGACGCGATCTCCGCCTCGGTGGAAGCGCTCATGCGGGGCCGAATGGTGGGCTGGTTCGACGGCCCAATGGAATGGGGGGCGAGAGCCCTCGGGGGGAGGTCGATTGTCGCCAGTCCCTTCAATCCCTACGTGCTGGAGAACCTGAACCGGTTCCTCAAGCACCGGGCGCCCTGGCGAGGCTACGCCCTGAGTGGCCTCGAGGAGGCGATTCGACGGGACTTCGACGGCCCTGACAGGTCGCCGTTCATGGAATGCGATTACCTGCCGAAAGATCGCGACCGGTTCCGCCATGTACTGCCCGGCCCGAACGCGGCGGTGCGGGTGCATACGGTCGCTGACGAGGGCCCGCCGCGCTTCTCCAAGCTGCTGCGCGCGTTTGGCGAGGCCTCGGGCGCCCCGTTTCTTGTGAATACCTCGTTCAACGGCTTCCGGGAGCCGATTGTGTGCAGCCCGCGTGACGCCGTGCGCGTGTTCTACGGTACGGGGATCGACATGGTGGTGCTGGGCTCGTTCGTGCTCACCAAAGAGTGACCGAGAAGCTGACTTTTGTCTGCTTTTCTTGGCGCCCGTCCGCAAGTCGGCCGAAAGTCCAAGATCCTCAGCCTGTTTCAGGCCTCCAAGGCGTGGGGGAAGTGGCACGGCAATGGCATCGCGTGCGGCCGGAGGCCTGCTTTCGGTCCGGCGATCCGCCGATACAGACTGTGTCGGGTTGGGTGTCCACCGGCGACGCTGAGTTCGTAGTGTGAGCAGTCGGACACCGCGATGACTGAGGTGTGCGCGAACATGTTCTCGACTCAAGTGCTGGCAGTTGACTCGGCCCGCGTCTCAGAGGCCATCGTCGAGGCGATCCGGACCCAGGTTCTTGGTACTCTTCGCCGCCGAGGCGCCGTCGTCGGCCTGTCCGGCGGCATCGACAGCTCGGTGGTGGTGAGCCTCTGTGTGCGTGCGCTCGGACCCGAGCGCGTGGTCGGCCTCCTGATGCCGGAGCGCGACTCGTCGCCCGAAGCCTTGAATTTGGGCCAGCTCCTCGGCCGGCACCTTGGAATCGCGACGATTGTCGAGGACATCGCCCCGGCCCTCGCCGGCGCTCGCTGCTACGAACGGCAGGACGAAGCCATTCGCTCCGTCTTCCCCGAGTACGGCGCCGGGTACAGATGCAAGATCACCCTTCCGTCCATCCTGGAGGGTAACCGCTTCAACCTGTCGGAGCTGACCATCGAGGACCCTTCGGGCGCGCAGAAGACGGCCCGCATGCCGCTCCAGGCGTACCTGCAGTTGGTGGCCGCAACGAACTTCAAGCAGCGAACGCGCGCCATGCTGGAGTACTACCACGCGGACCGGCTGAACTACGCGGTGGCCGGCACGCCAAACCGACTCGAATACGACCAGGGCTTCTTCGTGAAGCACGGCGACGGCGCGGCGGATCTCAAGCCGATCGCCCACCTCTACAAGACCCAGGTCTACGCACTCGCGGCTCACCTTGGCGTGCCGGATGAGATCCGCCGCCGCCCACCGACAACCGACACGTTCTCGATGCCCCAGTCGCAGGAGGAGTTCTACTTCTCCCTGCCGTACCAGGGGATGGACCTCTGCCTGTATGGCCGAAACCACAGTGTACCCGCCGGTGAGGTGGCCGGGGCACTCGGCCTCACGGCCGAGCAGGTCGAACGCGTGTATCGCGACATCGACCAGAAACGTCGGACAACGGCCTACCTGCACATGAAACCGCTGCTCGTCGAACCCGTGACGGAGGTTGGCGGCTGATGTGCGGCATCGCCGGCATCGTCGCGCTTGGTGACGGCCTGGAGCCGCCGAGCGTCGAGCAGTTGGCCACGATGGCCGGCGCGCTTCGGCACCGCGGCCCCGACGAGGCGGGCGTCTACCGAGACGACCGCGCCGGCTTCAGCCACGCGCGCCTGTCGATTATCGACCTGACCACTGGGCAGCAGCCGCTCTCGAACGAGGATGGCACGCTGTGGATCACCTTCAACGGCGAGATCTTCAACTACGTCGAGTTGAGGGAGGAACTGGTCGGTCTCGGGCATCGTTTCAGAACCCGCAGCGACACAGAGGTCATCGTGCACGCCTACGAGGCGTGGGGCGAGAAGGCCTTCGACCGCTTCAATGGCCAGTGGGCGGTGGGCCTCTGGAACGCCCGGGACCGGACGTTCGTCCTCGCCCGCGATCCCTTCGGCGTCAGGCCCCTCTACGTCTGCGAGCACGCGGGCCGCATCTATTTCGCCAGTGAAGTCAAGGCGATCTTCGCCGCGTCGCCGGCGATTCCCCGTGCGTTCGACCCGGTCGGCCTCGAGCAGTTGTTCACGTTCTGGACGACGGTGCCGCCGCAGGGGATCTTCCGGGGCCTCTCGGAACTGGAGCCTGGCCTGGTTCGCACGTATGCGGGTGGCTCCGTTCGAGAGCACGTGTCGTGGGCCCGCCGATACCCGGTCGAGGGAGACGGAGAATTCAAGGGTACGCTCGAGGACGCGACCGACGCCGTACGCGCGAGCCTCGAGAAGGCGACGAGCCTTCGCATGCTCCGCGCCGACGTACCGGTCGGGAGCTATCTGTCTGGCGGTCTGGACAGCTCGCTCGTCGCAGCGCTGGGCCTTCGCGCGAAGGGCGATCGCTTCTCCACGTTCTCGCTGCGCTTCGAGGACGCGGAGTACGACGAAACGCCCTACCAGCGCCTGATGGCCAGCCACCTCGGCTCCGAGCACCATGAGGTGGTCGTCTCGCGGCGCGACATCGCAACCGTCTTTCCGGAGGTCGTGGCGCACACCGAGCGCCCGATTCTCCGGACTGCTCCAGCCCCGCTGTTCCTGCTCTCCAGGCTCGTCCGGAACGCAGGCTTCAAGGTCGTCCTGACCGGCGAAGGCGCAGACGAGATGTTCGCGGGATACGACCTCTTCCGCGAGGCAAAGGTGCGGCGATTCTGGGCGCGTCATCCCGAGTCGAAGTGGCGGCCTCGCCTTCTCGAGCGTCTCTACCCGTACCTCGATCGCTCGCCGGTGACCCAGCGGGCCGTGACACGGCAGTTCTTCGGCCAGAACCTTGAGGCCTGGAAGTCGCCCGGTTTCGGTCACGACATGCGCTGGCGCGGCACTGCGGCCCTCCGGCGGCTGTTCTCGGCGGACCTCCGCGCGGCGACCCGTGGCTCGCAACGTCGTTGGCGACCTTGTCAATCGACTGCCTGCGAAGTTTGCCGGATGGTCGCCTCTCGCGCAGGATCAGTACATCGAAGTCCGGACCCTCTTGTCGGGCTACCTCCTGTCCTCGCAGGGCGACAGGATGCTGATGGCCAACTCCGTGGAAGGACGGTTCCCGTTCCTCGACCTGGAACTGGCCGCACTTGCCGACTCCCTGCCGTCCTCGTACAAGTTGCACGTGCTCGATGAGAAGCACGTCCTCAAGCGCGTAGGCGCCGGCGTATTGCCCGCGGAGATCCTCGAGCGCAAGAAGCAGCCCTATCGTGCGCCTGACGCCATGGCATTCGCCGGGCCGGACCAGCCCGTCTGGCTGCCCGAGGTGACGAGCGAGCGGGCGCTGATCGACGCCGGCGTCTTCGACCCTGGGGCGGCCCGGCAGGTCATCGGCAAGTGCCTTTCGCGCGGGGCCGTGAGCCAGTTCTCGAACGCTGACAACATGGCGGTGGTGGGCATCCTGTCGACGCAGCTCTTGCACGACGCGCTGATTCGCCGACCTCCGACGGCCGAGTACCGGCCGAGACTCGCGACTCTCGTGGACCGTGTTGCGCCCGCCGGGCGCAGTTGAAGGGCAGCCATGCTTGTATACGACTTCCTCCGCAGATCCGTCAATCGGACCCCGGACGCCGTCGCGGTCATTGAACCTGCGGCAACGGCCACCTACTACCAGATCTACCGGCTGGCGAACCGCGCGGCGAACGCCCTGCTCGCCGCCGGGGTGAAGCGTGGCGACCGGGTCGTCCTGGCGATGGACGACGGGATCGAGTCGGTGGCGTCCTACTTCGGGGTGATGAAGGCCGGCGCCGTTGCGGTGCCGCTGCCGCACGGTTCCCACAGCGACCGCTTCGCGCGCGCCGTCGAGGACTGCACGCCCGCGGCGGCCGTCGTCAACCCTCCGACGGCGGGCGACCCGGCGGCAGCAACTGCGCTCCGACGCCTCCCCGCCGTGTTCGTCACGAAGGGCCTTCCCGGTGGCGCGAAACCCGAGCAGGAGTACTCCTTTCCCGCCTGGCAGGACGCTGTTCGAGCGGCCGATGACGGGGACCCGTCCGTTCGCATGATCGATCTGGACCTGGCGGCAATCATCTACACGTCGGGCAGCACAGGCGCGCCGCGCGGCGCGATGCTGACCCACCTGAACATCCGCGCGAACACCGAGTCGATCGTCGAGTACCTGCACCTGACATCCAGAGACCGCGTCATGTGCGTGCTGCCGTTCTACTACGTCTACGGGTTGTCGCTGCTCCACACGCACATGGCCGTTGGCGGGTCGATCATCGTGGACCCCCGCTTCGCCTTCCCGAACGTCGTGCTGAAAGCCATGCAAGACCACTGCGCCACGGGTTTCGCCGGCGTACCCTCCACCTTCGCGCTCCTGATGCACCGGTCGAACCTGGCTCGCATGCAGTTCCCCGACCTGCGATACGTGACCCAGGCTGGCGGCGGCATGCCACCGGCGCGAATCCGCGAGTGGCTGGAGAAGGGCCCCGCGGCGGCGTTCTACGTGATGTACGGCGCCACCGAGGCCTCAGCCCGCCTGACGTACCTCGAACCTGCCGATCTCGAACGGAAGCTCGGGTCGATCGGTCGCGGCATCCCGAACGTAGAAATGCGGGTGATCGACGACAGCGGCCAGGTGGCCGCCCCGGGCGAGGTAGGTGAGCTGGTCGCCCGTGGATCGAATATCTCGTGTGGCTACTGGAACAGCCCCGAGGAGACCGCAGAGCGATTTGGCCCGCTCGGCTACAGGACCGGCGACCTCGGGTACGCCGACGAAGACGGCTTCCTGTTCCTGGTCGGTCGCAAGCACGACATGATCAAGGTCGGCGCCCACCGCGTCGGCGCCAAGGAGATCGAGGACGTGCTGAACGAGCACCCGGCGATTTCCGAGGCGGCCGTGGTGCCCGTCGCTCACGAACTGCTCGGCGAGGCGCCGATGGCGTTCATCGCGACACGCCAGAACGTCGCTCCTGACGTGGCCGATATCGTGTCGTTCTGCCGGGCGCGCCTGACGGGCCACAAGGTCCCGGTCGAGTTCGTGACCCTGCCCGCCATCCCCAAGAGCGGGATCGGGAAGATCGACAAGCAATCGCTGCGACGGATGGCCAGCGAGCGGGCTGCGGGCTCGCGCGGGACAGGCTCATGAGCGCCTGCCGGGCTGACGTGAAGTGGCTTCTCCTGGTCGGGACGACGTTGGCGTTCGCAAGTGCGTGTGGAGGACCGGTGAACGAGGTGCGACATCCGGTGCGATCGATCGGCGAGGTGTCTGGCGACGCGAGGGCCGCGCTGGAGAGCCGGCGCATCTTCTTCGGCCACCAGTCGGTGGGCGCGAACATCATGCAGGGCGTGGCCGACCTGGCTCGCAGCGATCGCACGCTCCGGCTTCGAGTCGTGGAACCTGGGGAGGCGTGGCCAGCGTCGGGGGGGTTCTTCGCGCACGGCCAGGTGGGGAAGAACGGCGAGCCGGCGTCGAAGAGCGATGACTTCGTCGTGCAAATGGCCGGAGGCATCGGCTCACGCGTGGATATCGCATTTCACAAGTACTGCTACATCGACATCCTCGCTGGTACCGACGCGTCGAAGACGTTCGGAGTCTATCGATCCGCGATGGCAAGGCTGCACGCCCAGTACCCGGCTGTGACCTTCGTGCATGTCACCGTGCCGGTGACGGTCGTCCAGCCGGGACCGAAAGCGTTTGTCAAGCGAGCGCTCGGGAGGGCACCGGGCGGCTATGCGGACAACATCCGGCGGGAGCAGTTCAACGAACTGATGCGACGGGAATACACGGGCCGTGAGCCGATCTTCGACCTCGCCGCCATCGAGTCCACCGCCCCGGACGGAATGCGTCAGCAGTTCGAGTTTCAGGGTCAGCGTGGGCTCGCGCTGTTCCCGCCCTACGCCAGCGACGGCCGACATCTTGGCGAGGTTGGGCGTCGTCGAGTCGCGGAAGAACTGCTCGTCCTGCTGGCCTCCCTCGGCCCCGGGGGCACACGGTGACGGGCGCGGTGTCCGACTGCCGTCCCGGGCCATCGTCGGCACCAGCGCGCCTTCTGCAGGACTGCCTTCACCACACGGCGCGCCGCCTGCCGGACAAGGCGGCGGTCGTGAGCGAGGGAGGGCGCTGGACGTATGCGGAGATCGAACGACAGTCCAACGCGCTCGCCCGATTCCTTCGTGGACGCGGCGTCCGGCGAGGCGACCGGATTGTGCTGTTCCTCGACAACACGATCGAGGCGGTCATCGCCTTCTGGGCCGTCCTCAAGGCCGACGCCGTCGTGTCCGTCATCAACCCGCAAACGAAGACCGAGAAGCTGGTCCATCTCCTCGCCGACTGCCGGCCATCGGCCTTCCTGACGCAGGCATGGCACGAACCGGTCTTCCGGGAGGCAGTCGCCAGTCAGCCGTCCCTGCTCGTGGTGGTGGTGGCCAGGGTGCCGAACCTGGCCACTTCCGCCGGCCGGCCGGAGTACGTTGCGTGGGACGAGGCTCTCTCGGCCGATGCGGGCGACTGCCCCCCCAAGTGCCAGAACATCGACATCGACCTGGCCGCTATCATCTACACGTCGGGAAGCACAGGACAGCCAAAGGGGGTGATGCTGACCCACCGCAACATGCTGGCGGCAGCGACGTCCATAACCACCTACCTCGGCAACGTCGAAGACGACGTCATTCTCTGCGCGCTCCCCTTCTCGTTCGACTACGGCCTCTACCAGATGATCATGGCGTTCATGGTCGGCGCACGCCTCGTCGTCGAGAAGTCGTTCGCCTTCCCGGCGGAGTTCCTTCGACTCGTGGTGAACGAAGGCGTGACGGGACTGCCTGGCGTGCCCACGATGTTCGCCATGATTGAGGGCATGAAGCACGTTCGGTCGTACGACTTCTCGAAGGTTCGCTACGTCACCAGCACGGCCGCGGCCCTCCCGGCTGGGCGGCTGCTGCGTTTGAGAGAGATCTTCCCGGCGGCCCGCGTGTTCTCGATGTACGGCCTTACCGAATGCAAACGGTGCACGTACCTGCCGCCCGAGGAGATCGACCGCCGGCCGGACAGCGTGGGTGTCGCGATACCGAACACCGAGATCTGGCTCGTGGACGAACACGACAACCGTCTGGGCCCGAACCAGGTGGGACAGCTCGTCGTGCGCGGCTCGACCGTCATGCAGGGCTATTGGGAGAAGCCCGAGGCCTCAGCCCGGCGGCTCAAGCCCGGACCGTTGCCCGGCGAGAGCGTCCTCTACACAGGGGACTACTGTCGATTCGACGAAGACGGCTTTCTGTACTTCGTCGCGCGGATGGACGATATCATCAAGTCTCGAGGCGAGAAGGTGGCGCCGAAGGAGGTCGAGCACGCCCTGACCTCGATCCCTGGGGTTGCCGACGCCGCTGTGGTAGGGATCCCGGATGAGTTGCTCGGACAGGCGGTCAAAGCGTTCGTCGTTCTCGACAATGGCGCGACGTGCACACCGAAGGAGATCCGCCGGGAGTGCCAGCAGCGGCTGGAAGCGTTCATGGTCCCGTCACAGATCGTCATCGTGAAGGCGCTTCCGCGCAACGCGAACGGCAAGGTCAACAAGGCGGAATTGCCCCTCTAGGGGGCTGCGCCAGTGAGGAACGAAGCTATGGATGCAAGCGCGATCAAGTCCCGGGTCCGGCAGTTCGTCACCACGACGTTCTACGTGCCCGACCCGTCACAGGTCACCGATGAGGTATCGTTCCTGGAGACTGGCATCGTCGACTCCACCGGAGTGCTCGAGATCCTCGGTTTCCTGCAGAGCGAATTCGGAGTCACCGTGGAAGACGACGAGATCCTGCCGGAGAACCTGGACAGCGTCGCACGGGTGGCGGCATACATCGAGCGGAAGACGAACGTCGGTGACCGGCCCGCCTGATTCGAATGGAGTCGCCGTTGAGAGAGGAGTCGACATTCCTTGAAGTCGATGGGGCGCGGGTGTTCACGACACTCTGCATTCCAGAGTCCCCGAACGGGCGAGCCGTCGTTCTCTGCCACCCGCTTGGTGAAGAGAAGCTGTGGGCCCATCGGCCGTTGGTGACATTCTCGCGGGAGCTGGCGTCACGGGGTTTCACGGTCTCCAGGTTCGATTGCCGTGGAGAGGGAGACAGCGAAGGTCGTTTCGAGGACGCAGATCTCGAAACTCGCGTCAGCGACGTCGCCGCCGTCGTGGCGGCAACGATTCGAGCGGGACGGGGCATCTCAGAAATATCCCTGGTCGGCCTCAGGTTCGGAGCCCTGCTGGCCTCGGTGGCTGCAGCCCGCCTGGAGCAGGTGGCTCGGCTTGTGATGTGGGACCCGGCGGCGGAGGGCGACTCCTACGCTCAATCCCTCCTCCGCATCAACCTGGCGGCCCAGTTGGCCGCCTACAAGAAGGTCGTCGAGGGACGGGAAAAGCTCCTCGAGCGCATGGCCGGCGGCGGAACGGTCAACATCGAGGGATATGCGTTGACCGGGTTGTTCGTCCGGCAGGTATCATCCGTCCGCGTGGCCGATCAGATAGCCTCGTTCCCCGGCAGGCTGCTGGTCCTCCAGCCGGGCCCGGAGGGAACGGAACCCAGGCCAGACGTACGCGGGCTCCAGACCGCAAGACCAGATGCCATCGTGCGGGTGGTCCCTGAACAGCCTTTCTGGAAGGAAACGAAGACGTTCTTCCAACGGGCCGACGCGTTCTCGAGCGCGACAATCGAGTGGCTGGAGGCCGCCGGATGACCCGCGTATCTTGCGTGAGCTTCCCCAACCAGCAAGGCGTTCAGCTTGCCGGCATACTCCATGAGCCGGCCCCCTCAACCGCGAGGAACGTCTGCGTCCTGCTCCTGTCCCCCGGAATCAAGGGGCGCGTCGGGCCGCATCGGCTGTACCTGAAGATCGCCGCCCGACTGGTGCCGATGGGATTCCACGTCCTGCGCTTCGATTTCCACGGACTCGGAGACTCGGAGGGCGTTCTGTCAGAACGCCTACTGGCTGATGTCTACAGCGGCATCCAAGGGGGGCGGTACGTTAAGGACACCATGGCAGCCATGGACTGGCTTCAGAACGCACGAGGCATCAGCCGATTCGTCGCCTCAGGCCTTTGCGGCGGATCGATCACCGGCCTGCTGACTGCCGAAGAAGACCATCGCATTCGGTCAGTCCTTGCATTGGGCATCCCTGTCATTCTGGACGGCGACCCGCAACAACAGGAACGGCATCTCACCCGTGGCCAACTCGGGATGCTGCGGCACGGGTATCTTCAGAAGCTAGTCCGCCCTGGCGCCTGGATGCGGTTCTTCGCGGGGCGGTCGAGCTACCGCGTCATGTGGAGATCGTTGAGGCGGAAGGCCCAGCCGACTAGCCCCCAGCCTGGCCGCCCTGAAACGCCGGACAACTCGAACCCCAAGTTCGCCCCAGCGTTCTTCTCGCTCGTCGGCTCGGGCCGCCCCATCATCCTGATCTTCAGCGGCGCTGACCGACTGGGCTTTGAATTCCAGGAGAAGTTCGTCGAACGACACTCGCAACGGCTGGAGAGGTTTCGTTCGCTGTATGAGGTCCATACGGTCGAGCACGCCAATCATGTGTTCTCGGACCCCGGCTGGATCGACCAGATGCTCGCCGTATCTGAGCGATGGCTCGACGCCAACCACCCATCCCCCCACGCGCGCACTGCGCCAAGCCGGTGAGCGGGCTGGCATGATTGGCCGCTATGTCGCGCCAGCAGGAGCCCCCATCCGGGGACAGGACCTCGTGCGATGGCTTCGTTGTTGGGGCCGGCTGGCGGAGTCAGGGGAGGCGTTGCGGTCGGCTATCTGTGTCGGTCTCAACCGGCGCCACTCCTCACTGGTGTCGACCGGCCGGGCGGGGCTCACGGTCCTGCTCTCTGCGCTGAAGTCCGTGGCGTCGCCTGACCGCGACGAGGTCATTCTCCCGTCGTACACCTGCTACTCGGTGGCGGCGTCAGCCGTCCGGGCGCAGTTGCGCCCCCGCATCGTCGACATCGACCGCCGGACTCTCGATTTCGATCTCGAGAGGCTTGGAAACACGGACTTCAGGCGAGTGCTGGCCATCGTCCCGACGAGTCTGTACGGACTTCCGGCGCAACTCTCGAGGACTGCGCAGATCGCCCGTGACCATGGCGTGTTCCTGATAGACGACGCGGCCCAGTCTCTCGGCGCGTCGCTTGGCGGACGCCCGGCCGGCGGCTGGGGAGATGCCGGGATCCTCAGCTTCGACAAGGGCAAGGCCGTCTCCGCAATTGAAGGCGGGGCGATTGTCACGGACACCGACTCGATCGCCGCGGCGGTCCATCGGCAGATGAGTCCGCTCCATGGCCCCAGCCTGTCGGCCACGATTCAGAACGCTGCCAAGCTTGGGGCCTACGTCACCTGCCTGCGTCCCGAGCTCTACTGGATTCCCAATGCAGTCCCCGGCCTGGGGCTAGGGCAGACGCACTACCGGCCGGACTTCGCTCTCGAACTCGAGTCCCCGTGGCTGGCGGCCCTGGCTTCGACGATGTGGCCTCGACTTCGGGAGTTCACGTCCGCCCGGGTCGCAAACGCCGAGCGCTATCGGTCGGGAATCCCAGACGCGGCGTGCCTCTCGAAGGTGGAACCGGTTGACGACGCCCAGCCGAGCTATCTCCGCTTCCCGATCCTCGTGCACGAACCGTCGCTCCGCGCCCGCCTCCTTCACGACCTGGACCGTGCCGGCATCGGCGCGACCGACTCGTACCCCGGATCTATCGCGGACGTTCCGGAGGTCCAACCGTATCTGGCCTGCGAGCCAGACGCCACGGTTGGCCGCTCGGTGGCCGCCAGCATCATGACGCTTCCCACTCATCCTTTCGTGTCCGGCCGGGACATCGATCGCGTGGTCGACATTGTCTCGGCTGCGGCCAACCGATAGGTCGCTCGCTCGGCGGCACCCTCACGCAGCGCCGGTGTCGGGCTGCAGCATGACCTTCAGAACCGAGCGCGAGCGGACGAGTTTCAGCGCCTTCTCGAAGTCGGCCAGAGCGAAGGTGGACTGGAGGAACGGCGTCGTGTCGATCAAGGGCAGTGTGCGGAGCGCCTCGTCGAAGTCCGTTCCGCCGCTCCCCACGGTACCGATGACCGATCGGTCGAAGGCCACGACCGACTCGAAGTTGAATGGCTGCAGGGCGTAGGGGAACCCCATCGCGAGCACCGTCGCTCCGGTTGCAGACTGCTCGATGAGCTTGGACAGCACCCCCTGGTCGCCGGTCGCCTCGACGAACCACTCGAACGGGTGAAGATCCTCCAGGGCCTGCGCCGTCGAGACGCCACTGCCCAGATAGGCCAGGCGCGATCGCTCCTTGTCGAAGACCGTCACCGTATGTCCACGCGACGCGAGGACGCGGGCCGCGAGCTGACCAATCGTGCCCGCCCCTACCACCGCACACTTCCTCGGCCGGTCGCCTTCAGGCTTCGAGCCCAGCCTGCCAAGTCCCTTAATCACCACGGCAAGCGGTTCCGCGAGGGCCGCCTGCGCCAGGGTGACCGCGGGCGGAATCTTGTGGACATACCGTGCGCGCGTGACGAGAAAGCCGGCAAACGCGCCGTCCTGGCCGATGACTCCGACCTCCTGCCGGTCGCGACACCGGATCGCCTCGTCGTTGAGACAATTGGCGCACTCCCCGCACCCCTGGATGCACTCCACCACGACGCGGTCGCCTTCGGTGAAACCCGACGCGCGAGGCCCGGCGTCGGCGATGGTCCCGGACGACTCGTGCCCAGGCACGATTGGGTACGACGCCATGCCCGACTTGTAGTAGCCGAGGCTTCCCTCGAGGATCTCCAGATCCGTGCCGCAGACCCCCACGAACGAGACCCGAATCAGCACCTCACCCGGGCGAAGGTCCGGCACCGTGCGCTTCTCGAGACGAGCGTGGTGGGGACCCTGAATTACGATGGCCGGAAAGTCCCTCTGGAAGTAGAGCTCCGCCCGACGCGCGGGATTGCTGAGCCCGCGGCTGTCAACGATGCCCCCAACGGTCGCGGAGAGTTTCTCGTACCGAAACCTCAGAATCTCGCCAGCCAGCCGGCGGAGCCGCTTCTGGCGCAGGGCCAACGACAGATCACGGCTGCACCACCGCAACTCACGCCATACTTCTCCCGGTATGTGACGCAGGATCTTGATGCCGACCCAGCGCGCGGCCATGCCCTCGCGGTGAAACCGGCGGCGAATCTGGCTCCACGACTCGGTGTGCACGTGGATGATGCACGCCGCAGGCTCGTACAGCACCCTGTGGCCGTTCTCCATCCAGTACTTCACCCACTCGATGTCTTCCAGGCCGGGAAGGGCCTTGTCGAACGGATGCGTGTGCCAGAGGGCCTTCCTGATCGCCGAGTTGGCGTTGTTCGCAAACGGGTGCTCCGGGTCCACTTCCCTGCCTTCGGACGGGAAGATGCGCTCGAAGTCGCGCGCCTCCGAATACTTCGAGATTTCGTGCCCGCGCTGCCCCCCGTACACCAGCGCGACATCGGGCAGCCGCAGAGGCGCCACGAGCCGTTCGAGCCAACCTTCATCGGCCGGAATCGCATGCGCGGACAGGATCGCAATCAGAGAGCCTCTGGCTTCCCGAATGCCGACGTTCAGGGAGTGGCCGAACGTGAAATCCTCCGACCTGAGACGGATGATCCGGACTCCGTTCGCGGCGGCGATCTGCCGTGTCCGGTCGGTGGATCCGGAATCGACCAGCAGCACCTCGAAGTCCTGATAGCGTTGCTTCTGGAGCGCAAGGAGAACCTCGGGAAGCCAGCGCTCCTCGTTGAAGGCCCTGATGACAATACTGGTTTCCGGCAGATGATCTGTGGTCATGGCAATGAGGTACCCAGCACTTCAAGAACCTTCACCGGATCGCTGAACGCATCCGGAGTGTTGCAGACCCTGACGCCACGCCGGCTGGCACTGACGAGGTCAGCGGTGACGACTACCTTCCAGCGCGCCATGTCAATCGACTCGCCCGGAGTCCGCGGAGGACCCGGCCATCAGCGACGCCACGAGTTCGAGATCCTCCCTCGTATCGACGGCGTGCGTCATCCTGCGCGTAGGTACCACTTGCACCGTGATTCCATTTTCCAAGAATCGTAGCATGTCCACCGACTCCGCCATCTCGAGTGGTCCGCGGGGCATGGTAGCAAACTCGCGCAGCGCCGCACGGCGGAACGCGATGACGCACACCTGCCTCCACCAGCCGCCGCCCGAGAACGAGCGTGCGCCCCTGAATGGGATCGGCATTCGAGAGAAGTACAGGGCCTTGCCAGTTCGGTCAGTCACGACCTTGATGGTGTTGGGATCGAGCAGTTCCTCTTCCGTTCCGATCGCGGCGCCCAGGTTCACGCACGACAGTGTCGGATCGGCGTTCACGGCCTCGACGGTTGCTGCGATCATGTCGGGCTGCACCATCGGCTCGTCGCCCTGCACCATGACCACGATTTCGGCGGCGTCGTGCGCGCTCACTTCGGCCACCCGGTCGGTCGCGCGCTCGTGGGCAGCCGACGTCATGACGGCCCTGGCCCCGAATACTCGAGCCCCCACGACAATCTCCTCGTCACACGTCGCAATCACGACTTCGTCGAGGAGGGAGCACAGCGCAGTGCGACGGTAGACGTGCTCCACCATCGGCCGGCCGTGAAGCCGCGCCAGCGGTTTCCCCGGGAACCGGGAGGACCCCATCCGGACGGGGATGACCCCGAGGACGCGGCTCACGGTGTGGCCTCCAGCAGGGGTCCGAGCCCAATGGTCACGCTCGTGGAGAACTCCTCGCCCGGGCCGAGCCTCGCCGACTGACCCAGTCGCACGGCTTCGGCCAGATCCTTCGGCAGGTTCGTGCACGGCTCCAGGACGGCAGTGTAGGTGTCCCGCCAACCGCCGTACGACAGGAAGAGCCAAACGAATGGCAAAGCCTGCGCCTCGAAGCCCAAACGGATTGACGCCCGTCGCTCGCCGTCGTCGACCGCACACCAGGGTGCCGGCAGATCCCTGACGTAGACGAACTCCCTGGCTTTGCTCGACCTCTGGGGAATCACCCTGAGGTCGGTCGTGCGTCCGTCCGCGCCCGAGGCCGAGGGCCAGTCGAAAGGTCCGGGGCCTGGCAGGAGATTGCCGAAACTCGCGTCCACCGCGCTGACGTGCCCCCCCGGAAGCACAAGGCGACAGGACGGCGTGATGCTGACAGGCAGATGCTGCTTGAACAGGAAATGGACCGGCCCGGGTTCCCGGTTCCTGATCCGGTAGGAGACGGTCAGTTCCGGGGCGTCGCCAAGCAGCACGAACTCCTTGGAGCAATCGGCGTGGAGGATCCGCGACGTCGCCGACAGGCGCAGCCGGGCCTCGGGGCCACTGCCCGATTGGACCGGGCGCCACGCCATGGTCCACCACTCTCCGTGGTCGGGCAGCGCTCGCCCCTCGAGGTGGCCGGGAGCATCGTTCGGGAACAGTTCCTCCCACCCCCCGGCCCAGACTTCGTCGTAGACGGCGCCGGGTGCTGACGCGGCAAGAGGCACGCCTTCCCGGTGCCAGATCCACTGCCGCCCGCGCACCCGGTCCTCCAGTTCCCAGACCCGGGCCCCGAGCTCTGGAATGACCACGGCACGCAGGTAGCGGTTCTCGAGGGTGAAGGCCTCGAACGCTCCGACCCGCCCCGGTGTGACGACAGCCTGCGTCATGAGCGGCCTCCCCGGAGCACGCCCTTGACGAACCCCCGCGCGGCAATCAGCAGGGTCTCAATCGAGTACCGCCAGTCGCGCGGATCGAGGTCGTAGAACGCCAATGGAGGACGGTACGAGTGGCAGACGTCCCGCCACGAGAGGAGACCCTCCCGCCAGTAGGCCGGGACCGTGTGCCCATCGGCGCGCAAGACCACGTGTCGAAAGTCCAGGTTTCGCGGCGCTACGGCCGCCACGCGCTCGCCAATCAGATCCAGGTAGTGAATCCAGCACAGGTCCACGCCGGCGTACGGTGCGGCATCCCCTCCGCCCGACAGCCTGGGGTTCGCCTCGATCAGTTTGACCTGACCGTCGCGTGCGTCCCACTTCATCTCGATCTCGCAGATGCCGACGTAGCCGATTCGGCGCAGGAACCGATCGCACACTTCATCCGTCTCGGAGTCCACCACCGGTTCCGAGACGGTCGCTGGTCCAAACCCCAGTGGAGCGCAGCGCAGCTCTCGGAACATGGCATGGGCAATGCGCTGGCCCTGACTGTCGTAGCAAGCCAGATACACCCGCTTGTTCGTGTCCGGACCTTCGATGATCTCCTGCAGGATGACGTGCGGGCTGACGGTCGCCGCCATCCGGTAGTAATTGACCAGCCGTTCCGCATTCTCCGCAATCGCAATCTTGCGATACGAGAGCGGATGGCCGAGTGGAAACTGGTGCCACAGCCTGAAATGCGTCGGCTTGAGGAGGCACGGGAAATGCGCGGTCCTCGAGAACTCCGCGACCTGCTCTTCGGAGGTCACGTGCAGGGTTCTCGGCATCGGCATGCCGTGCCTGGCGGCGAGGTCATACTGGGTCTGCTTGTCAGCCAGCAGCCCCTGAATCGCGCTTCCAGGCGAGAGGGTGTAGTGGTCCGCCAGCAGTTCCCTGTTTCTGGCAATGGCCGTGACGAACTGATCCGAACTCGAGATCGAGTACTGGCTTCGCCTCCATCGACCCGGCCAACTCGACCATGAAGCGCGTCCACGCCTCCCCATCGGTGTCAGGGTTCGGGCAGAGCCGGGCCGGCCCGTACACGGACCGAAATCCAGGATTCCGAGGGTTGGGGTCGAAACACAGCGCCCGAACCCCTCGGCGAGTCAGAGTGCGAACGGCGAGCACCCCGGTCTGGAATGCGCCAGCAATCACCGCGGGCGGCCAACGGCCGTCGGCCCGGGACGGGTTCCTCCCCGGAGGATCCGGGCTAGGGAGTCGCATGCGACACCGGCTTGCGCCACGGCGGCAGGACGTCGAGATGGAGCTTCTCGTAGGCGCGGGCCATGTGATCGACCGTAAACCCCTCGGCGACCCTTTGCGCCGCCGCATCATCGAGTCTCTGTCTCGAGCGAGGATCGGCGGCCAGCATCGGAACTGCGGCGGTCCCGACTATCCCGAGGCCCCTCGACACAATCAGAAGATTGACATTCTGCCCGTAATCGCGCGGCTGGCTCTTCATCGAACACCCAGGGTCTCTCCGGCCCGCTTCCAAACCGTTGCCAACAGTTGCATTATCGGCAGAAGTCTCATGAAAATGCAGTCCCGGGTCGGCTCGAACCCGCCTCGGCTTGCCTAACTAGGCCTCTCGTTGCGGGCGGAAACTGAGAACAAGCGTCCGCGTTTCGTCAGGGTATGAGACCCTGATTCTCTGGCGTGTTGGCGATTCGTTGGTGTCGGCGTGGATGAGTGGTTCCGCTGAAGGGTGGACGCACTGAAGCCGATAGGATATGAGCGGCGGGATTTGGTGTGCTTCAGGGTCTGGCGGCAACCGAATCGACGGTGTGTCGGAGTGTGGCGTGCATGGCGAACCAATACGTACTCGGCATCTCGGCGTTCTACCACGATAGCGCGGCGGCCCTGCTCAGAGACGGCGAGATCGTGGCAGCAGCACAGGAGGAGCGGTTCACCCGCAAGAAAGGGGATGCACGTTTCCCTGGCAACGCCGTTCGGGTACTGCCTCAAAGCGGCGGGGATCAGCGCGACCGACCTGGCCTTCGTCGGGTTCTACGACAAGCCGTTCCTGAAGTTCGAGAGGATACTCGAGACGTATCTGGGCGTCGCACCGAAGGGAATACAGTCGTTCCTGATGGCGGGCCCCCTCTGGATCAAGGACAAGCTGTTCATCGACCAGCAGGTGCGCGACGAACTCGGCTATGACGGCGAAGTCCTCTACGCCGAGCATCATGAGTCGCATGCGGCGAGCGCGTTCCTTCCCTCTCCGTTCGAGGAGGCGGCGATCCTGACCATGGACGGCGTCGGGGAGTGGGCCACCGCCTCGATCGGCGCGGGACATGGTGCCGATATCGAGATCTGCCAGGAGCTGCACTGGCCGGATTCGCTCGGTCTCCTCTATTCGGCGTTCACCTACTACACCGGCTTCAAGGTCAACTCGGGCGAATACAAGGTGATGGGGCTCGCGCCATACGGCGAGCCGAAGTACGTGGACACCATCTACCGGGAGCTCGTGGACCTGCGGGAGGACGGTTCGTTTCGCCTCAACCAGGCCTACTTCAACTACCTGTCCGGCCTCACGATGACCAACGAGGCTTTCGACGGGCTGTTCGGCGGCCCGCCGCGGGTTCCCGAGACGAAGTTGACGCAGCGTGAAATGGACCTCGCGCGGTCGGTGCAGGAGGTGTGCGAGGAGATCATGCTGCGGATGGCCCGCACGGCCCACCGGCGAACCGGCCTCGACAGGCTCTGCCTCGCGGGCGGCGTGGCCTTGAACTGCGTGGGAAACGGTCGCCTGCTCCGGGAAGGCCCCTTCAAGGAGATTTGGATACAGCCGGCCGCGGGCGATGCCGGGGGAGCGCTCGGCGTGGCGCAACTGATCTGGCATCGCCATGGCGGCCACCCGAGGAAGGTGGTCCCCGGCCACGACGCCATGAAGGGCGCCTATCTCGGCCCGGACTTCTCCCCGGCCGAGCTTGAGAGCTTCCTGCAGTCGGTCGGTGCGCGCTACGCCCGCCTCGAGCCCGCGGAGATGTTCCCCCGGGTCGCCGGAATTCTCGCGAACGAGAAGATCGTGGGCTGGTTCGACGGCCGTATGGAATTCGGCCCGCGCGCCCTCGGGTCCCGGAGCATCCTCGGCGACCCCCGCAGCCCGCGAATGCAGGCGCAGATGAACATCAAGATCAAGTTCCGGGAGGGCTTCCGCCCGTTTGCGCCGAGCGTCTTGCGAGAGCGCGTCTCGGACTACTTCGCGCTCGACACCGAGTCGCCGTACATGCTCCTGGTGGCACCGGTGCGCAAGGAGCGCCAGATTCCGCTGACGGCCGAACAGCACACGCTCTGGGGCATCGACATGCTCAACGTGCCGCGGTCCGACATTCCCGCCGTCACCCATATCGACTACTCCGCGCGTGTCCAGACCGTGTCGCGGGAGACCAGCCCGAACTACTACGATCTGATCAAGGAATTCGAACGCCAGACGGGGTGCGGGTTGCTCGTGAACACATCGTTCAACGTCCGTGGCGAGCCCATCGTGTGCACCCCCGCCGATGCGTACCGCTGCTTTATGCGGACCCACATCGACCATCTGGTGCTCGGGCCGTTTCTGCTCGACAAGACCGAGCAGCCGGAGTGGAAGGAGACCGAGGAGTGGCAAAGCGAGTTCCAGCTCGATTGACCCGCCGGGAGGGTCGGAAGTTCGGATTGACCGTCGGGGTCGCCTTCCTGGCGCTCGCCGCCCTTTCGTGGTGGCGGGGGCACGTGATTCCGCCGGCCGTCCTGGGGGCCCTCGGCGGTGTGCTCGTGTTGGCGGGCGTCGCTGTTCCCGCACATCTGGGCCCCATACAGGAAGCCTGGATGGCGATGGCTCACGCGATCTCTAAGGTCACCACACCCGTCTTCATGGGGCTGGTCTACTACGGCGTCATCACGCCGACGGGGTTGGTCATGCGGGCGCTCGGGAAGAATCCCCTCAGACACGCCGAGAGGGATGGGGGATTCTGGACAACCAGGGAACCTGGCGCACGCCGGTCACAGAGCATGGAGCGCCAGTTCTAGGCGAAGGAGAACCGATGAGTCGCAATTCGATGCCTCGCGAGCTGTGGGAGTTCCTCCGTGTACGCAAGAAGTGGTGGCTCCTGCCGATCCTGGTCGTGATGCTCCTCGTGGGGACGCTGTTGGTCTTCGCGCAGGGCTCCGCGCTCGCGCCCTTCATCTACACGATCTTCTGAACCGGCGGGTGACCACGTGATGTTCTCCGGACTGTCAGCCGAGCAGGAGGAGCTCCAGAACGCCGCCCTGACGTTCGCACGGGAGTCGCTGGCCAGCGATATGGTGGTGCGGGACCGGGAGCGCCACTTCGATCGTGACGCATGGCGGCGATGCGCGGAGTTCGGCGTCCTGGGCATGCCAATTCCAAAGCAGTATGGCGGGCTTGGGCTGGGCCTGTCCGAACTGCTCGCGGTCATGGAGGGGCTCGGCGCCGGAACACGGGACCAGGGGCTCCTGTTCTCGCTCAACGCCCACCTGTGGACGAACTCGATCCCTATCCTGATCTACGGAACGGAAGAGCAGCGGCAGAAGTACCTTCCGTCTCTGTGCGACGGCTCGTTCATAGGTGCAAACGCGGCGTCCGAACCAGACGCCGGCTCTGACATCTTCAGCATGCGCACACGCGCCGTGCGCGATGGCAGTCACTACGTGCTGAACGGTGCAAAGACGTTCGTGACGAACGCCCCTGTTGCCGACCTGTTCGTGGCTTATGCCACCGTCGGTCGCTCCCTCGGGCTGATGGGGATCACCGGGTTCATCGTACCCCGCGACACTCCGGGCCTCACGGTCAGTCGGAAGCTCGACAAGATGGGACTGCGCACGTCACCGATGGCCGAGGTCGTGTTCGAGGACTGCCGCGTGCCGGTGGAGCAGCGCCTCGGCCGAGAGGGGCGTGGGGCCGGAGTGTTCGAGTGCTCGATGGAATGGGAGCGCGGCTGCATTCTGGCCACCTGCCTTGGCGTCATGCAGCGGCAGCTGCGGGACTGCGTGGAGCACGCCCGCGCGCGCAGACAGTTCGGGAAGTCAATCGGGAAGTTCCAATCCGTCGCAAACCGTCTGGTCGACATGAAGGTGCGGCTCGACACGTGTCGGCCACTGGTCTACCGGATTGGCGCACTGAAGGACGCAAAGGTAGACGCCACGGTGGAAGCCGCCGTTGCCAAGCTCTACGTGTCCGAGAGCTTCGTGAGATCGTGTCTCGATGCCGTCCAGATCTTCGGCGGCTACGGCTACATGACAGAGCAGCAGGTTGAGCGTGATCTGCGCGATTCGGTGGGCGGCACCCTCTACTCCGGCACGTCGGAGATCCAGCGGAATATTATCGCTCGAGGCCTTGGCCTGTGAATTCAGCGACGGACGCCTTGAAACCGGCCGGCAGCGACCAAGCCGGTACTGCAACAGGCGGAATCCTGGCCTGACGTCGTTCGGCACCTGCTGCAGGTGTCGCAGCTCGTCCTGGCCGCTCTGGTCGTCCACCTGTACGGGATCGAAAGCACCACGTTCCTGCGTGTGTTCATCCTCGCGACGGCCGGGTTCGCGATCAACGTCGTCCTCCCGCTGCGGTACCGGTTGCTGTTCTTCGTCCTCCTGTCGTTCGCCGGCGTGTTCCTGGTGTTCCAGATCACTGACGGCACGTGGCTCATCGCGAGTGGCCTGATGCTGATCGCGATATGCCACTTGCCGGTCCCGTTCACCGCCCGCGTGGTGACGTTGGTAGCGGTCGGAGGGCTCCTGGCTCTGTCGAGAGCTGGGATCGTTGCCTCGCTCTGGTCCAGTGCCGTGTGGCCGATCCTGGGTGCGATGTTCATGTTCAGGCTGGCCCTGTACGTGCTCGCCGTGGGGAAGGTCCAATCCGACCGTGGGCCGCTTTGGGCGCTTGCGTACTTCTTCATGTTGCCCAACATGGTCTTCCCTCTGTTCCCAGTCGTCGACTACCAGACGTTTCGTCGCACGTACTACGATCGGTCTGACGCGGCAATCTACGAACAGGGGCTGCAGTGGATCTCGCGAGGGCTGGTCCACCTCCTATTGTATCGGTTCGTATACCATCAGGTGCTCACGGATCCGTCGGACGTCGTTCGCCTCAGCGACCTGGTTCAGTTCATGCTGGGCACGCTGTTGCTGTACCTGCGCGTATCTGGCCAGTTTCACCTGATCGTCGGACTCCTGCACCTGTTTGGCTTCCGCCTGCCGGAAACGAACAGGATGTACTTCCTCGCGCCCAGCTTCACGGAGCTGTGGCGGCGGATCAACATCTATTGGACCGACTTCATGATGAAGGTGGTCTTCTATCCCGCCTACTTCAGGCTGAAGCGACTGGGCCCGACCAGGGCCATCGGATCCGCGACCGCCGTCGTGTTCGCGACGACATGGTTCCTGCATTCTTACCAGTGGTTCTGGTTGCGGGGCGACTTTCCGGTGTCGATCCAGGACGTCCTGTTCTGGGGAACGCTGGGCGGAATGGTAGTCCTGGGGGCGCTCAGGGAGTCGAAGGCGGGGAAGAAGCCGATTCAGCGGGCCGGCGGCTGGAGCTGGAGGTTTGGGCTCAGCGCTGTCGCCACGTTCTCGCTGTTCTGCTTCCTGTGGTCGCTGTGGAGCGCCGACTCGATCGGCCGTTGGATCTGGATGCTGGGCGCCGCCGCCGAGGTCGATGTCAGGGGGGTGGTCTTGCTCGCCTCGGCCCTCGGGACGGTACTTGTCCTCGGTGGTATCGACTGGCGCACAGTACGGAGTGCACAGCCACGGTGGCTCGAGTTCGCCTCGCTGCCCTCCACGCGCACGTTCGCCGTCCTGCTCGTCCTGCTGGCTGCAACGCTACCGGCCGTCCAGACGATGGCTCCCAGTCCGGTGGCCGCCGGCCTGGCCTCGCTGCGCGCCAGCGGATTGAACGCCCGCGACACCGCCCTCCAGCATCGCGGCTACTACGAGCGGCTCGACGTGCGAACGCAGCCGGCCGCTCTCGGGCAGAACGCCGATGGCCGGGACGGAGGGTGGGCAGACCTCTCGACGACGGGCGTGCTCAGAGAACGCCGGGATCTGCTCACGCGCGATCTGCTTCCGTCTCGACGCGTCGTATGGAACGGCCACACATTCAGCACCAATCGGTGGGGGATGCGTGACGACGACTACACGCTGGAGAAGCCGCCCGACACATTGCGGATCGCACTTCTGGGGCCCTCGCACGTGATGGGCAACGGAGTGTCGGATGGACAGACGTTCGAGGCGCTGGTCGAGACGCGCCTGAACCGCGAGTTCAGAGCCGGGAGGTATCGGCGTGTCGAGATTCTGAACTTCGGCGTGGATGGTTACTCGCTGTCGCAGCAGGTCGCGATCCTGGAGGACCGGGTACTCGACTTCTCCCCGGACATCGTGATCGCCACCCACTACCAAAGCAATCGCTCGATGACAGAGCGCTATCTCCTCAAGCTCCTATCGAGGGGTATCCCCGTTCCCAAGGAGCCGCTGGGCGCACTGTTCGCGAGTGCAGGCCTTGCGGACATGGACGGGAGCGTCGCCGTGCCATTCGCGGCAGGCCGTCGGCTGGCGAAACGTCTCGGCCTTCAACCGCGGATGCCGTCAGACGAGGCCGAGGCGAGGATCCGTCGGATCTCGGAAAGCGTCGTGGGTGGGTCGCTGAGACGTTTCGCTGAGGTGACGAGATCGCGAGGAATGGTGCCTGTAGTGCTCGGCCTGAACACTGTGATCGACAACGTCGCCAGGGACATCCCCAATCGCGACGTTATTGAGCAGACCGGGCTACCGGTGATCAGTTTGTTCGATGTGTTTCCGGAGATGGACCGGCCTGCGCTCCGCGCCTCGCTTGGGGACGATCATCCAAACGCGGCGGGTCACCGCCTGATCGCCGATCGCCTGTATCGGGAATTGACGGCGTTCCTGGAGGCTGACGCCGCCGGAAGAGCCCTTCCCAACGCCACCATCATCTCGACTGACAGGAGGTTCTGACCGATGGACAACATTCGCGAACTGGTGCGGCACTTCATCCTGGAGAACTTCCTCCCCGGCGAAGACGCCAGGAACCTGACCGACGAGACCGAGCTCAAGGAGAGCGGCATCCTGGACTCGCTGTCGACGCTCAAGCTCGTAGCTTTCCTGGAAGAGCAGTTCAAGGTCGAGTTCGAGGCCGGTGACCTGGACGCAGGCAACCTCTCGTCGCTGGTGAGCATCGAGCGCCTCGTCAGGTCCAAGCAGGGTAGCCCGTCATGACGGCTCCGTACTGTTTGGCGGACCTCCTCGAGGCGTCGGCGCTCGGTCAGCCTGGAAAGGAGGCGGTTGCGGTACCCGGAGGGACGCGTGTCACGTACGCCGAGCTCTCCATGCTGTCGGACCGGTTGCGGGATCGGCTCTGGCATCTGGGCATTCGCCCGGGTGATCGAGTGGGCCTGAGGCTGCACAAGTCCATTGACGCGGTGGTCACGATATTCGGAATACTGAAGTGCGGTGCGGCCTACGTTCCTGTTGATGCCGAGTCTCCGGCCCCCCGCGGGGCATTCATTCTGAACGACTGTCAGGTGAAGGCCGTCGTCACCGAACGGAAGCTGGAGGGTGCGCTCCTGAATGAACTGGAACTGCTCGGGGCGGCGCCGGCCTTAATGGCGTTGGACGAGAACGACTCCGACGTACCGCTCCGCCAGGCGCTCGAATCCCTACAGCAGACCGACCCGGCTCCGATCGTTCAGTCGATCCGGTCAGACCCGGAAGACGTCGCCTACATTCTCTACACCTCGGGCTCGACCGGAAACCCCAAGGGGGTCGTTCTATCCCATCGAAACGCAGCCAGCTTCATCGATTGGTGCTCTCGGACGTTTGAGCCTGGACCGGAGGACACCTTTTCGTCGCATGCGCCGTTTCACTTCGATCTGTCGATTCTCGATCTCTTCGTGCCGATCAAGCATCGCGCGAGGCTGGTCCTGTTCGGCGAAGCGCTGGGAAAGGACCCAGCACGCCTCGCAGCAGCGATCGCATCGGAAGGCATCACCGTCTTGTACGCGACGCCGTCAATACTCAGTCTGTTGGCACTCTACGGCAAGCTCGATCGATACGACTACTCGTCCCTGCGCCTCGTGCTCTTTGCCGGGGAGGTGTTCCCGGTCACGCAATTCCGCGCCGTGCACGCTCTCTGGGGCAGGCCGCGCTACTTCAATCTGTACGGTCCGACTGAAACGAACGTCTGCACGTACTACGAAGTACCCAGTGACGGCTCCTGGACCACGATGGATACCTTCCCGATCGGTGAGATCTGCCATCCCAACGCCGCGATGGTGATCGACGAGGACGGTCACCGCGTCACGCGTGGCAATCCTGGAGAGCTGGTGGTGTCGGGGGCGAACGTCATGGCAGGATACTGGAACCTGCCCGAACAGAACCAGAACGCCTTCCTGGTGGACGCCGACGGGAGGAGATGGTACCGAACCGGCGACATCGTGACGGAGACCCCCGAAGGGCACTACCGCTACCTGAGTCGCCGCGATCGCATGGTCAAACGCCGGGGCTATCGCGTCGAACTCGGCGAGATCGAAGTGGGGCTGCTGCGGCATCCAGCAATTCGAGAGGCCGCTGCCGTGGCTATCCCCGACCCGGAGTCAGGCATGCGGATCGGCGCGTTCGTGAGCTGTCACCAGGGTACTGCGCTGACTATCATCGCTCTGAAGAAACTGTCGTCGCAGATTCTCCCTCCGTACATGATCCCGGATTCCTTCACCGTCCTCGACGCTCTCCCTCGGACTTCGACCAACAAGGTAGACTTCCAGCTTCTGAAGACCCGATGATTGGCGACACTCAGACTGGCCGGTCTGACGACGACTACTTCTGCGAATCCGTCGGCAGTCTGACACGGCGTGTGCGAGGCTATCCGTCGGAGGGTGCACCCTGACCGCAGTCCGGCTATGTTGACTTCCACACAGGCGGATCAAGCGCAGTCTGCTAGACCAACCAGCAGCGCGGCAATCGGCTCGAGCGGCCGTTGCTGGAGACTCGGCTGACGGCGCGCGTAGTCGACGAGGGAAGCACGGCGTGATGAAGCTCAGGCGTCAGCAGGAACGAGAAGGGAGCGTCGATGCGAGGCAGCGACGCCCGATCAGGCTGATGCTCGCTATTGACGGCCTCGGTATCGGCGGCGCCGAGATGGTCGTTCGGGACCTGGCGCACCTGATTGACCGAGATCGATTCCAGGTGTGCGTGTGCTGCACGAAAGGGCTGGAGTCAATCGGCGAGGGACTTCGTCGTGAGGGCATCGATGTCTTCGTCCTCCCGCAGCGCAAGGACCGTCGGGTCGACTACCTGACACCGTTCAAGTTCTGGAAGGCCGTCAGGGACAGGGAAGTCGATGTCGTGCACACGCACGCGCCATCGGCCTTCTGGGATGCCGCCCTCTGCAAGCTGATGGTGCCCCGCCTGAAGGTCGTGCACACCTTCCACTACGGCAACTACCCGAATCTCGAACGGCGCACGCTGTGGATGGAGCGCTGGGCCTCCCGAATCGTGGACCGATTGATCGCGGTCGGTTGGCAGCAACGGCACCTGATCCAGGCGGCCTACCACATACCGGATTCCCGAATCGACACCGTGTGGAACGGGGCGACGCCAGCCTCTCCAGAACCCGCATCGTCCTTTCGCGCGGAGGTCGGGACAGGAGACCGCTTGCTCGTCGGGACGCTCGCCAAGTTAATCCCGCAGAAGGGTCTGGAGGACTTGCTCAGCGTGGCCCGGCGATGCTGCGACGCGGGCCACCGCATGCAGTTCGTAGTTCTGGGCGAAGGGCCTTTACGGCCGCAACTCGAACAGCGGCGGCTGGAACTGGGGCTGGATGACACGGTGGTGCTCGCCGGCTGGCTCCCGAACGCGGCGGCGCGAGCGCTTCCGGCGTTTGACGTGTTCTTTCAACCATCGCGTTGGGAGGCCATGTCCATCGCGGTTCTCGAGGCGATGGCGGCTGGCAAGGCCGTCCTCGCCACACGCGTCGGAGACAACCCCCGAGTGCTCGACGACGGCGAGACCGGCCTGATCGTAGAGTCTGGCGACATCGACGCCATGGTTGATGCCTTGGCTCGACTTCGTGACCACGGCCTTCGACACCGGCTCGGCGTCGCTGCGCGGGCCACGTTCGAGCAGCAGTTCACGGTTGAGCATATGACTCGCGCGTACGAGCGGGTGTACGCCGAGCTGGTTGGCGCTTGAGACCCGGCGACGGCCGGCGGCCGCGCAGGTCACTTTGCGGCACACCATCGCGGAAGCTGATGCTCAGCGATGTAGCGCCCGAGGCCCTCAGCCATCACCCGATGGCCGGTTGCCGTCCAGTGCGGGTCGTAGTCGAAGTACAGCGGCTCGGAGCCCTGGTATTTCTGGAACACGGGCAGGGCCTCGAACAGGTTGATCCCGAGCGCGGCCGAACGCTCGCGGATCGTCCGCTGGGTGAGGTCGGTGGTCCGCTCTCCCTTTCTCATGTATGCGTAGCGGCCGGGCACCCAACCACGGTCACCAAGCTGATGTGCCCATGGGTAAGTCGTCAGGAGGAACTCGGCCTGAGCTGAATCGGCCAAGAGCTTGATGCGACCAATGGACTCGAAGACGCCCTGCCACTGTGCAGTGCGGTCGACGTCCCCCTCCAGCGTGTGAGCGAAATGCTCGCGTCCGGCCTCATTCACGACTCGCCGGACGGTGAGCTCGCGGTGGTCCATCGCGCGGTTCACGTAGACGAGCAGAACGCGCGTCAGGAACAGGTGACGTGAGGTCCAGCTGAGGAACCGCTCGTATGCCGAATCCTGCCAGATTTGCGGCACCGCGATGATCTCGCCATTCGGGTCGCGAACCGCCTGCCGACGGTAAGCAGCCTCCTGGATGAGGTCGCTGTGGTCGAGGTTGAGGACCACCAAGTCCGGGGCGAGACGTACCAGTTCGCGCTTGAACTGGATGTAGGAGAGAATCGGCGCGTAGCTGTCAACGCCCCCGTTGAGCAGCTCCACCGAACCGCCGCCACACGTCGCCAGCGATGCCTGAAGAGAGCGTTCGACGAGCGCGGAAAAGGTCTCGCTATCCTGCACGCCCTTCCCCATGGTGAACGAATCGCCGAGCATGAGGATCCGCCTGGTGCCGGCCGGCTTCTCCACGGTTGTCTCGCGTCCGCGAAGACCGAGATGGTTGACGCGTTGGATGTAGGCGAAGTCTCGTTGCCGAAGCTCCGCATAGGAATCCGGGACCAGGGCGTGATGCCGATACGGATCGGGAACGAGCGGAGGCGATAGCGGTACGATCAGGATTAAGCCTAGCGCGAAGTCGAGAGCGAGGTAGCTGACTGCCGCGGCGCTGCAGGCCAGCAGCACCTTGCCCACGAGTTCGCGGTGTCGTGTCCCGGCCAGGTAGGTCAGCGCGAGCGATGCGACAGCGCAAACGCCGAGAGCTGCAACGCCGAGCATCGCAGCAGGACCGAAGGCGCCTTCCACGACAACCTGCTGGTACACGAAGGCCACCAACGCCAAGCTAACGGCCAGGGCCATAAGCAGTGTCACGAGTCTCATGCTAGTGCGGTCCTCCGCTCAATTGGAGCCGAAGCGTTCGTCTGCGATCATGGCTGGGGAATGGCGTCACACCCCGCGGGGGCATCGGTTCTCGTTCCGAGCGCGCAATCGAGGCAGTTCGTCGAGGAATGCACGCAGAGCCCTCTCGAAGCGCTGGTTCTGTGAATCGTACCACGCCCGAGCGTTCCGGCCCAGTTCCGCGCGGCGCTGCGGCGACATGGCAAATACCTCATTCAACTTGTCTTCAAGATCGGCAACGTCGATGTAGTTTCGCCTCGACCGGCGCATCGGTTCCGAGCGGGCGACCCGGATCAGCACGCCGCGGTCCGGCGCGACGAGTTCGTTCATCGGCGGCGCGTCGGTCGTGACGACGATCGCCGCGCAGCCCATCGCCTCGCCGATCACGTGCCCGTAGGCCTCCGCCTGCGACGGGATCACGTGGACCTCGCAGTCGTTTTGCAGTTGCCTCAGTTGATCATCCGGAAGGTAGTCGGTCTCGTAGCGCACGTTGGGCAGCAACGGGAGAGGGGGCGTCTCCTCGCCTCCGTAGCGACGGGCGCGACGGACCACGGTGAGCTGAGGCCACTCGGGATGGCGAGACCATGCCTCGACCACCGCCTCGGACCCCTTCACCGCACTCTGGCCGGACAGGTGCAGGCAGCGGAGGGGTCCGCGACGCTCGTGTCCGCTGATGCGTTTGTCCGGGCTGGTAAATGCGATGTCCCGGCACGCCACGGGTAGGCCGCGGAGGGCCTCGACGCCGCTCGGCGTCTTGCAGAGGGCGAAGTCCAGGCGCGCGAGGTGCGCGAGGTTCTCGTCCCGGAACCACTCCGGATTAACGAAGAGGCAGTTGACGCGTCCGGTGGGCAGATATTCGGGGAACACCGACTCGATGAAGAAATTCACGTCGAACGGAGGCCTCTTTGTCAGCGCCGCCCATCGCTGAGCGAACACGACCCCGGCCGTCATCAGGAGGCTATGCAAACGATGGCGCGCCCTTCGGTGCCGACGACCCTTGAACGTGACTTCGCAGCCGGCACGCATCAAGGCCTTGGTGAGCACGTCGATGTCCGTGCCAAGGCCACCGCCATCCCACGAGATGATGTTCGCGCGGATCGCTCTTCGTGCCATCCCTGGCATCCCCATCGGTTATCACCTGGAACGATGTAGACTGGCCGTGATTGCCGTCCGTTGAGGCGTCACGGGAACGTTAGCCTGTAGTCCGGCCGTGCGGGAGCATTCGGACGATCCAGATCCAGAAGGGGGAGTTCCTTCCGGCACCGCGTACCCTGTACGAAGTCCTTGTTCGCCACCGTGATCTCCAGGGATTCTGGCATGCCGTCGCGGTACGTCGGAGCGAAGTTGTTCGCGTGGACATGGACGATCTCGAACCGGCGGCGTATCTCCTCCATCGTCTGCACGAACACCGAGCGCAGTGGGCCCGTGTCGTGGAACTCGATCACGAGCCCGCCGATTCGATTCGCATGGGCGAGCACGTGTTCCAAGACTCGATACTCCATTCCCTCGATGTCCATCTTCACGAACACCCGGCCGATGCCAGCACGGGCGAATACGGTGGGAATGTCCACATCCAACGGCGTGTCCTGCCAATTACAGATCCGTTCCTGGAAGTGGGTCGCCTCCCGACGGAAGAAAGCACGATAGTCATGCAGACGCCGACGTCGGCGCTGCAAGGCCGCACGACCGAGTCTACCTGTCAGACGGGCGGCCACCCCAGCAAGGTACTGCCTTCGAAACACTTTCTCCGAAACGGTGTGGTCGTAGACATGTAAGAGGATCGTGGGATTCAGGACGCGGACTTCTCTCTCGAACTGCCAGTTGAATCCGAGCCCCATGGATATCAGGACATCGGCGCCGCACAAGAGAGGCTCCGGAATCACGTAGCCGCCGTCGCTGTCGCCGCCCACGCGAATGAGCCCCTCCACCACTACCGGGGCGAGCCACTCCAGGGACTTGGGAACCTGCACGTCCATCGTGAGGGCGGGGGGTGTAGACCTGATCATCATCGCCGATGCCTGTTCACTAGAAAACCTGACGTGGCTGTCTTCTCTCAAGTGAGATGACCACCTTGCCTACGAGTTCGCGGTGCCGGGTGCCGGTCAAGTAGGTCAGCACAAGCGACGAGACAACGAGCACGCCGAGGGCTGCAGTGCCGAGCATCGCAGCAGGACCGAAGGCGCCTTCCACGACAACCTGCTGGTACACGAAGGCCACCAACGCCAAGCTAACGGCCAGGGCCATAAGCAGTGTCACGAGTCTCATGCTAGTGCGGTCCTCCGCTCAATTGGAGCCGAAGCGTTCGTCTGCGATCATGGCTGGGGAATGGCGTCACACCCCGCGGGGGCATCGGTTCTCGTTCCGAGCGCGCAATCGAGGCAGTTCGTCGAGGAATGCACGCAGAGCCCTCTCGAAGCGCTGGTTCTGTGAATCGTACCACGCCCGAGCGTTCCGGCCCAGTTCCGCGCGGCGCTGCGGCGACATGGCAAATACCTCATTCAACTTGTCTTCAAGATCGGCAACGTCGATGTAGTTTCGCCTCGACCGGCGCATCGGTTCCGAGCGGGCGACCCGGATCAGCACGCCGCGGTCCGGCGCGACGAGTTCGTTCATCGGCGGCGCGTCGGTCGTGACGACGATCGCCGCGCAGCCCATCGCCTCGCCGATCACGTGCCCGTAGGCCTCCGCCTGCGACGGGATCACGTGGACCTCGCAGTCGTTTTGCAGTTGCCTCAGTTGATCATCCGGAAGGTAGTCGGTCTCGTAGCGCACGTTGGGCAGCAACGGGAGAGGGGGCGTCTCCTCGCCTCCGTAGCGACGGGCGCGACGGACCACGGTGAGCTGAGGCCACTCGGGATGGCGAGACCATGCCTCGACCACCGCCTCGGACCCCTTCACCGCACTCTGGCCGGACAGGTGCAGGCAGCGGAGGGGTCCGCGACGCTCGTGTCCGCTGATGCGTTTGTCCGGGCTGGTAAATGCGATGTCCCGGCACGCCACGGGTAGGCCGCGGAGGGCCTCGACGCCGCTCGGCGTCTTGCAGAGGGCGAAGTCCAGGCGCGCGAGGTGCGCGAGGTTCTCGTCCCGGAACCACTCCGGATTAACGAAGAGGCAGTTGACGCGTCCGGTGGGCAGATATTCGGGGAACACCGACTCGATGAAGAAATTCACGTCGAACGGAGGCCTCTTTGTCAGCGCCGCCCATCGCTGAGCGAACACGACCCCGGCCGTCATCAGGAGGCTATGCAAACGATGGCGCGCCCTTCGGTGCCGACGACCCTTGAACGTGACTTCGCAGCCGGCACGCATCAAGGCCTTGGTGAGCACGTCGATGTCCGTGCCAAGGCCACCGCCATCCCACGAGATGATGTTCGCGCGGATCGCTCTTCGTCTCATCAAAGCCGTCCCCAACGCGCCGACAACGGCGATCGTCGTGATGCCGCCCACTCGAAGTTCGTTCACCAGCCGGTCTTGCACCGTGCGATTGAACTGCTCGCTGCGTCCCCGCGCTTGAGGCGAGTACGCCGGGACGTGCTCGACGCCGGACTGCCACCGTGGGCGGGGCCGGATCCAGCGCCGGCCTGCATCTGAGACTGCTCAGCGGCCCCCCGCGACCCAGGTCACGCTGCTGTACAGGGTCGCGGTGTGGCCGCGCGGCCCGGCGTCCGCGACGGTCGTGCCCGCGCCCTCGTCGAAGCGCCAGTACGCCACCAGCCCCGGCTCGGCGCCGCTCAGTTCCGACACCATGGCGGCCTGAATCTCACTCGACGTGCGCACGACGTTCCACAGGCGCAGTTCGTCGAGGGCGCCGTCGTACTGCTGCCAGTTGGGGCCTTCCCGGCCCACCTGCAGGGGCGAGGTCCAGTTCTCCATCGCAACATAGGCCGCATTGTTCAAGCGGGTCACCGGGACCACCACGCCATCGATGTAGAAGGTGATGCCGCTGGCGGCGGTCACCCCGCCCCGGCCATCGTACGTGACCGCCACGTGATGCCAGCCGCCCGCCAGCCCCGTTTGACTGTTCGTAATGGCCGACACCGTCACCCCGGCACTCCCGTCGCGCAAATCCAATCGGAGCGCCCCCAACGCAACATAGAGGCGGTACTCCCGGACCGCGCCCTCCCACCATTTGCTGACCAGATTCTGCTTGCCGGCCATCGTGTCGGGCCGGAACCAGGTCTCAATCGTCAATGGCGTGTCCGCCCCCCCACTTACGAAACTCAAGTCGTCGGCGTCCGCGACGGCCAGATAGTCGCTGACCCCATTCAACTCCACGTAATGAGGGCTGGTCGTGGTGGGGGTATTCCGAACCGTGACGACCACCGAGGTCGTGCCGAGGTTGTTGGCCGCGTCCCACGCCTCGGCCGTCAGGGTGTGCGGACCATCCGCGACCGTCGTCGTATCCCAGGTTTGCACGTAGGGCGGAGCCGCGACTTCCGCGCCGAGCGCCACACCGTCCAGTTTGAACCGGACCCCGGCCACGCCGACATCGTCAGTCGCCGTGGCTTGTACCAACACCGTGCCGGCAACCGTGCCAGGGACCGGACTCGTCAGAACCACCGTCGGCGGGCTCGCATCAACCGACAGCGCCAGCGTGCGGAAACTCAAGGTCGCCCCCACCTGAAGGTTCCCTGCACTGTCGATGGCCTTGACCTGATACTGGTACGGCGTATCCGGCGCCAGACCGACCAGGGTGACGACGTGTGCGGTGCCCGGCGCGGCGCTGTACACATCCGTGCTTGGAGAGGACGCGCCCGGCGCGTACGACACCCAGCCCGTGGCCACCTCGCTCGTGGTGAACGTGACGGTGACGCTGGCACTGGTCGGGGTGCTGGTGGCGATATTCGTAAGGTCCGGCGCGGTGACGTCGGGCGCCAGCGGCCCCCCCGCCATCCACGTCACGCTGTTGTAGAGCGTCGCCGGGTGACCGCGCGGCCCCGCGTCCGCCACCGTCGTGCCCACGCCCTCGTCGAAGCGCCAGTACGCCACCAGCCCCGGCTCCGCCCCGCTCAGTTCCGTCACCATGGCGGCCTGAATCTCACTCGGCGTGCGCACGACATTCCACAGGCGCAGTTCATCGAGCGCGCCGTCGTACTGCTGCCAGTTGGGGCCTTCCCGGCCCACCTGCAGGGGCGAGGTCCAGTTCTCCATCGCGACATAGGCCGCACTGTTCAAGCGGGTCAGCGGGACCACCACGCCATCGATGTAGAAGGTGATGCCGTTGGCGGCGGTTACCCCGCCCCGGCCATCGTACGTGACCGCAAGGTGATGCCAGCCGCCCGCCAGCCCCGTTTGACTGTTCGTAATGGCCGACACCGTCACCCCGGCACTCCCGTCGCGCAAATCCAATCGGAGCGCCCCCAACGCAACATAGAGGCGGTACTCCCGGACCGCGCCCTCCCACCATTTGCTGACCAGATTCTGCTTGCCGGCCATCGTGTCGGGCCGGAACCAGGTCTCAATCGTCAATGGCGTGTCCGCCCCCCCACTTACGAAACTCAAGTCGTCGGCGTCCGCGACGGCCAGATAGTCGCTGACCCCATTCAACTCCACGTAATGAGGGCTGGTCGTGGTGGGGGTATTCCGAACCGTGACGACCACCGAGGTCGTGCCGAGGTTGTTGGCCGCGTCCCACGCCTCGGCCGTCAGGGTGTGCGGACCATCCGCGACCGTCGTCGTATCCCAGGTTTGCACGTAGGGCGGAGCCGCGACTTCCGCGCCGAGCGCCACACCGTCCAGTTTGAACCGGACCCCGGCCACGCCGACATCGTCAGTCGCCGTGGCTTGTACCAACACCGTGCCGGCAACCGTGCCAGGGACCGGACTCGTCAGAACCACCGTCGGCGGGCTCGCATCAACCGACAGCGCCAGCGTGCGGAAACTCAAGGTCGCCCCCACCTGGAGGTTTCCGGCGCCGTCGATAGCCTTGACCTGATACTGGTACGCCGTGTCCGGCGCCAGACCGACCAGGGTGACGACGTGCGTGGTGCCCGGCGCGGCGCTGTACACATCCGTGCTTGGAGAGGACGCGCCCGGCGCGTACGACACCCAGCCCGTGGCCACCTCGCTCGTGGTGAACGTGACGGTGACGCTGGCACTGGTCGGGGTGCTGGTGGCGATATTCGTAAGGTCCGGCGCGGTGACGTCGGGCGCCAGCGGCCCCCCCGCCATCCACGTCACGCTGTTGTAGAGCGTCGCCGGGTGACCGCGCGGCCCCGCGTCCGCCACCGTCGTGCCCACGCCCTCGTCGAAGCGCCAGTACGCCACCAGCCCCGGCTCCGCCCCGCTCAGTTCCGTCACCATGGCGGCCTGAATCTCACTCGGCGTGCGCACGACATTCCACAGGCGCAGTTCATCGAGCGCGCCGTCGTACTGCTGCCAGTTGGGGCCTTCCCGGCCCACCTGCAGGGGCGAGGTCCAGTTCTCCATCGCGACATAGGCCGCACTGTTCAAGCGGGTCAGCGGGACCACCACGCCATCGATGTAGAAGGTGATGCCGTTGGCGGCGGTTACCCCGCCCCGGCCATCGTACGTGACCGCAAGGTGATGCCAGCCGCCCGCCAGCCCCGTTTGACTGTTCGTAATGGCCGACACCGTCACCCCGGCACTCCCGTCGCGCAGGTCCAACCGAAGCGCCCCCAACGCAACATACAGGCGGTACTCCCGGACCGCGCCCTCCCACCACTTGCTCACCAGATTCTGCTTCCCCGCCATCGTGTCGGGCCGGAACCAGGTCTCAATCGTCAGTGGCGTGTCCGCCCCCCCACTTACGAAACTCAAGTCGTCGGCGTCCGGCACCGCCAGATAGTCGCTGACCCCATTCAGCTCGATGTAGTACGGGACACTGGTGGCTGGCGTGTTCCGGACGGTGACCACCACCGAGGCGGTGCCGATATTGTTGGCCGCATCCCGGGCCTCGGCGGTGAGCGTGTGCGGACCATCCGCGACCATCGTCGTATCCCAGGTTT